>NZ_JBEYSX010000001.1:0-941404 GCF_040642815.1 Nocardia sp. NPDC047648 | reverse complement strand
GGGGACACGACAGCGTGTGCTACTGTCCTGACCTGCATCGATGCGCCTGACTCACACGCGGAAGGTCGCTGGTTCGATCCCAGCTGGGACCACTCCCCTATGCGAGACCGGTGCACTTGGTGCCCGGTCTTCTTTATTCTCCACGCCAGGTGCGCCCACTGGGCGGCGCGCGGGCATGTCCCTTTCGAACACTCGGCGTCGGCACCGGATGGCTGTTGCGCTGTGACCTGAGTCACATTATGGTAGCGGTTGCCCTCATCGCGACCGGAAACCTTTTCACACGCTTTGGGAAGTCTTTACTATTGTCGCGACCGCCGCGTCAGGGGTCGTGCTCCACCGACGGGGGACGGCCCGAGCTTCGCCCGCCGCTCGCTTTCGATGCCAAGAACATGTTTGACCGATGAACCGGGACCACCCGGCGAAGGAGAAAATATGTCCACCGACACCGATTCCGCACCCCGGACGTCGCCGCACGCGCACATGGCCGATCGGCTGACTCGGATCGCCCGTAACGATCTACCCGCTTCTATCGTGGTTTTCCTTGTCGCCCTTCCCCTTTCGCTCGGCGTGGCGGTGGCTGCCGGCGCTCCGGTCGCCGCGGGCCTGATCGCGGCCGTGGTCGGCGGCGTGGTGGCCGGTCTCCTCGGCGGTTCCTCGATCCAGGTCAGCGGGCCCACCGCGAGTCTCACCGTGGTCGTCGCCGAGAGCGTGCACCATTTCGGCTGGGCCGCAACGTGCTTCATCACCGTCGGCGCGGGCCTGCTGCAGATACTCTTCGGGCTGAGCCGGGTCGCGCGCGCCGCGCTGGCCATCGCCCCGGTGGTCGTGCACGGCATGCTGGCGGGCATCGGTGTGGTGATCGCGCTGCAACAGGTGCACGTGCTGCTCGGCGGGAACTCGCTGAGTTCGTCGTTCGCCGCGCTGGCCGCCCTACCGCAACAGCTGACGTCGGTGCGCACGGGCGACCTGTGCGTCGGGCTGGTGGTGATCGTCATCCTGATCGCCTGGCGATTCGTGCCGCCGCGGGTGCGCCTGATTCCCGGACCGCTCGTCGCCGTCGTCACCGCCACGCTGCTGGCGCTCCTGCTGCCCACGCACGTCGAGCGGCTCGTGCTGAGCGGCTCGTTGCTCGACTCCCTCGGGCTGCCCGCCGTCCCCTCCGGCGGCACGACCGCCGTCATCACGACGATGGTGACGATCGCGCTCATCGCCAGCATCGAGAGCCTGCTGTCGGCCGTCGCGGTGGACAAGATGCGGCCGGGCCACCGCACCGACTTCGACCGGGAGCTGATCGGGCAGGGGTCGGCCAACGTGGTGTCCGGCCTGCTCGGCGGCCTGCCGATCGCGGCCGTCATCGTGCGCAGCATCACCAACGCGAACGCGGGCGCGCGCAGCCGGGCGTCGACCGTGCTGCACGGAGTCTGGATCCTGCTGTTCGCGGTGGCGCTGGCCGGGCTCGTACGGCAGATCCCGACCGCCGCGCTGGCCGGACTGCTCATCTTCGTGGGCGCGCAACTGATCAAACTCGCGCATATCCGGCTGGCCAGACGAGCGGGCGAGATGTACGTCTACCTGGCGACGGTGCTGGGCGTGGTGTTCCTGAATCTGTTGCAGGGCATGGTGATCGGTCTGGTGCTCGCGTTCGCGCTGCTGCTGTGGCGAGTGGTGCGCGTGACGATCGTGGCGGCCCACGTCCCCGGCTCGCGACGGTGGGTGGTCAGCATCGATGGCACGTGCACCTTCTTGGCCTTGCCGAAGCTGACCGCGGAACTGGCGAAGGTTCCGGCGGGCGCGGACGTGACCGTCGAGATGACCGTCGATTTCCTGGACCATGCCACGCACGAGTTCCTCACCGAATGGGCTCGGGAGCGTGAATCCGGCTCCGCGACAGTGGAATTCGCCGAACTGGGCAGCGCGCGGATGGCCACCGCCTTGGCTGGGCCGCCCGAGCGCAGGCATGTGCGCCAGGTCATCGACCAGGTGATCGGGCCGTGGCGGCGCTCGGGCAACGGGGAGGACCGCATCGCGGCGGGTATCGCCGCCTATCACCGCGGCCACGCCCACGTGCTGCGCCCGCATCTGGACAAGCTGCGCCATCGGCACGACGCCGACTCGTTCTTCCTGACCTGCGCGGACGCGCGAATCGTGCCGAACGTCATCACCAACAGCGGACCGGGCGACCTGTTCACCGTGCGCAACGTGGGCAACCTGGTGCCGGTGCGCGGCGGGGACGTCTCGGTGGAAGCGGCCCTGATCTACGCGTTGGAGCGGCTGGACGTGCGCGCGGTCGTGGTATGCGGTCATTCCGGCTGCGGTGCGATGGAGGCGCTGCACCGCGAGGTGCGTGCCGGGACCGGTCTCGGCGACTGGCTGGCGCATGCGCGCCCGAGCCTGGAGCGCTACCGGCTGGGGCATCCGGTAGCCGCCGCCGCGGCCGTCGCGGGGTTCGGCGAGGTGGACCAGCTGGGCATGGTGAACGTCGCGGTGCAGCTGGAGACGCTGCACGCGCACCCGGTCGTGCGCCGGGGGATCGAGGAGCGGGGCGTAGCGGTGTCGGGGTTGTTTTTCGATCTCGCCACGGCCCGCGTGATCGAGGTCATGGTCGACGGCATCGCGGAGTTCGGCGACCAGGAGAGGCGGATCGCCGCAGAACCGGTCTGACCAGGCGATGTGCGGTGCGTCACGGTGATAACGACGAGAGGACAGTGGGGAACTACACACAATCGGCGAACTTCTCAGGCTTTGCTAAGTCTTTACCAATACACTTGTCCGTGTTTACATCTCGACTCATCGCTGTGTCGGGACTGCTTCACCGCGAGATGCCGGTTCGCGGTCTTGTGCCCTGCTGGACATGTTGATCGTCAACCGACCTCGGCGAATCAGCCGAGTCGGCGAAGGAGAGTCATGGCTATCGATCACGATTTAGCCCCGCCACCGTCCGTACCCGCACCGGCGGACCCGGGCCGCAGTTCCGGACCACTGTCCGATCGCTTCACCGAGATCCTCCGCCACGATGTACCCGCCTCGATCGTGGTTTTCCTTGTCGCGCTACCACTTTCGCTGGGCATCGCGATCGCCTCCGGAGCCCCCGTCGCCGCCGGGCTCATCGCCGCCGTGATCGGCGGTATCGTCGCCGGAACGCTCGGCGGGTCGGTCCTCCAGGTGAGCGGCCCCGCCGCGGGCCTCACCGTGGTCGTCGCCGAGACGATCAATCAATTCGGCTGGCGCACCACGTGTTTCATCGTCTTCGCGGCCGGTGTGCTGCAGATCCTGCTCGGCCTCAGCCGGGTGGCCAGAGCGGCGCTCGCCGTGGCGCCCGTGGTGGTGCACGCGATGCTCGCCGGCATCGGCATCACGATCGCGCTGCAACAGATCCATGTGCTGCTCGGCGGTTCCTCGCACAGCTCGGCTTGGCGCAACATCACCGAGCTGCCCGGGCAGCTGTTGTCCCTGCACAGCGGCGGCACGCTGATCGGCGCGGTCGTGATCGCCATCATGGTCAGCTGGAAATACCTGCCCGCCAGGGTGCGCGTGGTGCCGGGCCCGTTGGTCGCGGTGCTCGTGGGCACGGCGTTGTCGTTGGCGTTGCCGCTGAATGCCGAGCGCATCGTGCTCAACGGCTCGCTGTTCGACGCGATCGGCCTGCCCGCGCTGCCCAGCGGCGATTGGTCGGGTCTGGCTCTGGCCGTCCTCACCATCGCCCTGATCGCCAGCGTGGAGAGCCTGCTGTCCGCGGTCGCCGTGGACAAGATGCACTCGCGCAAGCGCACCGACTTCGATCGCGAGCTGATCGGCCAGGGTTCGGCGAATGTGCTGTCCGGCCTGCTCGGCGGCCTGCCGGTCACCGGCGTGATCGTGCGGAGCGCCACCAACGTGCAGGCGGGAGCGCGCAGCCGCGCCTCCGCGATCCTGCACGGCGTCTGGCTGCTGGTGTTCTCCGTGGCGCTGGTATCCGTGGTGGAGCAGATCCCGAAGGCCGCGCTGGCCGGTCTGCTCATCGTGATCGGCACCCAGCTGGTCAAGCTGGCCCACATCAAACTGGCCCGGCGCACCGGCGACCTGCTGGTCTACGCCGTCACGGTGCTCGGTGTGGTGTTCCTGAACCTGCTCGAGGGCGTACTCATCGGCCTCGGCCTGGCCTTCGGGCTGCTGCTGTGGCGGGTCGTCCGGGTGGCGGTCAGGGCCGAGCAGGTCCCCGGTACGCAGCGCTGGCTCTTCGCCATCGACGGCTCGGCCACCTTCCTCGCACTGCCGAAGCTGTCGGCGCAGTTCGCGAAGATCCCCCCGGGAGCCGACGTCACGGTGGAGATGACCGTCGACTTCCTCGATCACGCGGCCTTCGAGGCCATCGAGGAGTTCGCCCGCCAGCAGGTGAACAGCGGAGGCAGCGTCGATTTCGTGGAGATCGGCGGAGCCAGGATGGCCCACGCGGGCGCGCAACCGCCCGCGCGGAGCTTCGCGCGCTCGGTCTGGGACGACATCCTCGGCCCCTGGCGACGCGACGAGCGGCACGAGAATCCGGTCGCGGCGGGCGTCGCGGCCTATCACCGCAGCCACGCGCACGTGGTCCGGCCGCACCTGGACGAACTGCGCGACAAGCAGGACCCGGATTCGTTCTTCCTGACCTGCTCGGACTCGCGGATCGTGCCGAACATCATCACCAACAGCGGACCGGGCGACCTGTTCACCGTGCGCAACGTGGGCAACCTCGCGCCCGCCGAGGGTGACGCGTCGGTCGAGGCGGCACTGGTGTTCGCGCTCGAGCAGTTGAACGTCCGCTCGATCGTGGTCTGCGGGCATTCCTCCTGCGGCGCGATGAACGCGCTGCACACCGGCGCCGAGGTACCCGGTGTGGACGCCTGGCTCGCGCATGCGCGCCCGAGCCTGGAGCGATACCGCGCGGGCCATCCGGTAGCGGCCGCGGCGCAGGAGGCCGGTTTCGGCGAGGTCGATCAGCTGGCCATGGTGAACGTCGCGGTGCAGCTCGAGTTGCTGCACCGGCACCCGGCGGTGCGCAAGGCGATCGCCGAGCGCGGCGTCACGGTGTCGGGCCTGTTCTTCGACATCGCCAGTGCCCGGGTCGTCGAGGTGACCGAGAACGGTATCGCGCACATCGATGACGCGGGCCATCAGCACACGCCCGAACTCGTGTGATCGACGGGGATGGGTGATCCCGCCCGGGCGCGCCGCCCGGGCGGGATCGCTGTATCCGGACGGTCGAGAGCGCGATTCGGTCTGCCGGACTGCTCGTACCCTGGGAACGTGACCGCAGACCTGGAAACGAGCTCCGACGATCCGACCCGCTGGCGCGCCTTCCGCGCCGGCCTCGAACGACGGCCTAAGCTCTACCTCGTCTACCGGATCGTCGTCGCGGTCGTCGGTGTCGCCGTGCTCGCGGTCGGCGTGCTCGCGATCCCCTATCCCGGTCCCGGCTGGGCGATCGTGTTCGCAGGCCTCGGCATTCTCGCCACCGAATTCGCTTGGGCGCGTAGCGCATTGGCCTGGTTACGGGACCGGTACCGGCAATTGATGGACTGGTACCGCAGGCAGGGCAGGCCCGTGCAGGCCGTCGGGGCGATCGGCACCGCCGCGTTGGTCGTGGCGACGCTGTGGATATTGGGAACCTTCGGGCTCGTGGGTAGTTGGATCGGAGTCGAATGGGAATGGCTGCGCAGCCCCCTGCAACGGTGACCACCGTTCCGGGGCGCGTGCTCACCGAACCGGAATGGCTGGCCGCGCGCATCGCGGAGATGGGCCATTCCTGGGGGACCACGTCGCCGCGCATCGCGGGCACGCTGTGGTGGTGCATGGTCGCCTCCGCTCTGGTGGAGCAGCTCGCGCGGGCCTACGCGGACGACCAGGACGCCCCCGTCCCCGCGCTGGACCGGCTGGAGTGCGAGGTGCGCCCGGACGGTGGCGTCGAGCGCGTGCGCGTGCCTGCGCACGCTGTTGCCTCCGTCAGCGGCGCGACGGCGCTGCGCGACACGCTCGGGGTCGTGATCCCGCCGGTCGCCGAGGTGTCCGGCGCGGGAGTCCCCGCGCTGTGGGCGATCGCCGCCGACGCGATCGGCAACCGCGCGCTCGACGCCGGTTCGCCGGAAGCGGGGGCGCGGCTGGCGGCCGACATCGCGGGCAAACTCCCGGTGCCGCGGTTCGTGGAGATCGGTGGACGCACCTTCGTCCGGCGCATCTCCTGCTGCCTGGTATTCGAGGTGCCGGGTTGCCAGATGTGCACCAGCTGCCCGAAGCGGCCCGCGGCCGAACGGACCGCACTGCTCGCGGACCTGGCCGCCGAAAACTGAGCAGAGCAACCCGCGCGAGGCGCAAGTGGTTTCCCGCGCCACCCGACCGGTACGGCCAAAGGCCCGAAGCGGCAGGACAGCGGCGGGACAGTAGCATGGTCGCGCCGGACGAACTCGCGATCGGCCACCATCCAGCGGGCCCCGCCCGCACACGAGAACGCCAAGGAGAGCGCAGCCGTGACCACCTCAGCCCCCATCAGCCCAGTCACCCTCGTCCGGGTGCCGGGCGGGACGACGGCGGGCGCCGCGGTGCGCGAGGCGGGCCTGCCGACCAAGGGGCCGGAGACCGTCGTGGTCGTCCGGGTGGACGGTGAGCTCAAGGACCTCTCCTGGACCCCGGCCGACGACGTGGACGTGGAGCCGGTAGCGGCGAACACCGCCGAGGGCCGCAACGTCATCCGGCACTCCGCCGCGCATGTGCTCGCCCAGGCCGTGCAGCAGGAGTTCCCCGAGGCCAAGCTGGGCATCGGTCCCTACATCAAGGACGGGTTCTACTACGATTTCCGCGTCGAACGGCCGTTCACCCCGGAGGATCTGGCCAAGCTGGAATCCCGGATGAAGAAGATCGTCAAAGGCGCGCAGCGGTTCTCCCGCCGGGTGGTCGAGATCGAGGACGCCAGGGTCGAACTGGCCGGGGAGCCGTTCAAACTGGAGCTGATCAGCGACAAGTCCGGCATCGACGATCCCGAGGTCATGGAGGTCGGCGGCAAAGAGCTGACCATCTACGACAACCTGGATCCGCGCACCGGTGAGCGGATCTGGGGCGACCTGTGCCGCGGTCCGCACATCCCGACCACGAAGTTCATCCCCGCCTTCAAGCTGACCCGCAGCTCGGCCGCCTACTGGCGCGGCGACCAGAGCCGCGAGGACCTGCAGCGCATCTACGGCACCGCGTGGGAATCGCAGGAGGCGCTCGACGAGCATCTGCACCTGCTCGCCGAGGCCGAGCGCCGCGACCACCGCAAGCTCGGCCTGGAGCTGGACCTGTTCAGCTTCCCCGACGAACTCGGCTCCGGCCTTCCGGTGTTCCACCCGAAGGGCGGGATCATCCGCAAGGAGCTGGAGGAGTACTCGCGCCGCAGGCACGTCGCGGCGGGCTACGAGTTCGTCAACACCCCGCACATCACCAAGGGCCACCTGTTCGAGGTCTCCGGCCACCTGGACTGGTACCGCGACGGCATGTTCCCGGCCATGCACCTGGACGCCGAGCTCAACGAGGACGGCACCGTCCGCAAGCCCGGCCAGGACTACTACGTCAAGCCGATGAACTGCCCGATGCACAACCTGATCTTCCGCGCCCGCGGCCGGTCGTACCGGGAGCTGCCGCTTCGGCTGTTCGAGTTCGGCTCGGTCTACCGCTACGAGAAGTCCGGCGTGGTGCACGGCCTGACTCGGGTGCGCGGCATGACGCAGGACGACGCGCACATCTACTGCACCAAAGAGCAGATGCACGGCGAACTGACCGACACGCTGCGGTTCGTGCTGGATCTGCTGAAGGACTACGGCCTCGACGACTTCTACCTCGAGCTGTCCACCAAGGACCCGAAGAAGTTCGTCGGTTCCGACGAGATCTGGGAGGAGGCCACCGAGACCTTGTCCAAGGTCGCCTCCGCCTCCGGCCTGGAGTTGGTGCCCGATCCGGGTGGCGCCGCCTTCTACGGCCCCAAGATCTCGGTGCAGGCCAAGGACGCGCTCGGCCGCACCTGGCAGATGTCGACCATCCAGCTGGACTTCAACCTGCCCGAGCGCTTCGACCTGGAATACACCGCCTCCGACGGCACCAAGCAGCGGCCGGTCATGATCCACCGCGCGCTGTTCGGCTCGATCGAGCGATTCTTCGGTGTGCTCACCGAGCACTACGCGGGCGCGTTCCCGGCCTGGCTCTCGCCCGTGCAGGTCGTCGGCATCCCGGTCGCCGAAACCTTTGCCCCGCATCTGGATCGGGTGATCGAACGGTTGCAGGACGAGGGCATCCGGGCACTGGTGGATCGCAGCGACGATCGCATGCAGAAGAAGATCTTCAATAACAACGCGCAGAAGGTGCCCTTCATGCTGCTGGCCGGCGAGCGCGACGTGACCGCGAACGCCGTGAGCTTCCGCTTCCGCGACGGTACTAAGGTCAACGGCGTACCGGTCGACGACGCGGTGGCCACCATCGTCGCGTGGATCGCCCAGCGGCAGAACGCGTCGCCGACGGCCGACGGTTTCGAGATCAAGGGCACGGCATGACCGAGCGGACCGTGCCGGACGGGCTCGCGGATCTGGACGGAACCGCGAGCCCAGAGGAGCCGGGCAGCATCGTGGACAGTGGCGCGGGCGAACCGGATCGGCTGCTGCGGCTGTGGACGCCGTATCGCATGTCCTACATCGCGGAGGCGGCCACCGGGCCGAAGGATTCCACCGGCCATCCCTTCACCGACATCCCGAAGATGGCCGATGAGGACGGACTGGTCGTCGCGCGGGGTGAGCTGGTGTACGCCGTGCTCAACCTGTACCCGTACAACCCGGGGCACATGATGGTCGTGCCGTACCGCAAGGTGGCGAACCTGGAGGACCTCACCGAGGCGGAGAGCGCCGAACTGATGGCCTTCACCCAGCAGGCGATCCGGGTGATGAAGAAGGTGTCCCGGCCGCACGGGTTCAACGTCGGGCTGAATCTCGGCGGGGTGGCCGGTGGGTCGCTGGCCGATCACCTGCACCAGCACATCGTGCCGCGCTGGGGCGGAGACGCGAACTTCATCACCGTCATCGGCGGGGCGAAGGTGATGCCGCAACTGCTGCGGGAGACCAGGGCGCTGCTGTCGGCGGCCTGGAAGGAGGCCCAGAGATGAGCGACCGGGTGGATCGGCCGTGCTGAGCTTCTTCGGCCGCGAGACGTTCGCCAAGGCGACGGCTCCGCTGGGCCGGGCGCTGGTCGGCACAGGACTCACGCCCGATGCCGTGACGCTGATCGGCACCACCGCCTCCATCGTCGCCGCGGTCACGCTGTTCCCCACCGGACACCTGTTCTGGGGAACCATGGTGATCTGGTTGTTCGTCATGTTCGACATGCTCGACGGGGCGATGGCCAGGGCGCGCGGCGGCGGCACGAAATACGGCGCGGTGCTGGACGCCACCTGTGACCGGCTTGCCGATGGCGCCATCTTCGCCGGGCTGGCCTGGTGGGCGGTCTTCCACGAACAGCACAGGCCGCTGTTCGCCGCGACGCTGGTCGTTCTGGTGACCTCGCAGGTGATCTCCTATGCCAAGGCGCGCGCGGAGGCCAGCGGGCTGTCCGCGGACGGCGGCATCATCGAGCGGCCGGATCGGCTGATCATCGTGCTGGTGGGCGCCGGATTCACCGGCATCGCCGGCTACTGGGGGATCGAGTGGCTCACCTACGCCGTGCACGCGGCCATGTGGATCCTCGCCGTGCTCAGTATCGTCACCGTCGTGCAGCGGGTGCTGGCCGTGCGCAACTCGCCGGGGGCGCGCACGGTGATCCCGGCCGCGCGGCCGCAGAGCCCGAGCGCGGGAACCGCCGACACCCCGGGACTTCCGTCGTGATCTCACGCCGTGCGGGGCGCAGGCCGATCGACGGCGGCGTCCGGGTATTCGCGACGATGGACAGCGGACCTGTGGTGCGGGAGTGCGGATGACGATAGGGGAGCAGCTCGGCGCCGCCGGATACGCGGCGGGCTGGCGGCTGGTGCGCGCACTGCCGGAGTCGACGGCCCGGCGACTGTTCGAGTGGGGCGGGGACCGGGTCGCCCGTCGCGCGAATCGGGAGTTCCACGCGGGCGGCGCGCCGAACCAGTTGCGGCGCAACCTGGCGCGCGTGCTCGGCGTACTGCCCGCCGACGTGCCGGACGAGCTGATCAGCGCCGGCATGCGGTCGTACGCGCGATATTGGCGGGAAGCGTTCCGGCTGCCCGGGATGGACCATGCGGCGATCGACTACTTCGTCGCGGGGCTGCAATACCTGGACGCCGCACTCGCACAGGGCCGTGGCGTCGTCTTCGTGCTGCCGCACTCCGGCAACTGGGACATGGCGGGCGTCTGGCTGGTACAGCACTACGGCAGCTTCTCCACCGTGGCCGAGCGGTTGAAGCCGGAATCGCTGTTCGAGCGGTTCGTCGCCTACCGGGAGAGCCTGGGCTTCGAAGTGTTCCCGCTGACCGGTGGCGAGCAACCGCCGTTCGACCAGTTGGCGGCCCGCCTGCGGCAGAACAGGATCGTGTGCCTGATGGGCGAACGCGACCTCACCGGCAAGGGCGTTCCGGTCCAGTTCTTCGGTGAGCGCACCTGGATGCCCGCGGGCTCGGCGAAACTGGCCATCGAGACCGGCGCGGCGCTGCTGCCGGTGCACGCGTGGTTCGAGGTCGAGGCCGACGGCCGCGAGAACTGGGGCCTGAAGGTCGAGGCGCCGGTGGACGTTTCCGGTGGCGTAGCCGCGGCCACGCAGGCGCTGGCGGATCGCTTCGCGGCGAATATCGCCGAGCATCCCGCGGACTGGCACATGCTGCAACCATTGTGGGAGAGCGATCTCTCGCCCCGGCGGCGCGCGATGATCGACACCGCACAGGCGAGCCTCGGGGCCGAGCAGGGAGACGTATCGCCATGAAGATCGGCATGGTCTGCCCCTATTCGTTCGACGTCCCCGGTGGGGTGCAGGCACATGTAGTCGAGCTGGCGCGGGTGTTCATCGAGCGGGGGCACAAGGTGAGCGTGCTCGCGCCCGCGTCGGAGGACACTCCGCTTCCGGAGTTCGTGGTGTCGGCGGGCCGGGCGGTGGCCATCCCGTACAACGGGTCGGTGGCCAGGCTGTCGTTCGGGCCCATGGCCTACACCAGGATTCGCCGGTGGATCGACGGCAACGACTTCGACGTCCTGCACATCCACGAACCGAACGCGCCGAGCCTGTCCATGCTCGCGTTGAAGATCGCCGAGGGTCCGATCGTCGCGACCTTCCACACCTCGACGACGAAGTCCTTGGTGCTGAGCACTTTCCAGGGCGTGCTGCGGCCGTATCACGAGAAGATCTCCGGCCGTATCGCGGTCTCCGAGCTGGCGCGCCGCTGGCAGGTCGAGGCGCTGGGCTCGGACGCGGTGGAGATCCCCAACGGGGTCGACGTCCCGGCGTTCGCCCGTGCGCCGATGCTGCCCGGCTATCCGCGCTCCGGCGGCACGGTGCTGTTCCTGGGACGCTACGACGAGCCGCGTAAGGGCATGGAGGTACTGCTCGGCGCGCTGCCCGATCTGGTGCGCAGGCATCCCGACGTCGAGATCCTGATCGTCGGCCGCGGCGACGAGGACCGGTTGCGCCGCGAAGCGGGCAAGCTGGCAGGCCACCTGCGCTTCCTCGGCCAGGTGTCCGACGAGGAGAAGGCTTCGGCGATGCGCAGCGCGGACGTGTACGTGGCGCCCAACCTGGGCGGGGAGAGCTTCGGCATCATCCTCATCGAGGCGATGGCGGCAGGCACCGCGGTGGTGGCCAGTGAGCTGGACGCCTTCCGCCGGGTACTGCGGGACGGCACGGCGGGCATGCTGGTCCCGATCGGGGATTCGGCGGCCCTGGCCGCCGCGCTGCACACTGTGCTCACCGACGAGGTGCGCAGAGAGGCGCTGGTGCGCACCGCGACACAGGTGGTCGGCGAGTACGACTGGCCGGTGGTGGCCGAACAGATCCTGCGCGTCTACGAGACGGTGACCGTCGGCGACACCCGAGTTCGGGCCGCCGGATGATCACGTTCTCCGCCACGACCGTTCTCGTCCTCGCGCTGATCGCGGCGATCGTCGTCGCGATCGGTCTGTGGGCGTACTCCACCGCCAACCGGCTCGACCGGCTGCACGTGCGCTCCGACCAGTCCTGGCAGGCGCTGGACGCGGCGCTGGCCCGGCGGGCGGTGGTGGCCCGGTCGGTCGCCATGGCGATCGCGGGCCCGGTGTCCGATCCGGCCATGGCGGAGCAGGCCAGACAACTCTCGGCCCTGGCCGACCGGGCCGAGCGCGCCGGGCGTGCCGAACGGGAGACGGTGGAGAACCGGCTGTCCTCCGCGTTGTCGGCGGTGGACATCGGCACGCTGCGCCCGCAACTGGTCGCCGAACTGGCCGACGCCGAGGCCAGGGTGCTGATCGCCCGCCGCTTCCACAACGACGCCGTGCGCGACACGCTGGCGCTGCGCACCCGCCGACCGGTCCGGATCCTGCACCTCGGCGGTACCGCCCCGCTGCCTTCCTACTTCGAGATCACCGAGCGCGCCACTCCCGCGGCGTCCACCGGCCTGGCGGTCGACACCATCCGCACCACGGCGCGGGTCGTGCTGTTCGACGAGAACGGCCGGACGTTGCTGATGCGCGGCAACGACCCGAAGACGCCGGAGGTGTCGTTCTGGTTCACCGTCGGCGGCGGCGTGGACCCGGGAGAGAGTCTGCGCGCGGCGGCCGTGCGGGAACTGTACGAGGAGACCGGCTACCGCGCGGATCCGGCCGACCTGCGCGGCCCGATCTGGCGGCGGGTCGCGGTGTTCCCCTTCGATGGTGAGCTGATCCGGTCGGAGGAACTGTTCTTCGCGCTGCGGGCGCGTGGATTCGAACCGCACGCGGCGAATCGGACCCTGATCGAGCGTCGCTCGATCACCGGGCACAAATGGTGCACCGCGGCCGATATCGTCGCGCTGGACCGCTCCGGCGAAACCGTCTACCCGTATCACCTGGATGAATTGCTGGGCGAAGCCGCCGAGGCGGCATCGGGCACCGCCGACCCGGAGGTCCGCTCCATCCGCTGACCGGCCCGAACGCATGTGATGTGTTTCACGATCGTGATAGCGTCGCGATGATTCGGCGCGCCGGAGGGTACTGCTGTCAGGGACGCATGTCAGTTCGGTGTCGTGGTCCTGCCGTCGGCGGGGCCGTTCCAGCTCGGTTGTGGAGGTAGTTCGTTCATGTCGTACCTGCTGTTCGATTTCCTGTTGCCGCTGATCGGCCCCGCGGCCGCGGAGTACTGGGCGACGTTGCTGGTGGTCGGCCCGCTGTGAGCCGGCGCCGGGCAACGGCCGGGCAGCCGGGATGGCGCGCTCGCCGAGCCCTCCCGGCCCACGGCGCATAACCGAGATCACACCAGGCCAGTGCCCTCCAACTGGCTATCAAGTGGCCTTTTGCCACCGGCTTAGAATCGTGGCGTTCGCATCCGAGCGACCGATTGGCGCACATGCTGGAGGAATTAGCCGTGACCACCCCTGAGACCACCCAGACCGTCGGCACCGCCCGCGTGAAGCGCGGCATGGCCGAGATGCTCAAGGGCGGGGTGATCATGGATGTCGTCACGCCGGAGCAGGCCAAGATCGCCGAGGACGCGGGCGCGGTCGCGGTGATGGCACTGGAGCGAGTGCCCGCGGACATTCGTGCCCAGGGCGGCGTGTCCCGGATGAGCGACCCGGACATGATCGACGGCATCATTTCCGCGGTCTCCATTCCGGTCATGGCGAAGGCCCGTATCGGCCACTTCGTGGAGGCGCAGATCCTGCAGAGCCTCGGCGTCGACTACATCGATGAGTCCGAGGTGCTCACCCCGGCCGACTACGCCAACCACATCGACAAGTGGAACTTCACCGTGCCGTTCGTCTGTGGCGCCACCAACCTCGGCGAGGCTCTGCGCCGAATCACCGAGGGCGCGGCCATGATTCGCTCCAAGGGCGAGGCGGGCACCGGTGACGTGTCCAACGCGACCACGCACATGCGCAAGATCCGGCAGGAGATCCGCCGCCTGTCGTCGCTGCCCGAGGACGAGTTGTTCGTCGCGGCCAAGGAACTGCAGGCGCCCTACGAGCTGGTCCGTGAGATCGCCGAGACCGGGAAGCTGCCGGTGGTGCTGTTCACCGCGGGCGGCATCGCCACCCCCGCCGACGCCGCGATGATGATGCAGCTCGGCGCCGAGGGTGTGTTCGTGGGTTCGGGCATCTTCAAATCCGGCAACCCGGCCCAGCGTGCCGCCGCCATCGTCAAAGCCACCACCTTCTACGACGACCCGGACGTGCTGGCCAAGGTGTCGCGCGGTCTCGGTGAGGCCATGGTCGGCATCAACGTCGAGGACATCGCCCAGCCGCACCGCTTGGCCGAGCGCGGCTGGTGATCCCGGGCCGGTAGCGTCTGCCGCGTGGAGTTGCGGCAGTTGCGGTACTTCGTGGTGCTGGCGGAGGAGTTGCACTTCCGCCGGGCCGCGGAGCGATTGTTCATCTCGACGCCCACGCTCAGCCAGCAGATCAAGGTGCTGGAACGGGAGCTGGGCGGCCCACTGCTGATCCGTGAGCCGCGGGTGGAGCTGACGCCCGCGGGCGCGGTGCTGCTGCGCTCCGGCAAGACCGTGCTGCGCGCGATGGACGAAGCGGTCAGGCAGACCAGGCGCGCTGCCGTCTCCGGCGCCCCTGTGCTGCGCCTCGGGCTGCTCAACGGCGTCCCATCCTGGCTGCCGACGCGCATCGGGAGTCTGCTCACCGCCGTGTCGCCCGGTGCCCGGATGGTGCTCACCGGCGGGACCACCGCCGATCAGGTGCGTTTCCTCGATGACGACGAGGTCGACCTCGCGCTCGTCCGCACCCCGGTAGACCTGCCCGAACGCTTCGCGCAACGGGCCGTGGCCCGCGAGGAGCTCGGCGTGCTGATGTCGCGGCGGCATCCGCTCGCCGGCGAGGCGCTGCTCGATCCGGTCGAGCTCAGCGGCCAGGAGCTGATCTTGTTCGCGCGCGAATCCGCCGCGGGCTTGCACGATTCGCTGTTGCGCGCGCTCGCCGACCACGGCGCGCGGGTGCGGCTCAGTGCCAGCGCGATGGGGCACGCGCAGATGCTGGCCGTGCTGCCCGCCCGGCCCGACGTGATCGGGCTCAGCTCCTCGCGCGCGGACGGACTGCCCGGTCTGGTCTGGCGGCCGCTCCGTGGCGCGCCCCTGGTGGTGACCTACGCGGTCGCCTGGCGCGCGGCGGTGCGCGATCCGGCCGTCGCGGCGCTGATCGCCGCCCTCACGGCCGACCTGTCGGCGGAATGAGCCGCGCGGACCGCTTCCGGTGCTAGGTTCAACTCTTACGGCGGCCAGAAGGTCGTCTCATGGTTCCCACAATCACGCTCAGTAGCTTCGCCATTCGATGGCCGTCCAAGGCCATTTCGCGCCCTCTCACCGGATCGATCCGAGCGCAAAGGACGAACAGTTGAAGCTTCCCAAGACCGGACGCACCGCAGTAGCGGGTTTGGCCCTCGTGGCCGCCCTCGGCCTCGCCGCCTGCGGCAGTGACGACACGAGCGACTCACCCAAGTCGACCCGCACCACAGCGGCCGCCTCGGCGACCGTGACCACCCCCGCCGCGCCCACCGTCGACGAACTCAACGCCCTGTTGCAGAAGGCCCTCGATCCCGCGGTGCCGAACGAGGACAAACTCGATCTCGTGCAGGGCATCGAAGCTGATCCAGGCCTGCCCAACCGCCTGGCCGATGCGTTCCGGCAGGCGAACGCCACGGCGGTGGTCACCGGGGTGACCGCCTTCGGTGACAGCGTGACGGCACAGGCGAAGTTCACCATCAACGGGCAGGAAAACCAGGTCGACGTCCCGTTCGTGCTGGACGGCGGGAAGTGGAAGGTCCAGAAGACGTGGGCGTGCCAGGCGCTGGCCAACCTGAACCAGCAATCACCGGCCTGCACCCCCTGACAGCGGCCGGGCGCACGGGGCGGTGCGGTGCGTCGCCCTGTGCGGTCCCGGAACGGTCCTCGGCCTGCGGCGTTAGTCTCCGGCTAAGACGTGTTCGACAGTGCGACATGGACACTCGACCGCCCCGATGGTCGGCTGGAGCCATGACAGCAAGCAGCACAACACCCGAACGTATCGTCATCGTGGGCGGCAGCTCCGGCATGGGACTCGCGCTGGCGGCCGCGCTGGTCGCCGAGGGCGCGGAGGTCACCATCGCGGGCCGTTCCGCCGAACGGCTCGCCGCGGCGCGGCGCGGCCTGCCCGCGGGGCCGGGCTCGGTGCGCTCGGTCGTCGCGGACATCACCCGCGAAGCCGATCTCGAGCGTCTGTTCGCCGAATCGGAGCCGGTCGATCATGTCGTCACCACCGCGGCCGACATCACCGGCGCCTATCAGCCGCTGGCCGAGTTCGACGCCGACCTGGCCCGGAATCTGCTCTCGTCCAAGCTGATCGGCCCCGCTCTGCTGGCCAAGCACGCCCGGGTGGTCCCGGGCGGTTCGGTGACCTTCACCTCCGGCGTGGCGGCCTATCGGCCCGCGCCGGGCGGCGCCATGGTGGCGGCGGTCAACGGCGCGCTCGCCTCACTGGCCTACGCCTTGGCCCTCGAACTCGGCCCGGTCCGCGTCAACGTGGTCTCACCCGGGTGGGTCGACACCCCGATCTGGGACGCCATCACGGGGCCCGCGAAGATCGAACGGCACCGGCAGCTCGCCGCGCGCCTGCCGGTCGGGCGCATCGGCCGTCCGTCCGATATCGCGCAGGCGATGCTCGGTGTGATGCGCAATCCCTTCATCACCGGCACCGTCCTGCACGTGGACGGCGGCCACCGGTTGGTGTGAGGAGGCGAGGGAGCGTTGGGCAAGTCGGCCGTGCGACGTGGATCGAGTCCGGTTGTCATGACGAAACGCTCAGCCGGGCGAGCGCGCACCCAGTGAGGTCGGAGGAAGTGACCAGCGCACCGAAGGGCGCCCCGCCGAGATCACACATATGGTTACCTGGATATGCGCATCTGAATATGCGTGCGCTGGCCGACAGTCCGATATCGGCAAAGACGGACGCTAGTTCGCCCGGTGCTCGTCGACTCGAAGCGCCGGACGCTCGGGATGATCCCACCGCACGAAGAACGTTGGCGTGTAGGGGTTCTCGGCGTCGTGCCGCAGCAGAGCGGGGATGGTCCACTGCGCGTCGGCCGCGGTGCGGCGGCGGAGCGCGGGTTCGGACAGGTCCAGGCGCAGGCTCAGGTCGGCGTCGAGGTGGCGTCCGGCGAGCATCGGGCCCGCGAGGACGATCGTCGTCGCGGGCGGCGCCGCGCGGATCGCGGCGCGCGTGGAGCGGTCGGCGGCTTCGTCCCAGAGCGAGGGCAGCCACCGGCCGTGCCCACGGAGCGCGTCGATCACTTCCCGGCGCAGCGCGGCGTAGTCGAACCACGCGGTGCGATAGGACATCTCGTCGTTGCGGCCGAACTCCATGCGCAGTGAGGCGGGACGTACGTAGTCGTGCAGGGAGACCACGTCGGCCGACCGGCCCGCCTCGCGCAGCGCCTCGACGATCCGCCGGGCGAGCGCTACCGGCTGGGCGGCGTCCGCGCCGTCGACCGCGATCACGGTGTGCGAGGCCGCGGTCAGGACGGGTTCGATCACCTGCGCGACGAGTCCGTCCGGCGTGATGGGCAGAAAGCGGGGCACCCGTCCATCTCAGCAAATCGCGACGGCCGGAGGAGGCGTGGGCATTGCCGGATGTTCACCGGCAGCCGAGCGGCGACATCGTGAGCGGCCGGGATAATCTCTGCGCATGGCGACAATCGAAGAGGCGCTGGAGATAGAGCGGCTGGAGCGGGACATCTTCCGTGGCGCGTCCACCAAGACCCAGCTTCGGCGCACGTTCGGCGGCCAGGTTGCCGGCCAGGCGCTCGTGTCCGCGGTCCGGACGGTGGAACCCCGATTCCAAGTGCACTCGCTGCACGGTTACTTCCTGCGTCCGGGCAATCCGCAGGAACCGACGGTCTACCAGGTCGAGCGCATCCGGGACGGCCGATCGTTCTGCACACGGCGGGTGACCGGCATCCAGGACGGCGCGGCGATCTTCACCATGTCGGCGTCGTTCCATGTCGGTGACCAGGGGCCCGAGCATCAGGACGACATGCCCGGCGTTCCGATGCCGGAGGATCTGCCCGACGCGAGCACCACGATGAGTCCGGAACGATTGTGGGCGATGCGCGAGTGGGAACACTGGGACATCCGCATGGTCCCGCCGGAGAACGTGTCCCGCCGCGACGGCGTGGTCTCTCAGCAGCAGGTGTGGTTCCGCTACCGGCACCTGCTACCGGACGATCCGCTGGTGCATGTGTGCACCCTCGCCTACATGAGCGATATGACGCTGCTGGGTTCTTCGAAGGTCGTCCATCCCGACGAGCCGACCCAGAACGCCTCGCTCGATCACGCGATGTGGTTCCTGCGCCCGTTCCGGGCCGACGAATGGCTGCTCTACGACCAGTCCTCGCCGTCGGCGGCTTTCGGCCGGGGCCTGACCGGCGGCAAGATCTTCACCCGGGAGGGCACGCTGGTCGCGGCCGTGGTTCAGGAAGGCCTCATCCGTACGCTGCGCGAAGAGTGATCCTGGCGGTTGCGGCGATGTGCGTGTGGCAGCCGACCGTGAGCGCGCCCACATCGGCACGGCTCGTAAGCTTTCCGGCGTGAACGCTATCTCGGTCACCGCCACCGCCGCCGATACCGGACAGACGCCGTCCCGTCCCGTGATCGGCGTGCTCGCGTTGCAAGGCGACGTCCGGGAGCACGTGGCCGCGCTGGCCAGCTGCGGCGCCGAGCCCGTCCTGGTCCGGCGCGAGTCGGAGCTCGCGGCGGTGGACGCGCTCGTGTTGCCCGGTGGCGAGTCGACCGCGATCAGCAAGCTGCTGGCGGCCTTCGAACTGCTGGAGCCGCTGCGCGCGCGGCTGCGCGACGGCCTGCCCGCGTTCGGTTCCTGCGCGGGCATGATCCTGCTCGCCTCGGAGGTGCTCGACACCCGCCCGGACGCCGAGCATCTGTCCGGCATCGATATGACGGTGCGGCGCAACGCGTTCGGCCGTCAGGTCGACTCGTTCGAAACCGATCTGCCGTTCGCGGGCCTGCCCGGTGGCCCCGTGCGAGCGGTGTTCATCCGCGCGCCCTGGGTCGAGCGGGCAGGCGAGGGCGTCGAGGTCTTGGCCACCGTGCCGGACGGTCCCGCCGCAGGCCGGATCGTCGCGGTGCGGCAGGGGAATGTCCTGGCGACCTCGTTCCATCCCGAGGTGACCGGCGATCTGCGGGTGCACCGGATGTTCGTGGAGATGGTCCGCTCTGCTTGACGGGCGCGCTCGGACGGGGCCCGCGAAGACGAGTGGGTGCGAAGCCGGGGCCGCTTTGCAGGGCCGTAGTGGACGCCCGAGTAGGCTGGGGAAGCTGTCCGCCCGGCCGTGCCGGTACCGTACACACGACCGAACGTGCCATCGACCTGAAGGAAGTAGGGAATGAGCGGCCACTCCAAATGGGCCACCACCAAGCACAAGAAGGCTGCGATCGACGCGAAGCGCGGCAAGCTGTTCGCGAAGTTGATCAAGAACATCGAGGTGGCGGCCCGTACCGGTGGCGGTGACCCGGATGGCAACCCGACGCTGTTCGACGCCATCCAGAAGGCGAAGAAGTCGTCGGTCCCCAACGACAACATCGAGCGCGCCCGCAAGCGCGGCGGCGGCGAGGAAGCCGGCGGCGCCGACTGGCAGACGATCATGTACGAGGGCTACGGACCCAACGGCGTCGCCGTGCTGATCGAGTGCCTCACCGACAACCGCAACCGGGCGGCGGGCGAGGTCCGGGTCGCGATGACGCGCAACGGCGGCAACATGGCCGACCCGGGCTCGGTGGCCTACCTCTTCCATCGCAAGGGCGTCGTCACCCTGGAGAAGAACGGCCTGTCCGAGGACGACGTGTTGATGGCGGTGCTGGACGCGGGCGCCGAGGAAGTCAACGACCTCGGTGAGTCGTTCGAGATCATCAGCGAGCCCAGCGATCTGATCGCGGTGCGCACCGCGCTGCAAGGCGCCGGTATCGACTACGACTCCGCCGAGTCCGGTTTCCAGCCCTCGGTGTCGGTTGCGGTGGACGCCGACGGCGCACGCAAGGTGATCAAACTCGTGGACGCCCTCGAGGACAGCGACGACGTGCAGAACGTCTACACCAACGTCGACATCTCCGACGAGGTGCTCGCTCAGCTCGACGACTGAATCGTGCTACCGCGCGGGTGATACTGCGCGAAATCGGGGCGGCCGGTCTCCTGACGGCCGCCCCGAAGCATGTCCGGACAATCCGCCCCGCCGCGGTCGATGTGCGGCACTCGGGCGATCTCTCCGAGTTCGCCGACGTCATGTGCCGCGCCCTGGTCGCCGGCACGGCGCGAGCCGGAGTCCGGTACATCCCGGGTGCGTCCAGGGGGTGGCCGGAAGCAGGCTCACCACGGTGTGAGGGCGCGATGGCGCACGGAGAACGCAGACGCGGGCGGCTGATCGCGGAATGCCCGGTGATCTCCCCGGCGGTGCGCCGGGTGCCGACGTCACCGTCGCCGGGGAGGGGAGCCGGAATTACTCCGCGATCTTGGTGCGCTCGCACCATTCGTACACGCGCAGTCGCCCTTCGGGGGTGTCCTGCTCCCGCTGGGTGACCTTGAAGTGCTCGTATCCGCCGCGGAACGGCACCTTCAATTCCACTCCGGGCGGGGTGATCGGGACGATGCGCGCGGGCAGATCTTGCGGCCCGCCTTCGAGGACAGCTTTTGCACCAATGCTCATCCTCGGATGGTAGAAGCGGGAACGGCCTGATCGTGGCACATTCAGGGCACGGTCAGTACCAATTTGCCGACGGTTCGCCCCGCATCGCCCAACGCGTGCGCTTGTGCCGCCTTCGAGAGGGGAAACGACGCGGCGATCGTCAGGCGCGGGACGCGGCGCGAGCCGAGCCGGTTGCCGAGGGTTCAGCCGGTGGCGGGCACCGGCAGACCTACGCGGGCGGCGACCCACGGCAAGGACGAAGCGAACGCGGCCGAAGCGAATTGCCAGGTGTGCCCGCCCTCGGTGGTGTAGACGGTGCAGTCGATGCCTACCGCGTGTCCGGCGGTGCAGAGTTTGCCGGCGGCGCCGACTTCGCCGGAGTCGGGCACCTCGTCACGACCGCCGAGGCCCGCGCTGTCGTCGTCGGGAGCCGGAGTGCGCCGGTTGGCGCCACCGGAACGCTGGGCGGGGACGAGGTCGTCGAAGAGACCGGCCACGCCGTCATAGGGACCGTGCCTGGTCATGACGGTCAGCGGGTCGAATGCCTCCCACGCGGCGGCGTCGCCGCCGAAGAGACGGGAGACGGTCTGCTCCCGGGTGCCCGAAGACGGCCCCAGATCGCCGGCGATGTCGACGAACGTGTGCACGAGATCGGGGTGCATGACCGCCAGGTCCACCGCGCAGGTGCCGCCCATGGACCAGCCGACCACCGCCCAGCGCGCGGGATCGGCGGAGGCGCCGAATTGCGCTTCGAGGTAAGCGGGCACGTCCTCGGTCAGATGCGCGGCGGCGTTGCCGCGCGGCCCGTTCACGCATTCGGTGTCGTTGTTGAAACTGCCGCTGGCGTCGACGAAGACGAGTATTGGGGCCAGGCCGCCGTTCGCCTTCGTGAAACCGTCCAGGGCGGGCATGATCTGGCCGCTGCGGATCCAGTCCGCCGGTGTGTTGAACTCGCCGCCGATCATCATCACCACCGGCAGTGCGGGTGGGGTCGGCCCGGCGAACCACGCGGGTGGCAGGTAGACGTATTCGGTGCGGTGCGGAAACCCGCTGCCGGTGTCGGGAATTCGCACCGGGACCAGTTTGCCGTCGGCGACGGTGGTGTTGCGCAGGTCCGCTAGCGCCGAGAGATCGGTCTGCTGCGGGAGCGGGCCCGCGGTGACCGCGCCCCACGCGGCTTGCACGGTGGGGTAGTAGCCGACCCACTGGTTGAGCACCACCCCGGTGCTCAGCAGTGTCAACGGGATGGCGATGACCGCGATCCCGCGCCGCCACCAGCGCGCGCCCGGCCAGCCGAGGATCGCGACCGCTGCCGCCGCGGCGGCCACACCGATCCACACCCAGAGTTCGGTGGGCGCGGGGTCGGAGGCCAACCCTTCGTCGGCGACATACCAGGCGGCGGCCGCCGCCGCCGCGACGCCGACCGCCGCGCAGGCCGGCAGCCGGAGCAGCCACCACCGCCTGGTTCGCCGAGCGACGGCGATCAGCAGGACCGTCGCGGCGAGCAGTTCGACGGTCGGCGGCAGCCAGCCGTGCAGCAGTGAGATCCCGTGATGGAACGCGTGCTGCTGATTCGGCGCCGGACTCGCCGGAGGAAGGCGCGGTGGCGCAGGAGTCGGGGGAGCGGCGAGTACTGGCACGTCCGGCATTGTCGCGGCCATTCCTCGAGGCAGGCTGTGAATCGGCTTCGGCACTGCTGGGTGACCGGCCTTCGGTGTGCTCGATGCGCCTGGGTTCGCGAGGCAGAATGCGAGCATGGTCGAACTGGTGCTGGTGCGCGG
Source organism: Nocardia sp. NPDC047648 (assembly GCF_040642815.1). Classification (NCBI taxonomy): domain Bacteria; kingdom Bacillati; phylum Actinomycetota; class Actinomycetes; order Mycobacteriales; family Nocardiaceae; genus Nocardia; species Nocardia sp. NPDC047648. The sequence continues at coordinate 918,810 of NZ_JBEYSX010000001.1, read as the reverse complement.
CGACATCACCGAACAGGAGGTCGACGCGTTGGTGAACGCGGCGAATTCGTCACTGCTCGGCGGCGGGGGAGTCGACGGCGCGATCCACCGGCGCGGCGGCCCGGAGATTCTGGCGGAATGCCGCAGGCTGCGTGCGTCCCATTACGGCTCGGGACTGGCGACCGGGGCCGCGGTCGCGACCACGGCCGGTCGCCTGCCCGCGCGCTGGGTGATCCACACGGTAGGTCCCGTGTGGTCGTCCACCGAGGACCGCTCGGCCTCGCTGGCCTCGTGTTATCGGGAATCTCTGCGCGTCGCGGACGAACTGGGGGCGCGGACGGTCGCGTTCCCGGCGATCTCCACCGGCATCTACGGCTGGCCGATGGAGGACGGAGCCCGAATCGCGGTCGACACGGTTCGCTCGACTCCCACGGTCGTGTCGGAAGTCCGGTTCGTCCTCTTCGAGGAGCGCGCTCACGCTGTGTTCGCGAGACAGGTCGCCAGGGCATGAGGCCGGCCGACCCGGCGAGATCTCCGCGGTGCGAATCAATTCGAGCCCTGAGGCTTGTCGGTGGCGGTGGCATAGTTCGGCGTGCGAGTCGTCCGGAGATGCTCGGCCTGCCGGGCGCGTCGCGGGAAGCCGGTGACGTCGGCGGATAGCCCGGCCGTGTCGCGGGGCGGCGAAAGAGCAAGCCTCCGCTAGACTCTCGAACAGTTGTTCGTGTCCGGGAGAGGGGTTGTCGTGCGGGTGATGGGCGTCGACCCCGGACTCACCCGATGCGGCCTCAGCATCGTCGACGGCGGGCCGGGGCGGAAGGTCACCGCCGTGGACGTCGACGTGGTACGCACGCCCGGCGATATGGAACTGGCCCATCGCCTGCTGGCGGTCGCAGACGCCGCCGAGCGCTGGATGGACACCCACGAGCCCGGGGCCGTTGCCATCGAACGCGTCTTCGCCCAGCACAATGTCCGTACCGCCATGGGCACCGCGCAGGCGGGCGGAGTGATCGCGCTGGCCGCCGCGCGCCGCGGGATCCCGGTCGCGTTCCACACACCCAGCGAGGTGAAGGCCGCGGTCACCGGTAGCGGCACCGCGGACAAGAAGCAGGTGACGGCCATGGTCACCCGGATCCTCGGCCTATCCGTCGCGCCGAAGCCGGCGGACGCGGCGGATGCGCTGGCGCTGGCGATCTGCCATTGTTGGCGGGCGCCGCTGCTGGAGCGGATGGCGGCGGCGGAGGCCAAGGCGGCCGCGGCGCAGCGCCGGTACATCGAACGGCTGGCCGAACAACGGAAGGCGGTGCACGGGTGATCGCGTCGGTACGCGGTGAAGTGCTGGAAATCGCCCTCGACCACGCGGTGATCGAGGCGGCGGGAGTCGGCTACCGGCTCAACGCCACCCCGTCCACCCTGGCCGGGCTCACCCGCGGCGAGGAAACCCGGCTCTACACCGCGATGATTGTGCGCGAGGACTCGATGACCCTCTACGGGTTCGCCGACACCGAGGCGCGCGACCTGTTCGGCCTGCTGCAAACCGTCTCCGGCGTCGGACCCCGCCTCGCCATGGCGGTGCTGGCCGTCCTCGAGCCGGAGGCGCTGCGCAAAGCGCTGGCCGAGAGCAACGTGGCGGCGCTGACCAGGGTGCCCGGCATCGGCAAGCGCGGCGCCGAACGCATGGTGGTGGAACTGCGGGACAAGGTGAACCTCGTTCCGGTGCCCTCCGGCCCGCCCGGATCGACACCCGCGGCGGCCACGCCGGTGCGTGATCAGGTCACCGAGGCGCTCGTCGGCCTCGGTTTCGCCGCCAAGCAGGCCGAACAGGCGATCGATGCGGTGCTGGCCGAACAGCCGGGCGTCGATACCTCCGCCGCCCTGCGGGCCGCGCTCGGCCTGCTCGGCAAGAACCGGTAAGGCGCGTCATGGACCACCACGAGGAACCTACCGAATCCCAGGTCAGCGCAAGCTATCTGAGGTCCGACGGCGAAATCGAGGCGAGTCTGCGCCCGCAGTCGCTGGACGACTTCATCGGCCAGCCCCGGGTGCGCGAACAGCTCGCGCTGGTATTGCGCGGAGCCAAACAGCGCGGCGGCACACCGGACCACGTCCTGCTGTCCGGCCCGCCGGGTCTCGGCAAGACCAGCATGGCGATGATCATCGCCGCCGAACTCGGCACCGCCCTGCGGATCACGTCCGGTCCCGCGCTGGAGCGAGCGGGCGATCTCGCCGCCATGCTCAGCAACCTGGTCGAGGGCGACGTGCTGTTCATCGACGAGATCCACCGGATGGCGCGGCCCGCGGAGGAGATGCTCTACCTGGCGATGGAGGACTTCCGGGTCGACGTGGTCGTCGGCAAGGGGCCCGGCGCGACCTCCATTCCCCTGGACATCGCGCCGTTCACCCTGGTCGGCGCCACCACCAGGTCCGGAGCGCTGACCGGTCCGCTGCGCGACCGTTTCGGTTTCACCGGGCACATGGACTTCTACGAGCCCGGCGAACTGCTGCGCATCCTGAAGCGCTCGGCGCACATTCTCGGTGTCGTGATCGAGGAGGAGGCGGCAGCCGAGATCGCGGGGCGCTCGCGCGGCACGCCCCGCATCGCCAACCGTCTGCTGCGCCGCGTCCGCGACTACGCCGAGGTGCGTGCCGACGGCCGCATCACCCGCGCGATCGCCCACGCCGCGCTCGAGGTCTACGACGTGGACGTGCTCGGCCTCGACCGGCTCGACCGCGCGGTCCTCGGCGCCCTCGTCCGTAGTTTCGGCGGTGGCCCGGTGGGTGTGTCCACTTTGGCCGTCGCGGTCGGAGAAGAGGCCGCGACCGTGGAGGAGGTGTGCGAGCCGTTCCTGGTGCGCGCGGGCATGGTCGCGCGCACACCGCGCGGCCGGGTCGCCACCGCGGCCGCCTGGGAGCACCTCGGTCTCGTCCCGCCGCCCGACCTGGTGTTCGGCTCCATCGAAGTGCGCGGTCGCGAGCCACACCCCACGCTCGATCTCTTCGAATGAGTCGCCCGTCCGGGTGACCGACCGCGGTCAGCGGCGATCGCGCAGGGCGGCGGCGACCAGGTCGAGGAAGGCGTCGACCTCGTCGCGTTGATAGCCGCGGGTGCCGAGGCGGGCCTCGGTGAAACGGACGGCCTCGACATCGGCGATGGTGAGACTGCCGGGCCCGCCGTGCACGAGGGTCGCGGCCACCAGGTCGAGGAAAGCGCCGACCTCTTCCTCGTTGTATCCGCGCCGCCCCACCGCGGCTTGGCTGAATCGCATGCGCCGCACGTCATCGGGAGTGAGGATGGCGTGGCCGTTGCCGTTCGCGGCCGGGACCGGGCGGACGCCGCGCTGACGGAACTCCAGCTCGACGCGCAACTGGTCGAGATATTCGTCGACCTGGTCGGCGCGGTAACCACGCTGACCAAGCCGCGGCGCGCCGAAACCGACATGCCGTAGATCGTCGGCGGCCAGCGCGCCCTCCCCGGCCAGGGTCGCGGCGACGAGTTCGAGGAAGGCATCCACCTCGTCCGCGTGGTAGCCCCGGTGCCCGAGCGTGGGGGTCGCGAAACGGGTGCGGCGCACGTCCTCGGGAGTCACGGGCGACATTCTGTCAGGCGCGGTGCGCCGGGCCGATCGGAAGGGAAATTTCGTGTTTCCCTGGCCTTTTGCGAACAAGGGCCGTCCCCCTGGCGAAAGCGTCGGATCAGTGCGCCTCACCCTAGCGCCGGTGGCGGTGTCAGGGGGATTGCCGAGCCGCTCAGTCCTTGCGAACGCCGTCCACGAGCAGGCGGCGGATCGCCTGGGTCAGCCCGGCGATCGAAGCCTCGTCCGGTTCGCGCAGCGAGTAGACGATGCCCGCGATCAACATGCCGGTCACCGCCCGCGCGGTGTTCATGGTGTCCAGGTCGGCGCGCAGGTAGCCCTGCTCGACGCCGTGGTCGAGATAGCCCGCGGTCAGCGCGTCGGCCGTGTCGAGCAGCCCGTAGAGCCGCTGGGTGAGCTCGTCGTCGATGCCGGTGGCGTGGAACAGCAGCAGCTGGGCCACCCGGCGATCGGCCAGCAGGATCTCGGTGAGGGCCACGCCGATGCGGTCGATCTGGGCGCGGTACTCGTCGAGGGAGGCGGCGGCGTCCGGGGCGTTCTCGGTGCCGAGGGCGGCGATGATGCGCGCGGCCAGGTCGTCGATGACGTGGTCGATGATGTCGCGCTTGTTGCTGAAGTACCGGTAGAAGGTGCCGTGACCGATGCCCAGCTGTCCCGCGATGTCGGCGATGCCGGTGGCGTGATAGCCCTTCTCCGCGAAGCAGACGAACGCGGTGTCGATGATCTCCTGACGCAGTTCGGCTTTCCGTCGCTCGGCACGCGTGGATGGCTTCGTCACCTTGCCGATGATACAGTCATCACAAACGGAATGATGTGTCATTCCGTGATATGTGGTTCAGCTAGCAGGAGGTTCGGTGTGGCGCCTCAATACGACGCGGTCGTGGTCGGTGCGGGGTTCGGGGGCATGGGAGCGGGGATTCAGCTCGATCGGCTCGGCCTGAGCAATTACGTCATCCTCGAACGCGAGGACGATCTCGGTGGCACCTGGCACGTCAACCACTACCCCGGTCTGGCGGTCGACATCGCCTCGGTCACCTACTCCTACTCCTTCGAACCGAATCCGCACTGGTCGCGGCTGTTCGCGCCGGGCGAGGAGCTGAAGAAGTACGCCGAACACGTCGCCGACAAGTACGGCCTGCGCCGCCGCATGCGCTTCGGCACCGTCGTCGACGGCGCGCGCTGGGACGAAGAGCGGCAGCACTGGGTGGTCTCGATCGCGGGCGGGCAGACCGTCACCGGCCGCTATCTGCTGACCGCGACCGGATTCCTGTCCCAGCCCTACACGCCGCCGTTCCCGGGCATCGACTCGTTCGCGGGCAAGATCATTCACACCACGGCCTGGGAGGACGGCTTCGACCTCACCGGCCGCAGAGCCGCGATCATCGGCACCGGCGCCACGGCCGTGCAGCTGGTGCCGGAGGTCGCCGAGAAGGCGCGGGCGCTCACGGTGTTCCAGCGCACCCCGATCTGGGTGGTCCCGAAGATCGACACCGCGATCCCCGCGCCGGTGCGCAAGCTGTTCGAGCGGGTCCCCGCCACGCAGAAGGCCGCGCGACTGGTCAACACCAGCCTGCTGGAGGCGCTGATGGTGGTCGGTGTGCTGCACTTCAAGCAGGCCAGGCTGCTGAACAAGGGCGCAGGCGCGCTGGCCAAGGCGCATCTGCGGGCGTCCGTGCGGGACAAGGAAACCCGCAGGAAGCTGACCCCGGACTACGACTTCGGGTGCAAGCGGCCGACCTTCTCCAACCAATACTTCACCACGTTCAACCAGCCGCACGTGCGGCTGGAGACGAACTCGATCGACCACATCGAGCCGGACGGCATCGTCACCGCGGACGGGCACAAGACCGAGATCGACACGCTGATCCTGGCCACCGGCTTCAACCTGTGGGACGTGAACTTCCCGGCCATCGAGATCATCGGCCGCGACGGGGTGAACCTCGGAAAGTTCTGGCGGGACAACCGGTTCCAGGCCTACGAGGGCATCACGGTGCCGAAGTTCCCCAACTTCCTCAGCCTCAACAGCCCGTACTCCTACAGTGGCCTGTCCTACTTCACCACCATCGAAGCGCAGATGAAGCACATGGGCCGCCTGTTCGGCGAGCTGCGCCGCCGGGGCGAGACGACCTTCGAGGTCACCGAGCAGGCCAACGCGGCGTTCCTGGACCGGGTCACCGCCAAACTGGGCTCCTCGGTCTTCTACGGCGGCGACTGCGCCACCGCGCGCAGCTATTACTTCAACCAGCACGGCGAGGCGGCCCTGCTGCGGCCCACCAGCACGCTCAACGCGCATCGCGAGGCGGTCGCCTTCCCGCTGGAGGACTACGCCTACGGCAGGACCGCCTACGGCAGGACCGCCTGAGGTCGGCGCCCCGCCTCGCCCGCCGGAGTGTCGTTGGGCGGGCGATGCGGGGCGCGATGAGAACGTTGTAGCTGCCCAGCGGGTGTGCGGGTGTGGCACTCGCGCGATGAACTGGCAGACTGTGTGGGTACTTGTCCATCCCACCCACGACACTAGGGACTGACTTCGACGATGGAACTGCTGTTTCCGCTGCTACTGGTAGCCCTGCTCGTGCCGATGTTCCTCGGTGTCCGCCGTCAGAAGCGGGAAGCCGAGAAGGTCGCGGGCATGCAGGACAACCTGAAGGTCGGCGATCAGGTCGTCACCACGTCGGGTCTGTACGGCACCGTGGTCGAACTCGATGACACCACGGTCGATCTCGAGATCGCCGAGGACGTGGTCACCACGTGGCTGCGCCAGGCCATCCGTGAGGTGCGCACCGAAGAGGTGGGCGCCGAGGAGACCGGTACGGAGACCGGCGGCTCGGACGCGACCGACGCCGTCGAGGAATCCGCCGAGCAGACCGAGACCCGCCTGACCAAGGACTGATCGCTCCGGTTGTGCCCCGGCTCGCCGGATGTCGCCGCGGCCGTTGGTCCGCGCACCCGGCGCCGCTGGCGCACGCCCGCTGTTCCATCCTCGACTTCCCGCCTAGGAGATGACGTACTGTGCCACCTTCCCAGGGATCGGCGCACCCGCTGCGGTTGCTCGGTGTCTATGCCGCGCTGCTGGCCGTGATCTATGCGCTGGTGTTCTTCACGGGTGACAAGTCCCCGACACCCAAGCTCGGTATCGATTTGCAGGGCGGCACCCGCGTCACGCTGTCCGCGCGCACGCCGGACGGCAGCAAGCCGAGCCAGGACAGCCTGAAGAAGGCGCAGGACATCATCGAGAACCGGGTCAACGGGCTCGGCGTCGGCGGCTCCGAAGTCGTCATCGACGGCGACAACATCGTGATCACCGTGCCCGGCGACGACGGGCAGCAGGCGCGCGCGCTGGCGACCACGGCCAAGCTCTACATCCGGCCCGTATTGCAGGCCGTCCCGGCGGCTGGACGCGGCGCTACCCCGCAGACGACCCCGGGCACGCAGCCCGCGCCGGCCGCGCAGCCGACGACGCCGGAGACGACGCAACCGGCGACACCGGAGACCACCGAGTCCACCCCGGCTCCGCAGCAGCGCGTGTTCCCCGCTCAGCAGCCGACGCAGCCTCCCGCCGATCCCAGCTTGACGCCCACCGAAGAGGCGACGAAGGAGATCCAGGCGGCCAGGGCGCTGCGGCAGAGTTCCGATCCGTCCGTGCAGCAGACCGCGCTGGCCACCATGGACTGCGGAAAGGCGGATCCACTCGCGGGCAACGACGACCCCGCTCTTCCACTGGTGACCTGCTCGACCGACGGCACCGAGGTCTTCCTGCTGGACAAGAGCCGCATCGACGGCCAGGAGATCAAGGACGCCACCTCGGGGCTGAACCAGCAACAGGCCAGGCACGAGGTCTACCTGGACTTCAAGTCCGGCGGCAGCGACGCGTGGGCGACGCTGACCGGCGAGTACGTCTACAAGCGGGTCGCCTTCGTGCTCGACTCGAAGGTGGTCAGCGCACCGGTCGTGCAGCAGGGCCCGCAGCAGGGCGGCCGCACCCAGATCTCGGGCAACTTCACCGCGACATCGGCCAAGGAACTGGCGAACACGCTGAAGTACGGCTCGCTGCCGCTGTCGTTCCAGACCTCCGAGGCCGAGACGGTTTCCGCGACGCTGGGCTTGTCCTCGTTGAAGGCGGGCCTGCTCGCCGGGGCGGTCGGCTTGGCCGTGGTGTTGCTCTACTGTCTCGCCTACTACCGGATGCTGGGTTTCGTCACCGGTTTGTCACTGGTGGCCTCCGGATTCGCGGTCTACGGCATCATGGTGCTGCTCGGGCGCTGGATCGGCTTCACACTCGACCTCGCCGGTATCGCCGGTCTGATCATCGGTATCGGTATGACCGCCGACTCGTTCGTCGTGTTCTTCGAACGCATCAAGGACGAGATGCGCGAAGGACGCAGCTTCCGTTCCGCGGCTCCCCGTGGCTGGCAGCGCGCGCGCCGGACCATCCTGTCCGGCAACGCCGTCAGCTTCATCGCCGCGGCCGTGCTGTACATCCTGGCCGTCGGCCAGGTGAAGGGCTTCGCGTTCACCCTCGGTCTCACCACGATCCTCGACGTCGTCGTGGTGTTCCTGGTCACGTCGCCGCTGGTGCTGCTGGCTTCACGGACGGCGTTCTGGTCCAAGCCCTCGGTGAACGGCCTGGGCGCGATCCAGCAGATCGCCCGCGAGCGGAAGGCGGCCGAGGCCGCCCTCGGGAAGGCGTGAGGACGCGATGACCAACAGCCACACCACCCCCTCGCTCGACAAGACGAGCGCCACCGAGATCACCGACGTGTTCGCGGCGGTCGGCGAGCCGCAGCCGCCCAAGCACGGCTTCCTCAACCGCCTCTACACCGGTACCGGCGCGATCGACGTCATCGGCAAGCGCCGGATGTGGTACCTCATCACCGCCGCGATCGTGCTCGTCTCGCTGGGCAGCATCCTCTTCCGCGGCTTCAACTTCGGCATCGACTTCGAGGGTGGTTCCCGCATCCAGTTCCCGGCGGGGAACGCGACCACCAGCGCGGCGGAGGACGTCTACCGCGGCGCCATCGGCACCGACCCGGTCTCGGTGCAGACCGTCGGCACCGGCGGATCGGCCACCATGCTGATCCGGTCCGAGGCGCTGGACCAGCAGCAGGTGGAGGCGCTGAACAACGCGCTGTTCGCGAAGTTCCAGCCGAAGGACAAGTCCGGCAACCCGAGCCGGGCCGCGATCAGCACCTCCGACGTCAGCGAGACCTGGGGCAGCCAGATCACCCGCAAGGCGCTGATCGCGCTCGCGGTGTTCCTCGTGCTCGTGGCGGTCTACATCGCGGTCCGATTCGAACCGCACATGGCCATCGCGGCGCTGGCGGCGCTGGCCTTCGACGTCACGGTCACCGCGGGCGTGTACTCGCTCGTCGGCTTCGAGGTCACCCCGGCCACGGTGATCGGCATCCTGACGATCCTCGGCTTCTCGCTCTACGACTCGGTCGTGGTGTTCGACAAGGTCGAGGAGAACACCCATGGCATCCTGCACCTGACCAGGCGCACCTACGGTGAGCAGGCCAACCTCGCGGTGAACCAGACGCTGATGCGCTCGATCAACACCGCCTTGATAGGTATCCTGCCGATCGTCGGCTTGATGGTGATCGCGGTCTGGATGCTGGGCGTGGGCACCCTCAAGGACTTGGCGCTGGTGCAGCTGGTCGGTCTGCTGGTCGGCACCTACTCCTCGATCTTCTTCGCGACTCCGCTGCTGGTCTCGATCAAAGAGCGCTGGGGGCCGGTGGCGGCGCACACCAAGAAGGTCCTGGCCAAGCGGGCCGGTGCGGCAGGGGCACGGGCAGGCGTCGCGGCCGAGCGCCGGGCGAGCATGGCAGCGGGCCGGGATTTCGAGGAGAAGCCGCGCGGACAGCGCGCGGCGGGGCAGACACCGCGACCCGGTGCGCGCCCGAGCGGTAAACGGCACAAAAGGCGGAACTGACACCAGACAGGGGTTTCATGCGACAGCCACGCGGTGCGGTACGACTGATCGGAGCGCTCGCTGCGGGCACGCTGGCCGCCGGGTTGATGGTCGGCTGCTCCAGTAAGAACCAGGTTCCCTCCATCGGCTACGCGACCGATGCCACCATCGCCACCTATAACGGCGGCAGCACGCTCGGAGCGAGTTCCGGGTCGTCGGCGGTGTTCTCCCGGGTGCTCACCGGCTTCTTCTACACCGGTCCGGACGGCCAGCAGGTCGCCGACACCGACTTCGGCACCGCCAAGGAGGTGCCGGGGGAGTCGCAGACCATCCAGTACCGCCTCAACCCCGACGGCGTGTACTCCGACGGTGTGCCGACCTCGTGCGACGACTTGGTGCTGGCCTGGGCCGCCCGTAGCGGGCGATACACCAAACCCGGTGACCGCGGTGCGGTTCCGCTCTTCGACGCCGCGAGCACCAGCGGCTACGACGACATCGAGCGCGTCGACTGCCAGCCCGGTTCGCGGGATGCCACGGTGGTGTTCCGGCCCGGCAGGCGTTACCTGCCGTGGCGCACTCTGTTCACGGCGGGCGAGCTGGTGCCCGCGCACGTCGCGGCCCGAGTCGCGAACGTGCCCAATGTCGTGTCGGCGTTGCAGACCGGCGACCCGAACGCGCTCGGCAGGATCGCGGAATTCTGGAACACCGGATGGGTCGTCCCGGCCGACGGCCGGCTGGACCTGTCGCGCTTCCCTTCGTCGGGGCCGTACCGCATCGAGTCTTTCGGCAGTGAGGACGGCTTGGTGCTGGTCGCCAACGAGCGGTGGTGGGGCAATAAACCGGCGACTGGGCGAATCGTCGTCTGGCCCAAGACCTTCGACCTGAAGCAGAAGGTCGGCGACAACGCCGTCGGCGTGCTCGACATCGGCGCGCATTCGGTGAAAGACCTGAATCTGAACGGCTTCTCGGTGCAGACCATGCCGGGCCGGGGCGCCGAGCAACTGGTGTTGGCGACCGGCGGTGTGTTCGCCTCGGTCGAGGCGCGCCGCGCGTTCGCGTTGTGCCTGCCACGTCAGACGCTGTTCGACAAGCTCGGCAAGGCACCGGACGCACCGAAGACCGGGCTCGGCTCCGGCCCGCTCGACGCGCACGTCGTGCAGCAGGACTCCCTGTTCTATCCGGCGGTCATCGGCGCGGCCAACAAGTACTCCGGCGGCGACGTGGCGAACGCGACCAGGGCGGTCGCGGCATCCGGTGCGCCGAACCCCACCGTCCGGATCGGCTATCAAGGTCCGGACGATCGCCGTGCGCAGACCGTCGCCATGATCGCCGAGGCGTGCAAACCGGCGGGCATCACCGTGGTGGACGCCGGTGCGCCCGACTTCACTCCCACCCGGCTCACCGAGGGCAAGGTCGACGCCGTCCTCGGCAGCACCGCCGCGGTGCCCGGTCCGGCGGGCTCGCTCGGCGGCGAGGCCGCGACCAGCGCGTTGCGCACCGGTAGCGGGCTCAATTTCGGACGGTTCGGCAACGGCCGTTACGATGCGATCACCGATCAGCTCGGGGCCGACGACAACGCGGCCGCACAGCTGAATCTGCTCACCGAGGCGGAGAACCTGCTGTGGGCGGAGCTGCCGAGCATCCCGTTGTTCGCCACCCCGCGCACGATCGCCTTCGGCAAGGGGCTGCGCAACGGGATCGCCGCCCCCACCCAGGCCGGATCCGGCTGGAACATGGACCGGTGGGTGCTCGAGCGGTGACCGACGGTGTGGGTGATGGGATCATGGAGAGGTGTCGATGAGTAAGCACGCGGCGATCGAATCCGCGGACGTAGCCGCCGAACGGACCACCAAAGCCGCCGAGGTGGTCGACCGTTTGACCCGTTGGCACGACGACTTTCCCACGGCCGGTGTGCGTTTCGCGGATCTCACCCCGGTGTTCGCCGACGCCGAGGGCTTCCGCTCTGTGGTCGACTGCCTGGCCGCGTGCGCGCCCGACGCCGATCTGGTGGCGGGCGTCGACGCTCGCGGCTTCCTGCTCGGCGCCGGTGTCGCCGCGTCCCTCGGCACCGGCGTGCTCGCCATCCGCAAGGCGGGCAAGCTGCCACCGCCGGTGATCAGCCGCGAGTACAGCCTCGAGTACGGCACCGCCGCGTTGGAGATTCCCGCGGACGGCATCGAATTGGCGGGCCGTCGCATCCTGTTGCTGGACGACGTGCTCGCCACCGGCGGCACGCTCGCCGCCGCGGCCGAGATCTTCAAGCAGGCGGGCGCCGAGGTGGCCGCCGCCGCGGTGGTGCTGGAACTCGGCTTCCTCGGCGGGCGCGCACGGCAGGGCGACTACCCGCTGACCTCCATCGTCAAACTCTGAGCCATGCCACGGATCCGCTCGCCACTCGCGGCGGGTCGCGGGTAACGGAAATCCGTTGCCCCTGACCCCGGTGGCTGTCAGGATCGCGGCATGCGAGCTGACGAGCCGACGCGCCGGATCCGGGCGGTCTACGACGAGAACACGATCGTCGTCTATCAGGCATACGCCCCGGAGATCGCGGAATCCGCCCTGGCCGCAGGGACTTTCGTCGCCCCGTTCCGCCGCGAGCGGATGACGTGGATCAAGCCCTCGTTCCTGTGGATGATGTATCGCTGCGGCTGGGCGAGCAAACCCGGCCAGGAACGAGTTCTGGCGATCACGATCACCCGTTCCGGGTTCGAGTGGGCGCTGGCGCATGCCTGCCTCAGCCACTACGAGCCGAAACTGTTCCCGGATCGGCGGGCGTGGGCGGAGCGGCTCAGAACGAGTCCGGCGCGCATCCAGTGGGACCCCGAACGAGATCTCGCACACCGGCCGCTGTCGTACCGCTCTGTGCAGGTGGGCTTGGCGGGTATCGCGGTGGAGCACTACCTCGACCGATGGATCACCGGAATCCGCGATGTCACCGAGGAGGCGCGGCAGCTGCGCCGGATGACAGCCGCGGGGGAGTTGGCGGCGGCGGCGCGGGCTCTCCCCGAGGAACGTCCCTATCCGCTCCCCGCGGCCGTGGCCGCCGTCATCGGCGCGTCGTCCTGAAGCGGACGTGTGATCCGAATTGCACTGGCGCATTCGCCGGAGTTGTGTTTAATCTGGACAGGTCTTATCCCCGTTGATCGGAGTTCTGCCGTTGCTCATTTGAGGTAGCCACTCGTGCGGCCCGCATTCGCGCGCCGTCATTCGTCGCAACCTCCAGGAGCAGGCATGGCTAATCTGTCTTTTTCCGATCTCACTTTCGGCTGGCCGGACGGCACCCCCGTTTTCGACGGCCTCGACGCCGTCCTCGGTCCCGGTCACATCGGCTTGGTGGGCGGTAACGGTGCGGGCAAATCCACTTTGCTGCGGTTGATCGCAGGGGAGCTGAAGCCCGTTCGCGGGTCCGTCACCGTCACCGGGCATCTCGGGTATCTGCGCCAAGATCTCGGCCTGGGTGCGGGGCAGCGCGTCGATGCGGTGCTGGGCATCGCGCGGGTGCGAAAGGCATTGCACCGCATCGAGTCCGGGTCGGGCGGTGAGGCCGACTTCGATCTGGTCGGTAATCACTGGGATGTCGAGGAGCGGGCGTTGGCGTTGCTGGCCCGCCTCGGCCTGCACTACGTCGCCGACTCGGTGGAGCAGCTCGATCGCACGCTCGACACCCTCTCCGGCGGCGAGACGGTGCTGCTCGGACTGATCGCCGAGCTGCTCGCCGAGCCGGACGTGCTGCTGCTGGACGAACCGACGAACAACCTGGACCGGGTGGCGCGCGCACGCCTCTACGAGGTGGTCGGGCAGTTCTCCGGCACGGTGCTGACGGTCAGCCATGATCGTGAGCTGCTCGAGCGGATGACCACCATCGCGGAGCTGCGCCACGGCGAATTGCGGCTGTTCGGCGGGAATTTCAGCGAGTACGAGCGGATCGTCGCGGCCGAGCAGGAAGCGGCTCGCGCCGCGATCCGCGACGCGCGCAGCGATGTCCGCAAGCAGGCCCGCGAACTTGTCGAGGCGCGCGTCAAGCTGGACCGCAGGCAGCGATACGGGCAGAAGATGTGGGATCAGAAGCGCGAGCCGAAGATCATCATGAACGAACGCAAACGGCAGGCGCAGGTGTCGGCCGGCAAGCTGCGCAACAACCACATCGAGAAGCTGGACACCGCCAAGGAACAGCTCGAGCAGGCGAAGGAGCTGTTGCGCGACGATCGGGAGATCCGGGTGGAGCTACCCGGCACGCGGTTGTATCCCGGCCAGGACGTGATCGAACTGGACCGGGTCGAGCTGGCGTGCGGGCCAACGGTGACGTTGCGGGTGTCCGGTCCGGAGCGGATCGCGCTGACCGGCCGCAACGGCGTCGGCAAGACGACGTTGCTGCGGCGCATCGCGCAGGAGGGGCCGAAGGTGCCGTGGCGGATGCTGCCGCAGCGGCTGGACGTGTTCGACGAGCGGCGATCGGTCTTCGAGAACGTCGCCTCGACGGCGCCGCACGCGTCCGCGGAGCGGATCCGGGCGCAGCTGGCCCGATTCCTGTTCCGTGGCGCGGACGCCGACGTCGCGGCCGCGGCACTGTCGGGCGGTGAACGGTTGCGCGCGGCGCTGGCCATGCTGCTGCTGGCCGATCCGGCGCCGCGGCTGCTGCTGCTGGACGAGCCGACCAACAATCTCGACCTGCCCAGCCTGGAGCACCTGACCCAGGCGCTGGCGAGCTTCGAGGGCGCGCTGATCGTGGTCAGCCACGATCCGCGTTTTCTCGACGACATCGGGGTGACTCGTCGTCTCGAGCTCACCGCGGAGGGATTGGCGGAGACGCTCGTGGCCTGACGGCCGGTCTCGGGCGCCGCTTCGGGGCGCGGTAACCGTTCCCACGCTGCGTCCGGGCGGAGGACGAGCCGGCAGCGGTGCCCGATAGCAGGGGGGGCGACGAACCGCGCGGGCTGCGAGCATGCAGACCTGCACGCGCACGGGAGCCAGGCATCGGTTGGGGTGCCCGGCTCCGGTGCGCGTCGTCGAGGTACTACCCGTAGCTCGGGCGGACGGCCGATGGGCGCTCCTTGACCGGTCTAGTTTTAGTCACTTACACTAAAACAAAGAGAGGGCGTGATCACATGGGATACGGAAACTGGGACGACTCCGCCTACCGCGCGGCGAAGACCTTCCGTGCCGCTCGCGGCATCGACGACTTCGGCTACACCGCCGACATGCGGGCCGAGCCGCACGCCGAGTGGCGGGTGCACCCGACGCTGGATCCACTCGGCGTCACGGCGCGCGAATGCCGGGATTCGGCCGAGCACGGCTGCTCGCTGCCCATCGCGGTGCTGTTCGACGTCACCGGATCGATGGGGCGGGTGCCGCGGATCATGCAGGACAAGCTGGGTACCCTGCACGGTCTGTTGCGGCGCAAGGGCTATGCGGACGACCCGCAGATCCTGTTCGGCGCGATCGGCGACGCGGACACCGACCGCGTGCCGTTGCAGATCGGCCAGTTCGAATCCGACAACCGGATGGACGAGCAGTTGCGCGCCATCTTCCTGGAGGGCGGCGGCGGTGGGCAGAAGTCCGAAAGCTACGAACTGGCCGCCTACTTCCTGGCCACGCACATCGCGACCGACGCGTGGGACAAGCGGCGCAAGAAGGGCTACCTGTTCCTGATCGGCGACGAGCTGAACAAGCCGCGGCTGGCCTCCCGCCACATCCGCGCGATCATCGGCGACAGTGTGCGCCAGGACATCTCGGTGGAATCCGTCTACCGCGAGCTCGCCGAGCGCTGGCACGTGCACTACATCCTGCCCAACCAGTCGAGCTACTTCCACGACCCGGAGATCGCCGAGCACTGGCGTGATCTGCTCGGCCAGAACTTCCTGCGCCTGGACGACCCGGCCGCGGTGTGCGAACTCATCGCGCTGACGATCGGAATGGCGGAAGGTCGCGTCGACCTGGCCGCCGGGCTGGCGGATTTGCGGGATGTCGGATCCGGGGCCGAGGCCGCGTCGGTGGGTAAGGCGCTCGGGGCCGACGGCGGGCGGGCGCGGGCATTGCCGCGCGGCCGCGGTTGAAGCCGGGGCGGGCGATGTCCGGGTCGCACATCATCGTCGTGGATCTCGGTTTCGGGGACGCGGGCAAGGGCGCGACGGTCGACTGGCTGTGCGCCCCCGAGTCGGGATTCGAGGTCGCCGCCGTGGTCCGGTTCAACGGCGGGGCGCAGGCGGCGCACAACGTGATCGCCGACGGACGGCATCACACGTTCGCGCAGTTCGGATCGGGGACGTTCGCGGGCGTCCCGACACTGCTGTCGCGGCACATGCTGGTCGAACCGATCGCGCTGGCCGCCGAGGCGCGCGGGTTGGCCGCGCTGGGCGTCCGGGATCCGCTGTCGTTGTTACGGATCGACGGGCGGGCGTTGCTCACCACACCGATCCACATCGCCGCCAACCGTGCCCGCGAGGATGCGCGGGGCCGCGCGCGGCACGGTTCGTGCGGCCGTGGGATAGGCGAGACCGCAGGGTACGCGCTGGCGCACACGGCACCGACCGTGTCGGATTGCCTGCGACCCCGGGTGCTGCGCCGCAAGCTGCGGGCGCTGGCGGCGTACTACGAGCCGCTGATCGCGTCGAGCGAACATCGTTACGAGCCGATCGATGACCTGGTCGACATGTACCGGGAGTTCGCCGCAGCGGTCCCGATCGTCGGCGACGACCAGCTGGCTCGGTTCGCGCGGCGCGGCACGGTGGTGTTCGAAGGCGCCCAAGGCGTCCTGCTCGACGAATGGCGCGGGTTCCATCCGCACACCACCTGGTCGACGGTGGAGCCGTGCAACGCGCACGCGATGCTCGCCGAGATCGGCGCGCGCGGTTATGTGCTCGGCGTCACCCGCACCTATCAGACCCGCCACGGCGCAGGCCCGTTCCCCACCGAGGACCCGGGCCTCACCCTGCCCGAGCCGCACAATGCGGCAGGCCGCTACCAAGGCGAATTCCGTCTCGGGCACTTGGACACGGTGCTGCTGCGCTACGCCATCGAGGTCTCGGGCGGTGTCGACGGTCTCGCCGTCAACCACCTCGACGCGCCCGGAAGGCGTTACGCCGCAACCGGTTACACCGTGGACGGCGCCGCCTGGGACCGGGTGCCCGCCGGACGCGGGCGGGACCTCGACCACCAGCGGGAGTTGACCCGGTTGCTCGCGCGCGCCGAGCCCGTCCTCGCCGAAATGCCGGACGACCCGGTGCCATGGCTGGCCAGGACGCTCGGTGTGCCGGTCGCGCTCACCGCCGACGGCCCCGGCCGCCGCCACCGCACCCGCACGGCGTATCCCGTCGCGGCGTGACCGTCGGCGAAGACATTCCGCGAGACGGGTCCGCCTGCCGCGTGGCGGGTCGGGCAGGATGGGTGGCCGTGGAGCAGTCCGTTGTGTCGGTGGATGTCGTGGCGTTGCGGTTCTGGGACGAGGACGGCGGCGTCCGATTCGGGATCGCACCCCGCGCGATGGAACCGTTCGCGGGGCAGCTCGCCTTGCCCGGTGTGCTGCTCGGACGGGGGGAGCGGCTGGCCGTCGCGGCACGGCGCGCGGTGCACACCAAATTGGACGTCCCGGAGGCCGCCATCGGCTCGGTGGGGCAATTGGTGACCTTCGACGAACCGAACCGCGACCCGCGCGGGCCGACGCTCTCGATCGCGATGTGGGCGGTGGTGGGACCGCACGAGGGACCGGCGCGGTGGACCGCATTCGACGAGGTGCCCGAACTGGCCTTCGACCACAATCGCATCGTCGCGGTGGCCCGCGGTGTCCTGACGCGGTTGCTGTGGAAGGACCTGACATTCACCAGGGCCCTGCTCGGCGAGGAATTTCCGGCGACCAAGGCGGTGGAGGCCGTCACAGCGCTGTCCGGAGCCCGTCCCGACGCCGCGAACCTGAACCGGACGCTGGCGGCGATCCCGGGCCTGGCGCGCACCACCGAACGGCGTCGCGTCAAAGCGACCGGCCGGCCCGCGGCAGTGTGGGCCTTCGGCGCGCAAGAGTGAACGACAGTGCGCGATGTCGAGGTCGAAATGCCCGCGGTCAGCGGCGCGGTGCGTACATGATGATCGCGACCCCCACCAGGCAGATCGCCGCGCCCAGATAGTCCCAGCGATCGGGGCGGAACTTGTCCACCAGCATGCCCCAGGCCAGCGATCCCGCGACGAAGACACCACCGTAGGCGGCGAGGATCCGGCCGAAGTTCGGGTCCGGCTGGAAGGTCGCCACGAAGCCGTAGGCGCCGAGAGCGAGAACGCCCGCGGCGATCCAGACGACGCCACGCTGTTCCCGCCAGCCCTGCCACACCAGCCAGGCGCCGCCGATCTCGGCGAGCGCGGCGAGGGCGAACAACAGCAACGAGCGGGCGACCGTCATGGCGGGGACGGTACTTGCTCGCGATCCGCCGGACGCGGGCCGGGAGCGACCTCATAGACGGCGTAGGTGCGCCCGAGCACGGGGTAGGAGACGTTGCGCACCGGCACGCCGCCCTGGGTGCGCCCGAATTCCGTTCCACCGTGGGCATGTCCGTGGACGGCCAGCACCGCTCTGCCCGCGTCGATGGCCACGGCCAGATCATGGCAGCCGAGTCCGGCGTAGATCTTGGGCGGTTCGCCGGCCAACGTGTCGATGACCGGCGCGAAATGCGTGAGCGCGATGCGGGTTTCGCAGTCGAGCCGGTCGAGTGCCTGGCGGAGGCGAAGGGCGTCGAGTGGGCCGCGGCGCATGCGGGCGCGGTGTTCGGCGGAACCCTCCTCCGGTGTGCCGGGATGGCCAGGGAAGCCGCCGCTGCCGCCCATGACTCCGGCGATGCCCACCCGGATTCCCCCGATGTCGAGGCTGATCGCGGTGCCGTCCAGCACGTGGACGCCCAACGCGGTGAGCTGTGCCGCGATCAGGTGACCCGATCGTTGATCGTGGTCGTGATTGCCGAGCACGGCGACCACCGGTACGGGAAGACCGCCGAGTTCGGCACAGAGCAATTCCGACTCCGCGCGGGTGCCGCCATCGGTGAGATCGCCTGCCAGCAAGAGGATGTCGGCGTTCGCGGAAAGCCGCAGGAAGTCGGGACGGAAACGTCCGGCGACCGCCGCGCGCATATGCAGATCGCCGACGGCGGCGACGCGGAGGCATTCGGTGCTGCGCGCTGCGGTCACGACGGCCAGTCGGCCACAGCGGCGAAGGCGTGTCAAGCGATGGTGCGAAAGCCGTGCGCGCCGATCGATCGGCACCCGGCTCCGGAACTCGGCGTTCACCTGCCCGCGACCGGCCGTGAAGTTCGGATATAGCTTGCCGCTATTCCTTGTTCAGGGCGTGTTCAGTGAGGCTACCGACAGTGTGGCCCTCGATGAAACGTCCATGAACACTGCCGTATCGGGCTATCGCGCCTGCCCGCCGGTCCCGCATGGTCGCGGTATGAGCCGAGCGCGACTGCTGTCCAAAGTCGTTGCCGCCGCGGCGGCGGTCTTGCTTCCGCTGTCCGCGACCGGAGTCGCCGAGGGGGAGGTTCCGACGGCCAAGGTGGTCGTGATCGGCCTGGACGGCCTGATGTACGGCAAGGTCGAGCAGGTGCGGGCGCCGAATCTGCTGCGGCTGAGCGGAGAAGGCTTGCTGAGCCGTTCCTCGATCGCTCCGCACATCAGCATCTCGGGTCCGTCCTGGGCCACCGTGCTGACCGGCGTGTGGGATCGCAAACACGGCATTACCGACAACCGGTTCACCGCCGCCCCGTTCGCGCGGTACCCGACGGTGTTCACCCGGCTCGAGCGGGCTCGACCGGCGCTGAAGACCCAGTCCATCGCCACCTGGGACCAGATCGCCACCATGACCGGCAGCGGCGACCCGCGCGCCGACGTCGTCGTCTCCACCGCGCCCGTGCCGGACGACCCGGACGAGTCCCGCACCGACGCCGCCACCACCGACGCCGTGGTCGCCGCGATCGGCCGATTCGCGCCCGACCTGCTGTTCACCCATCTGGACCAAGTCGACCGCGCCGGTCACGACGCGGGCGGCGCTTCGCGGGCCTACCTGGACGCCGTCACGCGCATCGACGCTCTGGTCGGCCGCATCGTCGCCGCCGTCGACGCCCGCGCCGCCGCCCATCCCGCCGAACGGTGGACCGTACTCGTCACCGCCGACCACGGCCACCGGCCCAGGGGCGGGCACGGCGGCCAATCCCCGGACGAGACGACCAACTTCGTCATCGCTCGCGGCCCGGAGTTCCGGCCCGGCGCCACCAGTACCCGAGCGACCCTGGTCGACATCACCCCCACGGTGCTCGACCTCCTCGACGTCGCCCCCGGCGCCGACCTCGACGGCCGCTCGCTGCGCCCCGAGCCGGGACCCGCGCGGACGCCGTTGACCGAACCCCTGCCCGCCGCGATCCGCTGACCTGCCCGCCCCGGCCTCGTCTGCGGGGGCTCGCGCTCCGATCCGCGGGTCGATACGTCCGGATCGATGAGCCGAGCAAACTCGCCCAGATGCGGTCGAAGTGTTGATTGTCGCAGGTGGGACGGTATATCAGTGGTGGTGGATCGCAGGACGGCTACCACGTCCGGCGCATCACGAGCATCCGGTATGGGACGGTTGTCAGGAGTAGTCCGGACCTCGGCGTGCCCGCGTGCGTTCTTCTACGCGACACCCTCGTGCGCATCCTTGGTTCGCGGAGCGGACGTCGCAGCTGCGCCCGGACTAAAGTTGGTGGTCCGGGAGGTTGCACCGGTCGGATAGGGTGGTCCGATCGAGGCGCGGAGAGGTGGTGGCATGACTCAGCATCTGGGCGAGGCGAAAGTCGAGCAATCGACGTCGGGCCCGCAGCCGAACGGTGCGGGCGCCACCGACGCCGCGAAGCCGCAGGCGCCGGCGAACGCGACGCCTCCGCGTCAGCCCGGCACCTCTTCCGCGGTCCCGACCTCGGCCTCGCGCCGGGTGCGGGCGCGCTTGGCCCGCCGCATGACCGGACAGCGCGGTATCGCCGCGGTCAAGCCGGTGCTCGAGCCGCTGGCCACCGTGCACCGCGAGCTGTACCCGAAGGCCAACCTGACGCTGCTGCAGCGCGCGTTCGACGTGGCCGACGAGCGGCACAAGCATCAGTTCCGCAAATCGGGTGATCCCTACATCACCCATCCGCTCGCCGTGGCCAACATCCTCGCCGAACTGGGCATGGACACCACCACGCTGGTGGCCGCTCTGCTGCACGACACGGTGGAGGACACCGGATACAGCCTCGAACAGCTCACCCAGGACTTCGGCTCCGAGGTCGCCCACCTCGTCGACGGCGTCACCAAGCTGGACAAGGTCAATCTGGGCGCCGCCGCCGAGGCGGAGACCATCCGTAAGATGATCATCGCGATGGCCCGCGACCCGCGCGTGCTGGTGATCAAGGTGGCCGACCGGCTGCACAACATGCGCACCATGCGTTTCCTGCCGCCGGAGAAGCAGGCGAAGAAGGCCAAGGAGACGCTGGAGGTCATCGCTCCGCTCGCCCATCGCCTCGGTATGGCGACGGTGAAATGGGAGCTGGAGGACCTCGCCTTCGCGATCCTGCACCCGAAGAAATACGACGAGATCGTCCGGCTGGTCGCCGACCGCGCGCCTTCGCGCGACACCTACCTGGCGAAGGTGCGCGCCGAGATCGTCAACACGCTGGCCGCCTCCCGGATCAACGCGATCGTCGAGGGCCGCCCGAAGCACTACTGGTCGATCTACCAGAAGATGATCGTCAAGGGTAAGGACTTCGACGACATCCACGACCTGGTCGGCATCCGCATCCTCTGCGACGAGGTGCGCGACTGCTACGCCGCCGTCGGCGTCGTGCACTCGCTGTGGCAGCCCATGGCGGGCCGGTTCAAGGACTACATCGCCCAGCCGCGCTACGGCGTCTACCAGTCGCTGCACACCACCGTGGTCGGACCGGACGGCAAGCCCCTGGAGGTGCAGATACGCACCCAGGACATGCACCGCACCGCGGAGTTCGGCATCGCCGCGCACTGGCGCTACAAGGAGACCAGGGGCAAACACTCCAACGACACCGCCGAGGTCGACGACATGGCGTGGATGCGCCAGCTGCTGGACTGGCAGCGGGAGGCCGCGGACCCGGCCGAGTTCCTGGAGTCGCTGCGCTTCGACCTGAAATCGCCGGAGATCTTCGTGTTCACGCCGAAGGGCGACGTGATCACGCTGCCGCAGAAGTCGACGCCGGTGGACTTCGCCTATGCCGTGCACACCGAGGTGGGGCACCGCTGCATCGGCGCCCGGGTGAACGGGCGGCTGGTCGCGCTGGAGCGTCAGCTGGAGAACGGCGAGGTCGTCGAGGTGTTCACCTCCAAGGCGCAGAACGCGGGACCCAGCCGCGACTGGCAGAACTTCGTGGTGTCCCCGCGCGCCAAGGCGAAGATTCGCCAATGGTTCGCCAAAGAGCGCCGCGAGGAGGCGCTGGAGAGCGGCAAAGACCAGATCTCCAAGGAGGTCCGCCGCGTCGGGCTGCCGCTGCAGCGGTTGATGAGCGTCGACGCGATGACCGCGGTGGCCCACGAGCTGCACTACACCGACATCTCCACGCTCTACACCGCCGTCGGCGAGCACCAGGTCTCCGCGCACCACGTGGTGCAGCGGTTGATGGCGCAGCTCGGTGGCATCGGCGACGTGGAGAACGAGCTGGCCGAGCGCTCCACCCCGTCGACGACCCCGAGCAGGCAGCGGGTCACCGGTGACGCGGGCGTGCTGATCCCCGGCGCTGCGGGCACCGTCGCCAAGCTGGCGAAATGCTGCACGCCGGTGCCCGGCGACGAGATCATGGGCTTCGTGACCCGCGGTGGCGCGGTGAGCGTGCACCGCACCGACTGCACGAACGCCGGTTCCCTGCGGGAGCAGGCCGAGCGGATCATCGAGGTGTCCTGGGCGCCGTCGCCGTCCTCGGTGTTCCTGGTCGCTATCCAGATCGAGGCGCTCGATCGCACGCGGCTGCTGTCGGACGTGACCAAGGTACTGGCCGACGAGAAGGTCAACATCCTGTCCGCGTCGGTGGCCACGCACGGCGACCGCGTGGCGATCAGCAAGTTCACCTTCGAGATGGGCGATCCGAAACACTTGGGGCACCTGCTGAATGTGGTGCGCAACGTGGAGGGCGTCTACGACGTCTACCGCGTCACCTCCGCTGCTTGATCGTCCGCGCCTCGACCCGCGAGTAGCTATCGAATAGCTGACGGCTCAAGGTGTTTCGGTTGCCGCGCCGCCGGATTCGGGCTTGCCATCCGGAGCGGACTGTCGGAAACTTGTCGGACTGAAACCGGGAACGCGCCAGCGTATGGTGCGTTCATTTCGGTGTGTCGTGGAAGTTTTCCGTCGATGCGGCAGTAATAGCCGGAATCTGTTACCGTCTATTGCGTTTCATGGCGTTGAGGTACCTGCGGCAGACGACTTGATTGCGGATCGCTATGACTGGATACACGGCAAGACTCTCGGGGATGCTGGTAGCACTCGCCGTGGCTGTGGCGACCGCCGGTGTCGCCGCGGCGGAGCCGTCGGATCCCGCCGGGCCCTCCACGCAGATCCGTCTCGCGACCTGTCCCGCGTTGTACGCCTTGGGGATTCAGGGCACCGGTGAGTCCTCTCCGGACGCCGCGCCCAGCACCGACACAGGCATGCTCTCCACTGTTTTCCGGCCGATGATGGCGAAAGCTCCGGAAACAGGTCTGGTCGACCGGGCTTACGTGCCATACGAATCCGGCTTCGGCGGGGCGACAGCCGGTGGCGTGGTGCCTTATTGGGATTCGGTGTCCGGCGGCCTCACTCGTTTGCGGAGCATGGCCGAGACCGTCGCCGACGCTTGTCCGAACAGTCGTTTCGCGGTGGTCGGCTACTCGCAGGGCGCGCATGTCGCGTCGATGTTCGCGCAGGAGATCGGCCAGGGCCGCGGCGTGTTGCCCGCCGAGCGGGTCGCCGCGGTCGCGTTGTTCGCCGATCCGACCCGCAATCCCGGCGCACCGCTGTTCCCCGGCGCGCCGGGGAAGACGACACCGGACCCAGCACCGGGAACCTCGGGCGACCGGCTGGAATCCATCGCCGCGCTGCCGCAGGCTCCCGCCACCGGCGGCGGCATCGGCCCGGAACGGGACAAGGCCGCGAACTTCGGGGCGCTCACCGGCCGGGTGGCGAGCTTCTGCGCGGCGGGCGATCTCGCCTGCGACGCTCCGGACGGCGCGCCGATCCTGCGGGCGGTCGCCAACGTAGCCGGTCAGTCCAAGCTCAGCGGCGGCGACCCGATCGGCTCGCTGGTATCGATCGCACAGGCGCTGGCGTTCACCTCGATCAAGACCGCGACCCGGGTGCTCGACGAGGACGTGCAGGGCAATTCGCTGGCCACCCTGTCGATCTCGCCGGAGAAGTCGATCTCGCAGCGCCTCGCGGACGCCTCGGACCCGCGTACGCCCCTGAATCTGCCCGGCGCGCTGCAGGCACTGCTGAAAATCGGCATGATCGGCTTGAACTCGGTGATCGCGGTGGTGCGGACGGTGATCGACTCGGCGAACATCTCCGAGCTGGCCACCGCGGGACTGGCGAATCCGCCCGCCGCCCTGGTCAGGCTCGGCGCCGAGCTGGTCGGCGCCGTTCCCCAGCTGATTCCGCCGACCACCGGGGTCTGGCTGATCAACCAGGCATTCGACGCGGTGGTGCAGAACATCACCGACAACAGCGAACTGCTGAACACGACGACGTGGGTGCGCTACTGGGACACCGTGCAGCGCCACACCGCCTACGCCGGCGCAACCGTCTCGGCAGGCGGGGCCGCGCCCACGCAGTTCGTCGCCGACTGGCTCGCGGCGCTGGCCCGCGACATCGCCGACGCCTTCGGCGGCAAGGCACAGCCACGGCCGGTGCTGGAGAAGCAACCGACCGGATTCTTCGGGGACGGCTCCGGCGCGTCTCCCACGCCGACTTCGTCCGGTACGGGACAATTTCCGTTCGGGACAGGAGCCGATGGCGCCTCATCCAGCGG
The DNA here is from genome assembly GCF_040642815.1 of Nocardia sp. NPDC047648. Lineage (NCBI taxonomy): Bacteria > Bacillati > Actinomycetota > Actinomycetes > Mycobacteriales > Nocardiaceae > Nocardia > Nocardia sp. NPDC047648. Next base: position 894,325 of record NZ_JBEYSX010000001.1, on the reverse strand, counting down.
CGTGACATCGATTCCGCCCACCGACCGAACCGGCATACCCAACGCCTACCCGTTCTCCACGAACTGATCGCCGAGAGGGTCCGACGATGCGATACTGCGTGCCCTGCTCTGCGGGAATGGGGGAATGTTGAAGTCGTACAAACAGCTTTCCCGCTGGTACGGCGCATTGGAGCCGGAGACCGGTGCACCGGAGAAAGACAAGCCCGATGAGGCGAATGTCATCATCCCCGCGGACGACGAGGGGCCCGCGCGCTTCCCGGACTACATCCGCGACGACGCCGAGCCGTGGCAGCGCAAGCCCGAGGAGGTCCCCGCGGACCTGCCCGCCCAGCGCAGCGAGTTCACCGGCGGGTGGTCGGACTGGGTGGTGACCGGCCATGCGCCCGGTCCGGACGACGACTACGTCGCACCCCGGCCGGTCGATCCGGTGCCGTTCCCGTGGGCCGACGACGACGAGCACGAGCCGGTCGAGCAGCCGCGTCCCGCGGTGTCGCGTGCGCTGCGGAAGGCCGCCCGCGACCACCCCGCCGTGCGCCGGGCCCGGCTGTTGCTCATCGTGATCGCGGCGGTGCTGATCATCGCCGTCGCGGCCGTGGGTGTGCTGCTCCTGCTGCGCGCTGCCGCCGATCGCGCCGCGCTGCCGAGAGACTCGCATGTGTCCGCGTCGGTGCAGCTGACCGTCGGCGGCGCCCAGGCGGTCGGCAATCCGCGCGCGGTGGGCTCCGGCGCCTGCCCGACCGAGCGCAGTGACGCGATCGTGCGCAGCGCGGAGGCGGGCGGCACGAGTTCCGGGCCTGAAGTGGTGCTGTCGTTCCAGTACGCGTACTACGTGGAACGCTCCGGGGAGCGCGCCCGCGCGGTCGTCGCGCCGGATGCCAACGTCCAGCCCGCCTGGGTCATCCAGCGGGGCATCGACTCCGTCCCGGCGGGAACGACACACTGCGTGCGGATCGTGACGGTCGGTGACAACCGGTACTCGGTGGAGGTCACCGAGTACCGGCCCGGCGGCGCGCCCGCCACGTACAACAGGCAAACGGTCACCACCGCGGTGATCGACGGCCGCACCCTGATCACGGGTATCGCGGCCGGATAAAGGAGAGCAGAAGCGATGGGAGAGGACTGGAGCCGCTGGCTCGACGAAGCGCCCGGGGAGGGCGCTGCGCCGAGCCGGCCGGTGCGTTCCAAGGCTCCGGTGGTGCGGTTGCGGCGCGGCAAGGATGACGGCTCCGAGGCGGATCATCCGGCGCCGCGGCCGATCCTGGTGGTCGGGGGGTGCGGTGGTGCGGGCACCACCACGACGGCGTTGGGTTTGGCGGGCGAACTCGGCACGGGCGGTACCCCGACGGTCGCGGTGGACGCCACCACGGCGGGCAGCGATCTCGCGCTGCGCGGCGCGGACGAGCATCTGCACCCGATCAGCCTGCAATCCTGGTTGTACGGACGCGGTGACGACGAACCCGCCCCGGTGAAGGAATGCCTGTCGCGCGCGACTTCGGGCATCGGCCTGCTCTGGCGCGACGCCGCGCCGCTGCGCAGGCGTGCGACCTATCTCACGGTTGCCCGTGCGGTGCGCGACGCCGGATACACCGCTGTCTACGACGGGGGACATCCGATTGCCGCCCGGCAACTGCTTCCCCTGCTCGATGACGCGGATGTGGCTCTGGTGCTTGCCATTCCGGCGCGCACGGATGCCGCCAACCGCTTGCGGGTCGCGCTGGAATGGCTCGACGACCAGTTCGGCGATACCGGGGAAGGACACGGCGGCGGCGTCGTCGGCGACACGACGATCGTCGTCTCCCACCAGTACCCCGGCGACGACTCTCGGGTTGCTGAACATTTGCGCGAACACTTGTCCGGTTGGGTCCGCGATATCGAGGAGATTCCCTACGATCCGCACCTGGCCCGGGGCGAGCTGGTGCGGCACGCCTCGCTGGCCGCTGAGACGCGCCGGGCATATGGGCGCTTGCTCGCCGGGGTGGCATCATGACCGCCGCCATGATTTTTCCGCGTCAGCCCGACCCCGCGCCCGCCGGTGTGATCGCCCCGCCGGAGTCCCGCCGTGCCGCCATCTGGGACCGCCCCGTACCGGGTGTCGGCCGTGCGCCGCTGGTCTGGCTGCTGGGTGTGCACGGGGGCGCCGGAGCCAGTACCCTCGCGCATGTGCTTGCGCCCGCGGCGGATTCGGGCCGCCGCTGGCCCGGCGTCTTCGACCGCGAAAGTCCGTTCGTCGTCCTCGTCGCCAGAGAGACCATCGCCGGTCTGTCCCGTGCGCACGACCTTCTGCGCCAACATCTTTCGGGTTTCGCCGGTCCCTCCGACGTGCTCGGCCTGATCACCGTCGCCGCGCGGCCCGGCCGGATGGCTCCCGAGATCCGGCGCTACCGCGACGTGGTCGGCTCCCTGGCCGGACAGGTGTGGCAGGTGCCGTGGTACGAGGAGTGGACGCTGGTCGAACCGGAGCAGCTGCCGGTGTGGTCGCCCGGTGATCCGATGCCATCCAGGAAACGCAAGCTCGATCTGCTGGAGGAAGTCCCGCTCGATGTCCGGGAGCTCGGCGCCGACATCGTGGCGGCCGCTCGGACGGCACTGGAGGAGGCCAGCTACGAAAGCCGGTCACCGGATCTCCGAAAGCCGCCCGATGAGTGATCGTCCGCATCGAAACGGCGACAACCACCCACTATTCGAGAAAGGCATCCGATGAGCACGCTCCTCCTCGCCGTGCAGGACACGTACGGCACCGTCCTCGCGCAAGTCGGTAATCCGACGCCGGAGGCGCCGCCGGGCTCGGAGAAGATCCTGCAGCTGGTGCGGTATCTCACCTGGTTCGTGCTGTTGTCCGGAATCTGCGGCATCGTCTACGCGGGTGGCAAGTTCGCCTGGGAGAAGTGGACCGGCGGTGGTCTGGAGTCGCCGAAGATGGTGGCGGGCGCGATGATCGGCGGCGTGGTCGCCACCAGCGCGGGCACCATCATGAACGCCGTCATCGGGACCTGAGGTCGCGATGAGTACCGTGCGCATACCCGCGGCCGAGTTGCTGGCCTATAAGCAGATGCCCGCCGATGTCCTCGCACCGCTGATGCAGCTGCTGAACTGGCTGCTGTGGTTCGTCCTTCTGGTCTGCCTCGCCTGGATGATCGTGTCCGCGGGGAAGCTGTGGCTGACCTTCCGCAGCGACCTGGCCATGAACGACGCCTCGCACGGCGTGCTGATGAGCCTGCTGGGTGCTGTGGTGGCGAGCACGGCGTCGGGGATCGCCCTGGCGTTCCTGCCCGCGTGAGCCGCCGGAGCGGGACGGGGACGACGCGGGAATGACTTCGACAATTCTGCGGCCGGCGGATTCCGCGGCGTGGCGGCGCGACATACGCCGCCCCGCGGTCGGCGTCGTAGGTGCCGCGCTGCTGTTCGCGGCGGTCGGCTGCGGCAACAACGCGGACCCGGCGGGGCCGGATCTCTCGGCCGCACCCACCGATGTGCGATGGCAGCCGTTCCAAGGCGTGCCGCTGCCGCACACCGGCCAGGGGCCGCGATCGACGGCCGACGGCGCGGCGACCGGCTTCGAGCACTCGCCGCGCGGCGCGGCCATCGCCGCGTTGACCCATTCGGTGCGGCTGGCGGTAGCCGCCGACACACAATGGGCGAAAGTGGCTGCCGGAGAGGTCGTTCCGGGTGCGGCCAAGGACGAGTGGGCGATCAACCGGGTGCAGCTGTCGATCACGGGCCCGGCGGCCCCGGAGTTCGCGCCCCGTTTGCTGGGCTACAAGATCACCGGTTACACCGACCGGCATTCCACCGTCGACGTGTACACCGAGTACTCCGACCGATCGAAGGCGGTGCACCACACGGCCGTCGAGTGGTTCGGCGAGGACTGGAGATTACGGCTGCCCGATCCGGATTCGACCGCCAGACCCATCGATCCGATCGACGCAGTACCTACCGACATCGTGAAAGTGGAGGCACCGACGTGAGCGACAGGGAGTCGTACGCGCGCGACCGTGTCTCCTTCGGCATCGTCGCCTCCGCCGCAGTGTTGGCGCTCATCGTGGTGGTCGGCATCTTCGTCTTCGTCAGCCGCGACGAGGAGCAGGCGGGCGGTGCCCCCGCCGTCACCGAGGGTTCCGGCGGCACCGGTTTCGCGAGCCCCGAGGTGGACATCCTCGGCAGGCGCGTGGACATCCCGAACAACCCTGCCGGACAACCACTTCCGCAGGATCCCTCCCGGCAGCGCAAGCCCACCGACCCGGACTGGCTGACCGCGGCGCCGCAGGGCACCGCCGAACCGCACGGCTGGCAGCGGGTATACGGCGCCTCCGTCCCGTTCTCCACCTCCGACGGGCCGACGCGGATCGAGGACGACCTCGCCGTCGGGTACGCGCACACCCCGCAGGGCGCGGTACTGGCCGCGGCGCAGATCACCTACCGGCTCAATGCCCGTCCCGCCGACCGCGACCTGTACGTGCGCCAGGTCCGCGTCTCCGCCCAGCAGATCGCCGCCTACGACAAGGCGCTGGCCGACGACCGCCTGCCCGAGCAGCAGCCGGAGAAAGTGACCCGCTACTTCGTCGCCTCGGACGCGTTCAAAGTGGACGACTACGCCGACGATCTCGCCATCGTCCGGCTGGCCACCAGGGGACCGGTGGTGGACGGCAAACGGCTGTGGGTGGCCACGCGCCTGGTGATGGTGTGGGACGCGGGCGACTGGCGCCTGAAGCCGTCGACCACCAACAACGCGCAGATGGAGTATCTCGAGTCGCTGACGGGGTGGACGCAGTGGTGAGCCGGCGCGGTTCCGGCCGGATGCCTCTGGCGCTGATGGGCGCGGGCGCGGTGATCAGCGTCGCGCTGGCAGCCGCCCTGACGGTCGCCGCCCTGCGGGACAACGCCTCCGCCGGCGAGCGCGACGCGGGGCCCGTCGCGTCCTCGGAAAGCAATCCTGAATCCGGCACCACGACCGCGGCATTCGGCAACCCGGAGACCGACCTGTTCGGCCGTCGCGTAGACGTTCCCGTCCGCGCGACCGGCGTCGTCCTGCCACAGCATCCGGATCAGCGGCAGCAACCGGGCACGCCCGCATGGACCGCGGCCGCGCCGACGCCCGCGAACGGCGAGGGCGTGTGGCAGCGCCTGTTCGGTGGACCGGTCGTGCGGTTCTCCGCCTCCGACGGCCCCTCCCGGATCGACGGCTCCGCCGCGCTGGGATTCGCGCACACGCCGCAGGGCGCCGCGCTCGCCGCCGAGCAGATCTACTGGCGGACCAACGCCAATCCCAAGGATCGCGCCCTGCTCACCCGGCTGGTCGACGTGACGCCGCAATACTTGGCCGAGTACGACCGGCTGGTCGCCGAGGGCAAGGTGTCCGACCGCCTGCCAGACAAGCTGAGGCCCCTGTTGTTCGCTTCGGACGCGTTCCGAATCGAAAGCTATGCAGATGATTTCGCGAAAGTGCAGTTTGCGAGAAAGGCTCGAGAAACAGTTGATGGCCAACCAACATGGGTGGGCATGCGCCTGGCGGTCCGGTGGCGAGACGGAGATTGGAAGCTCACCACGGTGACAGGCGACGAGCGAGTGCAGATCGAGTCCCTGCTGAGCATCGAGGGGTGGACACAATGGTGAGGCGCCTAGTCACGATACTCGCGGTCATCTTCACGGTGATGATCGCGACGCCGACCGTGGCCTACGGCCAGACCTACGGTTTCGACGAGACGTGCAACGAGATTCACGACACGCTCGACAACGTCGGCCTGCCCGGCATTTCCCTCGGCGACGCCGCGTCCGCCGCGTGCAAGGCGGGTAATGCCGCCTCGCATCCCGGCCAGGCGGCGACGGCGGTGAAGGACAAGGCCTGGGATTCCACCTTCGGCAAGGTGGTCGATTCGCTGATGAACGGTCTCGGTGAGGCCATCATCCTGGCGTTGACCTTCTGGATGAAGGTGCCCAACGAGGCGGCCAGCGATTCCGGTTCGCTGTTCACCAAGATCAACGACTACACCTATCAAGCGCAGATCCTGCTGTTGATAGCGTCGGTGATCCTCTCCGGGGCGCGATTGGCCGAAGCCAGACGCGGGGCCGCGATGAACGAGGCGGCCGAATCGTTCCGGATGTTCACCCGCGTCATATTCAGCTCCTGGATGCTCGGCGCGGTGATTGTCGCGGGCACGCAGGCGTCGGACCGCTTCGCGGAGTGGATCATCGACGACTCGACCAACGGCAATGCCAAGGATCTCGCCGAGCTGATGGTGAAAACCAGTAAGCTGCAAGCATTTTCGCCGGGCCTCGTGCTGATCATCGCGATTGTCGGCCTGCTCGGCGCGCTGGCGCAGATCGTGCTCGCCATCGTGCGGCAGGGCCTGCTGGTGATCGCGGCCGGAGTGCTGCCGCTGGCGGCGGCGGCCTCCGGGATGAACATCGGCAAGCAGTCCTATCAGAAGCTGACCGGCTGGATCATCGCCTTCATGCTGTGGAAACCGGTGGCCGCGATCGTCTACATGATCGCGTTCACCACGGCGGGCCATGTCGACTCGCTCACTCCGACGGGCGGCCTGCCCGACGGTGAGCAGGCCCAGCGCATGCTGGTCGCGATCGTGCTGCTGTGCAGCGTGGCGTTCGTGCTGCCCGCGCTCATGCGACTGGCCACTCCGGCCGTGGCGATCGTCGGCAGCGGCGGTTCCGGTTTCACCGCGGCGGGCGGCACCCTGGTCGGTGTGGCGGCTTTGGGCGCCATGGGCACCAAGGCGGTCGGCGTCAAGAGCGCCGCGGCTCCCGGTAGGGCCGGTTACGTGAGCGGCAGCGGCACCGGCCCGCGTCCGGGCGGCGCGGGCGGACCGCGCGGCGGTGGCGCACCCCGGCCGACCACCCCGCCGCGTGGCGGCGGCCCACAGGGCGGCGCGGCTCCGCGCGCCTCCGGACCCGCGGGCGCGGCCGGGGTAGCGTCCGGAGCGGCCAGGACGGCGGGCCGGATCGGCGCGGCGCGGGCCGCGAGCGGCGGGCTGAACCGGGCCGACCAAGCCATGGGTGACGTCGCGGGCGACCGCTGGACGAACCGTTCACCCGACCTCGGGAGGAGCACCATTCCGCGATGACACTCACCGACACCTACGAGCGGCGCTCGTACGGGCTCTGGCAGAAGCCGCGCAGCGCGGGCCTTTTCGGCCTGCGCTGGGAGGAAACCGTGCTCGGCTTCGCGGTCGTGATCACGGCGCTGATCACCGCGATGGTCGGCGGCTTCCAGTGGGGTGTGATCGTCGGCGGCATCGGTGTCGTCGTGATGGTCCCGCTGGTGTGGCGGACCGGAGGACGTTCGGGCTACGAGACGGGATTGATGATGTTCAACTGGATGCGCTCGCGCAGTCGTGGCGAGCACGTGTACCGCGGCGGCCGCTTCTCCCGGATCCCCGGCGGCGTCACCCGCCTGCCCGGCCTGCTGGCGCCGTCGAAGTTGTACGAGGGCATCGACGCGGGCGGTTACAGCTTCGGCATGATCCACCTCCCGCAGTTCGCCCAGTACACGGTGGTACTGCGCGCGTGGCCGCAAGGCCACGAGGCGGTGGACCAGCCGGTGATCGACCGCTGGGTCTCGGCGTGGGGCACCTTCCTCGCCTCGGTGGGCCAGACCAGCGACATCGTCGCCGTGGTGCCGGTCATCGACACCGTGCCGGAGACCGGAAACCGTTTGCTCACCGAGGTTTCCACGATCACCAGGCCGGAGGCGCCGGAGCTGGCCCAGCAGGTGATGTACGAGCTGGCCACCGAGCTGCCGCAGGAACGGGTGCAGTTGCTGCCGCGGGTGGCGATCACGTTCAAGGCCACCACCGCCGAGCGCCGCAAGAATCCGGCGGAGGAGGCCGTCGAGATCGGGCGTCGCCTGCCCGGCATCTGCGCCGCGCTCGCGGAAGCCGGTGTGCGCGCCCAGCCGATGTCGGCCGACGAGGTGATCTCCTTCATCCGCCGCAGTTACGACCCCGCTTCGCAGGCCGACCTGGAAGTGGCCGCGGGCGAACCCGAGGGGCACGGCCTGGACTGGGCGGACGCGGGCCCGGTGTCCCATGACGAGAAGTGGGATCACCTGGTGCACGACGGTGGCCGCTCGGTCACCTGGGAGATGGACGCGGCGCCGGAGGGCGCGGTCGACGAGCGGGTGCTGCAGCGGCTGCTCGCGCCGAATCCCGAAGTCCCGCGCAAACGTATCGCGATCGTGTACCGTCCGCACTCGGCCGCCGACGCCGCCGAAATCGTCGACGACGATTTCAAGAACGCGTTGGTGGCCCAACAGAGCGAACGCGGGGTCGTGTCCGCAGCGGCGACGCTGCGGGTGGGCGCGACTCAGCAGGCCCGCGAAGAGCAGGCCAGGGGTCACGGTGTGACCCGCTTCGGGGCGCTGGTGACCATCACCGAGCCGTTGCGCGGTGACCTGCCGCGCATCGAAGCCATCACGCGCGACCTGTCGACCCAGGCGCGCTTGAAGATTCGGCGGTGCTACCGCTACCAGGCGGCGGCCTTCGCGGCCTCCCTCGGGTGCGGAGTGATCCTGCCGGAACACGCGACTATTCCGAAGGCACTGGCGGGGTGAGCGATTCATGGCACGGGACTACGAGCCACCCGTACGGGAACGGGACGAGGACGCACGCCGCAGGCGGCTCGAGCAATCCGGCCGGGACGAGTGGGGACAGCGGCCCGAGCGGCGGCGCCCCGCACGGGATTCGGCGCGGGTGAACGGCGAGGACCGGTCGGGCGTGGACGCGTCCGACCGGCGGGCGGCCGAGCGGCGCGCGCGGTCGGGCGCGGGCAGGCCCGACGGCGCGCGCGCCGACCGGGCGCATGCCGACCGGTCGCGCGGCGAGCGGAACTCGCGCATGTCCCGCGACGCGGTCACCGAGCGCATCGCCGCCCGGCCGGATCGCAACGGCGCCAGGAGCGGCCGCGTGGCCCGGCCCGCGAAGGTCGACTACACCGCCGACCGCGCCATGGGCGCACCGAACACGGACAAGGCGGCCCGCCGCGCGAAGGCGAAGGCGGATCGGCGCAAGCAGTCCGGGCCGCCGCTGCTCGATGACGCCACCCGCGCCAAGCTGGAGATGATCGCCCGGGAGGGCAGTGGCCTGCGGGCGGCGTTCGCGCAGTTCCGCGTCCGCACCGACGACATCCGCCGCCGCAACTACGCCGCGCGCGCGGAGCAGACGATCGAGGACGGTTTCGACCGCAGCACGGCGCAACTCACCGACCGTGGTTACGCGGGCGCGGGCGGCGGCCGGATGAACGTGGTCGGCCGCCCGGTCGAGTACCGCGCCACCACCGCTCAGGTCGCCGGCCTGTGGCCCTGGTCGGTCGGCGCGGGCGCGCCGCTGATCGGCACGCCCCTCGGTTCGCATCTGCACACCGGGGCGCCGGTGTGCTTCGACCCGATGAACTGGTTCATGCGCGGCAGTTTCATCACCGCGCCCAGCCTGTTCGTGCTGGGCCTCAACGGTTTCGGCAAGTCCTCGCTGGTTCGCCGGATCGTGCTCGGCGGCATCGCGCAAGGGATCACCCCGTTGATCCTCGCCGACGTGAAACCGGACTACCGCAAGATGGTCGAGCTCGTCGGCGGCCAGGTGATCGACCTGGGTTACGGGCACGGCAAGCTCAACCCGCTGGCCGCGGGCGTTCTCGGTGCGGTCGTTCCACGGCTGGAAGAGTTCCCGGCCCTGCAACTGCAGGTGCTGCAGGACCTGCGGGCCCGGCAGGTGACGTTGATCGCGGGCCTGGTCGAACTGGTCCGCGGCGACCGGGTGCGCGACTACGAGGAAACGCTGATCTCCACCGCACTGCGCATCCTCTACCGGCCGGGCAGCGGATACACGCCGGACAAGCCGCCGATCATGGAGAACCTGCTCGAGGTGATCGTCGGCGGCGGCGAGGAATTGATGCTGGACGCGGGCGCCGACGACCTCGCGGAGTACATGGAAGCGATCAAGGGGCTGCGCCGCTCGCTACGCGCGCTCACCCAGGGGCCGTTCGGCGCCGTCTTCAACGGCCAGACCACGGTGCCGATCGATACCAGCGCGGTCGCGGTGTGCATGGACGTCTCGCACATCCCGACCGGCGACAAGAAGCTCAAGGCCGCCGTCATGCTGGCCTGCTGGGCCGACGGCTTCGCCTCGGTCGAGGCCGCGCACGTGCTCGCCGACGCGAAGCTCGGCCCGCAGCGCTATTTCCAGGTGGTGATGGACGAGCTGTGGCAGGTGCTCGGCCTCGGCGACTTCATGGTCGACCGCGTCGACGAACTCACCCGATTGCAGCGCGGCATCGCCACCGCGCTGATCATGATCAGCCACACCATCAAGGACCTGCAAGCGCTCGGCTCGGAAGCCGCCATCGCGAAGGCGCTCGGTTTCCTCGAGCGGGCACGCGCCAAGATCTTCGGCGCGCTTCCCGCCGAGGAGATCAAACGGCTGGACAGCACGGTTCCGTTCACATCGGCCGAGGAGGAGATGGTGACCGGATGGTCCGCACCGCAAGCGCTGACCGGCGAGGCGCTCAAACCGGGACAGCAGCGGCCGTCCCCGCCCGGCACCGGTAAATTCCTGCTGAAGATCGGTGAGGACCGCAGGCCCGGCATCCCGTTCCACATGGAATTCACGCTGTCGGAGAAGGAAAGCGGGATCCACGACACGAACCAGCGCTTCAGCGAGTTCACCGAGTCGACCTCGCGCGGAACGGATTCACCGGGGAGTGCCGCATGATGCCGCACCGGTCCTACCGTCGCGTTTCGCCGGAGGTCCGCCAAGCGGCGGTCGAACAGGTCATCGCCCTGACCGGCAAGCTGCGCAGTGAATCGGAGGCCTGCCGCGTGGTCGCCGAACAGATCGGTGTGCACACCAACTCGGTGCGGAACTGGGTGCGCGCGGCCGAAGGCCCCGGTCTGGAGCGGATGGACGCGACCGCGCTGCGGCGAAAAGTGGCTCTGCTGCAACAGCAGTTGGCGGCCGCCGCCGAGATGAACCGCACGTTGGCCGACACTCTCAACGAAGCCCGGCGCCGGACGTGAACCCGGGCTGCGCGCGGCACGATGCCGGAGTGCGGCGATGAGCGGCAAAACGGCGTTGTGGACGGCGCTGGGCGCGGTGCTCGGACTGATGACCATCGTGCTGGTCATCGTCATGCCCTCCGTGGACGACGCCTGCGAGGGCGGCTCGGTGCTCGGTTCGCAGTCGGCGCTTCCGCCGCTGGGCGGTTACGCGCCGGGCGATCGGCGCGCCGCCGCGACCACCGGTCCCGGCGCGACACAGACCAACCCGGCCGCGACCGCCACGCCCTCGCTCGCCGCGGGCGTGGGCCCGCTGCGCCGCACGTTGCCGATGGCCACCGGAACCTTCACGGTCTCGGACACCTTCGGCGCGCGGGGCGGCGCGCACAAGGGCGTCGACTTGGCCGCGCCGGACGGAACGCCCATCTTCTCGGTCTCCGACGGTCGCGTCGTCGCCGCCGGTCCTGCGTCGGGATTCGGCAACTGGATCGTCGTCGATTCGGTGGACACCAACGGCCGCTCGTACTCGGCGGTCTACGGCCACATGTGGGACTCCGGCGTGCTGGTCCGGCCGGGCGACACGGTGACCGCGGGGCAGCACATCGGCGCGGTCGGCTCGGCGGGTGAATCCAGCGGCCCCCATCTGCATTTCGAGATCGTTCCGGGCGGCCGGTTCACCGGCGGTCGTCAGATCGACCCGTTGCCCTGGCTGGACGGTGCGCCGACCCCGGACGTCGGCGGTGCGCGCGCCTATTCCAGCGATCCACGCTGCAGCCTCGGCTTCGGCACCGTCGGTGGTGCGCTGGCCGCAGGCAAGGTGCCGCAAGAACTGGAGATCTGGTACCGCCGTGCGGGTTCCCTCTGTCCGCAGATCACGCCCTCGCTGCTGGCCGCGCAGGGCAGGCAGGAGTCCGGTTTCCGGCGCGGGGCGACTTCGCCCGCCGGGGCACAGGGCCTGGCGCAGTTCCTGCCGACCACCGCGGTGAGCATCGATCCCGACGACGGCAGGCCATATGTGATCGACGCCGATGGCAACGGCGTGGCCAGCGTGTGGGACGACGGCGACGCGATCATCGGCCAAGGACGCTATATGTGCGCGATCGCGCACAAGATCCAGCAGTGGCAGGCCGAGGGCAGGGTGCAGGGCGACATCGTCGCGCTGACGCTGGCGGCCTACAACGCGGGCGAGGGCGCCGTCCTGGCGTCCGGCGGCATGCCGAACCAGGTTGCCGCGCATTACGCCGAGACCCAGCCGTATGTGCGCAACATCCTCACGATGGAAGCGCAATACCGAGCGCCGGGCTCGCTCGGCCGGTTCACTCCCGGACAGGGTTCGGCCGGTGACCAGATCGTCGAGGCCGCGAACGAGTGGCTCGGCACCCCGTACGTCTGGGGCGGTGGCGGGCCCCAGGGGCCGAGTGGCGGGGGACTGGACGGACCGGGGTTGACCGCGGCGGCGGTGTTCGCGGCGTCTTCTGGGGCGGTGACGCTGCCGCGCACAGCCGAACAGCAGTGGGAGGCGGGTGCGGAAGTGCCGATGCGGAAAGCTCAGCCGGGCGACCTGGTGTTCAGCTCGTTCGGTCCCCGTGGGCCTGCGCAGGTCGGCATCTACGTCGGTAACGGTCGGATGATCCAATCTGTGCCGGGTGCGAACGCCCGCGCGGCGGGCGGTGTTTCGGAAGTCGCGGTGCCGGGGGACGGACGGGCGAGGAGGGTGCTGTGAGCGGTGCCGGGTCCGAACACGCGGCGGCGGGACTGCCGCGACACCCCGCAGTGCGGCTAGCCTGGATGGATAGAGCGAATGCACGCGCGAAACTGGTGGTGATGCTGGTGGTGAGCGTCGCGGTGCTGGGTGCGGCCTGTGGCCGTGCGGACCGCGCGGACACGGGTTCCGATGCGGCGCACCCCGCTACGTCCACACCCCGGTTGCTGGAGGGCGTGCCCGCCCCCGACCCGGTGACGCCCGACGGTGTCGCGGTCGCGGCGCTGCGGGAGATCTACAGTTGGCAACCCGCTACCGAGACCGAGGGCGCGTCCCTGGGCCGGGCGCGGAAGTTTCTCGGCCCCAGCCTGATTCGTATGCTGGATGCGGCGCCTACCGCGGTGGAGACGCCGAAGTCGACGCTGCAGTGGGCGGATTGGGCGAGGGAGGGGGCACGCGTGGAGGCGTTCACGTTCGCGTCCGGCGAAAAGGCGCCCGCCCTCAGCGACCCGAATGTCCAGCAGTTCAAGATCGGGATCGAGCAGACCGTCGTCTATCCGAACGGACGCAAGGAGCCGCTGCCGCCCGCGACGGTGATCGCCACCGTCGTGCGCACACCCGACGGCTGGCGGCTCGACGCATTCCGCTGACCACCCGCTTTCCGTACCGGACGGCCGACCCAGGAGGCACACATGGCGAAGAAGAAAAAGGTGACGGATCCGGCCGTACCCGGACCCGACGTCAGCCTGCTACTGACCTACGCCGGCTTCGCGATCTTCGGAACCCTCTGGCTCGCGCTGCATCTGGGCAACCTGCTCGCAGGCAGCCCGCAGAAAGTCCCGTTCAATCCGATCGCCATCGCGGCCGACCTGGCGCGGGGCAAGCTGCAATGGCCCGGTGCGGCCACGGCGATCGTGTTGCTGGTGATCCTGAGCGTGGTCGCGTACCTGGTGATCCGCAAGGAGTTGCAGAAGCGCCGGTCCAAGGGCAGGCTGCCGGTGGACGACAAGGCCGACGTGATGGGCAATGGCGGCGCGATCTCGATGCTCACCGAGGCAGGCGTCCGGGAGAAGGCCCAGCAGCTGGGCGTGAGACTCGGCTACGACGACGCTCCCGGTGTGCCGATCGGTGTCGGTGTGGCCGACGGCGTGATGCTCTACGGCTCGTATGAGGATCTGCATCTGGACATCTGGGGTCCGCGTCAGGGCAAGTCGACGTCCCGGGTGATCCCCGCGATCCTCACCGCGATCGGCCCCGTGCTGGCCACCTCGAACAAGCGTGACGTGGTGGACGCGACCCGGGATGTCCGTGAGTCGAAGGGAAGTCCTACCTTCGTCTTCGATCCGCAGGGTGTCGCGGGCGAAGAGCCCACCTGGTTCTGGGATCCGCTGTCCTGGGTGGATGCCAAGCGCGAAGGGTGCGAGATGCGCGCGGCGCGGTTGGCGGGGCACTTCGCCGACGGCGACGACGGCAGCGACAGCAACCACGACGCGTTCTTCGATCCCGAGGCCGAGGATCTGCTGGCCGGATTGTTCCTCGCCGCCGCGGTCGGCGATCGCAACGGCAGCAGGCCGATCGTACAGGTGTGGGAGTGGGTGACCAATCCGCAGGACACCGAGCCCATCGAACTCCTGCGCGCCGCCCGCCATCACTACACGGCCTCGGGCCTGTCCTCGCAGTACAACGCCGATCCACGCACCCGCAGCGGCATCTTCGGCACCGCCAAGAAGATGATCCGGTGCCTGAAATTGTCGAATGTGCACCCGTGGATCACCCGGGGCGGCGATCGCAGGGAGTTCGACGAGCTGGAGTTCCTGGAGAACAACGGCACGCTCTACAGCTTGTCGCTGGAAGGCCGCGGTTCGGCGGCGCCCTTGGTGAGCGCGCTCACCGAGGCGGTGGTCGACGTGGCGATGCGCAAGGCGTCGCAGTCGGCCGGTGGGCGCTTGGCTATTCCGATGCTCGCGGTGCTCGACGAGGCCGCCAACGTGGTGCGCTGGAAGGATCTGCCCAAGCAGTACAGCCACTTCGGCTCACGCGGCATCGTCGTGATGACGGTGCTGCAATCCTGGGCGCAGGGGGCCCGCTGCTGGGGCGAGAGCGGCATGAACGCCTTGTGGTCGGCGGCGAACATCAAAGTGCTCGGCAGCGGCGTGGACGACACCAAGTTCCTGCAGGAGCGTTCGGACGTGCTCGGCGAATACGACGCGATCTCGCAGTCGGTCTCCGAATCCAAGGGCGGCAAGAGCTATTCGCGCTCGCTGGGCTCGTCCAAGACGTTCTCGGTCAACGCCCTCGCGACGCTGCCGCGTGGCCGGGCCATCCTGTTCCCCTCCGGTGCGCCGCCGGTGCTCATCCGTACGGTGCCTTGGTGGGAGGGTGAGTACGCTGCGGACGTGAAACAGTCCATCTCGCACCATGATCCACAGCGCAAGACGCAGATCGCGGACGTGATCGGTTCGCCGTCGCTGAGCAAGTCGACGCCACCACCGGAGTACGGCCAAGTCGAGGAGGTCCGGCCGCTGTGACCGAACAGCAGCAGAACATGATCTACGCGAGTGTGGTGGCATTCGTCGAGGAATACCTGAGCGTGGTCTATCGGCGGCAGGTCACCGATCTCAGTGACACGGTGTGGTGCCCCGAATGGTGGCAGCACGCCGAAGCGGTCGCCCGTCTGGACGCGCTGTGGCGCGCGTGGGAGCACTACCGGCAAAACCCGTCGACGGGGTTGAGCGTCTGGTTCCTGGATCATGCCGATCCGCACATGGCGAAATTGTTCGACCCCAAAGGCCCGTTCAAATATTGCAGCGTGCGCAACGGCCACAAGGACATGCTCAGCCCGCTCCCGACGAAATCGCCGCAGCATGGGATGTTCGGCGATCCCACAATGGGGGACTTTTCTACCTAGTCGATCGCACCGCGTGCTTTCGCGGTGTAGGCAGAAAGACGAATGCCCGCTGAATGATCCAGCGGGCGTTTCGTCCGTCTTCTGCTATCGCGTGCGCTCCAAGCCGCGGGATTCCTGTTCCCGCCCGCCCCTGGTGACCGACGGGGCCTCGCCCGGGCGGGAGCGTACGGCCTCACCCGGCGGTTGTGCCTGCCCTACTTCGATCAGCATCCGCACCGCGGCAAGCTCCGGTGCGACACCCATTTTGGCCAAGTGGGCCGCGATCGCCATGCGGCGTTCCTGGGAGTCGTATTGCAAAGCCGGCTTGGCGGCGGCGTTGGCTGCCATCCGGGATGCCTCGGCTTGCGCGGAGAAGCGGTCCTTCTCCAGCGACACGCCCTTGTCCGCGATCGGCTTCTCGATCAGCCGGGCCAGCTCGGTGTTGCGCGGATCCTTCGCCTTCGCGTCGCGCGCCTCACGCAGCTGCAATTCCTTGGCCTCTTTGAGCCGGGCCTCGGTGAGCTTGACGCGCGCTTCGGCTTCCTTCTGACCACGCTCGCGGGTCCGCAAGGCGACGAGCGTCGCAAGCTGCAACATTGTCCTCATCATGGCCGCGGTTTCCCGGCCGATGTCGTCCAGTTCCTCGGACATGGCTGCTCCCCGATGCTGCAGTGATCACTATGGATGATGTGGTGCTTCGTTACGGACGCCGCCACGCGAACTGTAGTCCCGTGCAGCGGGTCCCGCCTGCAAACGTGGACACCCGGAGAACTTGTGGTGCGGCACTTCCTGTCCGGGCGATCGCCCGGCCGAGGCCGTACTACGCCGCAAGAACTCCTTGTATCGAGATTACCCGACAAAGGTCGGCACAATCGAACGAGCGTGCCGGTTTATCAGCATATATCGCACATTTCCGGCGTGTCTCCGGGCGCGCCGGATGATCTTCGAACTGAGGGCACCCTAACCGAAGAAAGGTTCGACTATCCTCGCGTCCGCCGGATGGGGGCGGACATGACTCGGGCCCGCGGCCGGGGAGCGGCGGCGGGCCCGGAGTGCATGCTCAGCGGTCGATACGCACCGACTGGATCGTGACCGGCTGCTTGGGCTTCCCATCGCCGGGGCCGTTGGAGTCGTCCTGGCCCAGCTCGGCGATCTTGTCGAGCGTGCCGAGGCTGTTGTCGTCCACGGTGCCGAAGATCGTGTACTGCGGCGGGAGCATCGAATCCGAGTACACGATGAAGAACTGACTGCCGTTGGTTCCCGGGCCCGCGTTGGCCATGGCCAGCACGCCGCGCTTGTACGCGATCGGTTCGGAGGTCGCCGCGGGGTCGTTCGGGGCGTACTGATCGGTGGGGTACTCGTTGTCGAACTCGTAACCGGGCCCGCCCATTCCGGTGCCGGTGGGATCACCGCACTGCAGGACCTTCAGGCCCTCGCCCGCGGTCATGCGGTGGCAGCTGGTGCCGTCGAAGTAGTTCTGTGCGGCCAGGCTGACGAAGCTGTTCACCGTGCACGGCGACTCGGCGTTGTTCAGGGTCAGCCCGATCGAGCCCTGGGTGGTCTCCACGCTGACGCTGACCTTCGCGTCGACGCCGGTGGTGGGGATGCCGTCGGCCTTCGGCTTGCCGACCGGCTTGTCCGCGGGCTTGGCGCTGTCGCGGTAGGAGCAGTCGACCGTCGCGGGCTTGGCCTTCGCGGAGGGTGGCGCGGCCGCGGCGGGGGTACTCGACAGCGAGGCGTCCGCGGCGTCGGAGTTGCTGCCGCTGTCGTCGCCGCGGGTCAAGAAGTACACCCCGGTCACGGCGGCGACCACGAGGACGACACCGAGTACCGATCCGGCGATCGTGAGTTGCTTGCGCTTGCGCGCCCGCTCGGCCCGATTGGCGAGCTGACGTTCCAGCTTGCGTTTCGCCGCTGCTCGTCGCTGTTCGTTGGTCGGCACTACCACGTTCCTCCCGTATCCGGTTACATCGGGATAAGAGTGTGCCATTTCTTTCTGAGACTGCTCCGCAACCTTCCTGAGAGGCGGTTCGGCGAATCGGTTGGACTTGCGGGGCCGTAGTGGTGGAAACTGGAGCATCGTGACCAAGACCAGCAGCTTTTCCGCCCCGAAGGGGGTACCGGACTACGTGCCACCCGGCTCGGCCGAGTTCGTCGCGGTGCGCGACGGCCTGCTCCGCGCCGCCCGACTGGCCGGGTACGGGCATATCGAGCTGCCGGTGTTCGAGGACACGGGCCTGTTCGCCCGCGGTGTCGGCGAGTCCACCGACGTGGTCACCAAGGAGATGTACACCTTCCCCGACCGCGGCGATCGCAGCGTCACGCTGCGCCCCGAGGGGACCGCGGGCGTGATGCGCGCGGTCATCGAACACGGTCTCGACCGGGGCCAGCTGCCGGTGAAGCTGTGCTACGCGGGTCCCTTCTTCCGCTACGAGCGCCCGCAAGCCGGCCGGTACCGGCAGTTGCAGCAGGTGGGCATCGAGGCGATCGGCGTCGACGATCCGGCGCTGGACGCCGAGGTCATCGCCATCGCCGATGCCGGATTCCGTGGCCTGGGGCTGGACGGATTCCGGCTCGAGGTCACCTCGCTGGGTGACGAGACCTGCCGCCCGCAGTACCGCGAACTGCTGCAGGAATTCCTCTTCGGGCTCCCGCTGGACGAGGAGACGAAGCGGCGCGCCCAGCTCAACCCGCTGCGCGTGCTGGACGACAAGCGGCCCGAAGTGCGGGCGATGACCGCGGACGCGCCGCTGATGATCGATCACCTGTCGGAGTCGGCCAAGGCACACTTCGAGCAGGTGCTCGGCCACCTGGAGGCGCTCGGTGTGCCGTATGTGGTGAACCCGCGCATGGTGCGCGGCCTGGACTACTACACGAAGACCACGTTCGAGTTCGTGCACGACGGTCTCGGCGCGCAATCCGGTATCGGCGGCGGCGGTCGCTACGACGGTCTCATGGCCGAGCTCGGCGGCCAGCCGCTGTCGGGTATCGGGTTCGGCCTCGGTGTCGACCGCACCATGCTGGCGCTGGCCGCCGAGGGCAAGTCGGCGGGCAGCCCGGCGCGCTGCGAGGTCTTCGGCGTGCCGCTGGGCGACGCCGCCAAACAGCGGCTGGTGGTGGTGGCCGCGCAGTTGCGGGCGGCGGGCATCCGGGTCGATCTGGCCTACGGCGGGCGCGGTGTGAAGGGCGCGATGAAGGCGGCCGATCGCTCCGGGGCCAGGTTCACCCTCGTGCTCGGTGATCGTGACCTCGCGGAGAACACCGTCGGGCTCAAGGACATGGCGACGGGTGATCAGCGGCAGATTCCGCTGCCCGAGGTGGTCGGCGTGATCCGGGAGTCGCTGGCCGGGTAGCGCGGTGGCCGGGGCTGCCGGTTCCGCCGCGCGGCCTCCCGGCGCGTCGATACTGTGCGTCGAACCCGTCGCGGGCGGGGTGCGGGGGCGGTAGCGTGACCGGCGCGCACATCAGCGGCGCCGGAGTCGCGAGAAGGCGGAGTAGTGTCCACGAATTCTGATGACCAGCAGGCGCACGCGCCGGTGGGGCTCGATCTGGTCGCGCCCGAGCTGTACGCGCCGATGTTGCGCCGTCTCGCGCTGGCCGCGTCGGGCATCGGGATCGGCGCGGCGCTGCTGGCCGCGACCGTGGTGAGCTGGCCGATCGCGGCGGCAATCGGCGTCGTCGTCGGCGCCCCCACCGTGGTGTACGCCGTCGCGCTGCGCCGGCGGCGAATGTGGGTGACGGGCACGATGATTCACGCCCGCAGGCTTTTCGGTGAACGACAGGTGGAGATGTCGGCGGCCACCGGGGTCGAGGTCTTGGTGTTCCCGGCCCGGTTGAGCCGGATCGCCCTGCGGGTCACCGCCGGGGAGATCTCGCAGGTCGTTCCGCTGGCCATGTACACCGACGCGGGCAGCGGCCGCGAATTGCATCTGCTGGGTTTGCGCAAACTCGCGGACGCGCTCGCCGCCAGTGAATTGGCCGCGGCCGTAGCGGTTTCCGAGATGCTGGTGCACCAGTTGCGAGCCGAGGCGCGCGATGCGGGGCTGGAGGAACGGCCGCTGTATCGCGCCGTGCGGCTGGCGCGGGCCAAAGACGTGGTATCGCCGATCGTGCTGACCGACACCGAGGTCGCCGCGCTCGCCTGACCGGGTTGCCGGAGAACCGGCGCGGGTCACTGTCGCGTAGCTCACCGTGCGCCTTCGGCGGCGGTGAGAGTGGCTAGGGTGGGCTACAGGAATTCGCCGATCGCAAGGAGTTCGCCGTGAGCACCCCCGCTGGGACCGTGACCGTCACCGTGACCGGAGCCGCGGGCCAGATCGCCTACGGCATGCTGTTCCGGATCGCCTCCGGTGCGATGCTCGGCCCGGATACGCGCGTGCGCCTGCGGTTGCTGGAGGTTCCCGCCGCGGTGGCGTCGCTGGAGGGCCTCGCGATGGAACTGGAGGACGGCGCGTTCCCGCTGCTGGATTCCATCGACATCAGCGACGACCCGTGGATCGGCTTCGCCGGCGCGGGCATCGCCCTGCTCGTCGGCGCGCGACCGCGCACGGCCGGGATGGAACGCTCGGATCTGCTCGCCGCCAACGGCGCGATCTTCACCGAGCAGGGCGCCGCGATCAACGCCAGCGCCGCGGACGACGTGAAGGTGCTCGTGATCGGCAACCCGGCCAACACCAACGCCTTCATCGCCATGAGCAACGCGCCGGACGTGCCCGCCGAGCGTTTCACCGCCATGACCCGCCTGGACCACAACCGCGCCATCGCGCAACTGGCCAAGAAGACCGGTGCGCCCGCCGCGGCCATCGCGCGGGTCGCCATCTGGGGCAATCACTCGGCGACGCAGTACCCGGATATCGCGCACGCCACCATCGCGGGACGTCCCGCCCTCGATCTGATCGGCGATCCCGCGTGGTTGACCGAGCAGTTCGTGCCCACCGTGCAGCAGCGCGGCACCGCCATCATCCAGGCCCGCGGCGCGTCCTCGGCGGCGAGCGCGGCCAGCGCCGCGATCGACCACATCCACGACTGGGTACACGGCACCCGGGACGGTGACTGGGTCTCGATGGCCGTACCCTCGGACGGCTCCTACGGCGTGCCCGAAGGGCTGATCAGCTCGTTCCCGGTCACCTGCGCGAACGGTGAATACACGATCGTGCCCGACCTGGCGATCGACGAACTGGCCCGTCCCCGGATCGACTCCTCGGTCGCCGAGCTCGAGCAGGAGCGCGACGCCGTCATCGACCTCGGTTTCGCCAAGCGCGCCTGACCGGCTCGCGGACCTCCGCCCGGTCGCCCTATCCGACTGTCCAGGTCTCGGTCCCGGTGAGCAGGGACTGGAGCGATTCGGGGCCGACGGGTTTCTTCTCGCGCGCGGTCTCGGTCTGGTAGCGCACCCCGTCGTCGTAGGTCGGCCGCGAGACGCTGCGGAAGATGCCGGTGACCACATGCTCGAGTCCCTGATCGGACAACCGCGACAGCGCGTAGGCGTACTCCGGGTCGTCGGCGTAGGCGTCGTGCACCACGATGTCGGACTCCGCGACGCTGTCGGTGCGAGCCACCGTGAGCCCGAAACCCCGGCGAACGACCACGAATTCGCCCTCGGCCCCGAACCGGATCGGTTCGGCGTGCCGCAAGGGGATGAGATGGTCCGCGGCGTTCTCCCGGCGCAGCACGTCGAACGAGCCGTCGTTGAAGATCGGGCAGTCCTGCAGGATCTCCACGAACGACGTGCCGCGGTGCTCGGCGGCGGCGCGCAGTACCTCGGTGAGCCCCGCGCGGTCGGAGTCGAGCGCACGAGCGGCGAAGGTCGCTTCCGCTCCCAGCGCCACCGACAGGGTGTTGAACGGGTGGTCCACCGAGCCCATGGGGGTCGACTTGGTGACCTTGCCCTGCTCCGAGGTCGGTGAGTACTGCCCCTTGGTCAAGCCGTAGATCCGGTTGTTGAACAGCAGGATCGTCATGTTCACGTTGCGGCGCAACGCGTGGATGAGGTGATTGCCGCCGATGGACAGCGCGTCGCCGTCACCGGTCACCACCCAGACCGACAGGTCGGGCCTGCTGACCGCCAATCCGGTCGCGATGGCGGGCGCACGACCGTGGATGGAGTGGATACCGTAGGCCTCCAAGTAGTACGGGAAGCGGCTCGAGCAGCCGATCCCGGACACGAACATCAGATTCTCCCTGCGCAATCCGAGTTCGGCGAGGAAGCCGCGAACCGTCGCCAGGATCACGTAGTCGCCACAGCCCGGGCACCAGCGCACCTCTTGATCGGAGGTGAACTCCTTCACCTTCTGCGGCCCGTCCGCGGTCGGCACCCCGGACACACCGGTCAGTCCCAGATCGCTACCGACCAGCGAGGTCTCCACGATGGTCATACGTTACCCCCAGCGATGCGATTCGCGGCTGCCTCGCCTGCGCTCGGCCCGGCGCAGGATTGTGGTCGGACTTCGTCCGGCAGCGCTCGATAAGTGGCCCGCGCCCGTGCGGCGAAGACCTTGTTCTGTTCCATCTCCTCGATCGACCCGTCCAGTGCCGCGTCGATCACCCCGACCAGTTCCTGGGCGGAGAACGCGGTGCCGGCGATCTTCGTCCACGGCCGCACGTCGACCAGGTACTTCGCCCGCAGCAGGGTGGCCAGCTGGCCGCCGTTCATCTCCGGCGCGACCACGAGGCGATAGCGGCGCAGCACGTCACCGAGATTGGCGGGCAACGGATTCAGATGGCGTAGATGCGCTTGGGCCACCGGGACTCCGCGCCGCCGCGCGCGCCGGCACGCCTCGCCGATCGGGCCGTAGGAACTGCCCCAGCCGATCAGCAGCAGCTCGGCGGTGCCGTCCGGATCGTCGACCGTGAGTTCGGGGACGGCGATGCCGTCGATCTTCGCTTGGCGCAGGCGGACCATGAGTTCGTGGTTGGCCGGATCGTAGGAGATGTTGCCGCTGCCGTCGGCCTTCTCGAGACCGCCGATGCGGTGGGCGCGGCCCTTCGTGCCGGGGACGGCCAGCGGTCGGGCCAGCGTGTCGGGATCGCGCGCGTACGGCTGGAACGGGTCGGCGTCGTCGCCGTCCGGTTCGAATCCCGGGTCGATCGGCTCCAGGTCCGTCACCTGCGGAATGGACCACGGTTCGGAGCCGTTGGCGATCGCGCCGTCGGACAGCAGCAGCACCGGGGTGCGGTAGGTCAGGGCGATCCGCGCGGCCTCCACCGCGGTGGCGAAGCAGTCCGCCGGGGAGCGCGGTGCGAGCACCGCCACCGGTGATTCGCCGTTGCGACCGTAGAGCGCCTGCAACAGGTCGGCCTGTTCGGTCTTGGTCGGCAGTCCGGTCGACGGTCCGCCGCGCTGCACGTCGATCACGATCAGCGGCAGCTCCGTCATCACCGCCAGGCCGATGGTCTCGCTCTTGAGCGCGAGTCCGGGGCCGGAAGTGCTGGTGACCCCAAGTGCGCCGCCGAGCGAAGCGCCCAGCGCGGCACCGATTCCGGCGATCTCGTCCTCGGCCTGGAAGGTGGTGACGTCGAAGTTCTTGTGCTTGCTCAGCTCGTGCAGGATGTCCGAGGCGGGCGTGATGGGGTAGGTGCCCAGGAAGACCGGCAGCTTCGCGAGCCGGCCCGCGGTGATCAGGCCGTAGGCGAGTGCGGTGTTGCCGGTGATCTGGCGGTAGGTGCCCGGCGGCAGTTTCGCGGGCGCGATCTCGTAGGTGGTGGCGAAGCTCTCGGTGGTCTCGCCGTAGTTCCAGCCCGCCCGAAACGCCAGGATATTGGCCTCGGCGATGTCGGGCTTGGTGGCGAACTTCTCCCGCATGAATTGCTCGGTGCCGCCGATGGGGCGTCCGTACATCCAGGACAGCAGGCCGAGGGCGAACATGTTCTTCGCGCGCTGCGCGTCTTTTTTGCCGACCCCGGTCGATTCGGTCGCGCCCAGCGTGAGCGAGGTCATCGGAACGCGGTGGACCACGAAGTCCGACAGCGTCTCGTCGGCCAGTGGATCGGCGGCGTAGCCGACCTTGGCGAGGGCCCGTTTGGTGAACTCGTCGGTGTTCACGATGACGGTGGCGCCGCGCGGGAGATCCTCCAGGTTCGCCTCGAGCGCGGCCGGGTTCATAGCGACCAGCACGTCGGGCTGGTCACCCGCGGTGAGGATGTCGTAGTCGGCGATCTGGATCTGGAAGGACGAGACGCCCGGCAGGGTGCCCTGCGGCGCCCGGATCTCGGCGGGGAAACTGGGCTGGGTGGCCAGGTCGTTGCCGAACGCGGCGGCCTCGTGGGTGAAGCGATCGCCGGTCAGCTGCATTCCGTCGCCGGAGTCCCCGGCGAACCGAATGACGACCTTTTCCAACTTAGCTGTGCCGACATCCTTTTGGTGTGAAACCATATGCCTGCTTCACTTCCTCGTCGCTGAGAGGTGCCATCGCCAAACTACTCCGTCGAGTGCGGTGCGCGCCCCCGAAGCGCGCGGACCGGTGAGATCCGGCGACGGTGGCGTCAGGCGAACAATGCCAGTTGCGCGGCGGTCGTGTGCGCGGTTTGGGGTCGTGTCTCCGGTTCGGCATGTCTGCGCGCCGTCAAACCGTGCTCGGCCAGCAGGGGAGCGACCCGCGCGCGCAGCCAGGCGGAGTACTCCGGGGTCACGTAGGCGCCGTGGCGGTAGAGCTGACGGTACCGGCGCAGCAACGCCGGATGGTGCTCGGCCAGCCAGGACAGGAACCAGCCCCTGGTGCTGCCGCGCAGATGCATCGGGAACGCGACGGCCGATGCCGCCCCGGCCTCGGCGATGGCGCCGAAGATCGCGTCCAGATGTGCCTGTTCGTCCGTGAGACAGGGAATGACCGGGGCGACCAGCACGTTCACCGCGAAGCCCGCGTCGGTGAGCGCGCGAACCAGGTCCAGCCGGGCCCGTGGCGACGGCGTGCCGGGCTCCAGGCTCTGGTGCAGCTCCTGATCGAGGATCGCGATGGACACCGCGAGGCTGACCCGCACCTCGCGCGCCGCCGAGGTGAGCAGCGGTAGATCCCGGCGCAGCAAGGTGCCTTTGGTGAGGATGGAGAAGGGGGTGCCGGACTCGGCCAGCGCGCGGATGATGCCCGGCATCAGGCGATATCGACCCTCGGCGCGCTGGTAGGGATCGGTGTTGGTGCCGAGCGCGACCGGTTCGCGGTGCCAGGACCGCCTGCCCAGTTCCTTGCGCAGCACCGCGGCGACATTGGTCTTCACCACGATCTGCGAGTCGAAGTCGCGGCCCGCGTCCAGATCCAGGTACTCGTGCGTGCCGCGCGCGAAACAGTAGCGGCACGCGTGCGAACAACCGCGCATCGGATTGACGGTCCACTGGAACGGCACGTTCGCGCCCTCGGGCACCCTGTTCAGCGCGCTCTTGCACAGCACTTCGTGGAAGGTGATGCCCTCGAACTCCGGCGTCCGCACGGTGCGCACCAGACCCGCCCGGGACAGCCCGGGCAAGGCGCCGTCCTCGGCGTCCAGGGTCTGGCTTTGCCACCGCACCCTCTCAGTCGAACATGTGTTCTAGAAGCTGTCAAGCGATCTGCCGGGTGTCCGGCGGGGCGAGCCGGGCCGGGTCGGCGAAGAAGGAGACCAGATCGCGCACCGTGTCGTCGAGCGGACGTGGCTGGTAGCCGAGCTCGCGTTCCGCCTTCCCGTGGTCGACGACGGGCGCGGAGATGAGCGCTCCGAGCGCCGCCTTGGAGACGATGTCGGAGTTGAACAGCTTGCCGATCGGCGCGAGCACCGGGATGACCCCGGACACGAACTTGGCGGGGATGGCGAACCTCGGCCCCCGCTTGCCGCCGTGGGTCGCGGCGACGCGGCACAATTCGAGCATCGAGATCATCGATCCACCGAGCAGGTAGTTCTCACCCGTGCGGCCGTGCTCTCCGGCCAGTACCAGGCCCTCGGCCACATCGCGCACGTCCACGAGGTCGAAGCCCCCACCGATCATGGCGGGCACGCGCCCGAGCGCCGCGTCCCTGAGTGTCCGGTTGATGCGCGAGAGCGGCTTGCCGAAGTCCAGCGGGCCGAAGACGCCGGTCGGGTTGCACAGCACCGCGTCCAGGCCCTGGTCGATCACCTTGCGCAGCGCCACCTCGCCCGCCCACTTCGAGCGGTCGTAGACCGGCAGCCCTGCGTCGGTCGACCGCGGCGCGTTCTCGTCGATCCGGCCACCGCAGCTGTACTGGTCGAACGCGTGGATCGAGCTGGCGTGCACCATCCGGCGCGCGCCGACGGCCAGCGCCGCCTCGGCGACCACGCGCACGCCCTCGGTGTTCACCCGCCAGGCCAGGTCGTTCTTCTCGGCCAGGGTGATCACCGCGACCAGGTGGTAGACCACCTCCGCGCCGTCCAGTGCGGCACGCATGGACGCCGGGTCGAGCACATCGCCCCGCACCCAGGTGATACCGGGCGCGGCCTGCTCGGCGGGAATCGCCCGATCGATGGCCGTGATCTGGTGGCCGCGCTCGGTGAGGAGGCGGAGCAGATTCGTGCCAAGGTAGCCGGCTGCGCCGGTCACTGCGACCTTCATGGGACAGAGAATATAGAACTTGTTCTAATTTGCAACACGTTCCAATTCTGCCCCGTTCGCCCTGCCGTGCGGCGCGTTCGGGCTCGAAACTTGCCGGTCGGGTCGGCTATATTGAGCGCAACCGTAGCGGCCCTTGCCGATTCGGCAGGGAGCCGGCGGATCACGACAACTTCATGACGCAGATCTGCACGACGATTTGGGGGGCAACTCGATGAGTGATCTCTCGGTAGAGACCGAAGCGGTCCGGGCGTTCGCCGCCACGAACGCCGGTATCGCCGGTGATCTCGCGGGGGCGGGCAATTTCGACGCGGTGAAGAACGTCTCCGCGCTCGTTCCTGTGTTCGGCTTGATCGGGGCCGACTACCTGGCGATGTTCGCGGCGGCACAGGTGTTGCAGGCCAAGGACATCAACGATCTGTCGGCCAAGTACGCCAAGCTCTCGGACTCGGCGTTCAGCGCCGCCGCGGCCTACGACGCGGTCGACTGGTCCAACGCGGGCGCGCTCGGATCGATCGCGGGCCAGATCGGGGGCGCGGTATGAGGCCGCTCGACAGTGGCGTCATCGCGCCGGAGGACCACGCCGTCGCGCACGCGGCCGAGCAGAACGTCGCGATCGGCCAGCAGTCCGTGCTGGACGCACTGCAGAACGCGCCGGAGCAGGCGGTGCTGGACCTGCCGTTGCCGCAGCTGCCCGACGATCTGCCGCCCATCGAGCCGCCCGCTTTCGTGCTGTCGCGCAAGATCGCGGAGGATCAGCAGTCGGTCGGCGCCATGCCCTCCGGTCTGCCGGGTCTGAACGGCGCACCGGGCGCCGAGAACGTACTCGGCGCGCCGCACGAGGCGTCGGCGCTGCTCGGTGACATGAACGCGGCGGTCGACCACGTCGCGGCGCCCGCGATCCAAGCCGCGCTCGATCAGGCCCCCGGCGTGCTGAACGGGGCACTCGCCGACGCGTCGAGCGCGGTCGCGGGCACGGTGAACCAGGCGGCGGCCACCGCCGCGGCGTTGCCCCCGTTGCCCGCCGACCCGGTGGCCGCGCTGATGCAGGGTGTCGCGGTGCCCGCGCTCCCCGGCGTCGATCTGCTGATGAAGCCGATCCTGGATCTGCTGAGCAGCTTCGGAACCGGCGTCATCGGCGCGTTCGATCCGACCGCGATCCTGAGCCAGTCCTCCAAGGTCATCGAGATGGCCATGCAGGTGGGCAAGGGCAGCATGAGCACGGTCGAGCAGTTGTGGCAGAGCCAGGCCGCGCGCAACGCCCAGGCCGCGAGTCAGCAGGCGAACGTGGAGGGGCAGCAGACCGGCCAGCGGGGCATCGACATCTCCGAACTCACCCAGCGTGCCGCCACGGTGGTACAGCAGGGCAACGCGCAACTGCTCGGCATCGCGTCGTCGTTCGCCACCCAGGCGACCGCGCTCGCGCCGGTGATCCTCACCCCGCCGGCCCAGGCGACGCTGATCGCCTCGGCCACCGAACACCTGGGCAACGCCGTCGGCGTGGTCAACGCCACCCGCGGTGATCTGGCGGGCAAGACCGCCGAACTCAGCGGCATGGTGCAGCAACTGGTCGCGCCGGGCGGCGGTCCGGCGCCGCAGGAGGTCGCGCAGGCCCTTGCGGAGAACGTCGGCCAGCCGATCCTGGAGCAGGCGCAGTCGACCGCCTCGGATACCGCGACCAAGGCGGCAGGCCTGGACTCCGCCACGCCCGGGACCTCGACCCCCTCGACAACACCGTCGTCGGTGCACACCACGCACAACCCGAGTACCAGCCACGGCACGCCGAGCGGACTGCTCGGCAGCAGTTCCGGCAGGCCCGGAGGTCCGAGCACGCCATCGGTCCCGAAAGCCACCGGCCTGCCCGGCACCACGGTTCCCCCGATCCGCTCGGTCGCCGGCGTCCCGGGCACGTCCTTCGGCACCGGCTCGCCCGCGAGCACCACACCTGCCGGGTCGAACGGTTTCATGGGTGGCCCGGCGGGTGCGGCGGGGCAGCGCGGCAATGACGACGAACACTCGCGCTCGGTGCAGCCGTATCTGAGTCCCACCGGCAACGACGACCTCACCGGCCCGCTGGGCGAGTCCACGCCGGACGTCATCGGTGCCACGCACTCGGACGAGATCATCAGTTCGGACTACGAGCAAGACCAGTTCTGACGCGTCGCGGGGGAGGCCACGCGCACGGTGGAACCCGGCCCGAACGGAGATCATCGCCGTTCGGGCCGTATGACAAGCGACGGTCAGTTGTCCTGCGCGAACGCGTCGAGCAGTTTCCGGTACAGGTCGGCGAAGCGTTTGCGTGCGGCCTGCTGCTCGGCGCCGAGCCCCTCGGTGGTGTCGGGCGAATACACCACGAGATGTACGTCCTCCGACGGCGACTGCGGCATGAAGTCGATGATCCGGCTGCTCTGATCCGTGGCGGCCGGCACGCCGAGGTCCACCGTGGCGAGCGCCTTGGTCTCCGCCAGCGCCGCGCTCAGCACGTCGGGCGGGATGTGGCCGTCGATCCGCTTGGGCGGGGTCTCCGGCCGGCGCTCGGCGGCCACGGCGTCGGGGCTGCTGACCGCACGGCCGTCGGCGAAGATCTCCAGCTGCGGACGCAGGTCCGTGCGGGCCTGCCACCCGTCCGGAATGGTAGTCAGCGTGAACAACGCCAGCGGCGCGGCGATCGGCGGTAGGGCGCTGGGGCGATCCAGGGCCGGGTCGGCCGTGGCGGCGCCCGAGCCCGCCGCGACGATCAACAGCACAACCAGCACAACAGCTTTCGTTACTCGCATCGATCCCATCTTCCGGTGCTGTCCGTGTCCACCCGCAACACAGGTGAACTGCCGTAGATCATGACAGCGCGCCGGCTTCCGGGAGGAACCGGCGCGCTGGATCGGTCGGATCCGGGTCTATCGCAGGCCGGACGGAGTGTTCAGGTCTTGCGCCGAATACGTGTCGCAAGCCCGGACCTGACCGGTCTTGTAGCCGGTGAGGAACCACTTCTGTCGCTGCTCGGACGAACCGTGCGTCCATGCTTCGGGATTGACCCGGCCTTGCGCGGCGCGCTGGATACGGTCGTCGCCGACCGCCGCGGCCGCCGACAGCGCGTCGTCGACGTCCTTGTCCGACAGCGGTTTCAGGAACGGCTGGTCGCTGCCGGGCGCAGGCTGCTTGTCCGCGAAGTGGGCCCAGATGCCCGCGTAGCAGTCGGCCTGCAGTTCGGTGCGTACCGCGCCGGACTCGGGCCCGCGCGGATCGCGCTGCGCACGGCCGAGATCACCGAGCATGTTCTGGATGTGATGGCCGATCTCGTGCGCCACCACGTATTCCTGCGCGAGCGGGCCGCCGCTGGAACCGAAGCGATCCACCAGCTCCTGGAAGAAGCTGGTGTCGAAGTAGGCGGTCCGGTCGGCCGGGCAGTAGAACGGCCCGACGTCGCTGGTGGCGTTGCCGCATCCGGTGGAGGTGGCCCCGGAGAAGAGCACGACCTTCGGCTGCGCGTAGCGCTTGCCCGCCTGCTTCGGCAGTTCGGCCGACCACACGGCGTCCAGGCTCTGCGCGGTGAGCGCCACCCGGCAGTCGACGTATTTGTTGGCGTCCGCGCCGGTCTTGCAGTGGCTCGGCGTGCCCTCCGTGCCCGGCTGCGTCTGGCTCTCCTCCGGCGTACCGGTGAAATTGCCGAGTATGGAGCCGGGGTCGCCGCCCAGCAGCAGCGCCAGCACCAGCACGATGAGTCCGCCCGCTCCACCGCCCAGCGCGAGCTTGCCGCCCATGCCGGGACCGCCGGAGGAAACCCGGTCCGGGTCGATCTGCATGCCCTCGTTGAAGGTCATCGTCGTCGCTTTCTCGCTCGTCCCCGGGGAACACACAGCCCTCGGTCGTACGGCCCCGGTTCGCTCTCCCTCGGATACAGCTTGGCATGGGCGCGTCGATATCGGTTTCCTCTCGGGGAATGTGTCTCACTACGATGGACTCGCACCTGGTCACCCCGCGCCCGGTGTCAGCGTCGTCGAAAGGAACCCCGTGCTGCGCACCCACTTGGCTGGTTCGCTGCGAAGCGAGCATGCCGGTCAGACCGTCACTCTCACCGGTTGGGTGGCCCGGCGGCGTGACCACGGTGGGGTGATCTTCATCGATCTGCGCGACGCGTCCGGCGTGGCCCAAGCGGTATTCCGCGAGGGCATGCCCGCCGAACAGGCGCACCGGCTGCGCGCGGAGTACTGCGTGCGCGTCACCGGCACCGTGGAACCGCGCCCGAGCGGCAACGAGAACCCGGAACTGCCGACCGGCGCGATCGAGGTGAACGTCACCGAGCTCGAGGTGCTGAACGAGAGCGCGCCGCTGCCCTTCCAGCTGGACGAGCAGCCCGGTGAGGAAGCGCGCCTGAAGCACCGCTACCTGGATCTGCGCCGGGAAGGCCCGGCGCACGCCATCCGGCTGCGCTCCAAGGTCAACGCGGCCGCCCGCGAGGTGCTCGCCCACCACGAGTTCGTCGAGGTCGAGACTCCGACGCTGACCCGGTCCACGCCAGAGGGCGCTCGCGACTTCCTGGTGCCCGCCCGCTTGCAGCCGGGCAGCTTCTACGCTCTGCCGCAGAGCCCGCAGCTGTTCAAGCAGTTGCTCATGGTCGGCGGCATCGAACGCTATTACCAGATCGCGCGCTGCTACCGGGACGAGGACTTCCGCGCCGACCGGCAGCCGGAGTTCACCCAGCTCGACATCGAGATGAGCTTCGTGCGCCAGGAGGACGTGATCCTGCTGGCCGAGGAGATCCTGGTCGCGCTGTGGAAGCTGGTGGGCTACGAGATCCAGACCCCCATCCCGCACATGACCTACGCCGAGGCCATGCGCCGTTTCGGCAGCGACAAGCCCGATCTGCGCTTCGGCGTGGAGATCACCGAGTGCACCGACTATTTCAAGGACACCCCGTTCCGGGTGTTCCAGGCGCCCTACGTCGGTGCGGTGGTCATGCCGGGCGGGGCGAGCCAGCCGCGGCGCCAGCTGGACGCCTGGCAGGAGTGGGCCAAGCAGCGCGGCGCCAAGGGACTGGCGTACATCCTGGTGAACGAGGACGGCACGCTGGGTGGCCCGGTCGCCAAGAACCTCAGCGAAGCCGAGCGCGAGGGCTTGGCCAAGCACGTCGGCGCGGTGCCGGGGGACTGTGTGTTCTTCGCCGCGGGCGCACCGAAGGCGCAGCGCGCTCTGCTCGGTGCGGCGCGCGTCGAGATCGCCCGCAAGGTCGGCCTCATCGACGAGGACGCCTGGTCGTTCGTGTGGATCGTGGACGCGCCGCTGTTCGAGCCGACCGTCGAGGCGACCGCGAGCGGTGACGTGGCGGTGGGCCATTCCGCCTGGACCGCGGTGCACCACGCGTTCACCTCGCCGAAGCCGGAGTCGCTGGACACGTTCGACACCGACCCGGGCTCGGCGCTGGCCTACGCCTACGACATCGTCTGCAACGGCAACGAGATCGGTGGCGGGTCGATTCGTATCCACCGCCGCGACGTCCAGGAACGGGTCTTCGAGGTGATGGGCATCACACACGAGGAGGCCCAGGAGAAGTTCGGCTTCCTGCTCGACGCCTTCGCCTTCGGCGCTCCGCCGCACGGCGGCATCGCCTTCGGCTGGGACCGGGTCACCGCGCTGCTGGCGGGGGAGGACTCGATCCGCGAGGTCATCGCCTTCCCGAAGACCGGTGGCGGCGTCGACCCGCTGACCGACGCGCCCGCGCCGATCACCGCGCAGCAGCGCAAAGAGGCGGGACTGGACGTCAAGCCGGAGCAGAAGAAGGACGCGCCCGCCTCGTAGCGGCCGCTGCCGCGAACGGTATTTTCTGGTCAGCCGCGTCCGTGCCAGCTGACGCCGACCACGAGGAAACCCGTTGCTGCACTTGCGCATGATCAGCCCGCCGGAGAGCACCGACGAGGTGCTCGCGGTACTCGCCGCCGATCCCGGGGTCACGCACGTGACCCTGGCACGCGGTGCGGCGCTGGAGCCGAAGGGCGACCTCGTCCAGGCGGACGTGGCTCGCGAGGCCGCCAACGCCGTGCTCGAGGACCTCACGGCGCTGGGGATCTGCCGTTCCGGCGGCTTGACGCTCACACCGGTCGAGACGGTCTTGTCGGACGCGGGCGAACGCGCGGTGCACGAGGCGCCCGGCGATCCGAGCGACGCCGTGGTGTGGGAGGAACTGGTAGCGCAGACGCACGAGGAGTCGAGCCTCAACGCGACGTTCCTCGCGTTCCTGACGATCGCCTGCCTGCTCGCCGCCGTGGGCGTCACGACCGATTCGCCGGTGACGATCGTCGGCGCGATGGTCGTCGGTCCGGAGTTCGGTCCGTTGGCCGCGTTCGCGGTGGCGTTGGTGCGCAGGGATTTCCGGCTCGCCCGCCGCTCGGCCGTCGCGCTCGCGGTCGGTTTTCCGGTGGCGATGGTGGTCACGCTGCTGGCGACGCTGGTGTGGGAGCAGGTCGGCTGGATCACCATCGACGGGGTGGGCAGTATCGAACAGGTCGACTTCATCTACCAGGTCGGCCCGTTCTCCCTGGTCGTCGCGCTGCTCGCGGGCGCGGCGGGCATGTTGTCGCTGGTGACCGCGAAATCGGCCGCGCTGGTGGGCGTGTTCATCTCGGTGACCACCGTGCCCGCGGCCGGATTCGCCGTGGTGGCGGCGACTTTGGGGGAGTGGCGGGTAGCGTTCCTGTCCGCGGGCCAGCTCGCGGTGAATATGGGGGGCATCGTCGTGGCCGGGATCATCGTGCTCGCGCTCCGGCCTCGCGCGGGCGGCGAGGCCGGTCCGGTGGAACGATTCAAACGCTTGATCGGCATGCGCTCACCGATCGAGAAGTGAGGCGGGTTTCACACAGCGGCGACGGTACCGCCGGTGAGGGCGCGATAGGCGTAGGTCACGGCGATGACGGCGACCGGGCCCGCGATCAGCAGGCCGAAACCACACAGCAGTAGCCCCAGGAAGGTGACCACCAGCACCGCCAGCGCGAGCAGCAGCACCTGCCCGGCGTTGGCGACAACCAGGGTGAAGCTGGACTTCAGCGCCTCGAACGGACCCTGGTCCTGATCGACGACGAAATGCAGCGAGAACATGCACAGCCAGCCGGCGATCAGCCCGGGGATCAGGCAGATCGCCGAGCCGAGGAAGGTCAGCGTGAACGCCAGCAGCGCGGTGAGCAGCACATTGCCCGCGTTCACGAATCGGAAGTAGGCGCCGAAAGGTGGCGGGGTGCCGTCGGTTTCGTACAGGGCACCGCGCACCATCGCCGCCTGCAGCAGCCATATCCCGGCCATGACCGCCAGGAAGACGAGCAGCAGCGGCAGCATCGTCGTCGGGTCGGTGAGCTGGACGACGAGCACGAACGCCAGATATATGACCATGCCCACCGCGGTCACTCCGACCCACGGGCCCGGATTGGCCCGGAAGCGGGCCCAGCCGTAGCTGAGCGCCTGGCCCACGTCCAGTGTGCCCGGTCCTGTGGTGACCTGCTGGTAGCCGTAGACCGGCTCCTGGGCAGGCGCCGGGCCGGGCGGTGGCGCCCACCCTGGGCCGGTGCCCTGTGGGCCGTAGCTGGGGTGCGGCGCGCCCACTGGCGGAGGCGGCTGCACCGGTTCGCTGCCGTAGCGCGCCGCGCCGGGACCTTCGAACTGCGGGTATGCTGACGAACCGGCCATCTCCCGACGGGGTTGGCCGGTTGCGGGGGTGCCGCCTCGCGGATCGGGGTTCTCATGCTGCCCCGGCCGTGCCGCGAAGCGTTCCTCGTCGTTCGGGGAGGAAGCGCCACCAGGTGATTGTTTGGGTGCGGGGGGCGGTGTTTCGGTCATGCGTAGACCTTTCCACTCAACTGGTTTGCGGTGTGGCGCACGGCAGTTCACGATGAGAAAACCCGACGGGTGCACAGGTGTCAAGCGACCGGCGGCCACCCTCCGGCCTGGCCGGAGACACGCCGGGCGACGCGGAAAGGTTGTGTAACCGCTCGCTAGAAGTGACCCCATGCGAGTACTTTGAGAGGCGATGACCGCACTATTGGCCGAACGCGCCGCCGAAGTCGTGTCCGCAGCGCAACAGTTGCTCACAAAGCGAATGGGTGCTCCGGTAAAGCTGAGCGATCCGATCGAACTCAGCGGTAGTGGTAGGACGACCGTCCTACGTGTGCGAGTAGCGGAGAACGCTTTCTCGTTGCCGCGAACCCTGATAATCAAGCAGGTCCGTGGCGCCGCCCAGGATCGCCGGACCGGCGGTCTGGCGCCCGGGGTGGCCAGCATCGATTCCGCGTTCCTCCGCGAGACGGTGTCCTACCAGTTCACCACCGCACTGAGCCGGGAACACCGCCCGGGTGCGTACCTGATCGCGCACAGCCTCCCCGACCGGCTGTTGATCCTCAGCGACCTCGGTGAGAATTCACTGCTCACCGCCGTGCTGCGCTCCGGCGCCGAGCCGGCCACCCGCAACGCCCTCATGGCCTTCGCCCAGGCGCTGGGCCGGATGCACGCCGCCACCGTCGGGCGCGAGGCGGACTTCGTCGCGTTGCTGCGCCGGGTGGACGTGGTGCACCGGGTGGACGGCATCGCCCAGCAGGCCGAGTCGGCGATCGCCGAGGTGCCCGGCATGCTCCAGCGCGAACTGGGGATCGAGGTGCCCGGCGAGATCGCCGAGCGGATCGTGCGCGGCAACCGCCTGTACTCCGCGGGGCGCTTCCGGGCGTTCAGCCCGTCGGACCTCTGCCCGGACAATGTGATCTTGAACGAGGAGGGCGCCCGCTTCCTCGACTACGAGTGGGGCGGATTCCGCGACGCCACCCTGGACATCGCCTACGCGCTGGTGTCCTTCCCGGGCTGCCTGTGCGACCTCGAGCTCTCGCGCGAACGCGCCAACCAGATGGTCGAGGCGTGGCGCGCGGAAGTCGTGGGCGTGTGGCCCGCGCTGGCCGACGACGACCAGCTGGCCGAACGCATCTTGGAAGCCCGGCTGATCTGGGTGTGGCTGTCCACCTACTGGTTCCTGCCCGCCGACCACACGCGTATCGCGGCTGCCCGGGAGCACGGGCTGTCGGTGCCGCGCTCGGCGGCCCTGATCAACCGCTGGGCCGCGCTCGCCGAAGACGCGCGGTGCACAGGGGACGACATCGTGGGTGATTTCGCCGAGGACGTGTCGGCGATGCTGGAAGAGCGCTGGTCGGAGTAGGGCTTCGCGTTCGAGCAATCGGGCGTGGGCTGTGCTGGACCTCAGCGGTGCGAATTCGGCCGCCAGCTCTGTTGTCGTCCGGCGATCTTCTACCGGGCTGTGAAGCTTCTAACGCATCCCGGGCCTACCCCTGACCGCATCGCGGGCATGAGCAGAAAGAGGCTGCCGCCTTCGCCGGTGCCTTTGCCGCATTCCAGCACTGGCTGCGCTTGCGTGGCACCCCTGTGATGTGACCTGCTGGACGCGGTGCGCGCCTCACTGTGCCGCCCCGCAGCCGCGAGGCGATCGGCCAGGGCGACGAGCGGTTCTGACCGCCACCACGACCGCGCCGTCGATGCCCGCGACCGCGTCGACGCGATCCGGTACCGGTGGTCGATCGCCACCGTGATGGATCGGCCTGGAAAAGCCCATAGCGCTGCCCGTCTTGCGGCCATCGCAGAACCGAAACGTATGGATGCGAATCGGTCTGCGGGACCGGCATGATGAGAGGTCGGGAGCGCTCGGTTCAGGGGCACGGGCGCGGGGAAGCGGGAGTGCCGAATGGGTCAGCTACTGCTGGTATCGCTTGCGATCATGCTCGTCGCCGCGCCGCTCGGCGTCGTGATCCTGCGAAGAAACAGAAGCCGGAGCCGGGTCGAAGGCGACCCGGCGATCCGTGCCCGCGCGGCCGGAGCGCAGCTCAGCAAAGAGATTCGCGCCTATCAATGGCGGAACCGGCCGCATGGCAAGTCGGAGGACAACATCAGCGGTGGTGGTGGATGCGGTGGTGGATGCGGGGGCGGAGAGTGAGCTACCGCCCGGCGATCAGCCGAGCGGCCCCTGCCGCGGCTCGACCCGGCCCCCGGAACGAACGGCGAACGAAGCGCCATGGCGCACACCGGAATTCGGGTCGGTGACGTTCAACAGGTAGTACCAGTCCATCTGTGCCTGTTCCGCGGTGACCTCCAGCACGCCGTAGCCGTGCGAATCCAACTCCACGTACCGCAGATGACGGTTGATCGCCCCGAGCGATTCCGCGATCGGCGCGGAATTCGTCCGCAGCAGGTCGCCGATGCTGGACGAGGTCACCGACGGCACCACGAACTCGGCGCCCGCCGTCGCCCCGCCCGGGTAGCTCGCCGCGTCCACCGGGAGATCCGCGGCCCACGAGGAGTGGATGTCCCCGGTCAGGAACAGCACGTCGGAGATCTGCTGGTCGAGGATGGCGCGGAAGAGGCGGGTGCGGTCGGCGGTGTAACCGTCCCACTGGTCACCGTTCAGTGACGGGCCGGACTCCGGGACGCCCAAGGTACTGGTGATCGCGGCCGTGGTGGCAGGCTCCAGTGGCGGGAAGACCAGCGGAGCGATCATCACCGAGTTGCCGACCAGCTTCCAACGCACCGGCGCGGACGCCAAGCCCGCGGTCAGCCACTCCATCTGCGCCTTACCGGTGATGGTGCGCGCCGGGTTGTCGGCCTCCCGCCAGTTCGCTCCCGGTTTCGCCTCCTCGTCGCGGTAGCTGCGCAGATCGAGCATGCTGAGTTCGGCCAAGGTGCCGAAGCGCAGCCTGCGGTAGATCCGCACGTCGGTGCCGGACCCGGACGCGCGGACCGGCATCCATTCCACGTAGGCCTGCGCGGAGGCGGCGCGCCGGTCGATCCAGCTGCCCTCGGTCGCGGGATCGTGGTTGTGCGCGCCGCCGGACCAGGAGTTGTCCGCGGATTCGTGGTCGTCCCAGGTGCAGATGAACGGCAGCGTGGCGTGCAGACCGAGCAGATCCGGGTCGGTCTTGTACTGGGCGTGGCGGATGCGGTAATCGGTCAGGCTGACGATCTCGTTCGCCGGTTCGTGCGCACGCACGGTGCCGTTGCGGCCGCCGTACTTGCCGCGACCGTATTCGTAGATGTAATCGCCCAGGTGCACGATCGCGTCCAGGTCGGTGCGGCCGGCCAGGTGACGGTAGGCGCCGAACCAGCCCGCCTCCCAGTTCGAGCACGAGACCACGCCGAATCGAAGGCGGTCCGGTGTGTCCGCCGTGGCGGGCGCGGTTTTGGTGCGGCCGACGGCGGAGGTCTGGCCGAGGGCACTGAAGCGATAGAAGTACTCGACGTTCGGCGCGAGGCCGGAGACGTCGACCTTGACGGTGTGGTCGGACTCCGCCGCGGCCGTCGCGGTTCCGGAGGCGGCGATCGAGAGGAATTGCTCGTCCGCGGCGATCTCCCACCGCACGGTCGCCGGGTCGCCCACGCCCGAACCGGGCGTCGCGTCGTCGGAGACGGTGACGCGGGTCCAGAGGATGACGCCGTCGGGAAGCGGGTCGCCCGAGGCGACGCCGTGCCGGAATGCCGGTGTCGCGGCTTGCGCGCGTCCGGCGCCCGCCACCGCGGTGGCGGTGGCGGTGGCGGCGGCCGCGCTGCCCTTCAGAAGGGCGCGCCGAGCGAAGCGGGTGGCGGACGATGGATCTGAAACGGATGCGTTTTCAGGCACGGGTACCGATCCCATCCGAAGTACCGGCGGCGCGCAACTCGGTTCGCGGCCGCGCCGGTCCGCGGCGCAATGAGGACGGGGGAACGGCATGTCGCGCTGTCGGTGCGGCTGGGTAACGTTCGTCTGGTGAGCGATGGTTTGTTCGACGTGCCCGGTGCCGCGGTGCCCCCGGA
Organism: Nocardia sp. NPDC047648; assembly: GCF_040642815.1. Lineage (NCBI taxonomy): Bacteria > Bacillati > Actinomycetota > Actinomycetes > Mycobacteriales > Nocardiaceae > Nocardia > Nocardia sp. NPDC047648. The sequence goes on along the minus strand of NZ_JBEYSX010000001.1, from coordinate 856,389 downwards.
GCATTCGATCGACACCGTGGTGCGCAGGGACGCGGGCGCGCCGCTGGCCGTGCGCATGCGTCCGGCCACGCTGGAGGAAGTGGTCGGCCAGCAGCATCTGCTCGGCCCCGGCTCGCCGCTGCGCAGGCTGATCGAGGGATCGGGCGCCGCCTCGGTGCTGCTGTACGGGCCGCCCGGAACGGGCAAGACCACCCTCGCCTCGCTCATCTCACAGGCCACCGGACGGCGGTTCGAGGCGCTGTCGGCTCTCTCGGCCGGCGTCAAGGAGGTGCGCGCGGTCATCGACATGGCGCGGCGCAGGCTGTCGGCGGGCGAGCAGACCGTGCTGTTCATCGATGAGGTGCACCGTTTCTCCAAGACCCAGCAGGACGCGCTGCTGGCCGCGGTGGAGAACCGCATCGTCCTGCTGGTCGGCGCGACCACCGAGAACCCGTCGTTCTCGGTGGTGTCGCCGCTGCTGTCGCGCTCGCTGGTGCTGCAACTGCGGTCGCTGACCGAAGCCGACATCCGTCAGGTGCTCGGCCGCGCGATCGCCGACCCGCGTGGGCTCGCGGGCGAGTACACCGTCACCGACGCCGCGCTCGAGCACATCGTCCGGATCGCGGGCGGCGACGCCCGCCGCGCGCTGACCGCGCTGGAAGCGTCGGCCGAATCCTCGCTCGACGGCACCGTCGACGTGGACCTGGTCGAGGCCAGCGTGGACAAGGCCGCCGTCCGCTACGACCGCGCCGGCGACCAGCACTACGACGTGATCAGCGCGTTCATCAAGTCCATCCGCGGCTCGGACGTCGATGCCGCCTTGCACTACCTGGCACGCATGCTCAGCGCGGGCGAGGACCCTCGCTTCATCGCCCGCAGGCTGATGATCCACGCCAGCGAGGACATCGGCATGGCCGATCCGATGGCGTTGCAGACGGCGACCGCCGCCGCGCAGGTGGTGCAGCTGGTCGGCCTGCCCGAGGGGCGCCTCGCGCTCGCGCAGGCGACGATTCATCTGGCGACCGCCCCGAAATCCGGCGCCGTGGTGGCCGCGATCGGAGCGGCCATGGCCGATGTCGCGGCGGGTAAGGCGGGCCCGGTCCCGCCGCACCTGCGTGATGGTCACTACGCGGGTGCGGCGGCACTCGGCAACGCGCAGGGCTACCGGTACCCCCACGATGACAAAGACGGCGTGCTCGCCCAGCAGTATCCGCCCGACGAACTGGTCGGCGTCGACTACTACCGTCCCACCGACCACGGGCACGAACGCGAAATCGGTCCCCGGGTCGACAAGCTGCGCCGCATCGTCCGAGGTTGACCGCTCGTGCCGGGCGTACGGCGCCGGTATCGGTGCATCCGGCGCCACCGGCCAGGCCACAGTGTCGTGTTCAGCGACCCGGAAGACGGCGTCTACAGCGGGACCGACCGACGGGTGTCCGGGAAGCCCGTCGAGCCGCCCGCTCCGGTGTACTCGATGCCGGACAGCGAGCCGCCGCGGGGCTGGGTTCGCTGAGCGGTCGCGGGGACGCGACGGGTGCACGGTCGATGAAAATTCGCGTGCGTGGCACCGGTAGGCTGGGTATTCGTGCAGACCCACGAGATTCGACGGCGTTTCCTGGACCACTTTCTCCGTGCCGGCCATACCGAGGTGCCGAGTGCCTCGCTGATCCTGGCCGACCCGAACCTGCTGTTCGTCAACGCAGGCATGGTCCAGTTCAAGCCGTACTTCCTGGGTCAGGAGGCGCCGCCGTACCCGCGGGCGACCAGCGTGCAGAAATGCGTGCGGACCGGCGATATCGAAGAGGTCGGCGTCACCACGCGGCACAACACGTTCTTCCAGATGGCGGGGAACTTCTCCTTCGGTGACTATTTCAAGGAGGGGGCGATCACGCTCGCCTGGGAACTGATCTCCAAGCCGCAGGACGAAGGCGGTTACGGCTTCGACCCCGAGCGGATCTGGGTGACCGTCTACCAGGACGACCCGGAGGCCGCCGAGATCTGGAAGCGGGTCGCGGGCATGCCCGAGGAGCGCATCCAGTTCCGCGACGGCAAGGACAACTACTGGGACATGGGCGTGCCCGGCCCCGGTGGACCCTGCTCGGAGATCTACTACGACCGCGGGCCCGAGCACGGCCGCGACGGGGGACCGGTCGCCGACGAGGACCGCTACCTCGAGATCTGGAATCTCGTGTTCATGCAGGACGTCCGCGGTGAGCTGAGTCCGAAGCTGGGGCATCCGCCGGTCGGGTCGCTGCCGAAGAAGAACATCGACACCGGTATGGGCGTCGAGCGGATCGCGCTGCTGCTGCAGGGCGTGGACAACGTCTACGAGACCGACCTGCTGCGCCCCATCATCGACAAGGCCGAGGAGCTGACCGGGCGTTCCTACGGCGTGCAGCATGAGGACGACGTCCGCTTCCGCGTGATCGCCGACCACGCCCGCACCGCCGCCATGCTCATCGCCGACGGCGTGAACCCGGGCAACGACGGCCGTGGCTACGTGCTGCGCCGCCTGCTGCGCCGCATCGTGCGCTCGGCGCGCCTGCTCGGCGCCGAGAAGCCGGTGATGAGCGAGTTCATGAAGGTCGTCAGCGACCTGATGGCCCCGTCCTACCCGGAGCTGGCCACCGACTTCCGCCGGATCGAAACCGTCGCCGTCGGCGAGGAGACGGCGTTCCTGAAGACGCTGAACACCGGCTCCACCTTGTTCGACAACACCGCCGCCGCGGTGAAGGCCGGGGGCGGCAGCACGATCGCCGGGTCGGACGCGTTCACCCTGCACGACACCTACGGTTTCCCGATCGATCTGACGCTGGAGATGGCCGCCGAGGCCGGGCTGTCGGTCGACGAGGAGGGCTTCCGCTCGCTCATGGCCGAGCAGCGCAAGCGCGCCAAGGAGGACGCGCAGTCCCGTAAGCACGCCCACGCCGACCTGACGATCTACAAGGAGTTGGTCGACCGGGGCGCCACCGAGTTCACCGGCTTCGACGAGCTCACCTCCGAGGCCACCGTGCTCGCCCTGATCGCCGACGGCGTCCGGGTGCCCGCCGCGACCGTCGGGCAGGACGTCGAGGTGATCCTGGACCGCAGCCCGCTCTACGCCGAGTCCGGCGGCCAGATCGCCGACCGCGGCTCCATCACCGCCTCTTCGGGCCTGAAGCTGCGCGTCAACGACGTGCAGAAGATCGCCAAGAAGCTGTGGGTGCACAAGACCACCGTGGAGCACGGCCAGGTCACCGAGGGCGATATCGTGCTCGCCCAGGCCGATCCCGCGTGGCGGCGCGGCGCCACGCAGGGCCATTCCGGCACGCACATGGTGCACGCTGCCCTGCGGCAGGTGCTCGGCCCGAACGCCGTGCAGGCCGGTTCCCTGAACAAGCCGGGCTACCTGCGCTTCGACTTCAACTGGCAGGGCCAGCTGTCCGAGCAGCAGAAGGCCGACATCGAGGCCGTGTCCAACGACGCGGTAGGCGCCGACTTCCCGGTGAACACTTTCCTCACCGATCTGCCGAAGGCCAAGCAGATGGGCGCGCTGGCGCTGTTCGGCGAGAACTACGGCAACGAGGTCCGCGTCGTGGAGATCGGCGGCCCGTTCTCCATGGAGCTGTGCGGCGGTACGCATGTGCAGCATTCCTCGCAGATCGGCCCGATCACCGTGCTCGGCGAGTCGTCGGTCGGCTCCGGTGTGCGGCGCGTCGAAGCGTTCGTCGGCCTGGACTCCTACAAGTACCTGGCCAAGGAGCGCGCGCTGCTGGCCGGTGTCGCCTCCGCGCTGAAGGTGCCCTCCGAAGAGGTGCCGGGTCGCGTCGAGCAGCTCGTGGAGCGGCTCAAGGTGGCCGAGAAAGAACTCGAGCGCACGAAGATGGCGGCCGTGCTGTCGTCGGCGGCCACATTCGTCGAGGAAGCCGAGCGGATCGGCCGCCTGCTGCTGGTCGCCGTGGCTGCGCCGGAGGGCGTGCCCGCGGGAGATCTGCGCACCCTCGCCACCGACATCCGCGGCCGGTTCGGCAGCGAGCCCGCCGTGGTGGTGCTGCTCGGCAACGCCGACGGCAAGGTGCCGTTCGTGGTCGCCGTGAACAAGCCCGCGCAGGAACTCGGCATCAAGGCGGGTGATCTGGTCGGCAGCTTCGGCCCGAGTATCGCCGGACGCGGCGGCGGTAAGCCGGAGATGGCCCAGGGCGCGGGGTCGGATCCGTCCGGCATTCCGGCGGGCCTGGCCGCGGTCCGCGCGCGGGTGGCCGAACTCGCCGGGTGATGGGCGAGCCCGCGGAATCGGAGAGGTCGGCGCAGCGCGGCGCCGACCGGCCGGATCCCGCCACCGACCCCGGCCGGGGCAGGCGGATCGGCGTCGACGTCGGCAGTGTCCGGATCGGGGTCGCCGCGTGCGATCCCGACGGCATTCTCGCCACGCCGGTGGAGACCGTACCGCGCGCGAAATCGTCACGGCGTTCGGCTCCCGCACCCGATATCGAAAGAATTGCCGAAATTGTGCGGGAGTACGAGGCAGTCGAGGTAATAGTCGGATTGCCGCGAACATTACGCGGGGAGAAGGGGACTGCGGCTACGCTGGCCAGCGCATTCGCTGAGCGATTGCGGGCTGCCGTCGGGCCGGTGCCGGTCCGGCTTTCCGACGAACGTTTGACTACGGTGTCAGCTGCACGTGCATTGCGGGACAGTGGAGTTCGCGCGCGTGGCCAGCGGCAGGTGATCGATCAGGCGGCGGCCGTGTCGATCCTGCAAGGATGGTTGGACGAACGGAGTGCGGTGTTGAGGTCGGTGGAAGCGGGACGTTCCGCGTCGCCCGGGGACGATGCATGACGGATCGGTGGGCGCGGGCCGAGGAACTGTTCCGACAGCGCGAAGCTGATCGGCGGTATCGGAGAGACGACCGGGCCTGGGGCGAACACGACGACGGCGACGACTACTACGACGACGACACGACCGTCATCCCCCGCTACGTCGATGACGAGGAGGAGGAGCCGCCCACTCCCCCTCCGCCCGCCCCGCGGCGTGGCGGGCAGCGTGCGAGCGCCACTCGCGAGCAGGCGCCGCGCCGCGCGAAGCGCGTGCAGCCGGAGCGTTCGGAGCGTCCTGGTCGACGTGGCAAGCGATCCCGGGTGGCCTCGCGCAAAGCCGCCGAGCGCAAGCGGCGCCGCCGGACCATATGGATCGTCGGCGGCGTCTTCGCGCTGATGTTCGCCGGCGCCGTGGTCTTCGCGGGCATGAAGCTGGTCGCCAGTTTCGGCCCGCCGGAGGACTTCGCGGGTCCGCCCGGACCCTTGGTGATCGTGCAAGTGCACGACGGCGACACCTCGACGCAGATCGCGGCGACCATGCACGACAAGGGCGTCGTCGCCAGCACCGGCGCGTTCATCGAAGCGGCCGTGCGGAATTCGAACATGAACGCGGTGCAGCCGGGCTTCTACGCGATCGCGAGCCGCAGTCCCGCCGCGCAGGCGGTCGCCGCGCTGGTCGGCAAGGACTCCAGAGTCGGCAACCTGGTCGTCTCCGAAGGACGTCTGCTGCACGACCAGCACGACATGAGCACCGGCGGGCGGTACGACGGCATCTACCGCAAGATCGCCGAGGCCAGCTGCATCGGCACCGGCGCGAACCAGAAGTGCGTGACCTACGAACAGCTCGATGCCGCGGGCGCGAGCCTGGACCTGGCCTCGCTCGGGGTGCCTGCGTGGGCGATGCAGGGTGTCAAGGACTGCCCGGACCGGGCGAGACAGCTGGAAGGCCTGATCGCCGCGGGCACATGGGATTTCGATCCCAGCGGCACACCGGAACAGATCCTGCGGCAATTGGTGTCCGCGAGCGCGAAGAGCTACGAATCCACCGGATTGCTGCAGTCGGGCGCCGACACGAAACTGACGCCCTATGAGACGCTGGTCGCCGCCTCGCTGGTGGAACGTGAGGCGAAGCCACAGGACATGGGCAAAGTGGCACGGGTGATCGTGAACCGGCTGCGGGTCGATCAGATGCTGCAGTTCGACTCGACGGTGAACTACACCCTGGACCGCACCGAGGTGGCGACCACCGACGCCGACCGCGCTCAGGAAACCGCCTGGAACACCTATGCGATGCAGGGTCTGCCCAAGACCCCGATCGCCGCGCCGTCGTTGAACGCGTTGCGTGCGATGGAGAATCCGGAAGTGGGGCCCTGGCTGTACTTCGTCACCGTCGACAAGCAGGGCACCACCTTGTTCACCGACGACTACCAGGAGCATCTGCGCCTGATCGCACGCGCGCAGCGCAGCGGCATTCTCGACAGTTCCAAGGACAGCGGTGGCCGGTAGTCGCAAGGCCGCGGTGCTCGGTAAGCCGATCGCGCACTCGCGATCGCCCCAGCTGCACCTGGCCGCGTATCGCGCGCTCGGGCTGGACTGGAGCTACGAGCGGATCGAATGCTCGGCCGAGCAACTGCCCGGGTTCGTCGACGGGCTGGGCCCGGAATGGGTCGGTCTCTCGGTGACCATGCCCGGCAAGGAAGCGGCACTGGCCTACGCGCACGAGCGCACCGAGCGTGCCGTGCTGGTCGGATCGGCCAACACCTTGGTCCGCACCGGCGCAGGCTGGCTGGCCGACTGCACCGACGTCGATGGCGTGCTCGGTGCGCTGCGCGGCGCAGGGGCCGGAGAACTGGCCGAAGGTGTGGTGTTGGGCGCGGGCGGTACCGCGCGCCCCGCTCTGCTGGCGCTGTCGGAGCTGGGCGCGAAGTCGGTCACCGTGGTCGCGCGGGACGCGAACCGGGCGCGCGGTGCGCTCGAACTCGCCGAGCGGCTCGGAATGGTTGCCGCGCTGGCCGCGTTCGAGGCCGGGCCGCTCCAGGGGATCTGCGCGGCGGCGGGCGCCGTGATCAGTACCGTTCCCGCCACGGCGGCCGCGGTCGTCGCCCCTGCGGTGGCCGAGGCTCCGGTGGTGCTCGACGCGATCTACAACCCATGGCCGACACCGCTGGCCGAGGCGGTGTGGAGGGCCGGGCACACGGTGGTCAGCGGTTTGGAGATGCTGCTGAACCAGGCCTACGGGCAGGTCGAGCTGTTCACCGGGCAGCCCGCGCCGCGCGCGGAAATGGCGGCGGCGCTGGACGAGGGGCACCGGCCCCGGAATTGATACCGGTTCTAGTTTGGTTGAGCGCGACGCGGGGTTAGGGTGGTGCGCATGAATGCTTGGGTGTTGCGGGCGATCGTGCTCGGTGCGCTGGTCGTCGTGCTGCGCGCCGCGCTGGGGTTCGCGATGGTGTACTGGCCGACCCACGGGGCGTGGATGCGTGCGCTCGCACTGATCGTGCTGGTCGCGGCCGCCCTGTACTGGGGTTTCCTGGACGGACGCAAGGACAGGACGGCCCAGCCCGATCCCGACCGCGGCACCGACCTGACACTGCTGTGGCTGAAGGCCGCGGTGGTGGCCGGCGTCGGCAGCGGTCTCGCCGCCTGGCTGCTCGACTGGTTGCCCAAATTCGACCTGGGAGACAACGGCCTGCTTTTCGAACTCACCGCGGCCGCGGCGTTCATCGTCCTGCTGATCTTCATCTTCGCCCTCATCGGCGTGGGGATCGGCCGCGCACTCGCCGACCGCGCCGCAAGCAAACAGTCCACCCCCGCCTGAGGCCGCCTCGCGCATCGATGCAATCGGACGGGGTGAAGTTGCTCGTCCGCGTCATTTGCTGACGCATTGCCATAGGTGGCGATGCGGACAACCGGCCGTGCCGGTGCGCACCACCCTTTCCGCTGCCGACGCCGCCGGTTATGCTGCTGTGCAATGCATTTCAACGGGAGGGGAAGCGTTGTGCTGATTCGATTCGGGGTCACCGCGGCGATGGCGATCGCCGCGTCCGCGTTCGTGTTCGGCGGTCAGGCGGCGGCGAAAGCCGATGGCTGTGCCTCGGCGCAGCCAAAGTGGGGATTCAAATGTGTGTCGTCGGCGTCGAACGTCTCGCTGGCGAGCTGCATGAAGGACGCGCCGCTCTGGAACGATCACGCGGAGTGCGTTCCGCGAAACGACGGCAGTGGTAGGTACGACCTCTGGGTTCCGTCTCACTGAGACGAGAAACGGCGGACCCTCCTGGAGGGTCCGCCGTTCCTCGTTCGGTCGAACACCACGTCCGGCACCGGGCGTGTCATGGCTCTACAGCAGGATGCCGCCGGTGTCGGGCTTGCCTTCGCGCGCCACGGCGGAGTAGGCGGCGGCCAGCAATGTGGGATCGGGTCCCTCGAGTCGGCCCGGCTTGGCGAGACCGTCGAGCACGACGAAGCGCAGCACGCCGGAGCGCGTCTTCTTGTCGGTCTGCATGGCGTCCAGCAGTTGCGGAAGTGCGTCGGCGTCGTAGCTGGTCGGCAGCCCGACGGCGGTCAGGATCGCGCGATGACGGTCGGCGGTGTCGTCGTCGAGACGGCCCGCGAGACGGCCGAGTTCGGCGGCGAACACCAGCCCGACGGAGACCGCCGCGCCGTGCCGCCACCGGTAGCGCTCCCGCCGCTCGATCGCGTGCCCGAGGGTGTGACCGTAGTTGAGGATCTCGCGGAGGCTGGACTCCTTCAGATCGGCGGCGACGACGTCGGCTTTCACCTGGATCGCGCGGCGGATCAGCTCCGGCAGCACCTCGCCGGACGGGTCGAGGGCGGCCTCGGGGTCGCGCTCCACCAGATCGAGGATCACCGGGTCGGCGATGAAACCGGCCTTGATGATCTCGGCCATGCCCGCCACGATCTCGTTGCGCGGAACCGTCTCCAGCGTGGCCAGGTCGACCAGCACGGCGGCGGGCTCGTGGAAGCAGCCGACGAGGTTCTTGCCTGCCTCGGTGTTGATGCCGGTCTTGCCGCCGACCGCCGCGTCGACCATGGCCAGCAGCGTGGTGGGCACGTGCACGATGCGCACCCCGCGCATCCAGGTGGCGGCGACGAACCCGGCCAGGTCGGTCGCCGCGCCGCCGCCGAGGCTGACCACGACGTCGTTGCGGGTCAGGCCGATGCGCCCGAGCACCTCCCAGCAGAACCCGGCGACGGCCAGGTCCTTGCCCGCCTCGGCGTCCGGGATCTCGACACGATGCGCGTCGATGCCGGTGTCGGCCAGCGCCTTCCGCACCGCTTCGGCGGTCTCGGCGAGCGGCGGCTGATGGAAGATGGCCACGGTGCGCACGCCTTTGGTCGCGCCGCTGACCGACTCGACGAGTTCTCCGAGCAACCCGCGACCGATGATCACCGGGTACGGGTCGGCGGTCCGGACTTCGAGACGACTCGGCTCTGTCACGTGGCTTGCTCCGATTCTGTTGTTGCTGTTGTCGACTGCTGACGCGCCCGGGCACGGGCACGGCGTGCGCGGGCACGCCTGGATCGGTTGCCTGCCGCGGTCTCGCCGTCGCTCGTTCCGTTGGCGGCGTCGGGTTCGCTCGTACGGCCCCTGCGCGTACGGCGGGATCGAGCGGTGGTGGTCGCCGCCGATTCCTTCGTGGCACCGGTTTCGGTGGCGGTGCTCTCGCCCTGATCGGCGGTCGTGCGCCGGGCCGCGGCCCTGGCTCTGGCGCGACGGCGGGACCGGGATCGGCTGCTGCCCTGCGGAATCCCGCTCGGCGGCGGCCGGAGGTCCGCTTCGGCGTGCTCGACCGGCTCCATACCGAGCTTGGTCATGATCATCCGTACCACCCGGCTCGGACTGCGACCGTCGGTGCGGACCCGGACGGTGGCCACCTCCCGGTAGAGCGGCCTGCGGGCGCGCATCAGCTCCCGGTACTTCGCGCCGGGGTCGGCGCCGTTGAGCAGCGGCCGCTGGGTGCTCGCGCCGGTGCGCCGAAGCCCCTCGGCCACACTGATCTCCAGATAGACCACGGTGCGGCCGCGCAGAAGGGCTCTGGTGTCGGCGGACAGCACGGCGCCGCCGCCCAGCGAGACCACACCGCGCTCGGCGAGGACGGCGCGGCGGACCACCCGCTCCTCGATCCTGCGGAATTCGGGCTCACCGTCTTCGGCGAAGATCTCCGGGATGGTGCGACCGGTCTCCCGCTCGATACCCGCATCGGTGTCGTACAGCTCGACGCCGAGCTCCCTCGCGAGCTTGCGGCCGATCGTCGACTTGCCCGCCCCCGGCGGTCCGACCAGCACCACGCGCGGGGCGCGCGGATCGGTCTGCACGATCATTGCGACCGACTGTCCGCGGGCACGTGGGGGCGAGTGCTGATGCGCTTGATGTAGCTGGTGATGTTCTCGACCGTCTCGGTGAGCGAATCGCCGCCGAACTTCTCCAGCGCCGCCTGCGCGACGACCAGCGCCACCATGGATTCGGCCACCACGCCCGCCGCGGGAACGGCGCACACGTCCGAACGCTGGTGGATGGCGACGGCCTCGTCTCCGGTGGTCATGTCGACGGTGGACAGCGCGCGCGGCACCGTCGAGATCGGCTTCATGGCGGCACGCACGCGCAGCGCCTCGCCGTTGGTCATGCCGCCCTCCAGGCCACCGGCGCGATTGGTGGAGCGCAGCACGCCGTCGGGGCCGGGCCGCATCTCGTCGTGCGCCTGGCTGCCGCGGCGGCGTGCGGTCTCGAAACCGTCACCGACCTCGACGCCCTTGATGGCCTGGATTCCCATCAGGGCGGCCGCGAGGCGCGCGTCCAGCCGGTTCTCGCCGCTGGTGAACGAGCCGAGGCCGACCGGAAGTCCCTCCACGACCACCTCGACCACACCGCCGAGGGTGTCGCCGTCCTTCTTGGCCGCCTCGATCTCGGCGATCATCGCGGCTTCGGCGTCCTTGTCGAACGCCCGCACCGGGCTCTCGTCCACCGCGGCGAGATCGGCGGCGGTCGGCACGATGCCGGAGGTGTTCTGCGCCGTGCCGATCGACACGACGTGCGAGACGACCTCCGCGCCGAACGCCTGGCGCAGGAAGTTGCGGGCGACGGTGCCCGCCGCGACGCGTGCGGCGGTCTCCCTGGCACTGGCGCGCTCGAGCACGTTGCGGGCGTCGTCGAAGTTGTACTTGAGCATTCCGGAGTAGTCGGCGTGCCCCGGCCGGGGGCGGGTCAGCGGTGCGTTGCGGGCCAGCTCGGCGAGTTCGGCCGGATCGACCGGGTCTGCGGACATCACGGTGGTCCACTTCGGCCACTCGGAGTTGGCCACCTCGATGGCGACCGGGCCGCCCATCGTGCGCCCGTGCCGCACACCGCCGACGACGGTGACCTTGTCGGCCTCGAACTTCATCCGCGCGCCGCGGCCGTAGCCCAGCCTGCGGCGCGCGAGCTGCGTGGAGATCTCGTCCGACGTCACCTCGACGCCTGCCACCATCCCCTCGAGGAGGGCGACGAGAGCGGGACCATGGGATTCTCCAGCAGTTATCCAACGCAGCACGTCGTTCATCTTCCCATGTCGACGCCGGTGCTCGGGAACGTGGCCCGCCGTGACGACGCGCACGCCGGACGACGGGCGATACCACCCGCCGACGCCTCAGCGGGCTATGACGATGGGGCGATCCACCGAGCGCAGCAGCGCGTCACCCACCGAACCGAACAGCAGCCGTCCCAGGGCTCCGCGGCCACGGTTGCCCACCACCAGCAGTTGCCCCTCGCGGGAGCGTTCGAGCAACCGCCGCTCCGGCCGGTCGCGGACGACTTCGCGCCGGATGGTGAGTTCCGGGTACTGCTCCTGCCAACCGGCCAGGCTCGTGGCGAGCAACGCTTCCTCGGTCCGGCGCAGCGCGGTCCAGTCGGTGCCGATCGCACCGAGCGGCTCGACCTCGCCCCAGGTGTGCACGGCCACCAGTTCGACCCCGCGCAGCGAGGCTTCGGTGGCCGCGACCTCGATGGCGGCTTGCTCGGCGGCGGAGCCGTCCACCCCGACGATCACCGGCCCGGTGCCGGCCCGGTCCCACAGCGGCGTCTCGGCGGGCACCACCGCCACGGGGCAATCGGCGTCCCGGGCGACGGCGGTGCTGACCGAGCCGAGCAGGACTCGCTGGACACGGCCGATACCGCGGGTGCCGACCACGAGCATCGCCGCGCTGCGAGAACGCTCGATCAGGGCGGTGGCGATGTGCGCGGTGCGGATCTCGGTGCCGATGGCGATGTCGCGCACGGTACGCGCGGCCGCCACCGCGGCGTTCGCGGCGCGCTCGATCGCCTCGTCCGCTTCGCGCACCCGCAGCAACGCCGCCGGGCGCGGCGGATCGTCGTCGTCGGAGGCGAGCGGCGACTCGACGACCAGCGCGATGTGCAGGGGCGCGTCGTGCAGCGCGGCGGTCTGCGCCGCCCAGCGGACCGCGACGATCGATGGGTCCGAACCGTCGGTCCCCACCACGATCGGTCTCCGCGACGAATGCCTCGGATGCACTGGGTGGCTCCTTCCCGACGCCGCTTCCGCTGTCCTGGCGACTCGACCGGGCGACTCGCCGAACTGCCGCCCCCGCGAGTGCCGCCGCGGTGGCTGCTCGGAAAGTCGTTGCCCGCGACTGATGCTACCGATGAATTGCGGTTGATTTGCTGGCTTCGTGATCGCGGAGGGGGCGCCGCGGAGACGCGCCGGCGCGGTGGCGGGCGAACTCAGGTCGAACCCAGGGCCGATGAGAGCAAGGCCAGCAAAGTCGCCAGGCACATCGCGGGACCGTGTGGCACGGTGACCGCGCGGTTGCCCGGCCCGGCGGCGCGAGAGGTGAGTACGCCACGGCAGGCCGATGCGCCGAGCGCGGCACACGCGGTGAGCGCCGGTGCTCCGAGTGCCGCCCACACCCACGGCCGCGCACCGCCGAGTGCGGCAGCCCCGCCCAGCATCACCGCGAGCTTGACATCGCCCGCACCCAGCGCGGCCGGTGCGGCGAGATGTACCAGCAGGTACGGCGCGGACAGCAGCAGTGCGCCCAGCAGCGCGGCGGTGAATTGCCCTGTGAGCACGGCATATCCGAGGACCGTCAGCGCGCCCGTGCCGGTCAGTCCGTTCGGCAGGCGGCGTTCGCGTAGGTCGAACACTGTCAGGACCGCGCACCACACGGTGAGGACGGCGCATGCGAGAAGGGTCATGCCTCCACCTTCGCCCGGCGCGGGCGCGGGAAAGCTGGGCCGATCCGGAATGTGCACAACATGGCCGGATGTGAACAGGTCGTTGTTCAGCAGTCGCTCTCGATCGTGAGAAACAGTTCCTGCCAGCGGTTTTCGCGAAACACCCCGTGCTGTGAACGCGGTGGACGGCGGGCGAGCACGTGTTGACTGTCGGTGTGCGGTGCGTCGGCGGTAGTTTTGAGGTATGTGTGCAGATCACCAGGGTCATGTGCCGGACTACGCGGCGCGGCGCGGCGCGCTGCGCAGCCTGTTGGTGGAGAACGGGGTGGACGCCCTGCTGGTCACCGATCTGGTGAACATCAGATATCTGACGGGGTTCACCGGCTCCAACGCGGCGTTGCTCGTGCACTCCTGGGACACGCGCACCGCTGAGGAACGCACGGTGATCGGCACCGACGGCCGGTACCGGACCCAGGTCGCCGAGCAGGTTCCCGACCTGCGGGCGGAGATCGCGCGGGCCACCTCCCGGCGGATCGTGCAATTGGCGGGGGAGTGGCAGGTCGGCCGGGTGGGCTTCGAAAGCCATGTCGTCACCGTCGAGCAGCATCGCGGTTTCCTAGAACAGCGCACCGGCCTGCAGTTCGTCGCCTCGCCCGGGCTGGTGGAGCAGTTGCGCATGGTGAAAGACGCTTACGAAGTGGAGCAGTTGCGCGCGGCGTGCGCGGCGGGCGACGCCGGTCTGGCCGCGCTGCTGGAGCGGGGCGGATTGCGGCCCGGTCGCACCGAGCGCCAGGTGGCCCGGGATCTGGAATGGGCCATGTTCGAGCACGGCGCGGAAGCGGTGTCGTTCGAGACCATCGTGGCCACCGGCCCGAACTCGGCTGTCCCACACCATCGTCCGACCGGCGCCGTGCTGGCGGCGGGTGATTTCGTCAAGCTGGACTTCGGGGCGGTGGTCGGCGGCTATCACTCCGACATGACCCGCACTTTCGTGCTCGGCACGCCGAGCGACTGGCAGCGCGAGGTGTACGCGCTGGTCGCCGCGGCGCAGCGGGCCGGACGCGAGGCGCTGCGGCCGGGGATTCCGGTGGCCGACGTGGACGCGGCGTCGCGGGCGGTCATCGAGGCCGCCGGGCACGGGAAGTTGTTCGTGCACGGACTCGGTCACGGGGTCGGTTTGCAGATCCACGAAGCGCCCGGAATCGCGAAAACCGGAACCGGTACACTTCTGTCTGGCGTGGCGGTGACCGTCGAACCAGGTGTGTACTTTCCCGGCCGCGGCGGGGTCCGGATCGAGGACACGCTCGTGGTGCGCGAAGGGGGCCCTGAGCTGCTCACCCACACCAGCAAAGACCTGACCGTCGTCGCCTGACGCCGGTCTGCCCCGAGACCAAGCGGTAGAACGAGGAGATCCGAAGACAGTGGCGGACACCAGCGACTTCAAGAACGGCCTTGTGCTGAAGATCGACGGTCAGCTCCAGCAGATCATCGAGTTCCAGCACGTCAAGCCGGGCAAGGGCCCCGCGTTCGTGCGGACCAAGCTGAAGAACGTCGTGTCCGGCAAGGTCGTCGACAAGACCTTCAACGCCGGTGTGAAGGTGGAGACCGCCACCGTCGACCGCCGCGACATGACCTACCTCTACCACGACGGCTCGGACTACGTCTTCATGGACGGTGAGACCTTCGACCAGATCTCCATCTCCGAGGCCACCATCGGCGACGGCGCCCGCTTCCTGCTGGAGAACATGAACGTCCAGGTCGCGATGCACGAGGGCGCGCCGCTGTACGTCGAGCTCCCGGTCTCGATCGAGCTCGTGGTCCAGCACACCGACATCGGCCTGCAAGGTGACCGCTCCACCGGCGGCACCAAGCCCGCCACCCTGGAGACCGGCGCCGAGGTGCAGGTCCCGCTGTTCATCAACACGGGCGACAAGCTGCGCATCGACTCGCGCGACGGCAGCTACCTCGGCCGGGTCAACGCCTGAGCGCCCGGGCCTGCGAATCCGGGATGATGTGACCGTGGCTGAACAGCCCGTGGACAAGAAGTCCGCGTACAAGAAGCTCGGCGCACGGCACAAGGCCCGCCGCCGGGCGGTCGACCTGCTGTTCGAGGCGGAGGCCAGAGACGTCGACGCCGCCGACCTGCTCGACGAGCGCGCCGAACTCGCCAACCGCGACCAGTCGGTCGCGCCGGTGCACCCCTACACCCGCACCTTGGTCGGTGGCGTAGCCGACGACCTCGACCGGGTGGACGGCACCATCGAGTCGTACCTGCAGGACTGGACACTCGCGCGTCTGCCCGCCGTGGACCGCGCGATTCTGCGCATCGCGGTCTGGGAGCTGTTCCACGCGAGCGACGTCCCGCCGGTCGTCGCCGTGGACGAGGCGGTGGAGCTGGCCAAGGAGCTGTCCACCGACGATTCCCCGTCCTTCCTCAACGGCGTGCTGGGGCAGGTCGTCCTGGTGGCGCCGCAGGTGCGCGCCGCGGCGGCCGCGACGAGGGCGCCGCGCCCGGAGCCCGAGCCGTGAACAAGTACCTCGTGCTGGTGATGCGCACTCCGCGCTTCGACGCCGCCGTGACCGAGCCGCACCGGCAGTTCCTGCGGTCGCTGCGCGACCGTGGGCAGTTGCAGGAGAGCGGTCGCTTCACCGACGGCACCGGTGGCGCGTACGTGATTCTCGCCGAGAATCTCGACGCCGCACGGGAAATAGCGTTCACCGATCCCGTGCACACCACCGGCGCCTCGGAACTGACCGTCTACGAGTGGGAAATCACCACACCGAACTGAGGGCGCCACGGCGCCGCATCCTCGCTTCGGTCCCGGTATAGGCGCTCGCAAGTTCAGCTCCGCTCACCGCCCGAAGCCAAAGGCGATGCCTGTTTTCATTGCGGTCGTTCCGACGCCGCCCAGCGCCTCGACCCGGTCTCGAAGGTGGAACTCCCGCTGGTGGGTGTACGGATGACCAGCGGGAGCACGACCGATCCTCGTACCTCGACCGCACTCGAGGTCAAGCGGGCGTCGCAGGCACTGAGCGGCGACCGCTGTCTCGGCGGGCTAACCTGTGAGCAACAGCGCCGCGACCGCGCCGGCGGTGGCGGTCACCGCGAGGACGAGGCCGGTCAGGACGAATCGCTTCATCGGAACGCGCACATCGTGCATGCGGCAGAACTCCAAGCACAGCAGCGTCGCGAGCGAGGCCCACGGCGTGACGATCGAGCCGATATTGGTACCGATCAACAGCCCGAGAAGCTGATCGCCGTTCTGCCGGGGAATCACCGCCTCGCCCGCGGTGTAGGCCGGTAAGTTGTTCGCGATGTTCGAGAGGCCGGCGCCTGCCGCGGCGGCCCGGAACGCTCCGGACGCGCCGGGATCGGTCCCGATCAAGGCGTGCATCGCGTCGGCGAGGCCGAACCGGCTCAGCGTGGGCACCACCAGGAACAGGCCGACTACGAAGACGAGCAGCCGCCACGGGATGAGCGACAGCCGCAGGGCGGCGCGGTCGAAGACCGCGAACGCCGCCACGGCGATGAGCGCCGCGAGCATCGCCGCGATACCGATCCGGTCGCCGACGACGGGGATCGCGATGACGAACAGCGAACAGGCGCCCGCGGTGGCCAGCAGCAGCGCGCGCTCCCGGAAGTTCGCGGGGCGGATCGGCTCGGGCGGCACATAGCGATCGGTGTCCCGTCGTCCTCGCCGCCAGTACCACAGCCACAGGCACACCATCGTCGCCGCGATCGAAACCAGTTGCGGCGCCCACATCTTCGCCGCGAAGCCGGTCGCGGTCAGTGCCACGCGATCGGCGGCGAGCAGATTGGTGAGATTGGAGACCGGCAACAGCAGACTCGCGGTGTTGGCCAGCCAGAGCGTGGTCATGGCCAGCGGAAGCGGCGGAATGCGGGCGGGCGCGGCGAGGGCCAGCATGACCGGGGCGATCAGCACTGCCGTGGTGTCGAGATTCAGCACGATGGTCGTGGCGGAGGCGAACAGGACACAGAGTCCGAACAGCGCGGGATAGTGACCGCGACCGAGGATCGCGATCCGATGGGCGATGACGTCGAAGACCTTGGCTCGCCTGGTCAGTTCGGCCAGCACGATCACGCTGGCGAGGAACAGCAGCAACGGGCCGACGCGACGCATGTTCGCGACGGCCTCGGTGCGGGGCAGGAGACCGGTGAGCACACACAGCAGACCTGCCCCCAGCAAGCCGAGCCGGACCCGGTCCAGGACGCTCAGCCGCGGCTTCGATGCCGGCGTGGCCGGGGCGGAGGGCGAGTTACGCGAAGAGGAATCGACCAGGTCGGGCACGAGTGCCATGATCGCAGCCCTTCGTTCGCGCCCCTTTCGGCCGGGGCGGCTTATGTAGTCGGCGCCCAATGGATTACCCGTTGAACGTGCCGTTATCCGATGGTACGTTATTCAAGTCACAGGTCGGCCCGGATGTCGGCTCGACCACATTCAGGCCGTTTCGGGGGCCCGGGGAGTTGCGTCCGAGCCGCCTTCGGTTCTCGTCCGCCGCCGAATCAAGGATGTGTTGCCCATGAGCATCGCCATCGGACTGGTCTTTCTGTTCATCTTGGTCGGAGGCAGCCTACGGTCGGCCGAAGCGGGCTGTCAGAACACGTTGATGAACCACATGAAGAACATGTGGCTCTGCGCCGTGATCTCCTACGCGGTAGCGCTTACCGGCTTTTCGATTTTCCTCGCCCTGTCGTCGAAGTCGCCGTGGCCGACGCTCGACGACCTGCGGAACATGCCGTGGTGGGCGCCGTTCGGCGGCTTGCTGGGCGGCGCGGCCGTGATGGGAATGATCGCCGTCGCCCGATACGTCGGTGTGGCGACCTTCAGCGCACTGGTGATCGTCGGCGAGATGGTGGTCGCCGTGATCATGGACCACTTCGGACTGATGGGATTCGACGAGCGATCCGCCAGTCTGCCCCGTCTGCTGGCATGCGGGCTGATCACGCTCGCGATCTACCTGATGGCCGACGAGCCCGCGGCCGGCGAGCCCAGGGTCAGCGTCACCTGACCCGAGAACACCCACCGCTGCCGGTCCAACCATCCAAACTTCGCGCCCCCCGAGGATTCTCGATGACGGTTCAGACCGCCGAAAAGACCCGTGCCGCCCTGCCCCGCGCCACGATGGCACTCATCTTCGCATTCATTTTGGTTGGGGGTGCGCTGCGCTCCGTGGAAGCCGGATGCCAGAACTCCCTCAAACTCGCACTGAAGAATGTCTGGCTGTGCGGCGTGATCTCCTACGCCGTGGCATTCACGGGCTTCGCGATCTTTCTCACCGTGGCGCTGCTGGTTTCCTCCCGTCGGCCATGGCCGACGCGGCTCGATATCCGAAGCATGCCCCGATGGGCACCGTTCGGAGGTCTCCTCGGCGGGGCCGCGATCCTGGCGATGATCTCGGTGGCTTCCGATGTGGGCGCGGGGACCTTCAATGCCCTGATCATCGCGGGGCAGATGTTCGGTGCGCTCGCGATCGATCACTTCGGGCTGATGGGGTTCCCGCGGCGGGCGGTGAGCTCCAAGCGCATCGTGGCCTGTGTGATGATCATCGCCGGGATCTATCTCATGGCGACTTACTGACCACCCGCGCGAGGCACGCCCGGGACCTACCGATCTGCCGCGTTCTGAGAGACCGATAGGGTATCTCTCGCAACGTTGCCTCGCCGAGGGAAGTAGGAGACATGGCCACGAACGAGCTGACCGTGACGGACGTCCGCACCGCACAGGAGGCGTGGGCACTGTTCGACCGCCTCCCCGCGGCGCCGGTCGAGGAGATCACGACGGGGCGCTGGCGGGGAGAGGAACTGCACACGGGCCATCCGATGGACGGTGTTCTGGTGGCTTCGGGCTGGTACGGCAAGCAGTTCGACGGCCCCGATCACGTGCATCCGCTGCTGTTCACCTCGGGCGGCGAGGTTTTCCCGATCGATCCGCGCCGCGTTCCGCTCGGCCTGGCCGGGCGGGTGCCGCTGTCCGGCGTGCGCGCCCTGCGCAAACTGCTGCCTGCTCTCGCTCCCGCGCTGCGTACGCGCAAACCCACCGCGCGTCTGCGTGCGGTCGAATACCGCGGCGTGACGAGTGCCGCGATGGTCTACGACCACCTGCCGATCATCGATCACTTCCGGCGCGCCGACGAGCGCACCCTGCTCGGCGTGATGGATTTGCGCGGTATGGCCGAACCGTACTTCTTCGTCCTGCGCAGGGACATCGGCTAGACGGCCGCGGATCCGGTCGGCCGCAGCCGATCCGGATCCGGTGCCGCGCCCACCGCACTAGGATTTGCGCGACGGGCGAGACCTTGCGGGATGCGGCGACCGAGGAGGCGCAGTCGATGGAACGCACGACATGCCTGGTGGTCGGCGGGGGACCGGCCGGAATGTTCCTCGGGCTGCTGCTGGCCAGGGCCGGTGTCGAGGTCACGGTGCTGGAGAAGCACACGGATTTCATCCGTGACTTCCGCGGCGACACCGTGCATCCCACCACCCTCGATCTGATCGACGAACTGGGTCTCGGCGCCGAATTCGCGAAACTTCCCGCGCGCAAGGTGGATCAGGTGCAGTTGCCGATCGCCGGCGGCCTACAGACCCTCGCGACGCTGAAACACCTTCCGGGCAAGCACAAATACGTCGCCATGGTGCCGCAATGGGATCTGCTGGATCTGCTCGCGCGTGCCGCGGCGGCCGAGCCCACCTTCCGCCTGCGGATGAATACCGAGGCCACCGACCTGGTCTGGATCGACGGACGGGTCGGTGGCGTGGTCTACCGCACCGCCGACGGCGCGACCGGCTCGATCGAAGCCGACCTCACCGTGGCCTGCGACGGCCGCGGCTCCCTGCTGCGGGCGGCCGCGGGGTTGTCGGCACACACCTGGTCGACGCCCATGGACGTCTGGTGGTTTCGCCTGCCGCGCACCGAGATCGACCCCGCCGGCGCGCTGCCGATCGTCAGCGCCCGGCGGGTGGCGGTTCTGCTCGACCGCGGCGACTACTGGCAGTGCGCGACGTTGATCGCCAAGGGCGCTGACGAATCCGCCCGCCGCGGACCGGTCGAGGACATCATGCGCGGCCTGGCCGAGGCCGCGCCCTGGCTCCACGACCGGGTAGACGCCTTGTCCGGCTGGGACGAGGTCAAGCTGCTGGAAGTGAAACTCGACCGGCTGACCCAGTGGTACACCCACGGCCTGCTCTGCCTCGGAGACGCCGCCCACGCCATGTCACCCGCCGGTGGCGTCGGCATCAACCTGGCGGTTCAGGACGCCGTCGCCGCGGCGAGAATCCTCGCCCCGCCGCTGCTCTCGGGCGCGCTGCGGATCAGGGATCTGGCGAAGGTGCAGCGACGGCGCAGATTCCCGACCGTCGTGACGCAGGGCATGCAGCGACTCCTGCACGCCATCGCGATCGCTCCGGCCCTGGACGGGCGAATCGACATCGCGAGCGCTTCCCGCGCACCGCTGCCGGTTCGCATCCTGCGCCGCGTCCCCGTGATCCGCAGCGTGCCACCGTACTTGCTCGCTCGCGGCGTCTTGCCGGAGCACGCCCCGCACTTCGCCCGGCGGTAGCGGTCCGGCCGGGTGCTCAGGCCGGAACGTCGGGGGACGAGGCGGGCGGGGTCGCGATCCAGCCCGCGACGGCCACGAGACCGGTCGGGCGGTGTACGGCCAGAAAGCCGAAGGGACGGTCGAAGTTCACCGAGACGACGGGTGCGTGGTGGTGCCGCAGCGCCGCCGCTGCCGCGCGCAAAGCGAAGGACGTCACGGCGGCGGCCTCGAAGCCTTCATGGCTGAACCGGGCGAGGACCTCCTGCGCTCCTCGACCGACGCAGAGCGGGAGAGGCGAGATCGCCGGGAAATGGCCCTGGGTGCAGTCGGTCGCGGCGGTCAGGCCGAACAAGCCGGACGCGGTGAGCAGGTCATGGGTGGATCGGACCTCGAAGGATGGCAGCCGGATTCGCAGTTGACCGGCGCCGGTCGGCACCTGCTCGGTGCGCACGGCGAGGCCCGGGCCCTCGGTGCCGACCGGCAGGTCGGAGCGGACCGGCACGGCGCCGGCCAGCGCCGCCAGACCGGTTCCGAGGACGGTCCCGGATCTGCCGGTGCCGAGCAGCAGGTGGACGTCGAGGTCGGCCACACCTTCGACGACGACGCGCGTGACCGGCTGCGGCGCGTCCAGGATCGCGGCGTTCCCCAGGTCTGTGCTCGCGCGGGACAACCCGGGGCCGCGATGTCCCTGCCACGGACCGTCTTTCGGGGTCAGCGTCGCGACCTCGAAGGGCACCTGCCACCGGGTCTTCGCGACCAGCGCGGTGGCGAGCACCAGCAGTGTGCTGGGATCCACCGAGAGGGGGAACCGCTCGATGAGCCCGTCGGTATGCCGGGCCGCCCAGCTGTCGAGCTCGGCCTGGCCGGCCAGCCGGGCGAGAACTCCCTCGGGCAGCGCCTGCGACCAGGCTTCGTGCAGCGGAAGATCATGGCGCACCCACACGCCCAGTGCCGCCGACACCGCGTCCGCGCGCTGGAGGTCGTGCAGCAACCTGAGCGCTTCTTCCCGGGCGTTCGCCGCGGGTACGCCGATCGCCGTCGACAGTTCGTCCCGTGCCGGACCGTCCGCCGCGGAGGCGAGCAAGGCCAGCAGCGGCCAGACGCCCGCGCCGGACACCACGAAGTCTCGCTCGCCCGCCGCCGCGCACCAGCGTGCCGTGAGGGCGTTGGCGGCGCCGACATGGGATTCCAGAGAAGTCCGCACGGCACCCACCCTAGCCACGGCGGCGCGGGCTTCGCGCCGCTCTCAGGACGTGGCGGCTTCCGGACGCAGCACGATTTTGCCCAGCGGAGCCCGGTTCTCCAGCAGTCGATGCGCGTGACTCGCCTGGCCGAGCGGCAGGACCGTCTCGACCAGCGGATCGAGCCCACCCGCCGCCGCGCGGGCCAGCACGGCTGCGCGCGCCCGCGCGACTCGGTTCAGCCAGTCCGGCCCCGCGCAGCCGGTGAAGGTCAACCCGCGCATGATCAGGTCGGTCGCCGACACCTGCGCGGGTGCGCCGGACAGCCAGCCGTAGCCCAGCATGCGTCCGCGCAGCGGAGTCATGAGATCGAGGAGGCCGGACGCGCTCGCACCGCCGATCGAATCGAACACCACGTCCACCGTCGCCCCGCCGAGCGTTTCACGCAGTCGGGTGGTCCACGCGGGATCGTTGTGGTCGATCACTTCGTCGGCGCCCAGTTCGCGCGCCCGGGCCGCTTTCTCGGGACTGCCCGCGGTGCCGATGACGCGAGCCGCCCCGAATTCTCCGGCCAGTTGGGTCAGGGCGCTGCCGACGCCCGTGGCGGCCGCCTCGATCAGGACGGTTTCGACGCCCGTCAGCGCGGCGGTCTCCAGCAGTGGAATCGCCACCGATCCGTTCATCAGCACCGCGGCGGCGTCGACGAAGGACAGGCCGTCCGGAATGGGCGTCACGGAATCCGCGGGCGCGGCCACGAATTCGGCGTAGGCGCCGAAACCTCTGGTCGCCACCGCGACTCGCCGTCCGAGCAGCGCGGAATCGACCTGGGCGCCGACCTCCGTGACGATTCCCGCGGCCTGGAAACCGAAGATCAGCGGCGGTGGCGCGGCGAGCGGGAACTCGCCCGAGCGCAGCTTTGTCTCCGGGAACAGCACCGGTATCGCCTCGGTTCGGATCACCACCTCGTCCTCGGACGGTCGCGGCGCGGGGACCTCCTCGGCCACCAGCACGTCGGGGTCTCCTACTGCCGTCATTACGATTGCCTGCATCACGAACTCCATAAGTTGACTGGCGGTCCAATTGATTACCCGATCATATGGACCGTTGGTCAACTTGTCTAGAAGGCGGGTGCGATGGGCGACGGACGGCCGAGAGAACGGGCGGACGCGGCGCGTAATCGACGGGCGATCCTGGCGGCCACCAGCGCGCTGCTCGCGGAGCACGGCGCCGAGGCGATCACCATGGAACGCGTCGCGGCGGCCGCCGGAGTGGGCAAGGGCACCATCTTCCATCGCTTCGGCAACCGCGCCGGGCTCTTGCACGAGATGGTCGCCGAGAGCGCGCTCACGCTCATGGACGCGATCACCAACGGCCCACCGCCGCTGGGTCCCGGTGCGCCCGCCGATGCCCGCTTGATCGCCTACTTCGACGCGATGGCGCGGCTGGTGATCGACAATTCCGAGCTGATGGTCGCCTATCGCACCGAGCCGCCGCATCCGCGGACCGCCGAGTTCCACGCGTTCTGGGACAACCACATCACCACGTTGCTGCGCGAAGCACGTCCGGACCTGGACGCGGAAGTGGTCGGGCGGCTGCTGCTCGGCGCGTTGAGCGCCGAGTTGGTGCCTGCCATGGTCCGGGCCGGTGAGAGTGATCGGTTGCTGGCGGCGGTGCGGGAGTTGGTCGAGTCGGTGCTGCGCACGCCCTGACCGCTCAACGCTCCGCGCGTTGATCGCCCCGCGCGCCCGGGGCGGCGGCCATGGACCGCGTCGGCGCGTCGACAAGAGTTCGTCCGCGCCGGATCGGTACGGGTTGCGGGTCGGCATCGGAGGACGACCTGACGCGGTTCCGTGTGGAGGTGACCGGCCTGGGCGGTCAGGACTCCGGGTGGGCCAGGGTCGAGTGGATCATCGGCATCGGCGTTCTCGGCGATGGGCGGGTTGCACCATGACCCGGATCGGTTGCGTAAAAGGCTGTTCTCTGGATGCCCGGAGTTCGATTCCGTTGTGCCGCACTGTCTTCCGGTCCGGGGCCCGCGCGGCGATCAGTCCCGCGACAGGATGGCCTCGAAGCGTTCGTCCGCGCGGTCGAGTTGGTCGAGGATGTGCTGGCGGACGTGGTCGGCCAGCGGTGTGTCCGGCCGGGTGACCAGGTCGCGATAGACGTCGGTGAGCGGGCGGTATTTGGCGGCGAGCTTCGTCATCGCGGGACCGGTGGCGTAAAGGATGCCGACGCCGTTGTCGGTGAAATCGGAGAGTTTGATGACTCGGGCCCACGGGTCCCGGTCCAGGTTGGCCGCGACGTGTTCGCGGTACTGCGCCTGCCGGTCGCGCGCCGGATCCGGTTCGGGATTGGTCACCGCGGCGACGAGATCGGCCACTCGGGCTCCGAACCGATCGGTGAGTGCGTCCAGCGCGGCGTCGACGGCCGGGCCGGGGCGATCGGCGGCCAGTTCGGCGGCGTGGTCCTCGACCGAGTCGTGCAACAGCCCCGCCGCGACCACATCGGGATCACGGACCTCGTAGTGGCTGATGATCCGAATCGTCACGCGCAGTAGGTGACTGAGGTATGGCTCGCGACCGTACCGGTCGTCACGGTGCAGGTCGGCCGCGAGATCGAGCGCCGCGGCCAAGCGCTGTGTGTCCGGAAGCTCGGCGATTTCCAGTAGTAGTCGTTCCCGCAGCCCGGCTTCGCCGTAGACCTCGCTGATCGTGTGCAGCGGCATCACGGCCAAGACCCCCGCCCCTGGATTGCTCATGTTGCCAGGCTAACCGGACATGGCGACACGTGACGGGCGACGGAGCGCCCGGGGCCCGCTCAGCGGACGCCGCGTGGGCGGTACTGAATGCTGATCCGCGGACCGGTGGGTTTGCGTGTCTTCGGCACCGCGTGCTCCCAGGTGCGCTGGCACGAGCCGCCCATCACGAGTAGATCGCCGTGGCCGACAGCGTATTTGATGCTCGCGCCGCCGCCGCGCGGCCGCAGCAGCAGCGCCCGCGGCGCCCCGATCGACACGATCGCGACCATGGTGTCGTGTGTGGCCCCGCGGCCGATGTCGTCGCCGTGCCAGGCGACGCTGTCGCGCCCGTCCCGGTAGTAGCACAGGCCCGCGGTGCGGAACGGCTCGCCGAGTTCGTGCCGGTAGTGCTCGCTCAATGCCGCGCGGGCGTCGGCCAATGCCGGGTCCGGCAGCGGTTCGTGCTCGGCATAGAACCGCAGCAGCCGGGGCACGTCGACCACGCGGTCGTACATCGGCCTGCGCTCGGCTCTCCACGGCACCCGGTCGACGAGCCGGTCGAACAGCGCGTCGGCGCCCGAGAGCCATCCGGGCAGCAGATCCACCCAGGCCCCGTGGTCGAGCACGGTACGGCGCGTACCGCGCAGCGGCGCGAATTCGGTGTCGCCGAATCCGTCGAGCAGCGATCCCTGTAGCGGTGTGGACATGCGGCCGAGCGTACCGCTGATCGAACATATGTGCTAGCGGTTTTCAGCCATGATTGCCGAGTGTCGTGGTGCGGATCCGGCCGGTAGCTCGCCGGGTCCGGATGGCGGAACACTCTCCGGGCCTGGGACGATCCGGTAGCGCCGCTCGGTCGCCCGGCGGCTCCGGGCAGCTGGGAACTCGGCCTCATTCTCGCGGTCCCCAGTAGCGCGCGATCGCGTCCCCCGCGGCGGTCAGTGGCCCCGCTCACAGCGTGATATGCCTGGTGAAAGCGGGGCTGACGGCGCTGATACGCTGCTTGCCGTAAGACATCCTTTAACGGACCGTCCGGTGAGGCGGGGAAGGAGGTCGGCATGGCCGTGCCCGAAGAGCGGGCCGCCAAGTCCGGCGCTGCCGAGACATCGCAGCGACATACCCCGGGGTGGGTGGCGGCGGGGCGAGAGCTGTTGTCGGCTTCGGATGTCGGGCGGACCGTCGCGCGCATCGCGCACCAGATCATCGAGAAGACCGCGCTGGACGCGGGTGAGCCGGACGCGCCGCGGCTGGTGCTGATCGGCATCCCCACCCGGGGAACCACCCTGGCGGCGCGGCTCACCGAGAAGATCGAGGAATTCTCCGGCGTCCGTCCGGCTCTGGGCTCGCTGGACATCACCCTCTACCGCGACGATCTGCGCAGCCGTCCGCACCGGCCGCTGGAACGCACCTCCGTTCCGGAAGGCGGCATCGAGGACGCGCTGGTGGTTCTGGTCGACGATGTCCTGTTCTCCGGTCGCACCGTTCGCTCCGCGCTCGACGGCCTGCGCGACCTGGGCCGTCCGCGCGCGGTGCAGCTGGCGGTGCTGATCGACCGCGGTCACCGGGAACTGCCGATCCGCGCCGATTACGTGGGTAAGAACGTACCGACCAGCCGGTCCGAGGACATCTCGGTCCTGCTGTCCGAGCACGACGGCCGCGACGGCGTCTACCTGCACCAGGAGGAGGCGTGATGGAACTGCCACACGCCGGCTCGCGGCAGGAGGCATGCGCGTGAGGCATCTGCTGTCGGTCGCCGCGCTGGATCGCGCCGCCGCGACCGAACTGCTCGACGAGGCCGAGCGGTTCGAACAGGCCCTACTCGGCCGCGAGGTACACAAACTGCCCACGCTGCGTGGGCGCACCGTGATGACGGTCTTCTTCGAGAACTCCACCCGGACCCGGGTCTCGTTCGAGGTGGCGGGCAAGTGGATGAGCGCGGACGTGATCAACGTCAGCGCGAGCAGTTCCTCGGTCGCCAAGGGTGAGTCTTTGCGCGACACCGCGCTGACCCTGCACGCCGCCGGCGCCGACGCGTTGATCGTGCGACACCCGGCGTCCGGCGCCGCGCACCAGATCGCCCGCTGGATGGACGAGTGGGCGGTCTCGGCAGGCCGCACCTCCGGCCCGGCGGTCGTCAACGCGGGTGACGGAACACACGAGCACCCCACCCAGGCCCTGCTGGACGCGTTGACGCTGCGGCAGCGGCTGGGCGACATCGAGGGCAAACGGGTCGTCATCGTCGGCGACATCCTGCACAGCCGGGTCGCACGGTCCAACGTCTTCCTGCTGGCCACGCTCGGCGCGGAGGTGGTGCTGGTCGCCCCTCGCACGCTGCTTCCGGTCGGCGTGGAGAGCTGGCCCGCCCGCGTCTCGCACCATTTGGACGCCGAACTGATCGGCGCCGACGCGGTGCTGATGCTGCGCGTGCAGGCCGAGCGGATGAACGGCGGGTTCTTCCCGTCGGCGCGCGAGTACTCGATCACCTACGGGTTGTCCGAACGCAGGCTGGCCCTGCTGGAGGACCACGCCGTCGTGCTGCACCCCGGACCGATGCTGCGCGGCATGGAGATCGCGTCCTCGGTCGCGGACTCGCCGAAAGCCGCGGTGCTGCAACAGGTCACCAACGGCGTGCACCTGCGGATGGCGGTCTTGTTCCGCCTGCTCGTCGGGACACAGGAGGTAGTGGCATGAGCGGTCAGGCCCGGAGGAGGCAGCGCAGCGTGACCACGCAGGGCCCCGCTCGTGCCGGAGAGGACGCAGCATGAGCGGAAACAACGACACCGCTGTCTTGATCAAGGGTGCGCTGCTGTACGGCGAAGGCGAACCGGTCGACGTGCTCGTCGCCGATGGGGAGATCCGCCGGATCGGCACCGATCTGGACGCGGTCGACGCCGAGATCATCGACGCGCGGGGGCAGGTTCTGCTGCCCGGCTTCGTCGATCTGCACACCCATCTGCGTGAGCCGGGCCGCGAGGACACGGAGACCATCGAATCCGGATCCGCCGCCGCCGCGCTCGGCGGCTACACCGCGGTGTTCGCGATGGCCAATACCGCTCCGGTCGCCGACTCGGTGGTCGTGACCGACCACGTATGGCGGCGCGGCCGGGAGGTGGGCCTGGTCGATGTGTATCCGGTCGGCGCGGTCACCGTCGGCTTGGAGGGCAAGCAGCTCGCCGAGATGGGGACGATGGCCGCGGGCGTCGGCGCGGTGCGCATGTTCTCCGACGACGGCCATTGTGTCTACGACCCGCTGATCATGCGCCGCGCCCTGGAGTACGCGAATTCGCTCGGTGTGCTGATCGCCCAGCACGCGGAGGAGCCGAGGCTGACCCAGGGCGCCATCGCGCACGAGGGACCGACCGCGGCCCGGCTCGGGTTGGCGGGCTGGCCGCGCGCCGCGGAGGAGTCCATCGTCGCGCGCGACGCCCTGCTGGCACGGGACGCCGGCGCCCGGGTGCACATCTGCCACGCCTCCACCGCGGGCACCGTGGAACTGGTGCGGTGGGCGAAGTCCCAGGGCATCTCCATCACGGCCGAGGTCACCCCGCACCACCTGCTGCTGGACGACTCCCGGCTGGAGACCTACGACGCGGTCAACAAGGTCAACCCGCCGCTGCGCGAGGCGTCCGACGCCGCCGCGCTGCGGCAGGCGCTGGCCGAGGGCGTCATCGACTGCGTCGCCACCGACCACGCTCCGCACGCCGAGCAGGACAAGTGCTGCGAGTTCGCCGCTGCCCGGCCCGGCATGCTGGGACTGGAGACGGCGCTGTCGATCATCGTGCAGACCATGGTCGAGCCGGGGCTGCTGGACTGGCGCGGCGTCGCCCGCGTGATGAGCGAGCGCCCGGCCGCGATCGTGGGTCTGGACGAGCACGGCAGGCCGCTCGAGGTCGGTGAGCCGGCGAACTTGACGCTGGTCGACCCGAAGGCGAGCTGGACGGTGCGCGGGAAGGAACTGGCCAGCATCTCGAACAACACGCCGTTCGAGGCGATGACCTTCCCGGCGCGGGTGACGGCGACGCTGCTGCGCGGCCGGGTCACCGCCCGCGACGGCAAGGCGCTGGGCGCAGCTCTTCGAGGAGGTTCGTAGTGGAGAGAACGCTCTGGGTTGCCGGGCTGCTGATCCTGTTCGCGGTCTGCCTCTGGCTGATGTACCGGGGGTGGCGCAACCGCGCGGCACGTCAGGCGGAGCGCATCGGCGCGCTGCCCGCCGTGCCCGCCGAGCTCGGTGCGCAGGTGCTGGAGCCGACCACCGGCCTGTACCTGGGCAGCACGATCGCGCCCAGCTGGCAGGACCGGATCACGGTGGGCGACCTGGGTTTCCGGGCCACCGCGGAACTCACGCGGTTCGAACGGGGGATTCTGCTCGAGCGCGACGGCGCGACGGTGATCTGGATTCCGCAGGAATCCATCACGGCGGTGCGCACCGAACGCGGCCACGCGGGCAAAGTGATGACGGAAGATGGTGTGCTGGTCATTCGCTGGAAGCTGCCGACCGGAACCGAGATCGATACGGGTTTCCGCGGCGACGACAAGTCGGTCTACCCGGCTTGGCGCCGGCTTCCTGCGGCGGATCAGAGCGGCACGATGACGGGAGATGACGAGGGATGACAGGAGAAGCGGCATTCGTGCTGGAGGACGGCCGGGTGTTTCGCGGCCGGGCCTACGGCGCCGTGGGCCAGACGCTCGGTGAGGCGGTGTTCTGTACCGCGATGACCGGGTACCAGGAGACCCTCACCGACCCGTCCTACCACCGGCAGATCGTGGTGGCCACCGCGCCGCAGATCGGCAACACCGGCTGGAACGACGAGGACGACGAGTCCACCAAGATCTGGGTCGCCGGGTACGCGGTGCGCGACCCCGCGCGGCGCGCGTCCAACTGGCGCGCCACCACGACGCTGCCGGACGAACTGGAGCGGCAGCGCATCGTCGGCATCGCGGGCATCGACACCCGCGCGCTGGTGCGGCACCTGCGCACCCGCGGTTCGATGAAGGCGGGCATCTTCTCCGGTGACGCGCTCGCCGCCCCCGACGAGCTGGTGGCCCGGGTGACCGGGCAGCCGTCCATGCTGGGCGCCGACCTCGCGGGCGAGGTGACCACCGATGCGCTGTACACGATCGAGCCCGACGGCGAGCACCGGCGCACGGTCGTGGCGGTCGACCTCGGGATCAAGACCAATACTCCGCGCATGTTCGCGCAGCGCGGCATGCGGGTGCACGTGGTGTCCTCGTCCACCACGCTGGATCAGATCCTCGAACTGAAGCCGGACGGGGTCTTCCTGTCCAACGGCCCGGGCGACCCGGCCACCGCCGACACCGCGGTCGAGCTGACCCGCGGCGTGCTGGGCGCGGGCCTGCCGCTGTTCGGCATCTGCTTCGGCAACCAGATCCTCGGCCGCGCGCTCGGCCGGGGCACCTACAAGATGAAGTTCGGTCACCGCGGCATCAACATCCCGGTGGTGGAGCACGAGACCGGCCGGATCTCGATCACGGCGCAGAACCACGGGTTCGCGCTGGAGGGTGAGCGGGGCGAGCGGTTCGACACCCCCTTCGGCACGGCCGAAGTCAGTCACGTCTGCGCCAACGACGGCACGGTCGAAGGCGTCCGGCTGGTCGACGGCCGCGCCTTCTCCGTGCAGTACCACCCGGAGGCCGCCGCCGGACCCCACGACGCCGCATATCTGTTCGACCGTTTCGCCGGTCTCATGGAAGGAGCCTGATGCCTCGCCGCGAGGATCTCGAGCACATCCTGGTGATCGGTTCTGGCCCGATCGTCATCGGCCAGGCGTGCGAATTCGACTACTCCGGCACGCAGGCGTGCCGGGTGCTGCGGGCCGAGGGCCTGCGGGTGTCGCTGGTCAATTCGAACCCGGCGACGATCATGACCGACCCGGAGTTCGCCGACGCCACCTACGTGGAGCCGATCACGCCGGAGTTCGTGGAAAAGGTCATCGAGAAGGAGCGCCCCGACGCCATCCTGGCCACCCTGGGCGGCCAGACCGCGCTGAACACCGCGGTCGCACTGCATGAGCGCGGGGTGCTGGAGAAGTACGGCGTGGAGCTGATCGGCGCCGACTTCGACGCCATCCAGCGCGGTGAGGACCGGCAGAAGTTCAAGGACATCGTGGCGAAGGTGGGCGGCGAGAGCGCCCGCTCGCGGGTCTGCTTCACCATGGACGAGGCCCGCGAGACGGTCGCCGAACTCGGCTACCCGGTGGTGGTGCGCCCGTCGTTCACCATGGGCGGCCTCGGGTCGGGCATGGCCTACAACGAGGCGGACCTCGATCGCATCGCGGGCGGCGGGCTGGCCGCCTCGCCCACCGCGAACGTCCTCATCGAGGAGTCCATTCTCGGCTGGAAGGAATACGAGCTCGAGCTGATGCGCGACGGCCGCGACAACGTCGTGGTGGTCTGCTCGATCGAGAACGTGGACCCGATGGGCGTGCACACCGGCGACTCGATGACCGTCGCCCCCGCGATGACGCTCACCGACCGCGAGTACCAGAAACTGCGCGATCTCGGCATCGCGATCCTGCGCGAGGTCGGCGTGGACACCGGCGGCTGCAACATCCAGTTCGCGGTGAACCCGAGCGACGGCCGCCTGATCGTCATCGAGATGAACCCCCGCGTCTCGCGCTCGTCCGCGCTGGCGTCGAAGGCGACGGGCTTCCCGATCGCGAAGATCGCCGCCAAACTGGCCATCGGGTACACGCTCGACGAGATCGTCAACGACATCACCAAGGAGACGCCGGCCTGTTTCGAGCCGACCCTCGACTACGTGGTCGTCAAGGCGCCGCGGTTCGCGTTCGAGAAGTTCCCCGGCGCCGACGGCACGCTGACCACCACGATGAAGTCCGTCGGCGAGGCGATGTCGCTGGGCCGCAACTTCGCCGAGTCGCTGGGCAAGGTGCTGCGTTCGCTGGAGACCAAGGCCGCGGGCTTCTGGACCCAGGACGACGGCGCGTGGACCGACGTCGAAGCGATCCTGGAGGATCTGCGCACGCCCACCGAGGGGCGCATCTACCAGGTCGAGCGCGCGCTGCGCCTGGGCGCGAGCATCGAGGACGTCGCCGCCGCCTCGGGCATCGACCCGTGGTTCGTCGCGGAAGTGGCGGGCTTGGTCGAGCTGCGCCGGGAGATCCTCGACGCGCCCGTGCTGGATGAGCCGCTGCTGCGCCGGGCCAAGCACTACGGCCTGTCCGATCGTCAGCTGGCCGCGCTGCGGCCCGAGCTGGCGGGGGAGACCGGCGTGCGCGCCCTGCGGCACCGGCTCGGTGTCCGCCCGGTGTTCAAGACCGTCGACACCTGCGCCGCCGAGTTCGAGGCCAAGACGCCCTACCACTACTCGGCCTACGAGCTCGATCCCGCCGCCGAATCCGAGGTGGCGCCGCAGCCCGAGCGCGAGAAGGTGATCATCCTCGGTTCCGGGCCGAACCGGATCGGCCAGGGCATCGAGTTCGACTACTCGTGCGTGCACGCGGCGCAGACACTGTCGCAGGCCGGATACGAGACGGTGATGGTCAACTGCAACCCCGAGACCGTCTCCACCGACTACGACACCGCCGATCGTCTCTACTTCGAGCCGCTGACCTTCGAGGACGTGCTCGAGATCTACCACGCCGAGTGCGAGTCGGGCACCGTCGCGGGCGTCATCGTGCAGCTGGGCGGGCAGACGCCGCTCGGACTGGCGCAGCGCCTCACCGAGGCGGGCGTGCCGGTGGTCGGCACCAGCGCGGCCGCCATCGACCTGGCCGAGGACCGCGGCGAGTTCGGCGATGTGCTGGTCGCGGCCGGGCTGCCCGCGCCGAAGTACGGCACCGCCACCACGTTCCCGCAGGCCAGCAAGATCGCCGCGGAGATCGGATACCCGGTGCTGGTGCGTCCGTCGTACGTGCTCGGCGGCCGCGGCATGGAGATCGTGTACGACGAGAAGTCCCTGGAGGGCTACATCTCCCGCGCGACCGCGCTCAGCCCGGAGCACCCGGTGCTGGTCGACCGCTTCCTGGAGGACGCGATCGAGATCGATGTCGACGCGCTGTGCGACGGTGAGGAGGTCTACCTCGGCGGCGTGATGGAGCACATCGAGGAGGCGGGCATCCACTCCGGCGACTCGGCCTGCGCGCTGCCCCCGATCACGCTGGGCCGCAGCGACATCGAGGCGGTGCGCCGCTCCACGATCGCGCTGGCCAAGGGCATCGGCGTCCGCGGCCTGCTCAACGTGCAGTACGCGCTCAAGGACGACGTGCTCTACGTCCTGGAGGCCAACCCGCGGGCGAGTCGGACCGTCCCGTTCGTGTCCAAGGCGACCGCGGTGCCGCTGGCCAAGGCCGCCGCACGGATCATGCTCGGCGCCACCATCGCCGAACTCCGTAAGGAGGGCATGCTGCCGAGCGAGGGCGACGGCGGGCACGTCCCGCTGGACGCTCCGGTCGCGGTCAAGGAGGCCGTGCTGCCGTTCCACCGCTTCCGGCGCGCCGACGGCAGCGGCGTGGATTCGCTGCTGTCGCCGGAGATGAAGTCCACCGGCGAGGTGATGGGCATCGACGCCGATTTCGGCACCGCCTTCGCCAAGAGCCAGACCGCCGCTTATGGATCGCTGCCCACCGAGGGCACCGTGTTCGTCTCGATCGCCAACCGGGACAAGCGCGCGATGGTCTTCCCGGTGAAGCGCCTGCACGATCTCGGCTTCCGCATCCTCGCCACCGAGGGCACGGCGGAGATGCTGCGCCGCAACGGGATTCCGTGCGAGCAGGTACGCAAGCACTCCGAGGTGGGTCCGGACGACCAGCCTACGATCGTGGAGCAGATCCGCGACGGTGAGGTCGACATGGTGTTCAACACGCCCTACGGCAACTCCGGGCCCCGCGTGGACGGCTACGAGATCCGCAGCGCGGCGGTCGGGGTGAACATCCCGTGCATCACCACCGTGCAGGGTGCGGCGGCCGCGGTGCAGGGCATCGAGGCCAGCATCAACGGCGGCATCGGTGTGCGGTCCCTGCAGGAACTGCACTCGGTGCTGCGTGGGTGAGCCGCGACCGGACGGAGTGGGCGAGATGAAGACCTTCGGCGAGCGCTTGCGGCACGCGATGCGGGACTTCGGGCCCGTCTGCGTCGGGATCGACCCGCACCCGCAACTGCTGCGGTCCTGGGGCCTTCCCGAGGACGTCGAGGGCCTCGAGCGCTTCGCCGAGATCTGCGTCGAGGCCTTCGACGGTCTGGTCGCGCTGGTCAAGCCGCAGGTCGCGTTCTTCGAGGCCTACGGCTCCGGCGGTATCGCCGTGCTGGAGCGTGCCATCGAGGTGCTGCGCGCCTCGGGCACGTTGGTACTCGCCGACGCCAAGCGCGGCGACATCGGGTCCACCATGGACGCCTATGCGCGGACCTGGCTGGCCGACGGTCCGCTCGCGTCCGACGCGGTAACGGTCTCGCCGTACCTCGGATTCGGTTCGCTGGCGCCCGCGCTGACCCTAGCCGAGGCCAACGGCCGCGGCGTCTTCGTGCTCGCGGCGACGTCGAATCCCGAGGGAGCGCAGGTGCAGCGGGCGGTCGGGGCGGACGGCCGCGCGGTCGCGCAGACGATGGTCGACGAGGCCGCGGCCCGCAACGCGGGCAGCGAGTTCGGTTCGGTGGGCGTGGTGGTCGGCGCCACGCTGCGCGAGGCGCCGGACCTGTCCGCGCTCAACGGTCCGATCCTGATGCCAGGGGTAGGCGCTCAGGGCGGCGGCCCGGACACGATCCGCGAGCTGGTTCCCGAGCCGATGCTCGGGGCCGTCCTGCCGAACGTCTCGCGCGAGCTGCTGCGCGCGGGTCCTGACGTCCCGGCACTGCGTGCCAGGGTGCACGAATTCCAGGACGCGTTCGCGTTTCTGCAGAAATGACCACGAAGGCCGGCGCACCCGCGCCGGCCTTCGGTCTTTCCGAGGCGCGTGCGCGTGCAGCTGTACTCACACACGCGGCCTTACCGGTGCCTGTGCGCTCTCCTGCGCCGATTTCGGCGCTCATCGGTGCTCGGCTGGGCACTTGCCTGCTGGACCGGCGTACAGGGCCGCGAACCGGCACCGGATGCCGCGCCGAGCGGGCCGAATGTCTCTGATGTGACGCCCGACACGCGGGAAGAACTCGCGACACGCGGAAAATTTCGAGAAAGTTCCTGGTAGGGCGCGTGAGGGGTTGCTGGAACGATGCGCTGCGCTACCGCAACCCTCCCGCAAACCACTCGGTTTGCCGAAAACGCCCTGCTGGCGGCGTGTTTCGCGAATCCCGCAGCGCGCTCCGCGCGGTGGCGCGGGCGGGTCGGGCGACGCACCCCCCGAGTGTCGTCGGTATCCGGAATCATGCGCTGACCTGGGGGGTGGGTTCGCAATCGGCGGACGTCGTGGGTACGGTCGCTGAGACTGCTGGGTTACCGGCAGGAGTTGATGCAATGAACGATGAGACGGAGGAACCGTGGCCCTTCCCCAGCTGACTGACGAGCAGCGCGCCGCTGCTTTGGAGAAGGCGGCTGCCGCTCGCCGCGCTCGGGCGGAGCTCAAGGAGCGCTTGAAGCGTGGCGGCACCAACCTGAAGCAGGTCCTCACCGATGCCGAGACCGATGAGATCCTCGGCAAGATGAAGGTGTCGGCGCTGCTGGAGGCCCTGCCGAAGGTGGGCAAGGTCAAGGCGGCGGAAATCATGAGCGAGCTGGAGATCGCCCCCACCCGGCGGCTGCGCGGACTCGGCGACCGGCAGCGCAAGGCGCTGCTCGCCCGGTTCGACTTCGACGCCTGACGACTAGGGTGATCGAACACACGCGGAAGGGTCGACTGGTAGTACTGGTCGGCCCCTCGGCCGTGGGCAAGTCCACCGTGGTCCGCTGTGTCCGCGAACGGCTGCCCGACCTGGTCTTCAGCGTGTCGGCAACGACCCGGGCCCCGCGGCCCGGGGAGGTCGACGGCCTCGACTACCGCTTCGTCTCCCGTGCGGAGTTCGACGCGATGATCGAGGCGGACGAGCTGCTCGAGTGGGCTGACATCCACGGCGGGTTGCAGCGGTCGGGCACCCCCGCCGGGCCGGTGCGCGCCGCTCTGGCGGAGGGCCTTCCGGTCCTGGTCGAAGTGGATCTCGAGGGCGCGCGGTCGGTGCGCCGGGCCATCCCGGAAGCCATCCTGGTCTTCCTGGCCCCGCCGAGCTGGGACGAACTGGTGGCGCGGCTGACCTCGCGCGGCACCGAGTCACCCGAGGTGATCGAGCGCCGCCTGGAAACGGCCAGGATCGAGCTGGCCGCCTGTGACGAGTTCGACATCGTTATCGTGAACGACGAGGTGACCAGCGCCTGTGAGCAGTTGGTATCGTTGTTCGTTAGCACAAATTCGAGTTCGTGACCTCCCAAACACCAGGAGTCCCCCTAGTGAGCAGTACGGACACCAAGACCGCGCCCGCCTACGACACCCCGGTCGGCCTGACCAACCCGCCGATCGACGAGTTGCTGGAGCGCACGTCGTCCAAGTACGCCCTGGTCATCTACGCGGCCAAGCGGGCCCGGCAGATCAACGACTACTACAACCAGCTCGGCGACGGCATCCTCGAGTACGTCGGCCCGCTGGTCGAGCCGGGTCTGCAGGAGAAGCCGCTGTCGGTCGCGCTGCGTGAGATCCACTCCGACCTGCTCGAGCACTCCGAAGGCGAGTGAGGCGAACCGCGTTCGCCCGTGACCACGACTAGGCCGGAGGCGTAGTGACCACAAGGATCGTCGTCGGCGTAGCCGGAGGGATCGCCGCCTACAAGGCGTGCTCTCTGGTCCGGCGGTTCACCGAGACCGGACACGACGTCCGGGTGATCCCCACCCACTCGGCGCTGGAGTTCGTCGGCAAGGCGACCTTCGAAGCACTGTCCGGGAACCCGGTGCACACCGGTGTGTTCTCCGACGTGCCCGAGGTCCCGCATGTTCGGCTGGGCCAGGAGGCGGACCTGGTGGTCATCGCCCCGGCGACCGCCGACCTCATGGCCCGCGCCGCCTCCGGCCGCGCCGACGACCTGCTCACCGCCACGTTGCTGACGGCCCGATGTCCGATCTTGTTCGCGCCCGCGATGCACACCGAGATGTGGGAGCATCCGGCGACCGTCGCCAACGTCGCGACGCTGCGCGCCCACGGCGCGATCGTCATGGAGCCCGCGGCGGGGCGGCTCACCGGCGCCGACACGGGTCCCGGACGGCTGCCCGAGCCCGAGGAGATCTTCGGCCTCGCGTCGCTGCTCATGGAGCGCGCCGACGCGATCCCGCGGGATCTGGAGGGCCGCCGGGTCGTCATCACGGCGGGCGGCACCAGGGAACCGCTGGATCCGGTGCGTTTCCTCGGCAATCGCAGCTCCGGCAAGCAGGGTTACGCGCTCGCGAGGGTCGCGGCCCAGCGCGGCGCCCACGTCACCCTGATCGCGGGCAACACGATCGAGATGGCGGCACCGGCCGCCGTCGACCTGGTGCACATCACCACCGCCGAACAGCTGAAGACCGCCGTCGACAAGCACGCCGCCGGCGCCGACGCGGTGATCATGGCCGCGGCGGTCGCCGATTTCCGGCCGACCAACGTCGCCGCCGCCAAGATCAAGAAGGGCGCGGGCGAGCCCGACGTCATTCCGCTGACCAAGACCGACGACATCCTCGCCGGATTGGTGCAGGCGCGCCGCGACGGGCAGTTGCCCGGCACCGCGATCGTCGGCTTCGCCGCCGAGACCGGTGACGAGCACGGCGACGTGCTCACCCACGCGCGGGCCAAGCTCGCCCGCAAGGGCTGCGACCTGCTCGTGGTCAACGCGGTCGGTGAGGGCAAAGCGTTCGAGGTGGACACCAACGACGGCTGGCTGCTCGGCGCGGACGGCACCGAGCAGGCGCTCGACCACGGTTCGAAGGCATTGCTGGCCAGCCGTGTGCTCGACGCGCTGAGTGGGTTGCTGCGCTGAGCCGGGTGGCCGGCCTGCCGGGATTGCCATCCGATCCGTCGTTCGTTCGCGGCGTCGTCATTCTTTCGGCATCGCCGGGACACCGGGAATTCAGCAGTCCGGGGCGGCTTTGTAGTTGAGGTCCGCCCTGTCGGTGATTTGGAATAGTCTGGAATGTAAGGGTTGCGCAGGCGCGACATGGCGTTACTGTCGCAAGCCGATACGAGTAACCCGTTGAGGGAGAGGGAACAACTGTGCGCACGTCCGGGAGCCGGCTTTTCACCAGTGAGTCCGTGACCGAAGGTCATCCGGACAAAATCTGTGATGCCATCAGCGATTCCATTCTCGACGCGTTGCTCGCGGAGGATCCGCGCAGCCGGGTCGCGGTGGAAACCCTCGTGACGACCGGCCAGGTCCATGTCGCGGGTGAGGTCACCACGTCGGCGTACGCCGATATTCCCCGTATTGTCCGGGAAAAGGTCCTGGAAATCGGATATGACTCGTCCGCGAAGGGATTCGACGGAAATTCCTGCGGTGTGAATATCGCGATCGGCGCGCAGTCGCCGGATATCGCCCAAGGTGTGGACACCTCGCACGAGGCCCGGGTCGGCGGCTCCGACGACGAGATCGAGCGGCAGGGCGCGGGCGATCAGGGCTTGATGTTCGGCTACGCCACCAAGGACACCCCCGAGCTGATGCCGCTGCCGATCGCGCTCGCGCACCGGCTGTCGCGCCGCTTGACCGAGGTGCGCAAGTCCGGCGTGCTGCCCTACCTGCGTCCGGACGGCAAGACCCAGGTCACCATCGAGTACGACGGCGATCGCCCGGTCCGCCTGGACACGGTGGTCGTGTCCACCCAGCACGCCGCCGACATCGACCTGGACAACCTGCTCGCGCCCGACATCCGCGAGAAGGTCCTCGAAGCGGTGCTCGCCGACCTCGAGGTGCCCTCGCTGGACACCTCGAACGTCCGCCTGCTGGTCAACCCCACCGGCAAGTTCGTGCTCGGTGGTCCGATGGGCGACGCGGGCCTGACCGGCCGCAAGATCATCGTCGACACCTACGGCGGCATGGCCCGCCACGGTGGTGGCGCCTTCTCCGGAAAGGACCCGTCCAAGGTCGACCGCTCGGCCGCCTACGCCATGCGTTGGGTCGCGAAGAACGTGGTCGCGGCCGATCTGGCCGATCGGGTCGAGGTCCAGGTGGCCTACGCGATCGGCAAGGCGGCTCCGGTCGGGTTGTTCGTCGAGACCTTCGGTACCGAGAAGGTCGACCCTGCGCGCATCTCCACCGCGATCACCGAGGTCTTCGACCTGCGCCCCGGCGCGATCATCCGCGACCTCGACCTGCTGCGCCCGATCTACGCGCCGACCGCCGCGTACGGCCACTTCGGCCGCACCGACGTCGACCTGCCGTGGGAGCACACCGACCGCGCGGACAAGCTGCGCGCGGCCGTCGGACTCTGACCTCGATCAGGTCCGAGTGAACGCACCCGCGGCGGGCACCCCCGCCACCGAGGCGGACCGTCCGGCCGCGGGTCCCGCGGGCGCGGAGCTGCCGATCGCCCGGGTGCTCCCTCTGCTGTCGCCCGCGCATCTCGACCGCGACTTCGACTACCTGGTGCCCCCCGAGCTGGACGAGATCGCCCAGCCGGGGGTCCGGGTGCGCGTCCGTTTCGCCGGCCGGTTGGTCGACGGTTACCTTCTCGCACGCTCCGCGCACAGCGATCACGGCGGCAAACTGGTCGAACTCGAACGCGTCGTCTCCGGCGAACGCGTGCTGACGCCGGAAATCCTGGAGCTGGCCGGCAAGGTGGCGGCCCGTTACGCGGGCACGCGCGCCGACGTCCTGCGTCTGGCCATTCCACCGCGCCACGCCCGAACCGAGACCGGCGGTGCGAAGAAGTCGTCTGAGGCACAGGTTGATTCCGTCGGGTCTACGGCTCCTGCTGCCGCGGCGGACCCCGGTGCGTCCGCGAGTGTCGTCGAAGCCGGAGAACGCTGCACGGCAACGGATTCCGTGCGGCCAGCCATAGTGACCGCCGCAGCCGCAGACGTTCTCCCCGGTTCGCACTCCTCGGATTCCCCAGTGCCGCAAGCCGAATCGGCGGTTGCGGGCCACGCAGCCCCGGGGGTGGACACCGAACCCGTCAGCGCGCCCGGATCGGATGCTGATCCCGACACCGTGAGCATGGGCACCGCGCGACAGGAGCACCGGCCAGAGGCGGGCGCCGGAGGGTCCTCGAAGCCGCTTGAATCGCCTTCGGGCGAGGGGCGTATCGGTGTCGGGCGGGGCGCAGGGGCCGTGCGGCAGGCGCCGTCATCGGAGGCGGGCGCCGGAGGGTCCTCGAAGCCGCTTGATCCGCCTTCGGGCGAGGGGCGTATCGGTGTCGGGCAGAGCGCGGAGCCTCGCGGCGGCGCCACGAACCAGGAGGCGGTATCGCCGGAACTTTCGGCCGTCGACCTCGCGGCCTGGGAGCGTTATGTGCACGGCCCGGCGTTCGTCGGTGCGCTCGCGCAAGGGAAAGGGGCGCGGGCGGCTTGGCAGGCGCTGCCCGGTGAGGACTGGCCGCGCCGGCTGGCGGAGCTCGCTGCGTTGGTGGCCCGGCAGGGACGCAGCGCGATCCTCATGGTCCCGGACCAACGCGACCTCGACCGAGTGCTGGCGGAATGCACTGGGCTGGTGGGGGATACGGCCGTCGGGCTAGCCGCCGGTCTCGGACCCGCGGCACGCTACCGGCGCTGGCTGGCGGTGCTGCGCGGTTCGGCGCGGGTTGTGGTCGGCACGCGCAGCGCGGTGTTCGCACCGGCGGCGAACCTCGGGCTGATCGCGCTGTGGGACGACGGCGACGACACCTACGCCGAGCCACGCGCACCGTATCCACACACGCGTGAGGTGGCGATGTTGCGAGCGCACGAGACCGGTGCGGCATTCGTCGCGGCGGGTTTCGCGCGGACCGCGGAGATCCAAGCGGTGGTCGATTCCGGCTGGGCGCACGATCTGGTCGCCGATCGCGCGGTGCTGCGCAAGAACGCACCGCGGATCAGCGCCCCTGGTGACAGCGACCTCGCCCTGGAGCGCGATCCGGTCGCCCGTGCCGTCCGGATTCCCGGCGTCGCCTTCGCGGCCGCTCGTTCCGCGCTGAAGGAGGGGGCGCCGGTGCTGGTGCAGGTGCCACGCCGCGGTTACATCCCCGCGCTGGCCTGCGGGAAGTGCCGCACTCCGGCCCGATGCAGGCACTGCAACGGGCCGCTGGCGCTGCCGGAGACCCGCGGATCGGCAGCGGAAAGCGCCGCCGCCGCCGCGCACAGCCCCGCTTGCCGTTGGTGCGGGATCACCGAGGCGGCGTTCCGTTGCACCACCTGCGGCTCGCGCGCGCTGCGGGCCGTGGTGATCGGGGCGGCGCGTACGGCGGAGGAGCTCGGCCGCGCCTTTCCCGGCGTGCCCATCCGTGGCTCCGGGGGCGGCGCCGTGCTCGATACCGTTGAGCCGGGCCCGCAAGTGGTCGTCGCCACGGTCGGTGCCGAACCCTTGGTCCCCGGCGGGTACGGCGTCGCACTGTTGCTCGACGGCTGGGCCTTGCTCGGGCGCGCCGACCTGCGGGCCGCCGAGGACGCACTGCGCCGCTGGATGGCCGCCGCGACGCTGGTCCGCGCGCACGGCCAGGTCATCGTCGTGGCCGAACCTTCGATCCCCACCGTGCAGGCGCTGGTCCGGTGGGACCCGGTGGGCGCGGCGCGTGCGGAGGTCGCGGCCCGGGCCGAGGTCGGCTTCCCGCCCGCGGTCCGGCTCGCCGCGATCGACGGCACCGCCGAGAGCATCGCCGAATTGCTCTCGGCGGCGGATCTGCCCGCGACGGTCGACCGCCTCGGCCCGGTGCCGCTGCCGGACGGCGCTCGCAAGCCCTTCTCCGCCGAGGATTCGCCCGCCGAAGTCGAACGTCTGCTGCTGCGGGTCGAGCGCCGCTCCGGA
The DNA here is from genome assembly GCF_040642815.1 of Nocardia sp. NPDC047648. NCBI lineage: Bacteria > Bacillati > Actinomycetota > Actinomycetes > Mycobacteriales > Nocardiaceae > Nocardia > Nocardia sp. NPDC047648. Next base: position 815,064 of record NZ_JBEYSX010000001.1, on the reverse strand, counting down.
GCGGCGCTCGCGGCTGCACTGCGCGCGGCCCAGGCGATTCGCAGCACGCACCGCTCCGACGCCCCCCTTCGCGTGCAGATCGACCCGGTCGACATCGGCTGACAAGCCACCGGCCATCCGCCCTGCCGGACGCGTCAGGCGAAGGCCGCCCGATTGCGGACCGCCCACTCGGCGTACTTCGCGGCGGGCCGCCCCAGCACACGCGGCACATCGGGGCTGATCAGCTGTTCGGCGGGTGTCGGTTCGCCGAGGATCGTCAGCGTGTGCTCGACCACCGGTTCGGGCATGAAGTCGAGCATCGCCGAATGGGCTTGCGCCCGAGTCAATTCCATGAATCCGAGCGGCTCGCCCAGCGCCGCACCGAGTGCTTCGGCCTGGGCTCGCGGGGTGGCGAGTTCGGGTCCGGTCAGGGTGTAGACCTGTCCGGCGTGCCGTTCGTCGCGCAATGCGGCCGCCGCGACGGCGGCGATATCGGCCGGATCGATCGAGGGCAGGCCGATATCGCCGAACGGCGCGGCGACCATACGCTGCGTGCGTACCGAATCCGCCCACGCGTAGGTATTGGAGAAGAACCCGGCCGGTCGCAGGAAGGTCCAGGCCAGGCCGGAGTCCCTGATCGCCTGCTCGTAGGCGACGAGCCGGGCATAGCCCGCCGCGTCGGGGCGGGTGGCCACTCCCTGCGAGGACACGAAGACGACGCGCCGCACGCCTCCGGCCGCGGCGACTTTCAGCACCTGTTCAGGATCGGGGCCTGCCACCAACTGCTCACCGGTGATCAGGAGAAACAGGGTGTCGGCTCCCGACAGGGCAGGGGAGAGGCTTTCCGGCCCGCCGAGGTCGGCCCGAACCGACCGGACGCCGTCGGGCAGCGAGAGGTCCGCATGGCGGGCGACCGCTGTCACCTCCTCGCCCGCGGCCGACAGCGAGCGCACGAGGGGCGCGCCGATATTTCCGGTGGCTCCGGTGACCACAATCATCGTCGTTTCTCCTTAGTTAGTTGACTGACTAAACACAACATAGCCGGTCGGCGACGCGTTGTCTACAGTTAGTTGTGTGACTGACTCAGTGACGGAAACCAGGCCGAGTAAGCGTCAGCGGCTGGTCGAGGCGGCCGTGCGGGTGTTCTACCAGCAGGGTGTGGAGAAGACGACGATCGCCGACATCGCCCGCGCCGCCGATGTTCCGGTCGGCAACGTCTACTACTACTTCAAGACGAAAGACCAGCTCATCGAAGCGGCGATCGGCTCGCACGCGCACATTCTCGATGCCGTGATCGCCGCGAGCGATCGCCACGAGACACCGTCGGAGCGACTGAAGGCTCTGATCGCGGGCTGGGTCGCCGATCGTGAGCAGACCGTGCGGTACGGCTGCCCGTTCGGCACCTTGTCCTCGGAGTTGGACAAGCGTGGCGACGGGTTGGACACCGCGGCCGCCGATGTGATGCGCGTGCTGGTGGATTGGGCCGAACGGCAGTTCGCCGCGATGGGGCGCGCCGACGCGAGGGAGCTCGCGATCGCCTATGTCGCGGCATATCAAGGAATCTCGTTGCTCACCAACACCTTTCGCGATCCAGAACTCATGGTCACCGAGGGCGCGCGGCTATCGCGCTGGATCGACTCGCTGGTGAGCTGACCTCCCCGCCCGGCCCGGTTACGAAATCGAGCCTTGCGTTCGATGCATTGCCGATATATCGTCGATAGCATGAAACAAACACGAGAGCCTTGGGAGGCTGACATGGAATACCGAGAAGATCGAGAATTCGGCCGGCGTGGCCGCGGGCCGCTGCCCGGGCCCGAGGGCTTCGAACACCGGCTGCGCTTCCGCCGCGGTGGACGCCACGGTTTCGGCCCCGAGTTCGGGCCGGGATTCGGTCCCGGCTTCGGCCCTGGCTTCGGCCCGCAATTCGGTCGCGGACGCGGCCGTGGCGGTCGGGGCAGGCGCGGTGACGTGCGCGCCGCTGTGCTGCTGTTGCTCGCCGAGCAGCCCATGCACGGCTACGAACTCATCCAGCAGATCCGCGAGCGCAGCAACGACATCTGGAGGCCGAGCCCCGGATCGATCTATCCCGCGCTCGCGCAGCTGGAGGACGAGGGCCTTGTCCTCATCGAGAAGGTCGCCGGGCGCAAGACCGCCAAGCTCACCGAGACCGGTAACGAGTACGTAGCCGCGCACCGGGACGAGCTCGGCGATCCGTGGGCGGACGTGCAGCAGGACGTCGGAGCCCAGGCGATGGACCTGCGCGGACTCGTGGGGCAGCTGATGGGGGCGGTCGCGCAGGTCGCGGCTGCGGGTACCCCGCAGCAGGCGGCGCGTGCGGCGGAGTTGCTCACCGAGACCCGCAAGTCCCTCTACCGGATCCTCGCCGAGGACGAGACCCCCGAGAAGTAGGGGAGGCGAAACACCCCGATACCGCGAGCATTTCGAGCCGATCGGAGCGATCATTGTGAGATGCGACAGTCGAGTCGAGCGGAAGCTTGGGGTAGTTCACACTTGCGTCGCGCCGTGCTGGCCCTGGTGGTCGCCGGCGCGGCCGCGCTGGGCCCGGGTGTGGCGTCGGCCGAGCCGTCCGGCCTTCGCCCGCCCGACGTGCCGACGAACCCCGCTCCGCCGCAGTCCGACCACCTCGCCGCCGCGTGGTATCAGAAAAGCCATCCGAACGCGGTCCCGAGCGGCACCAACGACTTCGGATGCGTTCCCAGCGCCCGGCATCCCCATCCGTTGGTGCTCGCGCACGGAACCGACTCCTCAGCGTATTCCGATTGGTCGGGGATAGCGCCGCGCCTGACCGCGGCCGGCTTCTGCGTGTTCGCGCTGAACTACGGCGGCAAGCCCGGCGCGGACAGTTACGGTACCGAGGATCTGGTGCTCAGCGCCTATCAGATCGGCGCGTTCGTCGATCAGGTGCTCGCGGCCACCGGCGCGGGCCAGGTCGATCTGATCGGATTCTCCCAGGGCGCCAATGTCACTCGGTACTACGTCAACAAGCTGGGTGGTGCGCCCAAGGTGGGTCAGTGGGTCGGCCTCGCGTCCCCCACCTACGGCGGTGTGATGTACGGGCTGGTGCCGGTCGCCCAGGCGATCCCCGGCGCGTTGCAGGCGTTCGCCCAGGTGACCTCGCTCGCCGCCGTGCAGCAGGCCGAGGGGTCGCCGACCATGCTCGACCTCAACGCGGGCGGCGACACGGTGCCCGGGGTGCGATACGTGACCATCGGCAGCCGCGTCGACGAGATGATCCAGCCGTTCGAGAACATCGCGCTGCGCGGGCCCGGCGCGCGGAACATCGCCCTGCAGGACCTGTGTCCCGCCGATCTCACCGGGCACTTCCACATGGTGTACGACCCGTTCGTGCAGGAGTTGCTGCTCACGGTGCTGGCTCCGGGCAGTCCGGCGCCGGTGTGCCGGCCGGTCCCGATCGGCACCGGCATTCCCGAGGTGATCATCGCGGGCAATTCCTGAGGAACCGCGCCGGCCGGTCAAACATTGTTTCAATCAGTGATTGAATCGGCGATGGAGACGTGCTTCACTTAGCGCATGCCGAAACAGGTCTCCGAGGCCGCGACCACCCGCGATCGCCTGCTGACAGCCGCGGAACGACTGCTGCTGGAGGGCCGCTACGACGAGGTGTCGGTGCGCGGGATCTGCGCGCAGGCCGGGGCCAACCCGGCGGCGGTGCACTACCACTTCGGTTCGAAGGACGCTCTGGTCGCCGCGTTGCTCGAGGAGCGGCTGGGGCCGGTGTGGGAGGACCGCTTGGCCGCTGTCACCAGCGCGCACGGGTCGGTCGCCGAGGTGGTCGATGCGGTGATCGAGCCGTTCGTCGCGTTGGCCGCCGATCCCGTGGGGCGGTTGCACCTGAGACTGCTGGCGCAATTCGTCCTCGGCAGGCAGGTGACCGAATGGCGGCAGCCATGGTTCCGGATCGATGCGTGGGTGAGCCTGTTGCCCGGTGTGAGCGAGCGGGAGAGCCGCCGCCGGTGGATGTTGGCGTTCGACCTGCTCATCATGCGATTCGGCAGTGCGGAGCACCGGGAGATGTCGCGGGAGGCAGTGGCCACCCTCCGGGAATTCGTAGTGGCCGGATTGACCGCGCCGACAGGAGAGAAACAACGATGAACGACGTATTCGCACCGGCCCGGCTCGGACCGATCGCCCTGCGCAACCGGGTGATCAAGGCCGCGACCTTCGAAGGCCGCACGCCGGACGCTCTGGTGACCGATGAATTGATCGAGTTCCATCGCGAGGTCGCCGCCGGTGGCGTGGGGATGACGACGGTGGCGTACTGCGCTGTCGCTCCCGGTGGCCGGACCGACCGGCACCAGATCTGGATGCGTCCGGACGCCGTGCCGGGATTGCGGAGGCTCACCGAAGCCGTCCACGGTGAAGGCGCCGCGGTGAGTGCGCAGATCGGGCATGCGGGTCCGGTGGCCAACGCGGCCTCCAACCGGGTTCCGGCGCTGTCGCCGAGCCGGATGTTCAGCCCCCTCTCGATGCGCATGACGCGCAGTCCCGACGAGAACGGGATCCGTGAACTCGTGGCCGCTCATGCCGACGCGGCGAAGCTGGCCGAAGCGTCCGGCTTCGATGCGGTGGAGATCCACTTCGGGCACAACTACCTGGTCAGCTCGTTCCTGAGCCCCAAGCTGAACCGCCGCACCGATCGTTACGGCGGGAGCTTGGCCAACCGGGCGCGGTTGGCGCGCGAGATCGCCGCCGCGGTACGGCAGGCCGTGGGCGGCCGGCTCGCGGTGACGGCGAAGCTGAACATGGAAGACGGAGTGCGGGGCGGGCTCACCGTGCCGGAGTCGGTGCAGGTCGCCGCGTGGCTGGAAGCCGACGGCAGCCTGGACGCGCTGGAGCTGACGGCGGGCAGTTCGCTGCTGAACCCGATGCTGCTGTTCCACGGTGCCGCCCCGCGGCGGTCGTTCGGTGATGTTCTGCCGGTGCCCGCGCGCTGGGGTTTCCGGATGGTCGGCAAGGCGTTCTTGAAGGAGTACCCGTATCAGGAGGCGTATCTGCTCGAGCGGGCGCGGCACTTCCGGCGGGAATTGAGCATGCCCCTGGTTCTGCTCGGCGGCATCACGAATCTGGACACCATGCGGCTCGCGATGGCGGAAGGTTTCGAGTTCGTCGCCATGGGCCGTGCTCTGCTCCGGGAACCGAACCTGTTGCAGCGCATCCGATCCGACGCGACGACCCGCTCGGCCTGCGTGCACTGCAACGAGTGCATGCCCACGATCTACACGTGCACACGCTGCGTGTTCCGTCCCGACCAGCCGCGCGAACCCGTCGAGCTGACGATGTCGGGCATCGGCGGTACCGAAGCGCAGGTGTAGCGGTCCGCGGTCGATGCGGTCAGGGCGGCGACTGATCCGTGCGGAGCGGGCGCTGCCAGCGCGGCGACCGGCATCGCCGTCATCGCGTGGTCCATGGCCAGGTGCGGGGACACCGTGCCGACGTAGGCGCGACGCGTCGGCGCGGACGATCACGCCTACGCCGTCCGCCGCACCGAGCAGCGGGTGGAGTTCTTCATCGACGGTGCGCCGGTCGGGTCCTTCGGGAGCCCGCCGCACGGCAAGGGGGTCGACATCATGCAGAAGCCGGTTCCGCTGCTCGGGCAGGCCTGGCTCGACGGCAGCTACTGGTTCCCGCTGCCGATTCCGGAGTACAACGACCACGAACAGCGGCTCACGATGACCCGTTATCGGCAGGCCCGAGCGAGACCACCCCGCTTCGCTGACACCGCCCGCCCGCGACCAGGCACGACACGCGCGACGCCGGTCTTTCTCGCCGAAGATGGTTCGAGGCCGGTCTCCCGGGTATGCGCGAGATGTCAGCTTGTTCCGATATTCCAGGAGGTTGTTGTGGCTGAACATGGAAGCGGTGCTCGTGAAGGCGTCGAAGGCGTCGTCGAAGATGTCAAGGGCAAGGTGAAGGAAGCGGCCGGTACCGTCACCGGTCAGGAGAATCTGAAGGACGAGGGCCGCGCGCAGCAGGACAAGGCGGCCTCGCAGCGCGAGGCGGCAGGCAAGGAAGCCGCCGCCGAGAAGGCCAGGGCCGAAGCGGACGTCGACGAGGCCCGCCAGTCCGCGCATCAGCACGGACGGTAATCACCCGTCGGTTCGTCCGACCGCAGACAACACCCCGCCGCCGTCAGCCGAGCTGGCGGCGGCGGGGTGTTCGCGTGTGGGTTGGTCATCGAGTCGGCACGCCCCGTGGCTCGCGCTCGAGACAGAGCAGTGCTGTCAGGCGTATGGCTCGACGGTGCGCACGTACGCGAGGCCGCAGGCTCGCTCGGCTGTTTCCGGCGCCGCCGCGATGACTACCCGGTTGGCGCCGCCGTCTTCGACGACTTCGGCACCGGCCTTCTTCAGCCAGTCGAAGAACGCCGACCGGATCGTCATGAGCGTCGCGTCGTCGCTGGGTTCTCCCGCATTCAGCGAGATGAGGTATCGGCGGTCGTGCGCTGACATACGGCTCTCCGTTCGATCATCCCGAGACGCGGTCGGATCGGTGTGTTCGCCGCTCGTGGCGGCGAGGAACTCCGTTTCGGCGGAACCATGAAGTCCGCATGTTACGCGGAGAGCTGTGCCTGTAGGCGGCCGACGGGCGGACTTACAGCCTCGCCCGGCGGCTTACCGGATCAGTGCGAAGGGCCGGACCCGTCGGCCGCCGCCCGCCGGGCGGCACCGACCGCCCGCTTGGCGATAGCCCATCGGTGCACCTCGGAGGGTCCGTCGTAGATGCGGAAAGGCCGCACCTCGCGGGACAGGCGCGCCAGCGGCAGGTCGTCGGAGACGCCGAGACCGCCGCACAACTGGATGCTCCGGTCGACGATGCGGAAGATCGCCTCGGCGGCGAACGTCTTCGCTATCGAGGTGGCGTTGCCCGCGTGCTCCCCGCTGTCGAGTTCCCAGCAGGCCCGCACCAGCAGCGCGCGGGTCGCGGCGATGTCGATCTCGTTGTCGGCGATCATCTGTTGCGCCAGGCCGAGATCGCCGATGCGCGCACCGAATCCTTCGCGCTGAGCGACACGCGCGACGGCGATGTCGTGACCGCGCCGCGCCGCGCCGAGCCACCGCATCACGTGCGTCATGCGGGCAGGACCCAGCCGTACCTGGGCGTATTCGAAGCCGCGGTCGACAGCGCCCAGCACCGCTTCGTCGGGAACGAACATGTCCTCGAAGAAGACCTCGCAATGGCCGCCGATCATGGCCCGGTCGAGCGTGGTGATATGCCTGCCGACACGCAGGCCGGGGGTGTCGGCAGGGGCCAGGAACATGGTCGCCCCGCCGCGCTGGCCGGGTTCGCCGGAGGTGCGGGCCATCACGATGAAGAAGCCCGCGCCGTCCGCGCCGGTGATGAAGTACTTGTGGCCGTTGATGCGCCAGCCGCCGTCGGCGCGGACGGCCCGGGTGGCCAGCGCCGCGGGATCGGAGCCCGCGCCGGGTGCCGGCTCCGTCATCGCGAAGGCGGAGCGCACCGCCCCGCGGGCGAGCGGCTCGAGGTAGCGCGACTTCTGCTCCGGGTCGGCGATGTGGGCGAGCATGTGCACATTGCCCTCGTCCGGCGCCGCGATGTTGAGCGCGGTCGGACCGAACAGCGAGTAGCCCGCCTCTTCGAACACCGGGGCGCGATCGGACATGGACAGCCCGTGGCCGCCGTACTCGACGGGCGCGTGCGGCGCGAAGACGCCTGCTCTGCGCGCCTGCTCGTTCAGCGTGACGCGCAGCTCGTCACCACCCGCGACGGTGATGTCACCGTGGTGTTCGTCCTCGATCGGCAGCACCGTCTCCCGCACGAACGCGCGGGTGCGTTCGGTCAGCGCCCGTACTTCGTCGGAATAGGTCAGATCGATCGGCATCGCGCATTCCTCCTCGACATCCGGAGCCTCGTCATCGGACCGAACGATCGCTCCATCTGAACACTGTCTCACTGGGTGCGATCGGTGTCAAAGTGCCTTGGTCGAGCAATATCGGGCGGGAGTGCTCAAAGTTCTGCGTTCAGTTATTCTGAACACTATGGAAGATGAGGCCGCGTCGCCACATGAGGCGATCCGTCGTGCGCGCCGCGCCGCGGGCTTGTCGCTGCGCGAAGTGGCCCGCAGGCTCGAGGTGAGTCCCGCGACGCTCAGCGCCGTGGAGACGGGAAAGACCGGAATCTCGGTTGTACGCCTGACCCGGTTGTCCGATGTGCTCGGTGTGCCGGTCACGCACTTGCTCGGTGACATGGCCTCCGTATCCCGGCCGAGCTACGGCCGGACCGACGCCGAGCCGGGGGCACACGGCGGCTGGCGGGACTTCGCTCCGTTGGACGTCGACCCGGTGCTGGCCGCGGCTCTCGCTTCGTTCGTCGAGATCGGCTATCACGGTACGACCGTGCGCGCCCTGGCCCGGCGGGCGGGCACCAGCGTTCCCGGCCTCTACCACCACTACCGCGACAAGCACGAGCTACTGGTGCGCATTCTCGACCTGACCATGGACGAACTGCATTGGCGCGTGCGCGCCGCCCGCGCGGAGGGCCGCGACAGCGTGCACCGGGTGCGCCTGATCGTCGAAGCCTTGGCCCTGTTCCACACCCACCGCCGCGACCTCGGGTTCATCGGCGCCAGCGAGATGCGCAGTCTGTCTCCGGGCGAACGCGTGCGCATCGCCCGTTCCCGCCGTGACATCCAGGCCATCCTGGACGACGCGATCACCGAGGCCCATGGTGAGGGCCGCATCGCCACTCCCGATATCCGGGCGGCGGGTCGAGCCATCGCCACCATGTGCACCGCCATCCCGCAGTGGTTTCGCGAATCCGGCCCGGCGACGCCGGAGGAAGTGGCCGCACGGTACGGCGATTTCGCCCTGGGCGTGCTCGGGATCCATCCTGCGAACCAGCCGCATCGCTCCCGCCTCACCTAGGTGGCGTTCGACCACACCCTCGGGGACCGGACACCACCACTCGGGGGCCTGATGCCGACGGCTGGAACGGCGGACAGTAAGACGTGTCACCGCCGGCGAACCGGAGCATCCCATGTCGATCCCCAGCACAATCCCCACCGCGGCGGAGCGGCGTGCCACGGTCCGGACCGAAGACGGCGTGGCACTCGCGATTCGCGAATACGGTCCGCGCGACGCGGACCTCACCGTCGTGTTGCTGCACGGACATTGCCTGCGCACCGAGTCCTGGACCTACGTTCGCGACGCCCTGCTGCGCAGGAACCCCGGCGCGCGGGTCGTCTGCTACGACCACCGCGGTCACGGCGAGTCCGCCTCGGCGCCCCGGCAGACCTACAACCTCGAGCAGCTCGGCCGCGACCTGCGAGTGGTTCTCGATGCCGTGGCCCCCACCGGACCGGTCGTCCTCGTCGGTCACTCGATGGGCGGCATGACCGCGCTGACCTATGCCCGCCGCAACCCGCACGAGATCGGCACCCGCGTCCTGGGCGTCGCGCTCCTCGCGACCGCTGCCGACGGGCTCGCCGACGCGGGCTTCGGGCGGGTGCTGCGCAACCCGGTCGTCTCCGTCTTCCAGGCGGCCGTCCGCCGTGCCCCGCGCCTGATGCACCACGCGAAGCTCGCGGCCTGCAAGCTCTTCGCCCCGATAATCCGCACCGCGGAATTCGGTGATGGTGACGTCAGCTCCCGGGTGCTCGCCCTGGCCAACGCGATGCGCAACGAGACACCGATCGTCACGATGGCGAGCTTCTTGAGCGACTTCATGGTCTATGACCGAACCGACGCGCTCCCGGTTCTCTCCCGGATCCCCACGTTGGTGCTGTGCGGTTCCGCCGACCTGATGACGCCGCCGTCGCATTCCGTCGCGATGGCCGCCGCCGTCGAGTACTCGGACTTCGTGATGATCGATGGCGCGGGTCACTCCGTGATCCTGGAGCAGCCCGGCCAGGTGGCCGAGGCCGTCGCACGCCTGATGGCGCGGGCCGGTGAGGTCGGCGCCGCCGATCTCACCTACGCCGCCTGAGCGCGACACTCACACGTACCGCTGGCGGAGTTTGCCCTTGACCAGCTTCCCCGTGGGGGTGCGGGGCAGGTCGTCGGCGAAGTCGAAACTCTTCGGCACCTTGTAGTGGGCGATGCGCTCGCGCAGGTAGTCGCGCAGCTCCGCGGCGAGTTCCGGGCCCGGTTCGATGCCCGGCGCCGGTTGGACGACCGCCTTGACCGATTCGCCCATCTCCTCGTCCGGCACGCCGATCACCGCCACGTCGAGCACCCGGGGGTGCAGGGCGAGCGCGTCCTCGACCTCCTGCGGGTAGATGTTCACGCCACCGGAGATGATCATGAAGGCCTTGCGGTCGGTGAGGAACAGATAGCCCTCCTCGTCCACGTAGCCGATATCGCCGGTGGTGGTCCAGGTCGGGTGTTCGGGGTGGACCGCCTCCGCGGTCTTGGCGGGGTCGTTGTGGTAGGCGAAGGGGATCTCGTCGCGTTCGAAATAGACGGTGCCGATCTCACCGGTGGGCAGTTGCGCGCCGTCGTCGCCGCACACCCGGATCGTCCCCAGACCGGCTCGGCCGACCGAGCCCGGCTTGCGCAACCACTGCTCGCTGTCGATGAAGGTGGCGCCGTTGGCCTCGGTCGAGGCGTAGTACTCGTGCAGAATCGGGCCCCACCAATCGATCATCGCCCGCTTCACGTCGACCGGACACGGTGCCGCCGCATGCACGGCGACCCGCAGGCTGGACACGTCGTAGCGGGCGCGGACCGCCTCGTCGAGCTTCAGCATCCGGACGAACATGGTCGGCACCCATTGGCTGTGCGTCACGCGGTAGCGCTCGATGGCGGCCAGCGCCTGCTCGGCGTCGAATTTCTCCATGATCACCAAAGTTCCGCCGAGCGCGTGGACCACGCCACCGAAGCGCAGCGGCGCGGCGTGATAGAGCGGGGCGGGGGAGAGGTAGACCGTCTCGGTGTCGAATCCGTAGAGCGGGCCGAAGATCGCGGTATAGGTGTCGCCGGGCGCATCGCCGACCTGCCGGTCCGGCAGGGGCTGCTCGATGCCCTTGGGCCGTCCGGTGGTACCCGAGGAATAGAGCATGTCCGCGCCGCGCGGCTGGTCCGGCAGGGGTTCGGGCGCGGCCGCCGCCCGGGCGTCCTCATAGGACTTGTACCCCTGCACCGGGCCGCCGAAGGCGAGGCGGATCTCGACCGAGGGGGTCTGCGCCACGATCTGTTCGGCGGCGCCGGCGAGACCAGCCGACACGATCAGCGCCCTGGCTCCGCAGTCGTTGACGATGTAGCTGATCTCGCTCGGCGACAGATGCCGGTTGACGGCGGTGATGTAAAGCCCGGTTCGCAATGCCGCCCAGTAGACCTCGTAGACTTTCGGGTCGTTCCCCGACAGCAGCGCGACATGATCACCTTTGCGCAACCCCGCGTCGTGCAGGTGGCGGGCCAGCCGGACCGAGTTCTCCTCGAGTTCCCGATAGGTCAGCACTTCACCGCTCTCGGCGCGGACAACAGCCGGTTTGTCAGGGAATCGGTCGACGTGTGCGCCGGGGTACATGCGGCTCCTCGGTGGAACGGAGCGGTCGGTGCCCGACCGCCCGGCCTGCGCGGGCTCCCCGGATCCTCGGCCGCGCCGGCATCCCGGTGTCCCGCAGAGCGGTTGCTCTGCCACCGTACGATAGCTGAAAGTAAACGGAGATTCTGGTTTATTCAGCACAATTCCAGGCGTCCGCTCCGGGGTGGGGCGGCGGTAGCGCCGGAAAGGTGGCCGGGCTGGCCTGGCCGCCGATCCCGTGGCCGGACCGCCCCGCTGCGAGGCGGACCTGGCCGCGGATCGGCGCCGCGGCGTGGAAACCGCCGCCGGAGCCGGACGCGATGACCGCCGACCGCTGGTTCCGCGACATCGGCGTGCCCGAGTCGCTGCGGAAGCCGACCCTCCACCAGCTCGTGATCGCCTGCTGAACGAGAAGCCCGACCGGGTATCGGCTTTCACCTTCACCCAAGCCCCGCGCTTCATCGGCCGTCGCGCGCCGGCGGGCAATCCCCGTGCGGGCAACGCGGTCTGGCCGCCACCTTCTCCGCTCATCCGGGATTCGAGTCGCTGCGGCTGAGTCAGGCGACGCCCATCCGCGGGCTCTTCCGCGCCGGTGACCGGACCCGGACCGATCTGCCGTCCACCATCGAGTCCGCGGCGGAGAGCGCCCGCAGGGCTGTCGACGCCGGCCAGGATTATCTGGCTGTCCCGAAGTGACCGCCGCTCCCTGAGCGGCGCGGCGGTTGCACGCTTTTCGACGATGTTCGTCCGGTTATTCCACCCGAAGTGGGCAATACGGTCCATGGAGAGGTGAGAATCATGAGCTTGTTCCGAAGTGCTGACAGATATCGACGGCGCCGCACCCGCAGCGGGGGGTACGGCCGGTGGCGCAGCGGTTACGGAAGCCGCTGGCGCAGCCGGTATAGCAGCCGATGGCGGCGCGACACCAGGAGTCCGCGCAGGCACGCGGGATCAGGGGGATTGGCGGGGGCCGCGCGATTCGGCTTCATCGCACGCGGAATCGCTTACCTCGTCATCGGTATTCTCGCCTTCATGCTGGCGGTCGGCACCGCGCAACATGAGCCGACCGCGGGCGGGGCGCTCGCCGCGCTCGCCGGTAAACCGTTGGGATATCTCCTGCTGTGGATCCTTGCCCTCGGATTCGCCGCCTTGGCCGCGTGGCGGCTGGCGCAGGCTGCCGGCGCGCCCGCGGGGAGCCCGAGCGGACTTCGCCTGCGCGCGCTGGCCATCGGGCTGGTCTACGCCATAGCGTTCTTCGTCATCCTGCGATTCGTCGTGGACGGCCGGACGCCGCAGCCCGGTGAGGCCGTCGCACGCGACGTGACCGCCCGGATCCTGGCCTGGGACGGTGGGCAAGTGGTCGTCCTGTTGATCGGTTTGGTCATCCTCGCCTTGGGCGTCCTGACCACTCTGCGCGGGCTTCGTCTGGCTTTCGTCGACGACCTGCGGATGGGCTGGATGACCCAGGCGTCCCGGGAAAGCGTGATCTGGCTGGGCCGGTTCGGTTATCTGGCGCGGGGATTGATCGTCATGGGGATCGGGCTCGCCGCGGTGGTGGCGGCCGCGAAATACGAGCCGGCGAACGTCAAGGGCGTCGATGCGGTACTGCACGATTTCGCCGGCAGTACCCTCGGTCCTTGGCTGCTCATCCTGGTATCCCTCGGCTTGATGGCGTTCGGGGTCCTGTCGTTCCTGCAAGCGAAATACCGGCGGACGTACGGAGGGGTTCCGGTGTGAATCGGGCGAAGGTGGGCGGCGTCGTCGCCTACCGCCGCTCGGCTTCGATCTTCGCGGCAAGGGCCGATCGCTCGGCCTGTTGCCGAGCGAAGAGTTCAGTGCTGAAGGCAGTCCACGCGTCCTCTTGCTCCGGAGTCGATTGTGCTGCGTGCACTTCGGATTCGACATCGGGGTGGGCGTCGAGGAACCGGGCGAACAGCGAACCCATCTCCCGGCTGTGCCTGCGATTGAGCTCGATTCGTCGCGGATCCATGCGCGGCCGGTCGTCGCGGAGCGCCAACTGGTCGTACACGACCAAGGCGACGCGCGTGGGGTCGTCCGGCGGGTGCACGCGCAAGGTGTGATGGGGGTTCGGCTGGTCATCGATGATCACCACGGTGTCGGTACCGGCTGGAAGGTCCGCGGGCCAATCGATCTCGTCGGTGGCCTCCTCGACGAGCAACCGGGCGAGCCTTCCGCGCAGGCCGGTCTGGTTGTAGCGCAGTGGCGTAGGACCCTGATCTTCGCTCATGTGATGATCGCTCCCGATTCTGATCGCTACCGGTCGGTGCGTGCGGCGGCGGGGTAGGGGTCGGTGATCTCGCGCAGGCGATTCAGCGCTTGTCGCAGCTGCCGCATTCCCTGGGCGCCCAGATGCGCCGCCCATTCCTGCTCGACGCGTTCGGCCACCGAATTGGCGAAACCGGCCGCTTGCTCGCCGCGTTCGGTCAGGCACACGAGGCGAGCCCTGCGGTCGCTCGGATCGGGGACCCGCTCCACATAACCGGCACGTTCGACCTGGTCGACGAGGAAGCCGGCGGTCTGTTTCGTGATCTGCGCTCGTTCGGCCAGTTCGGTCAGGCGGGTGCCCGCGGCGTCGATCTGGGCGACTATCCGCGCCTGCGCGACGGTGATGTCGCCGAATCCCGAGTCGGTCAGAGCTGTCAGCACCCGTTGCTCCATCGCCCGAAACGCGATCTGCATCAACAGGCCGACGTTGATCTCCTCCGCCATCACGCTCCTTGACGTTGGTACGAGACGCTGACAATATTAGTCAGATAGCCTGACCAATTATATCGGAGGTGCCCTCATGCCCGCCCGATCGACAGTCCTCGACCGTGAGAGCAGCTGGCAGGTCGTCGAGCAGCAGCGCCACGCGATCGCGGGCCTGCTGGCCGAGCTGTCTGCGGAGGAGTGGGATCATCCCTCCCTCTGCGCCGGTTGGCGTGTCCGGCATGTGGCCGCCCACCTCGCGATGACACCGTCCCCGCCGCCGGTCGGCGTCATGATCGCGACCGGTCTGCGCGTCGGAGGCGACTACAATCGTCTGGTCGATCTGCTCGCCAGGCGATACGCGGAAGTGCCCGTGGATCAGCTGGTTTCGGGCATCCGAGACCAGGCGGCCGCACGCCGCATGCCGGTGCTGACCAACTACCGCAACGTCCTGATGGACACCGTGGTCCACGGCCAGGACATCGCCATCCCGCTCGGACGTACTCTCGACCTTCCCCCGGCGGCCGCCGCTATGGCTATCGCCCACGCGGTCACTCTCGGCCGGCCGGTCTTCGATCGCCGGCGGTTGCGCGGGATCCGCCTGCGCGCCACCGATATCGACTGGTCGTACGGCACCGGGCCCGAGGTCCACGGTCCGGTCACGGCATTGCTGTTGGCGGTCACCGGACGTACGGCGCGGCTGCGCGACCTGGCCGGCCCGGGTCTGGCGCCGTTGACCGAACGCCTCAGCAGCGCCTGACCCGGATCACCCGACCACGATTCCGGTGCTCAGCCGTGTTGGTCGCCGGCCGGTTCGGACCGGACGACCGGCCCTTTGATCTCGACGATCGGCAGCCGTAGCGCGGCAGGCGCATCGGCCGGGACCACCGGATTGCGCGGCGGCACCGGGGCGATGCGCCGGTAGGCCGCGCCGAGCTGCGGACGGGCATCCGGCTCACCCTTGTTCGGCCACAGAGCGGCGGCCCGCTCGGCCTGCGCGGTGATGGTGAGCGAAGGGTTCACCCCGAGGTTGGCCGAGATGGTCGAGCCATCGATGACGTGCAGCCCCGGATATCCGTGCATCCGATGGTACGGATCCACAACGCCGGTTTCGGCAGAGTCTCCGATGACGCAGCCGCCGATGAAATGCCCGGTCATCGGGATGTCGAACAGGGCGCTCCAGCCGGCGCCCGCGATGCCGTCGATCTTGTCGGCGACCCGGTGGGCCACCTCGTGCCCGGCCGGAAGCCAGGTCGGATTCGGTTCGCCCACACCCTGTTTCGTGGTCATCCTGCGACCGAACAGACCGCGTTTGGTGTAAGTGGTGATGGAGTTGTCGACCGATTGCATCACCAGCAGCCCGATCATCTGTTCCGACCAGCCGCGCGGGTTCTGCAGGTGCAGAGCGTCGCGGCCGAGCTTGCGCATCGTGCGCGCCCACAGGCGCAGCTTGGGGGTGTGCCCGTCCGGGTCGATCATGGCGGTGCCGATCAGGCCGATGGCGTTGCTGCCCTTGCCGTAGCGCACCGGCTCGATGTGGGTGTCGTCGTCCGGGTGGATCGAGGAGGTGATCGCCACCCCTTTGGTGAAATCGGAGTCCTTGCGGCGGCTGCGCACCGAGAGCAGTTCCTCGGAATTGGTGCGCGAGAGCTCGCCCAGCCGCGGGGAGATGTCCGGCAGCGAACCGCGGTCGCGCAGCCGGTGCAGCAGTTTCTGAGTGCCAAGGGCGGCTGCGGCGAAGACGACTTGCTCGGCGGTGAACTTGCGGCGCGCCTTACGGACCCAGCGCCCGGTGCGGACAGTGGCGATCTCGTAGCCGCCGCCGGGCAGTGGACGCACGTCGGTCACCGTGGTGAGCGCGTGTACCGTCGCCCCGGCCTGCTCGGCGAGATAGAGGTAGTTCTTGACCAAGGTGTTCTTGGCGTTGTGACGGCAGCCGGTCATGCATTCGCCGCAGTGCGTACAGGTGCTGCGGGCGGGGCCGACGCCGCCGAAGTACGGGTCGGGCACGTCCTGACCGGGCCGCGCGCCGTTGCCGCCGAACAGGACGCCGACGGGCGTGCTGCGGTAGGTCGAGCCGACGCCCATCTCCTCGGCGATCTCGGCCAGCACGCGGTCCGACGGTGTTGTCGCCGGGTTGGCCGTGACGCCCAGCATCCGCTTGGCCTGGTCGTAGTGCGGAGCGAGTTCGTCCTTCCAGTCGGTGATGTGCGCCCACTGGCGGTCCTGATAGAACTTGTCCGGCGGCTCGTAGAGCGTGTTCGCGTAGACCAGCGAGCCACCGCCGACCCCCGCGCCCGCCATGATGAAGGTGTCTTTCAGTAGCGTCAGCCGCTGGATGCCGAAGCAACCCAGACCCGGCGCCCACAGGTACTTCTTCGCGTCCCACGAGGTCTCGGCGAACTCGTCGTCGGCGAAGCGCCTTCCCGCCTCGAGCACGCCGACCCGGTACCCCTTCTCGGTCAGTCGCAGTGCGGTCACGCTGCCGCCGAAGCCGGAACCGACGACCACCACGTCGTAGTCGAACGTCATCTGATCTCCACCAGTTGTCGAAGTTGTTGCCGCGGAAGAGGCGGGCCGGGTCAAGCGACTTTCCTCGTTTCGAAGTCCGCGGCGTCGAGCTTGCGAGTGCGCCACCGGTAGCTGGTGACCGTGCCAGGCCAGTTGTTGGTGATCCGCCCGGCCGCGTTGCGGTACCAGCTCGAGCAGAAGTTCCACGGCGTGCGGTCGAGACGCTGCTGCAGCAGGTGATCGAAGCGGGCCTCGACTTCGGGACGCACCTCGAGCACGTGGCCCGGGCGATCGGCGACACGCTGGACGGCCTGGCGGATGTAGCGGGCCTGCGATTCGATCATGTAGACGATCGAGCCGACACCGAGGTTGGTGTTCGGGCCGTAGATCAGGAACAAGTTCGGATAGCCGGGCATCGTGATGCCCTGATACGCCCGAGCGCCCTGCGACCACTCGTCGGCCAGTTTGCGCCCGCCCCGGCCCGAGATGCGCATGGGCCAGAGGAATTCGGTGCCCTTGAACCCGGTGCCGTAGATGACGGCGTCCACCTCGTGCAGCGCACCGTCGGCGGTGCGCACGCCCTCCGGGGTGATCTCGGTGATCGCGGTGGTCTCCACCGTCACGTTGGGCCGGGTGAGCGCGGGCAGGTAGTCGTTGGAGAACAGCGCCCGCTTGCAGCCGGCCGGATAATCCGGGGTCAGCCGGGCCCGCAGACCCGGGTCCGCCACCTGACGCCGCAGATGCCGCAGGCCGATCCGCGTCACCAGCTTGCGGATGACCGGAACGTCGACGATGCCCAGGGAGAGGAACTCGCAGAACAGCCAGAACGCGAAGCGCTCGGTGAGGCGGGTGACCGGCAGCAGCCGGAAGGCGCGATGATGCCACGCTTTGTACTCGACGTCCGGCTTCGGCATGATCCACGCCGCCGAGCGCTGGAACAGCGTCAGATGCGCTACCGAGGGCGCGATCGCGGGCACGAACTGCACCGCGCTGGCGCCCGTGCCGATCACCGCCACCCGCTTGCCGGTCAGGTCGGCCTCGTGATCCCATTCGGCGGAATGGAAGGCCGTGCCGCGAAAGCTCTCCACACCGGGAATGTTCGGCAGCGCGGGCCGCGAGAGCTGCCCGACCGCGGAGATCAGCACATCGCAGGTCAGCTGGGTGCCGTCGGCGGTGCGCACGGTCCAGCGGCCCGTTGCGTCGTCGAACTCGGCCTCGGTGACCTCGCTGCGGAAGCGGATCTTGGGCAGCAGGTCGTGATCGCGGGCGATGCCGCGCAGATAGGCGAGGATGTCGGGCTGCTGGGAGAATCGCTTCGGCCAGTCGATGCGCGGCGCGTAGGAATAGGAATACAGCGGCGAGGGGATGTCGCAGCCCGCGCCCGGGTAGGTGTTCTCTCGCCAGACGCCGCCGACGTCCTCGGCCCGCTCCAGGATCGTGAAATCGTGCAGGCCCGCACGCTGCAATTCCATCGCCATGCCGAGCCCGCCGAATCCGGTGCCGATGATGACGATCGAAGGTGTGCTCATGGCGACAACGCTATGACCTCGACAAAGACCTAGGCCAAACACCTGAGGTCACAAAATCCACACTTTCGGCCACGTCGGCGGCTGATCCCGCCCTTCGGCTCATCCGTTGGGCAGGATCACCGCGCGCTCGGTGATCTTTCCCTCGTGCAACCGGGGCAGCACCTGCCCGGGCTCCGGGTCGGGCACGCCGACCAGCTCGGGCGCGGCCCCGATGGCCCGGTATGCAGGGCATTCATCGCGATATCTCCGTAGCCGTCACCTACAGGAAGGAGCTCACGTTGTTCACTTGGTTCGATTGCGTGTAGCCGCTCTGCACGTACTCGCAGCTGAACCCGCCGGAACTGTCCCAGGTGATGGGTGTCGACTCGGTGCCGACGTTCGTTATCCAGAGGATGTAGATCTCGTGCCCGGCCTCGTATTCCGAGCTGGTCTGGCCGGGGGCGAGAATGAACAGCGATTTGGGCTTGTCCCATTCTTGCCGGTAGATCGAGACATGCATATCCGTGTCGTTGTACAGCTTGTACCAGCCGGACGAGCTTCGCTCGGCAGGCGTCCCCTCGGTCAGCGATGACAGAGGTACGGTCTTTCGCTTGGCGTCCATGCCGGTTCCGGTCATCGGTCGTCTCCCTTCGAATCGTGCACACGGGGTCCGAAATATCGGCGCGAACGTCGCTGGATGGCAGGGTTTCTCGCGCCGCTTCGCAGCATATGAATACGCAACGGGGCTTCCCTCACCTTTTTCGGATGAAATAGTGCGCGATTCCGGATCGGGTGGCGGGAGACGACGGCGATCAGGTCACGGCTGATGCAATTCGCTTCGGCGTGGCGCCGATTCTGCTGTACTTGCTCCCGGCGATTCGCCTCGGACGACGACTACGAGATCAGCGCAGCGTCACCGGCGGTGTCGAGCTCGGTAGCGGTGCGCTCACACAGTGAGGACGAGACCATGGCTGAGAAGACTGCCACCACATATCAAATCATCAACTATGAAACCGGCCAAGCACTCGCGGTCGACGGCAGCGCGGACAGTGTGACCATGCGACAGCGTGCCGCCGACGACGAGGCCCAACTGTGGACGTGCCCGGCCAATCCCGAAGAGGGCGACTTCGACATCGTCAACAAGAAAACCGGCGGGCACCTCACGGCGAATCGTGCGAACGGGCGGTTGCTGTGTGCCGACGAGCATTGTGGCTGGGATATGCCCGAGTTCCCGGAGATATCCCCGATCGCCACCAGTGACGACGAATTCGTCATCGGCGTCATCCAGAACAATCAACCGCAGTTGCTGGTCAATCGAGAAAGCGAACGGGAGAAGTGGATATTCAGGAAAGTATGACCGGCGCGGTTTCGCCGCGCCGATCGCGGCTATTCCATCGGGTTCAGGTGGTCGCGAACCGGGCGTAGCCGGGGGCGTTTGGCGGTACGGCCGTCACCGGAGGACCGTCCGGTGGCCCGGCGTCGTAGCCATGGGCCGAGAAAGGTTGCCGCCCAGCGCAGTTCGTGCGCGGCCGCGGAGACCGGGCTTCGTGCCACCAGTGGTGGCCGCACGGGGCCGGTCCAGCCGTCGTCGGCGCCGGGCAGCCGCAGCGCGTGCGCCAAAGCGTCGGCTATGCGCTGATGCCCGAGCGGACTGGCGTGCAACCGATCGGGGCTCCAGAGACGGGGATCGGTGACCGCGGCGTGCCGCGCCGTTTCGGCGGCGACGACGCCGTGGCTCGCGGCCGACTCGCGGATGCGCAGGTTGAGCGCGGTGACGCGGCTGCTGAACGGCCGGGCGAGGGGGGTGATGCGCGCGATGTCGGGAAAGGTCACCGTGGCCACGACCGCGCCCTGCGCGGTGAGCGCGGCGAACATGGAGTCCAGGTGGCCTGCGACCTCGTCGGCGTCGAATCCCGGTCGCAGGATGTCGTTGACCCCGGCGATGACGGTAGTGATGTCCGGTCGCAGGGCGAGCGCGGCATCGAGTTGTTCGGCGTGGACATGCCGGGCGAGTTTGCCGCGGACCGCGAGATTGGCGTAGTGCAGATCGGGATTGTCCTGGGCGAGCCGTTCGGCGAGGCGGTCGGCCAAGCCGCGCACTCCGATCCGGTCGTCGCCGTCGCCGACGCCTTCGGTCTGGCTGTCGCCGAGAGCGACATACCGCGAGTAACCGCCGCGGGTCGCAGGTGCGCGAGCGCCGGCACGCTGCAACGCCGCGGCGGCCGGCTCGGCACTGCCCGCGCCGACCACCACGGCGTCGTAGTCGCTCATGCTCCGCTCGCCTCACCCGCGAGCTGCGCGGTGGCTTCGGCCTTGATGCGCTCGAACTGCTCGCCCATCCGCGCGGCCAGGGCCTGTGCGGCCGAGAGCGGGCGCACCATGACGGTGAAGTCGTCGATCTTGCCGTCATCGTCGAAATGCAGGAAGTCGCAGCCGGTCAGCTGCTTGCCGTCGACGGTGGCCTCGAAGACGAACGCGTGATCGCGGCCGCCGGCATCGGCGATCTCGCGCACGTAGCGGAAGTCTTCGAAGACCCGCATCACCGCGCGCAGGATCGCGGCGGTGATGGCCTTGCCCGGATAGGGCTTGAACGCCACGGGACTGGTGAACACGACGTCGTCGGCCAGGAGTGCCTCGATGGCGGCGGCGTCGCGGGCCTCCACGGCTGCCCGGAAGGGATGCATGTGCACCTCGCATACTCAAGAAATTGAATAGGTGAATTGAACTGTAGTTGCGGCTCACGTGGGATGTCCAGGGCTCGGAGGACGACGGTCTCATCGAGACCCGGATCGTTCACCAGGAGCGCCGCCCCAACAAGCGCCTGCACTCCATCACCCCCGCCGGACGCGCGGCGCTGCACGAGTTCGTCGCCGAGCCCGCCAGACCCACCGCCATCCGCGACGAGATGATGGTGAAGGTCCAGGGCATGGACGTCGAGGACGCCGCGGCGGTGCGCGCCACGGTGGCCGAGCGCCTGGACTGGTCGAAGGCGAAACTGGCGCGATACGAACGGCTGCGCACCCGGCTGCTGAACGGCCGCAGCGAGCAGGCGTATCTCGCGGAGGCCGAACGAGTCGGCCCGTATCTCACCCTGCTGCGCGGCATCTCCTTCGAACAGGAGAACGTCCGCTGGGCGGAGTTCGCCCTGTCGGTGATCGACCGGCGGATGGCCGCGCACACGTAGCGATCCGCGACGACGTCCGGATCCCGGACCGGGCGGCTCAGCGGGCGGCGGCGAGCGCCGCGAGGGTCTCCGCGGAGGTATGCGCGGGCTCCCAGCCGAGCTGCCGCTTCGCGCGGCTGGTGTCCATGACCACGGGAGTGCGGACGATGTGCAGCCATTCGAGCGTGGCGGGCATGAACGGGAGGCGGGCGAGAGCGGCGGACGCGGCGGTGGCGGCGACCGCGGGAACGCGCACCGGCCTGCCGCCCAGCGCGGCGACCACCTCGGACAGGGTGAGAGTGCCATCGCCCGCGATGTTGTAGGCGCCGGGTGGCGCCTGCGCGGTGGCGGCCAGCGCGATGGCGGCGGCCACGTCGTCGTGGTGGACGAGTTGCAGTGGGTGGCCCGGGTCGGGAATCACCGGTTTGAACAGCGGGTTCGAGCGGGCCAGAGTGCGCAGCGGGCCGGGAAGTTTCTCCCAGGGCAGGTCGTGCAGAGCCGGCGCTTTCGGTCCGGCCACGATGCACGGCCGCAGCACGAACACTTCCAGACCGGAACCGGCGGTGATCTCGGCGAGCGCCGCCTCGCACGCGGCCTTCTGCTCGGAGTAGTAGTGCTCGGGCGAGCCCTCGGGCGGCACGTCTTCGGTGATGGGCGAGGGATTGCGCGGGTGGTAGCCGTAGGCGGCGACCGAGGACGTGTAGACCAGGCGGCGGACCCGCTCGGCGGCCACCGTCGCCTCGAAGACATTACGGGTGCCCGCGAGATTCACCCGCGCGCTCTCCTCCCGCGAGCCCATGATCACGAACGCCAGATGGATCACCACGTCGGCATCCGCGACCAAGGCATCCACCGCGGCTCGGTCGAGGATGTCGCCGCGCCGGTACTCGGTCTTGGTCCAGCCGTGTGCCGCGGGGTCGAACGGCCTGCGTGCCATTCCGAGGATCCGGTCGACCGCCGGGTCGAGTTCGAGTGCGGAGACGGCGGAGATGCCGATCTCGCCGGTCGGCCCGGTGACGGCGACAGTGATACCCATGCGACCGGAATTCCCCGGCCGCCGTGGGTGAAACCGTACTCAGTCGGGTGGTTCGACGGTGCCCGCCGCTTCGTTCACGTCCTCGTCCTCGGGGGTTTCGCGGGTATCGAGGTCCAGGTCGTCAGGGTGGGAAGTGTCGGTCTGGTCGCCCAGTTCGGGTGCGTTCTTGTTTCCGGGTTCGGTCACGCCCGTGGGCTACCCATCGGCGTGGACTTCACGCGGAGTGCGCGCGCATATGTGCCGTACGAGGCGTGGGTCCGGTGCGGTCGGGAGTCACACTCGGTGTTCCCGGTCGCGTTGCCACTGTTCGATCGCCTTGCCGATGTCGGTGGTGGCGGGCTCGTGGTAGAGCCACTCCCGCGCGAGGCGATGCCAGTTGTTGGTGACGTGGAGCTGGCCGAGCGCGGCGAAGGTGAACAGGTCCGCGCGGCGGGAGAACACGTGCTCGGCCGGGAGTAGTTGGTGGCGCATACCTTTGAACTCGGCGGCTCGCGGGTCGATGGCGAGGATGACCGCGCCGGTGGCGACCTCGGGTGTGATGGTGATCGGTTCGTCGAGTAGATGCCATCCCGCGGCGGCCCACACATAATCCAGGCATTCCTGGGTGGTGACGCCCGCGTCCGGGTCGATGATGCCGCGTCCGACCCAGGCGTCGTACAGGTCTCGTGCGCGGTGTTCACCGGCGGCCCGCAGACACGCGCGCTCGAAGTCCACGTGCACGGGGTCCATGTGATCGTAGAGCCCGAAATCGACGAACGCCAGCCGGCCGTCGGCGGCGAGCAGGATGTTGCCCGGATGCGGGTCGCCGCAGAACTCGTTGTCGCTGAACAGCGCACTGATGTAGAAGCGGTAGATCAACTCGCCGAGGCGGTCGCGATCGGCGGCGGGCAATGCTCGAATCCGCTGGAAGTCACCGCCCTCGACGTACTCGGAGACGAGAACGCTTCGCGTGCAGTGCTCTTCGATGCTGTCGGGGACGGTGATGAAGGGGTGGTCGCGGTAGCGCATCGCTACCCGGTGCTGGGTCCGGGCTTCGCGCGGGTAGTCGAGTTCGTTGCCGATGTTGCGGGCGATCTCGTCCAGCACGGCGGTGTCGGCCGCGCTCGGCAGGACGGTTTTCCACAGCTTGCTGAGCACTTCCAGATTGCGCATGTCCGCGTGGATCGCCGCGTCCACACCCGGGTACTGCACCTTGACCGCCACGGTGCGTCCGTCGTGCAACCGGGCCCGATACACCTGCCCGATCGACGCCGCGGCGATCGGTGTCTCGTCGAAATCGGCGAACACGCGCGCCAACGGCCCGAGGTCGTCCTCGATCACCTGCTTCATCGCGGCGAACGGCACGGCAGGCGCGCGATCCCGCAGTTCGGCGAGCTTGGTGCGGAACAGTTCCCGGTGCGATTCGGGCACGAGGTCGACCTCGAGAACCGACAGCATCTGCCCCAGCTTCATCGCCGCGCCCTTCATGGCGCCGAGCACCGTGACGAGTTGCTGCGCAGTCTGCAGCGTCGAGCGCTCGGCGAGAACCCGCCGGGCTTCCTCGGTTCTGCCGATCATCGACAGCCGGTTCCCGACCCCGCGTACCGCCTGGCCTGCGGCCAAGCCGCCGAGGCGGCCACTTCTCGCCAGGCGACCTCTGGGTACCCGTCCGGCCACCGCATGCACCTCCATGAGCATTCGTGCCGCCGATGCCGCACGTCCGTATTCTTCGCAGCCCGACCGCCGCTTGTCGACCGGTGATGGGTGCTTCTTCAGGCCGGGCGGCGGGTGCCGGCCGGTACCTCGCTCGGAAGATCGCTGACGGCCGAGGCGATGAGCGCCGACCGCAGATACCACAGGCCTCTGCCGTCGGCGGGGTCGAAGCCGGTGAGCTGCGCGATGCGCCGCAGCCGGTAATCGACGGTGTTCGGATGAACATGCAGTCGCCGCGCGGTGCGCAAGCGATGCATGCCCGTGTCGAGATGAGTCCGCAGGGTTTCCAACAGCTCCGGATGGTCCATCAGTGGGGCGAGGTGTGTGCGGAGCTGGTCTCGACCGACTCCGGGGCGGGTCAGTTGATAGTGCAGCGCCAGCTCGGGGAACCTGTACAGCCCTGGTCCACGTTCCAGTTGTTGCACCGTGTCGAGCAGTTCGTGCGCTTGGACAGCCGCGGCGGACACCTCGTCGGGACCGGCGCACACGACACCGGCGGTGACCGGCACTTGCGCGGCGCCGGAAAGTGTCGCGACGACCTTGTCGAGATCGATGTCTTCGCCGGGATCTCCGGGCCGGGTACAGGGAATGAGGACGGTTCCCCCGTCGACCGACAGCAGCGAAAGCGCTCGGTCATCGAACAGGCCCGCGAGGGCGGCCTGGAGGCGGCGGAGTTTGCGCCGCGCGACGACCTGGCTGTCGAGCCGGGGATGGGTTTCGTCGGGATGCGCGGGCACGGCGAGGGCGAGCACGAAATATCGGTCGGCGAGGGGTATTCCGCATTCGCGGGCCATCGCGGATGTCGCGTGCCCGCCCAGCAGCGCCGAGGTAAGGGTGTGCACCGCGGTGTGGTGTTCGGCGGCGATGGCCTTGTATTCGCGGACGTAGGCTTTGCTGACCGTCGAGGTCAGTAGATTCAACAGCTCCACTACGGTCGCGGTGCCGGTGGCGATGTCGATGCGATGCGTGGATCCGCGGTCGCCGAACAGCAAGCCGAGCCCGAACTTGAAACCCACGTGAACCGCGTGCAGGACGGCATCGACCGGGATCCCCTCGCGTGCCCATCCCGCTGCCGCGACCTGCAAACCGTCGATGCGGTCCGGCACCGCCTGCCCGTCCAAACCCTGGATGGCCCACCGCATGCACGCGCGGACCACCTCGGTGACGTCGGCGCCGACCGCGCCACCCGGTAGCGTGCGGCAGGGCGCCGCCGTCTCCGCGACGTGTGCGACCACTTCACGTGCGAGTCTGTGTACATCGTGCGGCGGCCGGATGACCGGCGGCCCTTCCGGATCGACCGCAGGATGAGCGATGTCTTCGATCATCACGTGTGACCTCCTCGCCACCGCCATCAGCGGCCACGTCCAAGCTCGAACCGCCCGGGTAAGCAATCGTGCGGCGCCTCGGCGTCACCGGTTGTTCACCCTGTCCTCAACGGTAATCCGAGTCCCAGATCAGCTACTACTCCGCTTTCGGCCGGTCGGCCGACGACCGTGAAAACAGCTCCTGAGCAGTAGGAATAGGGACCGCGAGCGTAGCCGGGGGGAGTGTTCCGGAGCCAGAACCTGGTGACCTGCTCACTTTCCTCTCCCCGCACGTGGACAGTCGTCCGATCGGTGGGGGCCACGCGCCGCGCAGACACGACGGCGGACGGAATCGTCACCGTGCCGAAGGACGCCGCGTCGATCAGACGGCGGCGGCCTCGGCTTCGGCCTCCATCCACGCGCCGATCATCCGCCCGGTCATATCGATCGCCTCCGCGCGGGCCCGGCTGTCCACATCCAGAGCCGACGCGCGCAGGACTGCCGCGAATCCGGTGTTGATCATGACGAAGGTCATCACGTCGTACTCGTGATCGTCTCCCGGGCCGAGGATCTGGATCAGCATCACCTTGACCAGCAGACGCAGTCGTGGCTCGAATTCCGGGATACCACTGCTGTAGAACTGCACTCCGCCGACCAGCGCGCGCACCAATTGCGCGTTCGCGACCAGTTCCGCGGTGATTACCTGCAGGACATCGCTGACGATCTGCGGGATCGATTTCTCCGACAGATTGAACACCTGCTGTGTGAAGCGCCGCTCGATGGTCTCGAGCAGCCGCTCGAGCAACTCCTCGACCAGGACGGCGCGGTCGGCGAAGTAGCGGTAGACCGTTCCTATGCTGACACCGGCCTCCACCGCGATCCGGTTGGTCGAGGTGTTGGCGATACCGCGCTCACCGAACAGCCGCGCGGCCGTATCGAGGATGTGCTCCCTGGTCGCCTTCGCGCGTTCCTGCGTCGGACGACGGCGCTGACCGACAGCCTTCGACGGCATCACGCCCTCCTGCTGATCATGGAAAATGAGCAACGCTCATGTTACTGAGCGTCAGCGCCGTCGTCGGCGTAACGACGAGGTGGATTCCCGATCTCCGGGATGCCGCGTGGAATCCGGTGGAGCCGCGTCGCGACCCTGGCGGGGCTTGGCGCAAACCGCAGGGTCGCAACGATATCGGCGGCAGGTTACAAATACGGCCGGGTGATCATCTCGATCCCGTGCCCGGCCGGGTCGCGGAAGTAGACCCCGCGTCCGCCGTGTCCGGTGTTGGTGGTACCCGGCTGCTGGAAGAACGGGTCGGCCGCGTGCTCGATACCCCGCTCACACAGCTTTCCGTAGGCCCGTTCGAACAGCTCGTCGTCGACGAGGAAGGCGTAGTGCTGCATCTGGATGTCCTCGACCGGTGGTTCGGCGAACTGCAGCAGCACCCCGTCCTCGCAGAGCAGGTTGGTGAACACTCCCCACGACGGGGCTTCGGCGAACTCGAAGAGATCGCGGAAGAAGGCCGCGGACTCGTGGCGATCCTTGGCCGCGATGATGGTGTGGTTGAAGCGTGCGGGCATGATTACTCCTGTCGTGATCGATCTGTGAAGCGTGTGATCATCACGACGGAGGTGGGGCCCGCGCACCGGCGCGAGGACTTCGATCGAATGGCAGGCTCGGGCCGCGGCAGGCCCGAACGGCGCTCAGGAGAGCGCCGGGTAACCAATCCGTGTGTGGCGCAAGGCCGTCCCGGTAGTCATCGCCGCACAGCGTAGCCTATCGGGCGAAACCGGCCAAGCCTCCGGTTCCGCGGCGGTCGTCATGTGAAGGTGGCCGAGGGGGAAGGAGAGCCTGCGGGATCACTCGCGCAGGAGTGCGGCGATGCCGTCCAGCAGCGCCGCTAGCCCGAATGCGAACACCGACCCGGCCCCGGTGCCCGCGCCACCGTCGTCCGGCGAGCCCGCGGCGGCGACCGCCGCGAGGGCGGGAAACCGATCCGGCCCGCCGAATTCGACGAATACGGCCGGATCGAGCACCGGCCCGGTGTGGCCGTCCGTGTCGCGCCCGAGGCCGGGATCGATCTCGAGCCGGGTCGCCCCACTGGTGAACGCGCTGACCGATAGCAGAGCCTCGGTGACGACCGCAAGGGGCAACCCGCCGTCCAGTAGGGCGCGCATGGCGGCCTCACCCCAGGCGGCTTCATTCGGTCCCATGAACCGATTGCCGGTGCCGACCACCAGCATCCACGGATGGCGCAGGTACAGCTCCCTGGTCGCGCCGGCCCATTGGCGCAGCGCCGCACGCCAGTCGTCGGCGGGCAAGCGGGGCGGGTCACCCATCACCGCGTCGAACATCAGCGAGACCAGGTCGTCCTTGCTGGGCACATGCCGGTACAGCGACATGGTCGCCGCGCCCAACTGCTTGGCGACGCGCTGCATCGACAGCGCCCCGATTCCATCCGCGTCCGCCACCTCCACGGCCGCGGCGACGATGCGGTCGAGGGTGAGAGCCGGTTTCGGCCCGCGGCCGGTCGGCCGGTTGCCCGACCACAGCAGCCGTGCCACCGGTGGCAGTTCGTCGGTCACAGTCCCTCCTTATTGCGTATGTCGTACGCTACGCGTATCTTGTACGCAGTACATGTCGTCTCGGCTTCCCGGATGGTCCACCATGGGTGTTTCGACCCGCCAATCGCCTCCCCCCGTTTCCGCCCCGCCACGCAGAACCTGGTGGCAGCGGCCCTGGACCGGACCGCTGCTGATCCTGGTCTTCGCCTTCGTCGCGTTCTCCTTGCCGCCCTATCTCACCTTCGACCGGTCGCTGTCCCGAGTCCCCGATCCTGGCTTCGCGCTGCACTACCCCCTGCTGGTAGCGCATGTCGTCTGCGGTTCGGTGGCAATCCTGGTCTGTGGCTTTCAGGTGTGGCCGTGGTTTCGCCGAACGTATCCGGGGCTGCACCGCGGCCTGGGCCGCGTCTATGTCGTCGCCGGGGTACTGCCCGCCGGGCTGATCGGTCTGGTGATCGGTGCGACGAGCCCGTTCGGACCGGTCGCCCGGGTCAGCAACGTGATGCTGTCGGTGCTGTGGCTGCTCACGACGATCGCCGGCTGGCGGATGGCCCGCCGCCGCCGATTCGGCGACCACCGCCGGTGGATGATCCGTAGCTTCGCGCTGACCCTGTCGATCGTGCTCAACCGCGTCCTGGGGGCGATTCTGTTCCTGGTGCTGGACCCCCGCCTCGACACGACCTTCCACGGTGACGAGACGCTGCTCGTCCAGACCATCGCGGGCATCGGCACCTGGCTGGGATGGACGCTGTCGCTGCTGATCGCGCAGTGGTGGCTGGAGCGGCGGCCCCGACCGGTGAGTCGGCCGCGATGACCCTGGACCGGTTGGGGCTGACCCCCGACCAGGAGCGGGTGTACCGGTGGCTGCTCCAAGAGCGCAACCGCGCGGCGGCGCTCGCACCGGCCGATCGCCTCGTGCTCGGTGAACTGCGGCAGCTGGGCCTGCTCAACGACGACCTGTCAGCGGTGTCTCCTGTCACCGCGGTGGACGTACTGGTCCGCAGGCGGCTGAGCGAGGCGCAGCGGCAATTCGCCGAGCTCGACGCCGCCTGGGACGCGCTTCGGGAATGGGGCGAGGAACATCGCACCGGCAAACCGGCGGGGTCCGTCGAATACCTGCCCGGCGGCGCGGAATCCGGGCGCCGCATCCAGCAACTGCTGGCCCGGGAACCGGATGAGTTGCTGTCGATCCAGGCCGATCCACGCCACAGCCCCTTCTGGCGCACGCGGGCCGGATACGAGCGTCAGCTCGCGGCCGGTCTGCGCAGCCGGGTGATCTTCCCGATCGATGCCATGGAAGATCCCGCCCAGGTGGCGCACGTCCGGCGCCGTCACGCGCTCGGTGATCTGCACCGGGCGACCACCCAGCGGATCGGTCCGCTGGCGATCGTCAATCGCTCGGTGGTCTTCGTCGCGGCCGGCTCGGGCGACGACGTGATACAGATCCGCCATGCCGGCTTGGCGCGGTTGCTCGTCGGCGTCTTCGACCGGATGTGGGCGCTCGCGCACGACGTCGCCGAACCACCCTTCTCGCCGACGGAATTGCGCGTCCTGCACGCGCTGACCTGCCACGACACCGATGAATCGGCCGCGCGATCGATCAACATCTCGGTCCGCAAGTTCCGCGCGCATGTCGCGGCGGTGATGGACAGGCTCGGCGCCCGAACCCGGTTCCAGGCTGCCCTGCTCGTCAAGGAGAAAGGCTGGATCTGAGGCTGTGCAGCTTCCTGCACCCCGCGGTGCAGCGACTGCTCTTCAATTGCGACGGTGCGCTGGGCGAAGCTGGGTTCGCGGGGGCTATCCCCTGGTGGGGCCCGCGTGAGACGGGCTGTGGGTGAATGAAGGAGGAGCAGTGATCCTGGTGACCGGTGCGACCGGAAATGTCGGCTCGGAAGTGGTGGCGGCGGTGCGCAGGGCCGGGCAGCCGGTGCGGGCGCTGGTACGCGACATCGACGGCGTCGCGCTGCCGCCCGGAGTGACGGCGGTATCCGGCGACCTCGACGTGCCCGACACCATGTCCGAGGCCATCGACGGCGCGCGGGCGATGTTCCTGCTGCCCGGCCACGCGAACCTGCCCGCACTGCTGGACCGAGCGAAATCGGCCGGGCTGCAACACGTTGTGTTGCTGTCGAGCGGATCGGCCGAGCTGGTGGATTCGGCCAATGTGGTCGCGCGCTCCATGGCCCGGTCCGAGCAGGCGGTGCGGGAATCGGGGCTGGCGTGGACGTTCCTGCGGCCGCGCTCGTTCATGTCGAACGCGTTCCGCTGGCTGCCCCAGCTCGCCGCCGGTGACGTCGTCCGCGTGCGGTTCCCCCGGGTGCCGGTCGCGGCGATCGACCCGGCCGACATCGCCGCTGTCGCCGCCCGGGCGCTCACCGACGATGTGTTCGCCGACCGGATCCTGGACCTGACCGGCCCGGCGGCCCTGCGCCCCGCCGACCAGATCGCCATCCTCGCCGAAGTACTCGACCGTCGCCTGGTCTGCCGCGAACTGACCGACGACGAGACCCGCGCCGAACTCGCGGCCACCCTGCCCCCGGAGTACGCCGCGGCCTTCGCCGACTTCTATCTCGACGGCTCACTCGACGAGTCACAGGTGTACCCGACCGTCCGGGAGGTAACCGGACACGAACCGCGCACCTTCACCGACTGGGCTGTCGCGCACACCGCCGCGTTCGCCACCGACTGAGGGAAAGGTCGTCGGACGCGGCCATCGAAACGATTCGCCGGTAGCGGCACCGCGGCCCTCCGCGTCAGGACGGCGAAGGTGATCTAGCAGCGCCGCCACGGTTGCAGCTTCCTGCAGCACACTGTGCAGCCGGTGCTCTACCGGCGGGACCGGCCGGGCGGCGAGGCTGAGCGCATGGATCGCCTCGATGTCATCGACACCTGCACCCGCATGGCCTGGTACACCGATCACCGCGAATGGGACGCCCTCGCAGGCGTATTCGCCGACGCGGTGACGCTCGACTACACCAGCCTCGATGGCGGAGAAACGGTCACCCTGACACCCGACCGGATCGTCGCCGCTTGGCGCGACACCCTGGGCGGTTTCGCTTCGACCCAGCACCTGCTGGCCAACCATCTGGTCGACATCGACGCGGACAGTGCGATCTGCACCGCGTCGTTCCAGGCGACCCACCGCAAAGCCGAGGCGTTCGGTGCGTCGCTGTGGACCCTGGGCGGCAGTTACCGGTTCGACCTCGTCCGGGTCGAGGGCGTCTGGCGTATCCGTGGGTTGGCGATGACCGCCCTGTGGGGCGACGGCAACCGCGGACTGCTGCCCAGACCCGCCTGATCTCGTCGTACGGAAAGGAAGACGAACTGATGAAGGTCGAATTCGACAGCGCCGGTGTGGAACTCGTCGGCAACCTCTTTCTGCCGGACACCCCGGGGCCGGTGCCCGGCGTGGTGGTCGCCGGAACCTGGACCAGCGTGAAGGAGATGATGGCCGACCGCTACGCCCGGAGGCTGGCCGAACACGGCTATGCCGCACTGTCCTTCGATTTCACCGGGTTCGGTGAATCCGGCGGGAACCCGCGCGACGTCGAATCGCCGGACCGCAAGATTGCCGATATCGGTCACGCGGTGGACTTCCTAACCGCGCACGCCGCGGTCGACGGGGACCGGATCGGCGCGCTCGGGATCTGCGCGGCGGCGATGTATATGTCCGGCACCGCCGCTCACGATCCGCGCGTACGATCGCTGGCGCTGGTCGCGCCGTGGCTGCACGACGCTGCCGTCTGTGCGCAGGCCTACGGTGGCGCCGACGAGGTCGCGGCCAAGATCGCGGCGGGCCGCGCGGCGCGGACGCGGTTCGAGGCCTCCGGTGCTGTCGAGTACGTGCCGGTGGTCGGTAGCGCCGAGGACGGCGCCGCCATGCCCTACCGGATCGACTTCTATCTCGACCCGGCTCGCGGTGGGATTCCGACCTGGCCCAATCGGTTCGCGGTCATGTCGTGGATCGATTGGCTCACCTACGACTCGATCGCCACCGCGCCGAAGATCACCCAGCCCACCGTCCTCGTGCACAGCGAGGACGCCGCGATACCCGAGGGCGCTCGCCGGTTCCACGCCGGGCTGGCCGGTCCGAAGGACTTCTTCTGGACGCAGGGCACCCAGTTCGATTTCTACGATCAGGAACCCCAGGTGACGGTCGCCGTCGACACGGTGGCGGCGCACTTCGGCCGGACGCTGTAGCCCGAGGTCGAGCAGCGTTGTCTGACCACTGCGACTGCGCACTCGGTGTCGATATCGAAGGCGGGGTGGCCTGATGCCCGGACGAACCCCTGGTGCACAGTGCACTGACGGAGCCGAAATGTGGGGCCTGGTGATGTAGTTCTCCGCTCCCTGGTGGGTGGATCGTGGAGACGCAGCTCACACCAAACCACGAGATCGGAAGTGTCACCGCCATGTCTGCACCTGCCTCCACGAATCTGCGCACGATAGCCGCGACAGCTCCCGTCGACGAGATTCTGTCGATCGTTCGCGAGGACGGCGGTGTCATCGTCAGGGGCTTGCTCACACCCGATCAGGTCGCGCGGTTCAACGCCGAGATCGACCCGGCCCTGCGAGAGCTGAGCCCTGGCTCCAAGCACGACAATGAGATCGTCGCTGAATTCCACGGCCGGAACACCAAGCGGCTCACCAACCTCGTCACCAGGAGCGAGGCGTTCCGTCGTGAGGTCATCGACCACGACCTGGTTCATGCACTCGCGGACGCGGTGTTCCTCGAAGAATCCGGAACGTACTGGATGACGACGGCGCAGGTCATCGAGATCGGGCCCGGCAACGCCGCCCAAATGCTCCACCGCGACCTCGAGAACTGGTTCCCGTTCGTCGGCATGGGACCAGCCGGACCCGAGGTGACCGTCAACTTTCTCATCGCCTTGACCGACTTCACCGAGGAGAACGGCGCCACGCGGGTGATCCCGGGCAGCCACAAGTGGGACAACTTCCAAGACCGCGGCGCGCCCGAACAAACCGTTCCGGCGATCATGAACGCCGGCGACGCGCTGTTCTTCAGCGGCAAGACCGCCCACGGCGGAGGCGCGAACCGCACCTCTGATCAGTATCGCCGTGCGGTCAGCTTCGCACTCAACCCGGGTTTCCTCGTGGGCGAGGAGGCTTACCCGTTCCTGGTGGACCTCGAACTGGCGCGGACGCTCCCCCCTCGTGTCCAGAGCCTGATCGGATTCCGCTCGCAGTACCCGACGGGCTCGCCGGGACTGTGGCAGGTCGACTACAGCGAACTCGCGGACTACCTCGAACTGTTGCCCGCGGTGGCTGAGGACAGCGAGCGCGGCTAGGGCTCGCCGCACACAAATATTCGTTCGCTCAGTGCGGGCGCAATCTCTGAAGGGACTCTTCACCATGGTGTCGGTAGGCATTGTCGGCGTGGGCCAGATGGGCGGGGCCGCCCTCCGGATTCTGCTCGAGCAGCTCCCGCACGCGCAGTTCGTGGCGATGGACCGCTCGGCCGAAGCACTGCGGCGTGCCGAAACATTCGACCCGGCACGCGTGCGAGGACGGATCGCCGAGGCCACCGCGGAGACGGTCGATCTCAGTGGAATCGACCTGGTGCTCAACATGTCCGGGCCGTTTTTCGCGGGCTCGGACAGCCTCGCCCAGGCTGCGCTGCAAGCCGGCACGACCTATATCGACATCGGTGACGATCTCGAGGCGACCGAAACCGTGCTGGCGATGGATGCGGATGCCAAGCGTGCGGGCATCGCCCTGGTCACCGGTGCGGGATGGTCACCCGGAGTCTCGAACTGGTGCGCGGCTCGTCTGCTCGACGAATTCCCCACCAGCGATGGAATCCAAGTGGTGTGGGCGACGCACGAGCGGGACCCCGGGGGCTTGGCTCCGTTGCGCCACATGCTTCACATGGCAGTCTCTCCGTGCCCCATCTGGCGGGACGGGAAGTGGGTGCGGTCGGCGGGATTCGTTCCGGAAACGGCGACTGACTTCACTTTTCCCGAGCCGCTCGGTCAGATTCAGGCCTACGACACCGCTCACCCCGAGCCGAGGACGCTGGCCAGGCATTTCCCGCAGTTGCGCAACGCGAGTTGCAAGGGATCGCTCCGGCCGGGGTGGGCCAACGCCGCGTTCTCGACGCTCGGTCGTATCGGATTCGGCTACACCGACGTCACCGTCGATGTCGGTGGGAACGAGGTCGAACCGGCCGAGTTCCTGTGGAAGATGCTGTGGGCGCGGCATTCGGCATCAGCGTCAGCAAAGAGCGGTGAGCCACTGACCGCATTGATGGTGCAGGCTCTGAACGGCGCGCGCGTCCAAGGTGCTCTCGCGCTCCTCGATGATGCGCCGATGTCGCGTGGCACCGGGCTCGGTGCGGCGGTCGCGGCGCTCGCCGCGTTGCAGTCACCTCCGCCGCCCGGAGCGTGGGGTCCGGAGGTCTTCGACTGGCAGTTCGCCCTCGCCGAGTTCGAGCGCATCGGGCGGTCACTCGGCGGATTCGGGCCGGGTATTCGAAATCTCACGGCCGTCTGAGGAATTGCCGTGAACAGCCTTTCCGAAGCGGTGGCCAACTGGGCAGCCACGCGTCCCAGCGCCCTGGCATTGCGTTGCGGCGAGCACACCCTCACCTGGTCGGAGCTCGACGAAGCGCTGACGCGTTTCGTCGCCGCACTCCGCGCTCGCGATGTGGTCGCGGGTGATCGCGTTGTCCTGCTGGGGGAGAACAGCCTGGAATGGGTTGTCGCGTTTCTCGGGTGTCAGCGGGGCGACAACGTCGTCGTCCCGCTGAACACTCGGCTCGCACAGAGCCAGGTCGTTCAGCAGGTCACCAAAGTCGAAGCCGAGTTCGTCCTCCACGATGCCGCGGCCGCGGCGGTACCCGGCGCGCGATGCCTGGAACTCGAGGCTTTCGTGCGTGAAGCCCGCACAGATCGAGGTGCCGCCGCACCTGAAATGACGACGGGTGAGGCTCCAGCGTTGATCAGCTTCACCTCGGGCACGACGGGAGTTCCCAAGGGCGCGGTCATCAGCCATTCCGCGATATCGGCACTGGCCCGCGCGTTCTCCGGCTATTTCGGAACCGGGCCGGACGACAGCACCTTGGTCCTCGTGCCGATTTTCCACAACACCGGTTTCGCGGATCAACTGGCACACCTGGTCGTCTCGGGCGGAACGACCAGTCTTCTCCGGCGTTATCGAACCGGTGACGCGGCGG
Organism: Nocardia sp. NPDC047648; assembly: GCF_040642815.1. Taxonomy (NCBI): domain Bacteria; kingdom Bacillati; phylum Actinomycetota; class Actinomycetes; order Mycobacteriales; family Nocardiaceae; genus Nocardia; species Nocardia sp. NPDC047648. The sequence continues at coordinate 779,885 of NZ_JBEYSX010000001.1, read as the reverse complement.
CGGAACTGATCGCCCACCCGGCGACCTTTCTCGCGGCGGTGCCGAGCATGGTGCGAATGCTGATGCTGCACGACGACGCCGAGGAGATCTTTCGCGGCGTGCGCACGATCATGTACGGCGGCAGCGCAATGCCGGAGCCCTGGGTCCACGAACTGCTTCGGCGGTGGCCGCACCTCGCGCTCGTTCATGCGTACGGATTGAGCGAGTTCACCTCGGTGTGCACGTTCCTGCCGCATGAGCTGGCGGCCACGAAGGCGGAGTCTGTGGGGCTGCCGCTGCCTGGTGTCGAAGTGCGCATTGTCGATGAGTCAGGTGTCGACGCCGAACCCGGTGCGCTGGGAGAGGTATGGCTCAGCGGACCGACGCGCATGCTCGGCTACTGGGACGAGCCGCAGCTCACGGCCGCGAAGATGAGTGGACGGTGGCTGCGCACCGGCGACGTCGGCCGCATCGACGCCGACGGACTGCTGTGGCTGCACGGTCGTGCCGATGACGTCATCAATCGTGGCGGCGAAAAGATCATGCCGACGTTCGTCGAGTCACACATCGCTCGCCACGAGACAATCGGGGCCGCATGCGCTTTCGGCTATCCGGACGACATCCTGCACCAGCGTGTAGCGGCAGCCGTCGAGGTGCGCTCCGGCACAGTTTTCGACGAGCAGGAACTCGTCGGCTTCCTGCGGGCAGCGATGCCCGACTACGCGGTTCCGGACCGCTGGGTCGTCTACGACGCCCTCCCGTTGAATGCGTCCGGCAAATTCGATCGCCGAGCCGTCCGGGAGGACCTCATCGCCGCACTGCGCCGAACCAACCACAACGAGGAATTGCCATGACCATCGAATTCGACGCCGCCGTCTTCCGGACGCCGAACGCACCATTGACCATCGAAAGAGTCTCGATCCCCTCGACTCCGCCGCCTGGCGACGTACTCGTGCGGATGCGGGCGAGCGGGCTGTGCCACAGCGACCTGCACGCGATTGTCGGTGAGTGGGACGTGCCTACGCCCATGATCCTCGGGCATGAGGGTGCCGGAATCGTCGAGAGCGTCGGAGAGGGAGTCACGACCCTCGCGCCCGGCGATCACGTTGTGCTCTCCTGGACACCCTCGTGTCGCCGGTGCCGCTACTGCGTCAGCGGCCGGCCCGTCCTGTGCGACATGGTGAGCCGGCATTCGGCCAACCATCTCTCGTTCGACGGCCGGTCACGTATCACCGCAGCGGACGGAGCGGAGGTGCTGAGCTTCGCCGGCCTCGGGACCTTCGGCCAGTACGTGATGGTGCCCGAATCGGGTGCGATCGCCATCCGGAAGGACGCACCCTTCGAACAGTCGGCGCTCATCGGCTGCGCGGTGACGACCGGCGTCGGTGCGGCGGTCAACACCGCCAAGGTGCGTCCGAGTGACACCGTGCTGGTGATCGGCTGCGGTGGCGTCGGGCTCAATGCGATTCAGGGTGCTCGACTCGTCGGCGCGAAGCAGGTCATCGCTGCCGATATCTCCGACGAAAAGCTCTACCAGGCACGTGTTTTCGGAGCCACCGAGGTCATCAACAGTGGTCGCGAGGATCTCGCGACCAAGGTCGCGCAATGCACTGACGGTCGGGGCGTCGAAGTCGCGATCGAGGCCATCGGACTGCCGCAGACGATCGAGGCCGCATACGCGGTGTTGGCCCGCGGCGGCACTGCCGTGGTCGCCGGGCAGGTGGCGAACGGTGTGACGATCACGATCGATCCGTTTGTCATGTCCGACCAGGAGCTTTCGCTCATCGGCTCGAACTATGGTTCGAGCAGGCCCGACGTCGACTTTCCGGTGCTTGTCGAGCACTACATGCACAATCGTATCGATCTCGACTCACTCGTCACCCGCGTCATCGATATAGCGGACATCAATGACGCGTTCGACGAGATGAAACGCGGCATCGGGATCCGGTCGGTGATCAAGTACTGATGAGCGTCTCGAGATTTGCCGGTAAGACGGCGATCGTCACCGCCGCCAGCCGCGGGATCGGCCTGGCCATCGCCGAACGGCTGGTGGCCGAGGGCGCGAAGGTTGTCATTACCGGACGCACCCAGGACACGCTCGACGCGGCCGTCGCCGCGCTCGGCGGACCCTCGACGGCGCTCGGTGTCGCCGGCAAGGCGGACGACGTCGAGCACCAGGCAGACACGATCCGACAGGCGCTCGAAACGTTCGGCAGCGCGGACCTGTTGGTCAACAACGCCGGCATCAACCCCACGTACGGGCCGATGGTCGAGCTGGATCTCGGTGCCGCGCGCAAGGTCGTCGAGGTGAACTGCATCGCCGCCCTGTCTTGGGTGCAGCAGATCCATCGGGCCTGGATGAAGGAGCACGGTGGCGCGGTCGTGAACATCTCGTCGGTCTCCGGCCTCAGGCCGTCGCCCAACATCGGTTTCTACGGCGCGAGCAAGGCGATGCTGGCATCGATCACCGAGTTGCTGGCCGTCGAACTCGGCCCGGATATCCGCGTCAACGCGGTGGCGCCGGGCGTCGTCCGGACCGAGTTCGCCGCAAAGCTCTATGAAGGACGCGAGGACGACGTCGCCGCCGCGTACCCGCTCGAGCGGCTCGGCGAGCCGCACGACATCGGCAGCGCCGTGGCCTTCTTGCTCTCACCGGATTCGTCGTGGATCACCGGGCAACTCGTCGTCGTCGACGGCGGCATCACACTGTGCGGCGGCGTCGAGTGACCCCTGGGCTGGATCTCGACCGCTTCGCCCGCTGGATCCGGACGACTGTCCCGGTCGTAGACGCGAACCTGCACGCGAAACTGATCGCGGGCGGGAAATCCAATCTGACCTACGTCGTCAGCGACGGATCGCGCGAGTGGATCGTGCGTCGGCCGCCGCTTGGGCATGTACTGGCGACAGCACACGACATGGCGCGGGAGTACCGAGTCATGTCAGCTCTGTGGCACACCGACGTTCCGGTCCCCGCGACGTACGCGTTGTGCGAGGACGATGGCGTCATCGGCGCGACGTTCTATGTCATGGAGCGATGTGCCGGAACGCCCTATCGCACGTCGGCGGAGCTCGAACCGCTCGGGGAGGAGCACACCCGGGTGATCTCGGAACGCCTGGTCGATACGCTCGCCGCGCTGCACCGGGTCGACCCGGCTGCTGTCGGGCTGACGGACTTCGGTCGGCCCGAGGGCTTTCTTCGCCGTCAAGTCATCCGGTGGAAGAAGCAACTCGATGCCTCCTACCACCGGGATCTGCCTGCGGCCGCCGAACTCTACTCCCGCCTGGCCTCCTCGGTACCGGAGGAATCGGCGGCGGGAATCGTGCACGGCGACTTCCGGCTCGACAACGTGCTCATCTCCGACTACAGGCCGACCGCCGTCCTGGACTGGGAGATGGCGACGCTCGGCGACCCGCTCACCGACCTCGCGTTGATGCTCACCTACCACCGGCTCGCCGGCAATGGGTTCGATGCCGTGACCACCGTGTCCGTCGCGCCGGGCTTTCTCACCGAAGACGAAATCATCGCCCGGTATGCCGCAACCAGCGAACGCGACCTGTCCGACTTCGGCTTCTACCTCGGGCTCGCGGCGTTCAAGCTCGCCACGATCCTCGAAGGCATCCACTACCGCTACCTCAACGGCCAGACGGTCGGCGAGGGCTTCGACAACATCGGCGATTCGATCGAGCCGCTGCTGGCGGCCGGTTTGGACGCACTGACGAAAGAGAACTGAAGGATTTCTCGTTCGACGCGATTCGCGTGTCCACCCGGCTGAAGCCGTCTTCCATCAGCCACTGGGAGAGCTTGCTGACAAGTGGGCGTGGGACTCGGCGCCGGTCTTGGCCGACTTACGAGCCGAGGCGCGCAGTCGGGGCCTAGCCGAGAAACGACACCGCCGCCAGCCCGCCGGCCGCCAACATCCACCACGGCAGGTTCGGGCCGTCGAACGTCGCCACCGATGCACCCAGGCCGGTGTGGCGAGGTACGCGGTCGGTAGTCCGGCCCCGTTCCCGATGGACAACCCCGGTGCCATCGGACCGCCGACCACCGTCAGTGGTGCGGCGCCCGCGATGATCATGAAGGAGATGGCGACAACGCCCGGATTGCCGCGCAGCCGCTGTTCGGTAGGTGCCCACGTGTCCACGGCCGGTGCTCAATATAAACGTTTTTCTGGTTCGGATGGATTCGCGTCAGACCGTTTTGGTCATGACGTGCTTGATGCGCGTGTATTCCTCGAGCGCGTACACCGACATGTCCTTGCCGTAGCCGGACTGCTTGAAGCCGCCGTGGGGCATCTCCGACATGATGGGCATGTGGTCGTTGACCCACACACACCCGAAGTCCAGGTCGCGCGCCGCGCGCGCCGCATGGTTGAGGTTCTGCGTCCAGATGGATGAGGCGAGGCCGAAATCGACGTCGTTGGCCCACTCGAAGGCCTGGTCGACGTCGGCGGCACGCTGGACCGATACAACGGGCCCGAATTGTTCGGTCTGGACGATGACGTCGCGTTGACTCGGATCGGCTACGATTGTGGGCTCGAGAAAGAACCCGTTGCCTGGCAACGCTTTTCCGCCGGTGACGATGGTTCCGTCGGTCTTGGCGAGCACGTCGAGAATCGACTGGCGATGGGCTGCCGAGATCACCGGACCCATGTCGATATCGTCGCCATCGGTGGGGTTGCCGACCTCGAGGGCTTGCACCGCAGGGACGAGCGCTTCGAGCAGCCGGTCGTAAACGCCCGGGGTGGCGATGACGCGGCAGGCGGCGGTGCAGTCCTGACCGCTGTTGACGAACGCGCCCACTACGATTCCGGCGACGACTGCTTCGATATCGGCATCGTCCAGCACGATCACCGGTGCCTTGCCGCCGAGTTCGAGGTGGGTCTGCGTGACGCGATCGGCGGCGATCTTCGCGATGTGGCGGCCGGTGGTCGTGTCGCCGGTCAGGGAGACGAGTCCGATTCGAGGGTCGCCCACCAATCGGTCGCCGATATCCCCTGCCGATCCCGAGACGACGTTGAGCACGCCGGCGGGGAAGATGTCCCGTGCCAGCTCGGCGACGTACAGAGCGGTGAGCGGCGTATTGCGGGCGGGCTTGAGGATGCTGCAGTTGCCCGCGGCGAGCGCCGGTCCGATTTTCCAGGTCGCCATGAGCAGCGGATAGTTCCACGGGGCGATACCGGCCACGACGCCGATCGGTTCGCGCCGCACGTAGGACTCGTAACCGCGCAGGTACTCGCCACCCGCACGTCCTTCCAACGTGCGCGCCGCGCCGGCGAAGAACCGCAGGTTGTCGACCACCAATGAAATCTCGTCGCGCGCCACCGGCATCGGCTTGCCGACGTTGCGGGCCTCGAGCACGGCGATGTGGTCGGCCTCGGCTTCGATCGCCGAGGCCAGCGCCAACAGCATCTCCGAGCGCTCACCAGGGGTGGTGCGCTTGAACGATCGAAACGCCTGCGCGGCTGCCGTGACAGCGGCGTCGACGTCGTCGCCGTTGCCTGCGGCGACGCGGGCCAGAACCTCTCCGGTGGCGGGTTCGATGACGTCGAGTTCACGGCCCGATCGGGCGTCCACCAGCTCGCCGTTGATCAGGTTGGATGCGTTGTAGTCATCAGGGTCGAGCATTCGGGGCTCCTCAGGGTTTCGGATGGAGTAGGGGGTACGACCGCTCATGACTGTGCTTTCAGTTTCTGGCCTGGCGTTGCGTCCGCGGAAACGGTGTCGGCGTGTAGCGCGCGGTAGGCGAAGTAGTAGACGAAGCCCTGGGCTCCCCACGTCGTCAGTGCGGCGGTGTAGAAGAAGGTGCGAAGTTCGTCGTCGAATGGGAGCGGAAAGAAGTCATAGGTGATCGCGATGGCGGTCCCCGCGGCAGTCACCACACCGGTCCAGACGGAGAGCCCGCGTGCGCCGATGTCCCAGAGTCGCTTGGCGAAGTAGGCCAGGAACAGTGTCGTGAGCACGTTCGCCGCGAGGAAGAACGTGGCCGGGCCGACGTGCAGCGTCTCGTCATGGAACTGCCCCAGGTAGAACCCCCCGGCGATGGCGAGTCCGAATGCGCCGATTTCGACGGCGAGCGTGGGCTTGTACCGATGAGTGACCGCCATCAAGCCCAGTACGAGGACGAGCGTGAAGCCGAACGATCGAGAGAATGCGTCGAGGAAGAAGGCGACCGAGTAGGGGACGCCGCCCGCCTCGGCACCGAGCAGCGACCCCACCAGGAAGTTGGTCGCTGACACTCCGACGACCGTCGCTTCCAGGCCGAGCAGCCAATTGCCGTAGTTCCGGATGAATTTCCAGCCGATGGAGAAGCCGGCGGCGATCAACCAGACATCGGCCAAAAGGAAGAGCAGGTCCTTCATGGCCTTGGCTCCTTTCGCATTTCGAGGTGGGCTCCACTGTCGCCACCCAGTGACTCCGGTCACAACGACACTGCGCACCTGTTCTGCTCGCCGGCAGTGCACGGTGCACCCCGGGTGCACGCTGCACATAGGCCGGTGAAAGGTGGTGCGCACTGTCGTTGTGATCCATGTCTCCGGTTGGCGAGAGTGGAGCCACCAAGACGGGCAACGAGGAGGTTGCAGCCATGACAACCGAGGTATCGAGCGAGGTTGCGGAGTTCGACGTCGTCATCATCGGAGCGGGAATCTCCGGGATCGGCGCGGCGACGTATTTCAGCCGCGAGCTCCCCAACAAGTCCCTCATCGTTCTGGAGGGCCGCGACAACATCGGCGGCACCTGGGATCTCTTCCGCTATCCGGGCATTCGTTCCGACTCCGACCTGCACACCTTCGGATACGACTTCAAACCGTGGCGCCACGAGTCGGCGATCGCGGACGCGCACCTGATCCGGGAGTACCTGCAGGAAACGCTCGACGAGAACAACCTGTCGCATCTCGTCCGGTTCCGGCACCGCGTCGTGCGGTCGGACTGGTCCTCGGCGGACTCGAAGTGGACTCTCACCGTCGAGGCGACCGACCCCGTGACCGGCTCGACCGCCACGAAGACGATCCGTACCGGATGGGTTTTCGCGGCCACCGGCTACTACCGGTACGACGAAGGGTTCGCACCAGAGTTTCCGGGCCGCGACGATTTCGAAGGCATGGTGGTTCATCCCCAGCACTGGCCGGAGCACCTCGACTACAGCGGTAAGAAGGTCGTCATCATCGGCAGCGGCGCGACCGCGATCACGATGGTGCCGGCGATGTCAACCGGTTCCGGTGCGGCCCAACACGTTACGATGCTGCAGCGCACTCCGACGTACATCATGTCCGTTCCGCGCGTCGACGGTATCGCTCTCACGCTCACAAAACTGCTGGGCGCCGAGCGCGGATACGCGGCGACGAGAGCCAAGAACATCTGGATCGAGCGCGCGATCGTCCAAGGTCTCCGGAAGTATCCGAAGCTGGGCCGGCAGCTGATCCGTCGCTCGAACATCAAGCGGCTCCCGAAGGGCTTCGACGTCGACAAGCACTTCAACCCGCCCTACAACCCGTGGGACCAGCGGCTGTGCGCGGCGCCCGACGGCGACTTCTTCGACGCTATCTGCTCCGGCAAGGCTTCGGTCGTCACCGATTCGATCGCCCGATTCAGCAAGCGCGGAATCGTTTTGAAGTCGGGCGAGGAGCTCGAAGCCGACATCATCGTCACCGCGACCGGGTTGAACATGCAGCTCTTCGGCGGAATGCCGATCGGCGTCGATGGGCGGGAGATCGACCTCGCCGAATGCTTCGCCTATCGCGGAATGCTGCTGAGCGGGATTCCGAACTGGGCGCTGGCCATCGGCTACACGACCTCCTCGTGGACCCTGAAGGTGAGCCTGATGTGCCGCTACTTCATCGATCTGGTCAAACACATGGATGCCCACGGCTACGACCGCGCAGTGCCGGCTCTGCCTCCTGGACTGGACCCCAGGCCGGTCATGGACCTGGAGGCCGGATACGCCAAACGCGGCGCGAAATTCCTGCCGAAGCAGGGCCCGACCGCCCCATGGCGAATGGCGATGTCCTATCAGGAGGATGCCAAGGCGCTGCGCGGTCCGGTGGCCGACGAGCACCTCGAGTTCGGCGTTCACGAAAAGGCAAGCGCTCATGTCTGACCAGTACGCGCATCTTCCGTCCGGAACCACAATCTGCTTTCGTGACTCCGGCGACCTGGCCGACCCCGCCATCCTGCTCATCGCCGGGATGGGAGAGGACCTGACTTTCTGGACCGACTCGTTCGTCGATGCGCTTGTCTCCCAGGGATTTCGGGTCATTTCGATGGACAACCGGGACGTCGGTCAATCCACGTTCATCGCGACTCCGCCGCCCCCGCTATGGCGACAGGTTATCGGTCGACCCCGTAAGGACGCCTACTCCCTGGCGGACATGGCCGGTGATTGTGTCGGATTGCTCGACCATCTCGGCGTCGCGCAGGTGCACCTCGTCGGGCGATCGATGGGCGGCATGATCGCGCAAACCATCGCCGCGACCGAACCTCGGCGCGTCCTGTCGTTGACGTCCATCTTCTCGACCACCGGAGCGCGCAATGTCGGTCAGCCGGCGTGGTCGACGATTCGGCTCCTGGTGGGGGCGCCGGCCAAGCACCGAACCGCGGCCGTGCGCAACCACCTGCAGCTCACGAGGCATATCGCCGGAACGGCCTATCCGATCGACGATGCCGAGGAAGCTGCCATCGCCGCCCGCGGATGGGACCGGAGCGCCGGCGACGCCGCCGCCGGCGTGGCTCGCCAGATCCAAGCGATCCAGCGCTCGGGAGACCGGACGGCCCAGGTGCGCACGATCACGGCTCCGACACTGGTCATCAATGGTGACCGGGACTTGCTTGTAAACCCCAGTGGCGGTATCGCCACTGCCGAGGCGATCCGCTCGGCCCAGCATGTGGTCATTCCCGGCATGGGCCATCACATTCCCAAGGCTCTCGTCGAGCCGATCGCCCGTTACATCGCGCAGCACGCGGACCGCGTCAGCGCTGGAGGAAACCATGTCGAAATCTCTTGAAAACGGCTCGGCTCGCGCGTCGGTCGATGTCGTGATCGTCGGTGCCGGGTTCGCGGGTCTGAGCGCCGCGGATCGCCTCGTGAGCATGGGGTTGTCCGTCCTGGTTCTGGAAGGTCGCGACCGGGTCGGCGGCCGATCGTTCACCGGCGAGGTGGCCGGGGTCGAGGTCGACCTCGGCGCGACGTGGGTCGCGCGGCGGCACACGGCGATTCGCGACCTGGCCGAGCGAGTCGGATGCACCACGACCCCGCAGTACAACCAAGGCCGCCAGGTGATGTGGGCGGCCGGCCGGCGCCGCACCTACAGCGGAACCATTCCCACGTTCTCACCGGTGGCGCTGGCGGACATGGCCCGTATCCAGATGGCGTTGGAGAAGCTGCTGCGGACCATCCACGTCGATGCCGCCTGGGAGTCCCCGCGCGCAGCGGAACTCGACGCGATATCGTTCGGCGAATGGCTCGACCGCAAGCGCGCGGTACCGGCTACACGTTCGCTGATGGCCATCGTCAGCAAGGTGCAGTGGGGCGCGAGCCCGGGTGATGTCTCGCTGTTGCACGCGTTGCGCTACATCCGCGCCGCGGGCGGGATCGACCACATGCTGGACGTCGAAGGCGGGCAGCAGCAGGACCGGTTCGTCGAAACCACGCAGGAGATCGCCAAGCGGGTTGCCGAGAAACTCGGCGACAGCGTCGTGGTGGGTGCTCCCGTTCGCCACATCCGGCAAGACGACAACGGCGTCGTGGTCTGCACCGATTCGCGGGAGATCCATGCCGAGTACGCCATCGTCGCGACCGCGCCCGCGCATCGCGGCGATATCGAGTTCGACCCCGTACTGCCCGCAAAGGCCGAGGGACTGACGAAGACCTGGCGCATGGGCGCGCTGAGCAAGGCGTTCGTCGCCTATGAGCGCCCGTTCTGGCGGCCCAACGGCCTTTCCGGCGAGGCGGTGACGGACACCGGGACCGTCTTCATCACCTTCGACGTGTCGCCCGGCGACGGTGGACCAGGCATTTTGATGGCCTTCTGCGACCCCCGCACGTTCGATGGCTTCGACATCGAGACTCGACGTAGCCGCGTCATCGCGCAGCTGGTGGATTTGTACGGCAACCAGGCGAGCAAGCCCATCGACTACATCGACCATTGCTGGGGCACCGACTCGTTCGCCCCCGGCGGCCCGAATCCCGCTGTGGCTCCGTTCGCGTCCGGCAGCTATGCCAGCGCCCTCACCGAGCCGCACGGGCGCATCCACTGGGCCGGCACCGAAACCGCCGGCGAATGGGCCGGTTGTATGAACGGGGCAGTATTGACCGGTCTGCGTGCCGCCGAGCGGGTCGCGCAGCTGGTCGGCATCGAGAAAAAGTCGTTGATGTAACCCCTGTCCCGCGGAAATCAGGGGAGAATGTCGACGTGGAGGAGCTGTGGCCACTGCCCGCCCCGGAAGCCGCTGAGGCGCTCCGGGCAGTGTGCCAGCGGATCTTGACGGACACCGATGCGTTCGCCGAAGTCATAGCGGGGGCCGCTTTGCCCGTGCAATACGGTCCTGAGCTGCTTCCGGACGTATCGCTGGTCGAGGAGGACCGCCACCTCAATCGCTCCGATCTCGTCCAGTGGCTCACGTCGAACATTCAAAATCCTGGACAAAGAGTCGAGCCCTACATCGGCCCGAGGATTACGGCGTACATCCGCGACCTCGTTTCCCGCGGCATCGCTCCTGATTTCGCCGGGGGATGGCGGGCCGCACTCGGTATCGCCTGGCGCCGATGGCTCGAAGAATGCGTGGCCGACTGCACGGATTCGGCCCTGCTCGTCGAAATCCTCGACGTGTCGGCGAAGTCGATGGTGCAGTACGCCCTCGACTCGGTCGCGTACTTGCGCGAGGCAAGCCTGGCCGCGGCGATGGGCAATGCGGACGCCGACGCAATTGCGCTGATCCAGATGATTGCCAGTGGTGCCCCGGTGACCGAGGATTTCGCAGAAGGACGGCTGCGATACCGGATGTCGCGCTTGCACGTGGGACTTGTGCTGTGGACCGACGATCCGCAGGAGAGTGGTGCATTGGACGGCGCCGTCACGGCTGTGCGCTCCGCCGTTGGTGAGAGAAGCGCCCTCGTGGCTCGGGCAAGTGCGACTTCGCGGTGGATCTGGCTGTCCGGGTCCGAGATCCCGGACCTGCGTCATGTCGAGAAGGTCGCGACGAAGTCGGCGAAGGTTCGGGCGGCCGTCGGCAGGCAGGGGCACGGACTCGAGGGGTTCCGGTCGAGCCATCAAGACGCTCTTGCGGCCCAGGCACTGGTCGTCCGGCTGGGATCCGACCGCCGATTCACGGCGTATGCCGACGTCGAGCTGATCGACAGCATCACGAAGGACCGCGCGAGTGCACAACGGTTTGTCAGCAAGACGCTCGGTGCGTTGGCGGAAGCCGACGAAGCGTTGCGGCAGGCACTCCTGACCTATGTGCAGTGCGGCTTCAACACCACACGGGCAGCAGCCGACCTGTACGCCCACCGCAACACTGTCGAGCGCCGGGTATCACGCGCCAACGAGCTCTCTGTCGTCAAGGTGGAAGACAATCCCACACACGTTGCCGCAGCACTCTTGGTGCTGGAGCTGGCGCCGTCTATCGCGGCGAGCACACATACGTGAGCTGCCCTACCGTCACTGTGGCTGCAGGTGAGAAGCAGGTCAGGTGTCACCGGCAGCCCGCTGACCAGCCCGTTTCCGGGCGGCCGGGCGGAGGGATCGACACCCCGCCCGGACCGCATAGGAGTTCTACCAGCTTCCGGCCGGTGAATCGGGGATTTGCGGGTGTCTCACTAGAATGGGGCGACCGTATTCGTCCGCTTCCGGGAGCCAGCCGTGACCATCCAGCCCGTTCGCCTGTTCGGCGATCCCATTCTGCGTGCCCGCGCCGCGGAGGTCACCGCGTTCGACCGCGATCTGCGGCAGCTGGTCACCGACCTGACCGAGACCATGCACGACGACGGCGGGGTCGGGATGGCCGCGCCGCAGATCGGGGTCGGGCTGCGCGTGTTCGTCTACGACACCGGCGACGCTTCGGGGCATCTGGTGAACCCGCAGTGGGAGGTCGTCGGCGACGAAGAGCAGGTCGGGCCGGAAGGCTGCCTGTCGATCCCCGGCGTGCGCTACGACACGCGCCGGGCCTTGCGTGTGCGAGCGTCCGGTGTGGACGTCGACGGCGCGCCCGTCGCTTTCGAGGCGGAAGGCCTGCTCGCGCGGTGCGTGCAGCACGAGACCGATCATCTCGACGGGGTGCTGTTCATCGACCGTCTCGACCCGGCCCAGCGCAAGGAGGCGATGCGGGTGATCCGCGAATCCGATTGGTTCACCGCGGGATCGACGGTGCGTCCCGCGCGCTCGATGAGCGGCTCGGGCCGGCCCAACCCGTTCGGGGCCGGCCGCTGATGCGCGTCGTCTTCGCGGGCACCCCGGAACCGGCGGTTCCGTCGCTGCAGCGTCTGCTGGAATCGGCGCGTCACGAGGTGGTTGCCGTGGTGACGCGGCCGGACGCCGTCGCGGGGCGCGGCCGGAAGGTGACCAGGTCGCCGGTCGGTCAACTGGCCGACCGGCACGGCATCCCGGTGCTAACTCCCCGTCGTCCGTCGGAGCCGGAATTCCTGGCGCAGCTCACCGACTTGGCGCCGGACTGCTGTCCCGTCGTCGCCTACGGCGCGCTGCTGCCCGAGCCGGTGCTCGACATCCCGCGCTTCGGCTGGATCAACCTGCATTTCTCGCTGCTGCCGGCTTGGCGGGGCGCGGCGCCGGTACAGGCGGCGATCGACGCGGGCGACGAGATCACCGGCGCCTCCACCTTCCAGATCGAGGCCGGGTTGGACACCGGCCCCGTCTTCGGCATGGTGACCGAGAAGATCGCCGTCACCGATACCGCGGGCGCGCTGCTGCAGCGATTGGCCGACAGCGGCTCCCGCCTGCTGGAAGCGACGCTCGACGGCGTGGAGGACGGGACCTTGCAGCCCGTCCCGCAGTCCACCGACGGCGTCTCGTACGCGCCCAAGGTCGGTGTCGAGGCCGGGCATGTGCGTTGGGACCAACCCGCCCTGGCCATCAGCAGGCGGATTCGCGCGGTCACCCCGGCTCCCGGCGCCTGGACCGAGGTGGGCGGCACGCGGCTGAAGCTGGGACCGGTCGAGCTGGTCGAGGAGGAATTGCCGGAACGCGTCATCGAGGTGCGCAAGTCCGGCGTGTTCGTCGGCACCGCCACCACCGCGGTGCGGCTGGATCAGGTGCAGCCGCAAGGCAAGCGCATGATGGCCGCGCTCGACTGGGCGCGCGGCGCCCGCCTGCAGCCCGGCGCGGTGGTCGAATGACGCCGCGCGGCAATCGGCCCGGTGACGACAACGCCCGCGACCGGCGGCGCGACGACCGTGAGCCCGCGCCGAACCGTTCCGGTGAGGCCGGTCGGCCTCGTGCACAGGGTGGCCCGCGGCAGGATCGCACCGGCGCGGGACGGTCGCGCGCGGCCGATCCGCGGGCAGGCAGCGGGCGAGCCGAGGCGCGCGGTCGCGACCGCGACGAACGGCGCGGCGCCGCGGGACAACGCGCGGCGACGGGCCGGTCGGATCGTTCCACCGCCGGGCGTCCGTCCGCGGGGTCCAAAGCCGCCGCAGGCAGGCGACCGCAGCGTAAAGAGCCCACCGATCCGCCGCGGACGGCCGCGAGGGATGTGCTGCGAGCGGTGCGGGAGCGCGACGCCTACGCCAACCTCGTTCTGCCTGCGCTGCTGCGGGACCTGGGGTTGTCGGGCCGGGACGCGGCGTTGGCGACCGAACTCGCCTACGGCGCGTGCCGGTCGCTGGGCCTGCTCGACGCGGTGATCGCCGAGGGGGCGGGCCGGCCGATCGAGGAGATCGACGGACCGCTGCTGGACGTGCTCCGGCTCGGCGTCTACCAGCTGCTGCGCACCAGGATCGGTGCGCACGCCGCGGTGGACACCTCGGTGGCATTGGCGCGCTCCGAATTCGGCGCGGGCAAGGCCGGATTCGTCAACGCCGTGCTCCGGCGGGCGGGGGAGAAGACCCCTGAACAGTGGGTGGAGGCGCTCGCGCCCGCCGATCCGGTCGGCCGGCTGGCCTTCGAGTACGCGCACCCGGCCTGGATCGCGCAGGCGTTCGCCGACGCGCTGGGAGCGCGAGCGGGGGAGTTGCGCGAGGTGCTCGCCGCCGACGACGCTCGGCCACTGGTGCATCTCGTGGCCCGCCCGGGCGACATCACGGCGGAGGAACTCGCGCTGGTGACCGGCGGCGAGGAGGGCCGCTGGTCGCCGTATGCGGTCTACCTGGACGGCGGTGATCCGGGCAAGCTCGAGCCGGTGCGCGAGGGCATGGCGGCCGTACAGGACGAAGGCAGCCAGCTGGTGGCGCTGGCGCTGACCAGGGCCGAACTCGACGGACGGGACACCGGTCGCTGGCTGGACCTGTGTGCCGGACCTGGCGGCAAGGCCGCGCTACTCGGTGCGATCGCCGCGATCGACGGCTTCCGGGTGGACGCGGTCGAGCCCGCCGCGCACCGTGCCGAACTGGTGCGCAAGGCCGTGCGCGACCTGCCGGTGGACATCCACGTCGCCGACGGCCGCGCCAGCGGACTCACCCCGGGCTATGACCGCATCCTGGTGGACGCCCCGTGCACCGGACTCGGCGCGCTGCGCCGCAGGCCGGAGGCGCGCTGGCGGCGCACCCCCGCCGACGTCCGCGAACTGGTCGTCCTGCAGCGCGAATTACTTTCCGCCGCATGGGATTTGCTGCGCCCGGGTGGTGTCGTGGTGTATTCGACGTGCTCGCCGCATCTGCCGGAGACGGTGTCGATCGTCGCCGACGCGGTGCGCCGCCTCGGCGCCGAGCAACTCGACACCCGCGCGCTGCTGCCCGGCGTCACCGATGTCGGGGACGGACCGGGGGCGCAGCTGTGGCCACACCGGCACGGCACCGACGCCATGTTCCTGGCCGCGCTGCGCAAGCCGCGCTGAGCGGCATGCCATTCGTCCGCGCCGGACGCGCGGAACCTGGCCGCGCACTCGGACCGTGACGATGACCTGGTGGCCATGGCTGCCGAACTCCGGGGGTGGCGTGATCGACTTCGCCGGCGTCGCGCCCGGCCGATTGCGAGAACTGCCGACGACGCGTGGCTCCGCACCGCTCCGGCGAAGGTGCGCGAACCCGAGAGCCGCTGAACGCGCTCATTCCCGGCTGGATTGTTCTCGCAGACGGGCAAGGGTTTTCGCCAGGATGCGCGACACGTGCATCTGAGAGATGCCCATCTGCTGCGCGATCTGGGTCTGGGTCATAGATTCGAAGAACCGCATCGTCAGGATGCGCCGTTCCCGCTCGGGCAGCCCGGCCAGCAGCGGCCGGATCGCGACGTACTCCTCGACCCGGTCGAACTGGGACTCCTCCTCACCGAGGGTGTCCAGCAGCGAGGCGTCGGTGTCACGGCCGAGGGTGGCCGCGTCGATCGAACTCGGCTGGTAGGCGTTGCCCGCGATGACCGCCTGGGTCACCTCGTCCGGATCGACGTCCAGCTCGGCGGCGATCTCCTTCGCCGTCGGGGAGCGGCCGAGGGTCTGGGAGAGACTGTCGATCGCCGCGCCGATGCGTAGGTGAGTTTCCTTGACCCGTCTCGGCACTCGCATCGCCCAGGTGTTGTCGCGGAAATACCGCCGGACCTCGCCCATGATGGTCGGCACCGCGAAAGACAGGAAATTCGAGCCGCGCTCCACGTCGAAACGATCCACCGCGTGCACCAAGCCGACCCGCGCCACCTGGGTCAGATCATCGAACGGCTCACCGCGCCCGCTGAACTTGCGGGCGATGTGGTCGGCGAGCGGAATGCAGCGGCTGATCAGCTCCGCGCGGAGCGCGGCGTGCCGTGCCGTCCCGTTCTCGCTGGCCGCGAGCTGCTCGAAGAGCAATCCGACGTCGTCATAGCCGGGGACCGTTCCCGCCGCTTCCAGGGTTTCCTCGGCGTCGACGGCGTCCTCGGTGGTCAGCGTGTCTGCGTCCTCGTCGCGCTGTGCATCGAACACGGTTTCTTCGTCCGCCACTACGCCTTCCCCCGGACCCGACGGAACTCGACCGCTGTCGGATATCCGGAGATCGCCGCGTCGTACGAATCCTGGGTCGCGTCCACCGCGTCGGTGAGGGTGCGCAGCACATGCCAGCCGAAGCTGCGCTGGTCGGGCAGTCCCGGCTTCTCCGCGATGCCCTCGACCCGGACGAGCAACTCGGTGTCACCGACGGTGAACCGGCAGTTCAGGCTCGTTTCCGGGGCCGCGACCGCGATCAGCGTCGAGCAGACCTCGTCGACGGCCAGCCGGATGTCGGCCACCTCGTCCAGCGTGAATTCGCTGAGTAGGACGAGGGTTTCGGCGAGCCCACGCACGATGGGCAGTTGTGTCACCGACGCCGCCACCCGAATCTCCACCGGGGTGCTGTAGAGCCCCTGTTCCGCCGAAATATTGATCACCCTATGCAGGCTACCCACTCCCGCGCTGGGCAACCCCGGCGACCGTTAGACTCCGGCGTTGTGTCCAACCCGACTTACCCGCGTCCGGCCGTTCCGATGATCGCCCCGTCCATTCTGTCCGCCGACTTCGCGCATCTCGCGGACGAAGCGAAGGCCGTCGCAGGCGCCGACTGGCTGCACGTGGATGTGATGGACGCGCACTTCGTGCCGAATCTCACCCTCGGCCTTCCGGTGGTGGAGAGCCTGCTGAAGGCGACCGAGATCCCGCTGGACTGCCATCTGATGATCGAGGATCCGGGCCGCTGGGCGCCGCCGTACGCCGAGGCGGGCGCGCACAATGTGACCTTCCACGCCGAGGCGACCGACGATCCGATCGCGGTGGCGCGCGACATCCGCGCCGCGGGCGCCAAGGCGGGGCTCTCGGTGAAGCCCGGCACACCGATCGAGCCGTACCTGGAGATCCTGCGCGATTTCGACACCCTGCTGGTGATGAGCGTGGAACCGGGCTTCGGCGGGCAGTCGTTCATCCCGGAGGTGTTGCAGAAGGCACGCATCGTGCGGAACCTGGTCGACTCCGGTGCGCTGCGGCTGCTGGTGGAGATCGATGGCGGCATCAACGCCGACACCATCGAGGCGGCCGCGGAGGCGGGAGTGGACTGCTTCGTCGCCGGTTCCGCGGTGTACAGCACCGCCGACCCCGCGGCCACCGTGCAGAAGTTGCGCGATCAGGCGGCCTCGGCGTGGGCGCGCTGATCGGGTCTATCCGGCCCGGGTCCGCCGTGCGGCGACCGCGCGGATGGTCTCGATCATCGCGCTGATCGACGGGCGGCGCGGCCCGGCCTCGGGCGACCGGATCCACACGCGGTAGCCGGTGCGCTCGTCCTCCGGTGAGGGCAGCACAACCTGGCTGCCCGCGCAGGCCACCGCCGCGTACAGGCGGAACAGTTCGGCCGAGACCGCAGGGCTGATCGCGTCGGGCCCGGCGGGTCCGGTGAGGAAGGTCCAGTGCCTGGCCCGCGGATGGTCGACGACCGGGCCCGCGATTCCGTCCTGGACGAGTTGTCGCAGTACCCGCTCGCCGAGTTCGGCGGGCATGGTGACGGCACCGTAGTCGACGCCGATGTGCAGGAGAATGCGATGCGAACCGGGATCCATCGATGCGGGCAACTGGAATTCGCGCCGATACCGTGAGCAGCGAACTTCCGGCGTCGAATCGAGAAATGTGGTCACACCGCGCCCCCGGCTGTGTCCGACCCAATTTGTTCCACTGTGTTCTCCGGCTTTCTCGAGGAGTGGACATCGTGCGACAGGCTTCCCGGTCGTCCGCCGTATGACCTGGTAGAGCATCCCATCGAACTGCTTGGGCGGAATAGTTGAACGCGAGAAGTCGGCCGCGTAACGATATCGCTTCCGCCCTCGTCGGAGCGCGAAATCTGCGTTATAAGCGTGTTTCTTTCGGGTATCGAGTAAGAATCGGCAACCCCCTGGGGTCAATAAGTACGCGCGGTATGCCTGTTGCCACCGAATAATCATCGGATCCCGCGCTCCGCGGTGTTTCGCGGCCTATGTGGACATATTTCGTTCCAAATTCGATGGGACCGGCCGGTTCCGCGCGCCTCGGCCCGCCCACCGGTCTGCTTACGGTGCGATCGGCGGTGCGCCGTTCCGCTCCGGAGCGCCGCTGTCTGCGGCCGCCCCCGCGTCATTAGGCTGAGTGGGCGCGGGAATATCGGCCGGGCCCCGCGCTGTTCCGCAACCGGACGACAACGACGCGACAGGGAGTCAGGGCACATGTTCACAGGCATCGTCGAGGAACTCGGCGAGATCGTCGCCAGCGAGCAGCTGACCGACGCCGCGCGGCTGACGATCAAGGGCAAGCTGGTGACCTCCGATGCCGGGCACGGTGATTCGATCGCCGTGAACGGGGTGTGCCTGACCGTCGTAGAGGTGATCGGCGGCGACTCGTTCACCGTCGACGTCATGGCCGAGACGCTCAACCGCTCGAGCATCGGCAAACTGGACGTCGGTGCCAAGGTGAATCTCGAGCGCGCCGCGGCGTTGAACAGCAGGCTCGGTGGGCATCTGGTCCAAGGCCATGTCGACGGCACCGGCACCGTGCTCTCGCGCACTCCCTCGGAGAACTGGGACGTGGTGCGGATCTCGCTGCCCGAGAACATCGCCCGCTACGTCGTGCAGAAGGGTTCGATCACCGTTGACGGCATCTCGCTCACCGTCTCCGGACTCGGCGTCTCCGACGGTCCCGCAGAAACCGGCAGCCGGGACTGGTTCGAGGTCTCCCTCATCCCCACCACCCTTTCGCTGACCAACCTGGGCTTCGCCACCGTCGGCACCACCGTG
Organism: Nocardia sp. NPDC047648; assembly: GCF_040642815.1. Taxonomy (NCBI): domain Bacteria; kingdom Bacillati; phylum Actinomycetota; class Actinomycetes; order Mycobacteriales; family Nocardiaceae; genus Nocardia; species Nocardia sp. NPDC047648. The sequence goes on along the minus strand of NZ_JBEYSX010000001.1, from coordinate 761,052 downwards.
AACTTGGAGGTCGACGTGATCGCCAAGTACGTCGAACGCCTCCAGCAGCGCGGCTGACCGTGACCGCCCCGCTCGTCGCCGCCCACGCCGGACGAGGGCGCGCGACGGCGAGCGCGCTCCTCCGGCGTCGGCTGCCGGGGAGCGCTGTGCGCGCGGGAGCGGTGAGCACTGTCCGGCGAGGTCGGGCCTGCTCCATCCCGGTCGCCGCGGGCACCGAGACCGAGCGGGCATGGTCCGCGCCTCAGCCCGCATCCGAACGATTCCCACGTCCGCGCCCAGATAGCCGCGACTGGCCCCCAGTTCTCGGTGCGCACGGACCCAACGGAGACGCGGATCGGCCCACACCCGAGAAGCCCGAACCCCCACCCCGTAGTAATAGCCTCCGCCGCTCGCCGCCCCACGAAGCGCCGGAATGCGGCGAACCTGCGGGTCAGGTGAAAGCGACTTCGCGCAACCAGGTGGATCTCACTCCGGTTCCCGCGCGAAGCAAGTCGGCCCAGCTCGCGGCCGAGCAGTCGCCGTGCTGCCTACCCAGTACTGTGAGCCCGCGCCGGTCGCCGACCCACGGAGCGCCGGAATGCGCCAGGTGCGCGGGTCAAGTGATTACGGCGTCGAGTGACCAGGCGGATCTCACTCCGGTCCCCGCGCGAAGTAAGTCGGCCGAGCTCGCGGCCGAGGAGCCGTCGTACCGCCTACTCGGTACCGTCGGCCCGCCCCCGTCCTCCGCCGGCGAGGCACCGGAATGCGGCGAACATGCGGGCCCGGTGATAACGGCATCGAGTAACCGGCTCGACCACACTCCGGCTTTCGAGCGAAGCGAGACCGAGCATGCGCCGTTCGCGGCCCGGCTCGCGTTTGCGCGGCCGCCGCGTCCGCGACGAAGTCGCCAGCGGCGGTCGCGCAGACGCGAGCCACAAAGGGGCCGCGAACACGCCGCGACGCAGTCGCGGCAAATCAAGCACAGTACTGTGGTGAGGCACCTATTTCGAGATGGAGCACAACAGACGTGACCAGGTTCGACAGCATCGAGCGCGCAGTCGCCGATATCGCCGCCGGTAAGGCGGTCGTCGTCGTCGACGACGAGGACCGCGAGAACGAGGGCGACCTCATCTTCGCGGCGGAGAAGGCCACCCCGGAGCTGGTCGCCTTCATGATCCGCTACACCTCCGGTTACATCTGTGTGCCGCTCACGGGTGACGATTGCGATCGGCTGGGCCTGCCGCCGATGTACGCGATGAACCAGGACAAGCACGGCACCGCCTACACTGTCTCGGTGGACGCGCGCGAGGGCGTCACGACCGGTATCTCCGGCGCCGACCGCGCCACCACCATGCGGCTGCTGGCCGACGCCGACGCCAAGGCCGACGATTTCACCCGCCCCGGCCACGTGGTGCCGTTGCGCGCCAAGGACGGTGGCGTACTGCGCAGGCCCGGCCACACCGAGGCGGCCGTGGATCTGGCGCGCATGGCCGGTTTGCGTCCCGCGGGTGTGATCTGCGAGATCGTCAGCCAGAAGGACGAGGGCCACATGGCCCGCACCGAGGAGTTGCGCGTCTTCGCCGACGAGCACGAGCTGGCGCTGATCTCGATCGCCGACATGATCGCGTGGCGGCGCAGGCACGAGAAGCACGTGGTGCGCGTCGCCGAGGCGCGCATCCCCACCGCGCACGGCGAGTTCATGGCCGTCGGCTATCAGAGCATCTACGACGAGGTCGAGCACGTCGCGCTGGTGCGCGGCGACATCAGCGACGGTGAGGACGTCCTGGTGCGGGTGCACTCGGAGTGCCTGACCGGCGACGTGTTCGGGTCGTTGCGCTGCGACTGCGGTCCGCAACTGGATGCCGCGTTGGAGATGGTCGCGGCCGAGGGGCGCGGCGTGGTGCTGTACATGCGCGGTCACGAAGGGCGCGGCATCGGCCTGATGCACAAGTTGCAGGCCTACCAGTTGCAGGATTCCGGCCACGACACGGTCGACGCGAATCTGGAGCTGGGGCTGCCCGCGGACGCGCGCGATTACGGCACCGGCGCGCAGATCCTGGTGGATCTGGGCCTTCGCTCGATGCGATTGCTCACCAACAACCCGGCCAAGCGGGTCGGCTTGGACGGCTATGGCCTGCGGATCACCGATCGGGTGCCGATGCCGTTGCGCGCGAACGCGGAAAACCTGCGCTACCTGCGCACCAAGCGGGACCGGATGGGGCATGACCTGATCGGCCTCGATGAACTCGATCTCGGCGAGACGGCGCACTGAACTGCGAGCGGACCGGAAAGGCGGACATCGATGAGCGGTACCGGGGTACCCACCTTCGCGCTGGCGGATGCCAAGGAGCTCTCCTTGGGTATCGTCGCCTCGCGCTGGCACACCCAGATCTGCGACACCCTGGTGGCGAACGCCGAGCGGGTGGCCAAGGAGGCGGGAGTCCAGCAGATCACGGTGGTGCGCTGCGCCGGCGCGATGGAGCTGCCGGTGGTGGCTCAGGAGCTGGCCAGGTCGCACGACGCGGTGGTGGCGCTCGGTGTGGTGATCCGCGGTGACACACCGCATTTCGAGTACGTCTGCGACGCGGTGACCGCTGGGCTCACCCGGGTTTCGCTGGACGAGGGCACGCCGGTCGCGAACGGGGTCCTCACCACGAACAACGAGCGGCAGGCCCTGGACCGGGCCGGGCTGCCGGAATCCCAAGAGAACAAGGGCGAGCAGGCGGCTGCCGCGGCGCTGGACGCCGCGCTGACCCTGCGCGCCCTGCGACAGTCCGCGTGACGATGCCGGTCGTCCGTATCTTCCGCAGGAACGCGGGCTCGGCCGCGGCGGCCGGCGACGGGGCCGAGTGGGAGTTCGAGGTGCGTCCCCGCCGTGCGGTGCGGACGGCCTGGATCGCGGCGGTGCTGATCGCGGCCACTTTCACCGTGGGCGGCGTCTGGCTGCGCAGCGGGTCGACCGGTGTCAACTTCCGGGTGGCCGATCAGATCGCGATGATCGGGATCGGCGTACTCGGCGCCGCCGCGGTACTGCTGTTGACAAGGCCGCGGGTTCGCGTCGGCGCTCGCGGCGTGTCGGTGCGGAACATCTTGGGCGACAACGATTTCCCCTGGGACTACATCCGCGGCGTGTCGTTCCCGGACCGGAAGGCCTGGGCGCGCCTGGAATTGGTCGACGACGACTACGTCCCGATGCTGGCGATCCGCTCGAACGACAAGGAGCACGCGGCCCGAGCCATGGCTCGGCTGCGTGAACTCGGCGCGAAGTATTCCGGGAGCAAGTGAGCGGGTGCGGCATTCAGCGCTCGCACGGGGTCGGAAGCTGGTCTAGCCTCGCCGGTATGGAGCCGGGTGCGTTCGTCCTCGCGGCGGCTTTCGCCGACGATCCGCTGATGACCTATTTCTGGCCGAGGTCGCCGCGGCGGCGCAAAGCCCTGCCGCTGTTCTGGGATTCGCGCATCGCGTCGCGCCGGAAGGACGGCCTGGTCGATCTAGCGCACGACGCGGAGGGCAATCTCGCCTGTGTGGCGCTGTGGGAACCGGCGGACGTGGTGGCGCCGACGGCGAAGCCGGTGACCTTGCTGCGAGCCTTGGGGCCGAGCGCGGCGCGGGCGCTGGCCGCCGGGCGGCGGGCGGCGGATGGAGCGCGCTCGCCCGGCCACGCCGCATCTGTACCTGGCCGCCATCGGGACACTGCCCGGAGCGCGGGGCAGGGGATTGGCGAGCGCGTTGCTCGAGCGACGGCTGTCGGCGGCCGGGCAGGACGGCTTCCTCATCTCGAATACCCGCGGCACGGTGCCCTTCTATGCGCGATTCGGTTTCGAGCCGCAGGGTGAGCTGCCGATCGGTCGGGGTCCGGTGGTGTATCCGATGATCCGGAGGAAGTAACCGCCCTATTCCGGCGGGTATGTCGATCCTCGTGAGCCGTGAGCCGTGAGCCGTGAGCCGTGAGCCGTGAGCCGTGAGCCGTGAGCCGTGAGCCGTGAGCCGTGAGCCGTGAGCCGTGAGCCGTGAGCCGTCCGGGCTCGCTGGAACTCTCCCCAGCGAGCCCGGGACCGGGCCGATTCAGTGGGTGTCGCCGAGGACCGCGCCTTCGCGGCGCGGGTCCGCACCGCCGATCCAGCCGTCCGCGCCGTTGCGTTTGAGGGCGCTCAGGCCGCTGGTCTGCGGTGCGACCGAGACCTGATGGCCCAGCTCCCGCAGCCGCACCACGAGCGGATCGTGGTCGCCGTTGTCGGTGGCGTTGATCGCCGGATGCTCCCCGCCGACACCGGTGGCCGGGCCGTTCCCGGCGCCGAACGCGACCGCGGAGACCGCCTGCTGCGGATCCAGGCCCCAGTCGAACATGTTGACCAGCGTCTTCACCACGAACTGGATGATCACCGAGCCGCCCGGCGAGCCCGCGACATGGGTCAGCTCGCCGCGCGAGCCGTCGGGGGCCTTGCCGAAGATCAGCGTCGGGCTCATCGAGCTGCGCGGGCGCTTGCCCGGCTGCACCCGGTTGGCCATCGGCACGCCGTCGGCGCCCAGCGGATCGGCGTTGAAGTCGGTGAGCTGATTGTTCAGCACGAAGCCGTCGACCAGATGGAACGAACCGAACGCGGACTCCACGGTGGTGGTCATCGCCGCGGCGTTGCCGTACTTGTCGACGACCGAGATGTGGCTGGTGCCGTGCTCGGGCGGTTGCGGGCCCACACCGAGCGGCACGGGGCCGAAGTCACCCGGCTGCGCGGTGCCCATGCTGCGGTTCGGGTCGATGAGCCCGGCGCGCTGCCGCAGATAGTCGCGATTCAGCAGGGTTTGCGCCGAATTGCCGGGCAGCGGCACGAAATCCGTGTCGGCCACGTACTTGTTGCGATCGGCGTAGGCGAGGCGTTCGGCCTCGGAGATGAGGTGCACGGCCTGCGGGTTCGGCTTGCCGCCGTTGCGGTCGATGTTGTCCGGCCGCATGGTGGCCAGGTCGAAGTTCTCCAGGATGCCCAGGGTCGCGGCGACGGCGATGCCGCCCGACGAAGGACTGGGCATGCCGCAGATCTCGTGCTCGCGATAGCCCGTGCACAGCGCGGTGCGCTTCTTCGCCTGGTAACCGGCCAAGTCCTCGGTCGTGATCAGGCCGGGGGTGCGGCCGCCGGAGGATCGGCCCGCGGCCGCGGCGATGTCCCGGGCGATCGCGCCCGTATAAAAGGCCTGCGCGCCCTCGGTGGCGACGGCGCCGAGCGTCTTCGCCATGGCGGGGTTATTGAGGACGGTGCCCGCGGTCTTCGGGCTGCCGCCCGGCTCGAGGAAATACGCCTTGGCGTCCTCGTCGGCGGCGAGGTCCTTGGCCGATTCCGCGATCTGCCCCGCGAGGCGGGGACTGATCGGGAACCCCTGATCGGCCAGTCCGATAGCCGGGTCGAACAGCTCGCGCCACGCGGTCTTACCGTGGTCGCGGTGCGCCAGCTCGAGCATCCGCAGCACACCGGGGACGCCGATGGATCGGCCACTGGCGCGCGCGTTCGGTTTGGGCTCGGTGCGGTCGGTGTCGCTGATCCAGCGCAGATAGTTCTCGGTGGCCGCCGCGGGGGCCACCTCGCGACCGTCGTAGGCGTCCACGGTCCTGGTGTTCGCGTCGTAGTAGAGCAGGAAGGCGCCGCCACCGATACCGGAGGCCTGCGGTTCGACCAGACCGAGCACCGTCTGTGCCGCGATCAGCGCGTCCGCCGCGGTGCCGCCGTCGCGGAGGACCTCGCAGGCGGCCTTGGTCGACACCGGATTCGCCGTCGACACCGCGAAGGTCTGCGTGCGCACCGGCGTCATGTTCGTGCGATAGCCGCTCGCTATTTCCGGGTTGGTGCTGAGATCCTTGGTGCCACCGCCCGCCGGTCCCGTCGCGGTGGCCGTCACCGGCGTGCCGTTCGGAACCGTCTCGCACACCCCGCCCGCCTGGCTCTCGCCGGACGAACACGCGGTGGCCATTCCGACGGTGAGTGCGAACGCCGCCGCGGCGGCGACCCAACTTCCTCGCTTGTGCCCCATGCCCGGACTCTAACCCCAGGCACCGATAGCCGCGCCGGTTTCCTTCCCAGGGACGAAATCGCCGTGGCCGCAGCGTGTGTCGAGGTCGGGCCGGTGCGGACGGTCCCGCGGGAACCGGCTGCGCGATGCGAGCGGTCGGTAGGCTGGCCGGGTGGCGATCGAGGCGGTGCTGTTCGACTTCTCCGGGACCTTGTTCCGCCTGGAGGCCGACGAATCCTGGTACGCGGATCTGACCCGGCCGGACGGACGGGCGTTCGATGTGGGCGAGAAGGCCGAGATCATGCGGCGAATGACGGCGCCGGTCGACCACATCGCCGAATTCGACGAAGAGACGCAATACGCGTGGGACCACCGTGACCTGGACCCGGCACTGCATCGCAAGGTGATGATGAAGGTGCTGCGCACGTCGGGCGTGCCCACCGACGAGGACGCCGAACGGCTGTACGCCCGGTTGCTCGACCCGTTGGAGTGGACGCCGTACCCGGACAGCGAGGCCGTCCTCGATCTGTTGGCCGCACAGGGCGTTCCGGTCGCGGTGGTGAGCAACATCCCGTTCGACATCCGACCGTCGTTCGCGGCGCGCGGCTGGGATCGGCTGGTCGCCGCGTTCACCCTCTCCTTCGAGGTCGGCGCCATGAAGCCCGACCCGGAGATCTTCCGTTCCGCGCTACGCGATCTGGGCGTGCCCGCCGAGGCGGCGCTGATGATCGGTGACAGCGCCGAGGCCGACGGCGGCGCCGAGGCGCTGGGCAGCCGATTCGCTCTGGTGGAGGCCCTGCCCACCGGGGAGCGCCCGGACGCGCTGCTGGCCGCGCTGCGGCGGCACGGTCTCGTGGACTGAGCCTCGCGGTCGGTCCGCGCCGCGACCGCCTGGTTCATTTGCCGAACTCCGAGTTGCGCGGGATGTCACCGTGTTACCGTGCGATTCCGGCATATTCGCAGGATGTGCCGGAAGGTTCGGTACCAACGGAGGTACGGCTGTGAGCTCGGCGTTCTCCGGTGAGGAGTCGGCCGTCGGCGTGGAAACCGCCATGCCGGAGGCGGTTCGGGATGTGCGGGAAGCGGTCGCCGGGATGGCGGGATTCGGACTCGCCTATCCCGTGCTGATGAATCTGACGCGCGGTGGCGACGCGGCCGCCACGGCGTCCACCCAGTTCTGCGTGGCCTGGGCACTGGGTCTGCTCGTGCTCGGATTCGCGGAGGGCGCGCCCGCCGTGCGCAAACTGACGATCGGGCTGGCGCTCCTGCAGGCGGTCGTCGGATGCTGGGCGATCAGGGACTCGGCGACCGTCCCGCCCGTCGTCGCCATCGTCGCGGCGGCGTATTCGCTCGCCACCTCGGCTGCCGTGGTGTACCTGCTGTGCCGCCCGGAAGCCAAGGCGTGGTTCGGGGTCCCTGGGTCCGGATAGTCACGCGCGGCCGCCGTCGGACGGGCTGTCGGTCGCGGTCGATACGCTGGATGGGTGGCAGATCCAGCGACGTACCGGCCCGCGCCGGGCACGATTCCCGTCGAACCAGGTGTCTACAAATTCCGGGACGCCCATCGGCAGGTCATCTACGTCGGCAAGGCAAAGAGCCTGCGCAGCAGACTGAACTCGTATTTCGCCGACGTCGCCGGACTGCATCCGCGCACCAGGCAGATGGTCACCACGGCGGCGAGCGTCGAATGGACGGTCGTCTCCACCGAGGTGGAGGCCCTGCAGCTGGAATACAACTGGATCAAGGAATTCGATCCCCGCTTCAACGTCCGCTACCGCGACGACAAGTCCTACCCGGTGCTCGCGGTCACCTTGAACGAAGATTACCCGCGGCTGTTCGTCTACCGCGGCGCGCGCCGCAAAGGGGTGCGCTACTTCGGTCCGTTCGCGCACGCCTGGGCCATCCGCGAGACGCTCGATCTGCTGCTGCGGGTGTTTCCCGCGCGCACCTGCTCCAACGGGGTCTTCCGGCGGCACCACCAGATCGGGCGTCCCTGCCTGCTCGGCTATATCGACAAATGCTCGGCGCCGTGCGTCGGGCGGGTGAGCGCCGAGGAGCACCGCGCCATCGTCGAGGACTTCTGCGACTTCCTCGCAGGCCGCACCGATCGGTTGGTCCGCGAACTGGAGCGCCGCATGCACGACGCCGCGGAAGACCTGGATTTCGAGGCCGCCGCCCGGCTGCGCGACGACGTGCAAGCGCTGCGCCGCGCGCTGGAGAAGCAGGCGGTGGTGCTCGGCACGGGCACCGACGCCGACGTCATCGCCTTCGCCGCCGACGAGCTGGAGGTGGCGGTGCAGGTCTTCCATGTGCGGGACGGCCGGGTGCGCGGCCAGCGCGGGTGGGTGGTCGACAAGTCGGGGGACGCGGTCGACGTCCCGGAGGCGGGCGGTGAACTCGCCGCGCTGGTCGAGCAGTTCCTCACCCAGTTCTACGGCGAGCAGGTCACGGTGGCCGAGCAGTCCGCCGACGAGTTGCTCGCCACCGTGGTGCCGCGCGAAGTGCTCGTGCCCGAACTGCCCGCCGATATCGAGCAGGTCCAGCAGTGGCTGTCCGGCCTGCGCGGCTCGGCGGTGAAGGTGCGGGTGCCCCAGCGCGGGGACAAGAAGGCGCTCGCCGAGACCGTGCAGCGCAACGCGATGGAGGCGCTGGCCCAGCACAAGCTCAAGCGGGCGGGCGATCTGACCTCGAGATCGCAAGCGCTGCAAGAGATCCAGGACGCCTTGGAACTCGACACTGCGCCGCTGCGGATCGAGTGCGTCGACGTCAGTCACGTGCAGGGGACCGACGTGGTCGCCTCGCTGGTGGTCTTCGAGGACGGTCTGGCCCGCAAGTCCGAATACCGCCACTACACGATCCGGGAAGCGGCGGGCGACGGCCGTTCCGATGACGTCGGCAGCATCGCCGAGGTGACCCGACGCCGGTTCCTCAAGCTGCGCCGTGAGCGCGACATGATGGAGCAGGACGATCTCGCCGCGACCGGAACCGACGACGACGCGCTCGACCTCACCTCCCGTCCGGGTATCGATCCGCGCACGGGGCGCCCGCGCAAGTTCTCCTATCCGCCCAACCTGTTCGTCGTCGACGGCGGCGCGCCCCAGGTCGCCGCGGCCGCCGAGGTGCTCGACGAACTGGGCATCACCGATGTCGCGGTGATCGGCCTGGCCAAACGGCTCGAGGAGGTGTGGGTGCCCGGCGAGAGCGACCCGGTGATCCTGCCGCGCAACAGCGAGGCGCTCTACCTGCTGCAACGGGTGCGCGACGAGGCGCACCGCTTCGCCATCACCTTCCATCGCAGCAAGCGCTCACGCCGGATGACCGCCTCGGCCCTGGACTCGGTGCCGGGGCTCGGCGCGGCGCGCCGGACCGCGCTGGTCACTCATTTCGGATCGGTCGCCAAGCTGAAGCAGGCCACGGTCGAGGAGATCACCGAGGTGCCCGGAATCGGGGTGGCGACCGCGAAAGCGGTCCTTGCGGCGCTCGAGTCCGAATAGACAGTCGACAGTGCACCGGAAATTTCGGTATCGCGTACGTTGTGTGTCTGCGGCCGATACCGAAACCGGTGCGCGATGATCGGAAGGCACCCCAGACACGGATCCGGTAGGACATGACACGCGTCGAATCGAACAGCAGTGCGGGCAGTCCGCCGACGAGTGCGGGACGAGTGGCTTCGTCCGGCGCCGTCGGCGGAGCGAATCCGCAGGTCGAGGTCGTGATCGTGACCGGGCTCTCGGGCGCGGGCCGCGGCACGGCCGCCCGCGTACTCGAGGACCTCGGCTGGTACGTGGCCGACAACCTGCCACCCGAGCTGTTCGGGCGGATGGTGGAGCTCGGTGCGTCCGCGAAGCCGCCGATCCGCCGTCTCGCGCTGGTCATGGACGTGCGCAGCCGGTTCTTCACCGGTGATCTCTCGGTGGTCACCGAGCAGCTGCGGATCCTCGGGGTGCGCACCAGGGTCCTGTTCCTCGAGGCCTCCGACGACGTGCTGATCCGCCGCTTCGGCTTCGCCCGGCGCAGGCATCCGCTACAGAGCGAGAGCAAGGACGGCACGTTGTCGGCGGGTATCGCCGCCGAGCGGGTGCGGCTGTCCGCCGTGAAGGCCGCCGCCGACCTGGTGATCGACACCACCGAGCTGTCCATCCATCAGTTGCACCGCAAGATGGAGGAGGCCTACGGCGGCGGCGCGCCCAGCGCGTTGCAACTCACCGTGCAGTCGTTCGGCTTCAAGTACGGGGTTCCGCTGGACGCCGACATGGTGTTGGATGTGCGTTTTCTACCCAATCCGCATTGGATACCGGAGTTGCGGGAACACACCGGTCAGGAGACGGTGGTCAGCGAGTACGTGTTGTCGCGTCCCGGCGCGGACGATTATCTGCGTACCTGCCACCACCTGGTCGAGCTGACCACGAACGGTTACCGCCAAGAGGGGAAGCGATACATGACGGTCGCAGTGGGCTGCACCGGAGGCAAGCACCGGAGCGTCGCGATTGCCGAGGCACTGGGCGAGTTGATGAGTGAGGTCACCGGTGGGCCGGAGGAGTCCGCCGACGTGGTCCGGGTCGTCCATCGAGACCTGGGGCGCGAATGACCGGTTGGGAATCCAATCCCAGCATCGTCGCGCTGGGTGGTGGACATGGGCTGTACGCGACACTGACCGCGGTGCGGCGGCTGACCAGGAAGATCTGCGCGGTGGTCACCGTCGCCGACGACGGCGGCTCCTCGGGCCGGCTACGCGCCGAGCTGGGTGTGCTGCCGCCGGGAGATCTCCGGATGGCGCTCGCGGCCCTGGCCGCGGACGCCGACGGCGTCTGGACGCAGACCGTCCAGCATCGTTTCGGCGGCACCGGCGCGCTGGCCGGGCATTCCGTGGGCAATCTGATCCTGGCCGGGCTCACCGAGGTACTCGGCGATCCGGTCGCCGCGCTCGATGAAGTCGCCCGCATGTTGCGCATCACCGGCCGAGTGCTGCCCATGTCGCCGATCGCGCTGGACATCGAGGCGGATGTGTCTGGGCTGGAGGCGGATCCACGGGTGAGCCGTTGCATTCGCGGCCAAGTTGCCATCGCGACCACGCCGGGTAAGGTGCGGCGGGTGCGGCTGATTCCGTCCGACCCACCGGCCAGTCCGGAGGCGACCTCGGCGATCGAACACGCGGATGTCGTGGTGCTCGGGCCCGGATCGTGGTTCACCAGCGTGATTCCGCACGTCCTCGTTCCGGAGCTACGGGAAGCCCTGGTGTACACCAGGGCCCGGAAAGTCCTCGTGCTCAATCTCGCCGCGGAGCCGGGGGAGACCGCCGGGTTCTCCGCGGAGCGGCATTTGCATGTATTGTCCCAGCACGCACCGGAATTCGTCGTCGATGAGGTGCTGGTCGACTCCGGGTCGGTGCCGGAGGGTCGTGAACGGGAACATGTGGCCAGGGCTGCCGAACAGTTGCGGGCACGAGTAACGTTCTCCGATGTCGCCGAAGCGGGAACGGACCGGCATCACCCCGGAAAGCTTGCCGCCGCACTGGATCAACTGATCCGGCAACCTCGGCCGCAAATGGCAGGGCTTCGAGTCGAGGGACGGCACATGGGCCAGGATGTGCGTTCCGGGTTGGGTGGAAAGGAGCGCGTCCCGTGGCGATGACAGCCGATGTGAAAGACGAGCTGAGCAGGCTCACGGTGTCGCAGGTGAGTTCCCGCAAGGCGGAGCTGTCCGCTCTGCTGCGTTTCGCGGGCGGCCTGCACATCGTCGCCGGCCGGGTGATCGTCGAGGCCGAGGTGGACATGGGGTCCATCGCGCGCAGGCTGCGCCGGGAGATCTTCGAACTCTACGGTTACGGCTCCGACGTGCACGTGCTCGGTGCGGGCGGACTGCGCAAAACCTCCCGGTACGTGGTGCGCGTCTCCAAGGAGGGCGAGGCGCTGGCTCGGCAGACCGGTCTGCTCGACGTGCGCGGCCGTCCGGTGCGCGGCCTGCCCGCGCAGGTGGTCGGCGGCAGCATCGCCGATGCCGAAGCCGCTTGGCGCGGCGCGTTTCTCGCGCACGGCTCGCTCACCGAACCCGGCCGCTCCTCGGCGCTCGAGGTCAGCTGCCCCGGACCCGAGGCGGCGCTGGCGCTGGTCGGCGCGGCCCGGCGGCTCGGCATCACGGCCAAGGCCCGCGAAGTGCGCGGCACCGACCGCGTGGTGGTGCGCGACGGTGAGGCGATCGGCGCGCTGCTGACCAGGATGGGCGCGCACGGCACCCGGATGGTCTGGGAGGAACGCAGGCTGCGCCGCGAAGTGCGCGCGACCGCGAATCGCCTGGCCAATTTCGACGACGCCAATCTGCGCCGCTCGGCGCGCGCCGCGGTCGCCGCGGCGGCGCGGGTGGAGCGCGCGCTGGAGATCCTCAGTGACGACGTGCCCGACCATCTCGCCGCCGCGGGCCGGCTGCGCGTGCAGCACCGGCAGGCGTCACTGGAGGAACTCGGCCAGCTCGCCGACCCGCCGATGACGAAAGACGCTGTCGCGGGCCGCATCCGGCGGCTGCTGTCGATGGCCGACCGGCGCGCCAAGGAACTGGGCGTTCCGGACACCGAATCGGCCGTCACGGCCGAACTGCTCGACGAAGCCTGAGCCCGCGCTCCGGACGTTCGACGCGATCCCCGCGACCGGGCCGGTCGCGGGGATCGCGGCGTTTCGACTGCGGAAACCGTGTTGGTCGGGCGTCTGACCAGGCATCCCGTCCTGGCGAATGCCAGGTGCGTGTCGGCGAGGTCGCCGCAGGACGTTAGTGTGAGTGGGCATCGGAATGATCCGCTGGAAAGTTGAGGAGCGATAACGTGACTGTCCGGGTAGGCATCAACGGCTTCGGTCGTATCGGACGTAACTTCTTCCGGGCGGTGGAGGCGCAGAAGGCGCTCGGCACCACCGACATCGAGATCGTCGCGGTCAACGACCTCACCGACAACGCGACCCTCGCGACCCTGCTCAAGTACGACTCGATCCTGGGCCGTCTGCCCCAGGACGTCTCGCTCGACGGCGACGACACCATCGTGGTGGGCGACCAGCGGATCAAGGCGCTGGCGATCAAGGAAGGCCCCGCCGCGCTGCCCTGGGGTGACCTGGGTGTCGACGTGGTGGTCGAGTCCACCGGCATCTTCACCGATGCCACCAAGGCCAAGGGCCACCTCGCCGCGGGTGCCAAGAAGGTCATCATCTCCGCCCCGGCCAAGGGCGAGGACATCACCATCGTCATGGGCGTCAACGACGACAAGTACGACGGCAGCCAGAACATCATCTCCAACGCGTCCTGCACCACCAACTGCCTGGGCCCGCTGGCCAAGGTGCTCAACGACGAGTTCGGCATCGAGCACGGCCTGATGACCACCATCCATGCCTACACCCAGGACCAGAACCTGCAGGACGGCCCGCACAGCGACCTGCGTCGCGCCCGCGCCGCCGCGCTGAACATCGTGCCCACCGGCACCGGCGCCGCGAAGGCCATCGGCCTGGTGCTGCCCGAGCTGCAGGGCAAGCTGGACGGCTACGCGCTGCGCGTACCGGTCCCGACGGGCTCGGTCACCGACCTGACCGCGACGCTGCGCAAGTCGGCCTCGATCGAGGAGATCAACGCCGCCTACAAGGCCGCCGCGGAAGGCCCGCTGAAGGGCATCCTGAAGTACAACACCGACCCGATCGTCTCCAGCGACATCGTCACCGACCCGGCCTCGTCGATCTACGACGCGCCGCTGACCAAGGTGATCGACAACCAGGTCAAGGTCGTGTCCTGGTACGACAACGAGTGGGGCTACTCGAACCGTCTCGCCGATCTCATCGGCCTCGTCGGTAAGTCGCTCTGACGCGCATGGCTGTCAAGACACTCGCGGATCTGCTCGGCGAGGGCGTCGAGGGCCGGGGCGTGCTGGTGCGCTCCGACCTGAACGTCCCCCTCGACGACCAGGGACAGATCACCGACCCCGGCCGCATCATCGCCTCGGCGCCGACCATCAAGGCACTCGCCGAGGCGGGCGCCAAGGTCGTCGTCACCGCGCACCTCGGCCGCCCGAAGGGCGAACCGGACCCGAAGCTCTCGCTGGCGCCGGTGGCCGCCCGCCTCGCCGAGGAATTGGGCCGCAATGTCCAGCTCGCCGGTGACGTGGTGGGCCAGGACGCGCTCGCGCGGTCGGAGGGCCTCACCGACGGCGACGTGCTGCTGCTGGAGAACATCCGGTTCGACGCGCGCGAGACCAGCAAGGACGACGCCGACCGGGCCAAGCTGGCCGCGGCGCTGGTCGAGCTGGTCGGCGACGACGGCGCGTTCGTCTCCGACGGTTTCGGCGTGGTGCACCGCAAGCAGGCGTCGGTGTACGACGTCGCCGAACTGCTGCCGCACTACGCGGGCACGCTGGTCGCGGCCGAGGTCGAGGTGCTGGCCAAGCTGACCGAGAACCCGGACCGGCCGTACGCGGTGGTGCTCGGCGGTTCCAAGGTCTCCGACAAGCTGGCGGTCATCGAGGCGCTCGCGCCGAAGGTCGACACCCTGGTGATCGGCGGCGGCATGTGCTTCACCTTCCTTGCCGCACAGGGCCTTTCGGTGGGCGACTCGCTGCTGCAGGAGGAGATGGTGGACACCTGCAAGCAGCTGCTCGAGCAGTACGCCGACGTCATCCACCTGCCGCGCGACATCGTGGTGGCCGACAAGTTCGCCGCCGACGCGGAGTCGAAGGTGGTACCGGCGCACGAGATCCCGGACGGCTGGCTGGGCCTGGACGTGGGCCCGGACTCGGTGCACCGCTTCGCGGTCCTGCTGACCGAGGCGCGGACCGTCTTCTGGAACGGGCCGATGGGCGTGTTCGAGTTCGAGAAGTTCGCCGCGGGCACCCGCGGGGTCGCCGAGGCGATCGTGACCGCCACCGGCAAGGGCGCGTTCACCGTGGTCGGCGGCGGCGATTCGGCCGCGGCCGTGCGGGCGCTCGGCCTGCCGGAGGACGGCTTCTCGCACATCTCCACCGGTGGCGGCGCGTCGCTGGAGTACCTGGAGGGCAAAGAGCTCCCCGGCATCGCGGTGTTGGAGGACTGAGCATGGCACGCAAACCGCTCATCGCGGGCAACTGGAAGATGAACCTCAATCACCTCGAGGCCATCGCCCTGGTGCAGAAGATCGCGTTCGCACTGCCGGAGAAGTACTTCGACAAGGTGGACGTCGCGGTGATCCCGCCGTTCGTCGACCTGCGCAGCGTGCAGACGCTGGTCGAAGGCGACAAACTCCTGCTCACCTACGGCGGCCAGGACGTCTCGGTGCACGAGGCGGGCGCCTACACCGGTGAGATCAGCGCGAGCATGCTCGCCAAGCTGGGCTGCACCTTCGTCGTGGTCGGGCACTCCGAGCGGCGGCAGTACCACAACGAGGACGACGCCACCGTGCTGGCCAAGGCCAAGCAGGCGTTGAAGCACGGGATCACCCCGATCGTGTGCATCGGCGAAGGCTTGAACGTCCGCGAGGCGGGAACGCACGTCGAGTACAACCTCGAGCAACTGCGCGGATCGCTGAAAGGCCTGTCGGCGGAGGAGATCTCGAAGATCGTCATCGCCTACGAGCCGGTGTGGGCGATCGGCACCGGCAAGGTCGCCACCCCCGCCGACGCGCAAGAGGTCTGCGGCGCGATTCGCGGGGAGCTGGAGAAGCTCGCCTCGCCGGAAGTCGCGGCAGAGGTGCGCGTGCTCTACGGCGGATCGGTGAACGCCAAGAACGTCGGAGAACTGGTCGCGCAGAGCGACATCGACGGCGCATTGGTGGGCGGCGCTTCGCTCAAGGGTGACGAATTCGCCACCCTCTCCGCGATCGCCGCGGGCGGCCCCCTGCCCTGACCCGGGTCCGACGCGCGACAGCCCGGTATCGCTTCCCGCGATACCGGGCTGTGCCGTATACGCCGAGAGCGATCACGGATGCCGCGCGAGCGGGAATCGTGCGATGATGTCGCAGCTCGATCCCCCAGCACCGCAAGGATTTTCGTGACTCTCCGCAAGATGTACACCGCCCTTCCGGTCGCGCTGCTCGCGCTGGCAGCTCTTGCCGGTTGTTCCGACGACTCGTCCCACGAACACGCCGGACACGACGCGGCATCGAGCACCGTTGCGGCGGCGGTCGATCCAGAGCGGCAGGACGCGGGGCATCGCAGACTGAACCAGCTCGTCGGGACGTGGAAGGGCGACAAATCTACCTTCGTCGCGGGTGGCACGGCGGACAACCCGGTGCGGCGGGAGATCGTCTCGCGCTGGGAATGGATCACCGAGACCGGCAGCAACTTCCTGCGGGAGGAAGCCGAGGACGTCCACGGCAGCGGCGCGTACTACCGGCTCGGGCTCCTCGGATTCGGACCGACCGACAATCGCTACGAATGGACGACCGTCGACAGTGTCACGCCGATGACCATGAGCTACAAGGGCGCCAAGGGGAGCGGCGGTGACCCCGACATCGTGATGGCCGGTGAATTCACCGATCCGGGGGTGCTCGGCGCGCAGTTCGCGGGCAAGACGATCCCGATGCGCACGGTGATCCGGCTGGAGTCGGCCGACCGGGTGCTCATGGAGATCTACTTCACGCCGCCCGGAGCGGCGGAGCTGGTCGCCGACCGCGTCGTGCTCACCCGGCAGAAGTAGCGAGCGTCACTGCGCGTGCAGGACCAGACCCGCGCCGTTGTCGTTGCGCAGGGTCAGCGTGTCGGCGTCCACCGTGGCGGTCGCCGTGCCGTCCAGGGTTCTCAACACGGCTTGCTCGACCTCCATCACCTCCGGCGAGCACAGCATCTTCGTGGTGGCGATCCGGAAGGTGATCCGGGTGCCGGACACCTGGGCGCTGCCGGTCATGCGATTGCACCCGGCGCCGCCGGAGACGCTGTCGTCCGCGGCGATGGTGAGCGTCGGCTGCGCCTCGTCGAGGGCACGCGAGCGGATCTGGCTGTTATCCGTGATGAGCGCGGTGACCAGCCAAGGCGTGCCCACGATCGGTTTGTCCGGCTGGGCGACCTTCTTGTCGATCAGGCTCACCGTGCGGTCGGGGCTGCGCAGGGTGAGCCGCGAGTCGTCCAGCCGCCAGGTGGGCTGCGAGTTCAGCAGGCCGCTGAGCCACTCGTCGGCGCCGCGCCGATCATCCTCGCAGGCCATCAGGGTGGTGGCCAGACCGGAGACGTGCAGCACCTGATCGTCCAGGGTGGCCGCGCCGGTGAACTTGTTGCATCCCGCGTCGGCCGCTACCCGGCCCTCGGTGAAGCTGATGGTCAGCGGCCCGCCGCCGGGAATCGGGGTGCCTTCGACACCGGTGGAAAGAAATGTGCGGCCCACCGGCGTCGGCTCGTCGGCGCCGCGGCCGGGCTCACCGCTCGAACACGCCGCCACCGTGCAGAGGGCGAGCAAGACGAGCGGTCCTGATCGCGCGAAGAGTGCCGCCATGCGGCGATGTTACCGACGACCGGCCGCGCCACCGAGGTCGCGTCGGTCGGCACGGCCTGCCGGTGAACTCGCCGGGCGCCGTAACCAAGACTCATGGGATGACTCACTCGGCCCCGTATTAGTATCTGTGCGGTGCACCGGTGCTTCCCGATCACTCCGCCGCCCGCTCCCTGAGCGAGGTGTAGGCATCCAGCGCGCCGCCCAACGGGTGGTCGCGCTTCTTTCGGCAGCACTGCGCACCTCGCTTCCGCGACCCCATCCCTCTTGTCGCAGGAGCGCGATCTCTCATGTCTTCCACTGTGTCCACTGCCGCCCGTCCCGGGCTGGTCTACCTCGTCGGCGCCGGCCTCCTGTGGGGCACCGGCGGTCTGCTCGGCACGTTGGTGCACCGGGCCACCGGATTGTCGCCCGTCTCGGTGGCCACCTGCCGGCTCGCCGTCGGCGGGGTGCTCCTGGTGGCTCTGCTCGCCGGCACGCGGCGGCCGTGGCCGCGAGACCCGCGGGCTTGGCGCCGGATCGGCGCGGTCGCCGTGCTCGCGGCGGCCTTCCAGGCGGCCTACTTCGGCGCGGTCGCCGCATCCTCGGTCAGCCTCGCGACGCTGATCACGATCGGTATGTCGCCGGTGGTCGTCGCCGGGTTGGAGCATGTCACCGGACGACGCGCGGTGGACCGCCGCCGCGCGGCGACGATCGGCATCGCGGTGGGCGGACTGGTCTTGCTGGTCGGGGTGCCGGGCGGTGCCGGCGACGCGCGCGGGTTGCTGGTGGGCGCGGCGTTCGCGGCGGTGGCCGCCGCGGCGTTCGCGACGGTCACCGTCCTCAACGCCGTGCCGGTGCCCGGGCTCGACGCGATGACCACCACCGGCCTCGGGTTCACCGGAGGTGCGCTGCTGCTGGCGCCACTCGCGGCCACGAGCGGGCTGGCGTTCGTCCCGACGCCCGGCAGCATCGCGCTGGTCCTGGTGCTGGGGCTCGCGCCCACCGCGGTCGCCTACACGTTGTACTTCCGCGGCCTCTCGGACGCCGGTCCGGGTATCGCCGCGGTACTGGCCCTGCTGGAACCGCTCACGGGAGCGGCGCTTGCGGCGGTGATCCTCGGCGAACGCCTCACGGCGGCGGGCCTGGCGGGAGCCGCGCTGCTGATCGTGGCGTTGCTGCTGGCCGCGACAGCGGCGCGTCCTGCGGTCCGGGGGCCGGACGCGGCATCGGAGCGGGGGCACCGCCGCGACTAAGCTTCGGCGAGTGACGACAGCCGCGACGACCCCGATTTCCACTTGGGCGCCGCTGCGTTCACCGGTGTACCGCGCGCTGTGGGTGGCGCAGCTGGTGTCGAATCTCGGCACCTGGATGCAGACCGTCGGCGCGCAGTGGATCATGGTCGACCAGCCCAACGCGGCGGCGCTGGTGTCGTTCGTGCAGACCGCCATCACGCTGCCGGTGATGCTGCTGGCCATCCCGTCCGGGGTGATCGCCGACCTCGTGGACCGGCGCAGGCTGCTGCTCGGCGCCCAGTCCGCGATGGCGGCGCTGGCCGCGCTGCTCGCCGTGTCGACGGCGACGGGTCACACCACCCCCGGCGTGCTGCTCACCTTGTTGTTCCTGCTCGGTTGCGGGCAGGCGCTGACCGCGCCGGCCTGGCAGGCGATCCAGCCCGAACTGGTCTCGCGCGAGCAGATTCCGGCGGCCTCCGCGCTGGGCAGCATGAACATCAACATCGGCAGGGCGGTCGGTCCCGCGCTGGCCGGCGCGCTGGTCTCGTTGTCCGGGCCGACGCTGGTGTTCGCGCTGAACGCCGTGTCGTTCGTCGGGATCGTCGCCGTCCTGACGGTCTGGCGCAGGCCGGCGATCGATCGTCGCCTGCCCACCGAGCGCCCGCTGGCGGCGTTGCAGGCGGGCACCCGGTTCATCCGCGCGGCGCCCGCGATCCGCCGGGTACTGCTGCGGTCGATCCTGTTCATCGCACCCGCGAGCGCGGTCTGGGCGCTGCTGCCGGTGATCGCGCGCGACCGGCTCGCGCTGTCGTCGTCCGGGTACGGCCTGATGCTCGGGGCGCTCGGCGTCGGCGCGGTGCTCGGCGCGGCGATGCTGTCCCGGTTGCGGGCATGGCTCACCCCGACGCAGCGGCTCACCATCGCCGCGATCCTGTTCGGGTCGGCGACGGCGGGCACCGCGCTGCTGCGCGTGGTGCCGGTGGTATTGGTGCTGCTGGTCTTCGCGGGACTGGCTTGGCTGCTGGCGATGTCCACGATGAACTCGACCATGCAGCTGCTGCTGCCCGCCTGGGTGCGTGCGCGCGGATTATCGGTGTATCTGCTGGTGTTCATGGGCGGCCAGGCGATCGGCTCGCTGGTCTGGGGGCTGGTCGCCGGTGCGATCGGCTCGGTGCCCGCGCTGCTGTGGGCCACGGCGCTGCTCGCGTTCTGCGCGGTGAGCACGGTGTGGCTGCCCATCCGGAACGATCCCGAGGTGCTCGACCTGACGCCCTCGGCGTTCTGGCCGGAGCCGCAACTGGCGGTGGAACCCGATCCCGACGACGGTCCGGTGCTGATCCTGCGCAGCTACGACGTGCCGCCGGAAGACGTCGAGGAATTCCTCGCCGCCATGGCCTTCGTCGGCCGGTCCCGGCAGCGCACCGGCGCGATGGAATGGCGCCTGTATCGCGACGTCGGGGTGATCGACCGCTATGTCGAGGCGTTCGTCGTGCGGTCCTGGGCCGAGCACATGCACCAGCATCAGGTCCGGCTCACCGCGCAGGATCAGCTGCGGGAAGAGGCAGTCGCGAAGTTCGGCGCCGTCGAGGGGGAGCAGGTCACCCACCTCGTGGCGGTCGACCGGCGCTAGGGCGGTGCCCTGCGCGCGGCTGCCGAGTGCCTGATTCGGTGCGGTCGCCCCGACCGCATACACTGTCCGGCATGCGGATGTTCCTGGATATCCTCCTGATCATCACCAGCGTGCTGCTGGTGCTGCTGGTGCTGCTGCACCGCGCCAAGGGTGGAGGTCTGTCCAGCTTGTTCGGCGGCGGCGTGCAGTCCAGCCTGTCCGGGTCCACCGTCGTGGAGAAGAACCTCGACCGCGTCACGATCTTCACCGGCGTCATCTGGTTGATCGCCATTCTCGGCATCGGCCTCGAGATCAAGTTCGCCTGATCCCGGCGGCCACCGAGCCCGCCGTGAGCGTCGCCGCGCCGAGCACGAACGCGGCGATGACGAACGCGGCGGGATAGGACGTCCCGAGCACCGGGGCCACTGCCACCGGCCCTAGGATCTGTCCCGCCCCGTACCCCGCGGTCAGCGGCGCCGCCGCGGCCCCGTCGGTCAACTCGGCGCCGACTCGCATCGCGAGCATGACGATTCCGACGAACGTCCCCCCGAACAGCGCCGCGGCCGTCACCGCGGCCCAGATCGCACCGGATACGGCGGGGAGCATCGCCGAGACACACTGCGCCCCCAGCGCGACGGGTAAGAGGAGCGCCGGAGGCCGGCGCCGCGCGGCCCCGGCCCAGAGCACGGTCGAGACCGCCGCCGCCGCGCCGACGACGATCCACATCGCCGAGCCGGTCACCGGCCCGCGCTCCGCGCTCACCGCCGCCACCAGGAAGGTGCCGATCACGATGTACCCGAGGCCTTCGAGGAAGTAGGCGACGAACAGCGCACGCCAAGCGCGCAGGACCCGTGCCGCTCCGCGTGGCACGCGCCGCCCCGGACGGATGTCGAGGCGCCGGACGGGAATCAGAAGGGCCGCGGTGAGCGCCGCGGAGATCAGCCAGAGAGCCTGCCACGAGACCACCGGCCGCAACGCCAGCACCAGCAGGCCGGTCCACGCGATGCCGAATCCGATACCCCCGAAGACGATTCCCGCCGATTGCCTGCCGCTGCCGGGTCGGCTCGCGAAACTCGCGCAGGCAACGAAGATCACCGCACTGGCGACGCCCGCGACCAAGCGCACGAGAGCGAGCAGCAGGATCGGCCCCGGCGCCGCCATGAGCGCTTCGCTCGCGATCAACAGTCCTGCCGACGCCAGGAAGGTCGTGCGGCGGCCGAGTTCGGGCCGCCAGGTCAGCAGCAGCGCGCCGAGCAGATAACCGGCGTAGTTCGCGGTCGCGATCAGGGCGCCGTCGTGCGCGGTGATGCGCTGCGCGTCGACCATGAGCGGCAGCAACGGGGTGTAGACGAAGCGTCCGACGCCCATCGCGGCGGCCAGGCCGGATGCCGCCGCCACCGCGGGTGCGAGACCGCGGCGCGGGGGCCCGGCGAGGACAACAGTGGTCACCGCTCGACCGTACGAGACCGGGGCAGCGGGCGGGAAATGCTTTCCACGCACGATGTATACGCTCGACGCATGGATATCGAGCTGCGGCACCTGCGGGCGTACCTGGCGTTGTGCGAGGAGGCGAACTACACCCGCGCCGCGACCCGGCTGCACCTGAGCCAACCCGCGTTGACCAGGACGATCCAGCAGTTGGAGCGGTTGGTCGACTGCCGGTTGGTGGAGCGCACGTCACGGCGATTCGCGCTCACCGCGGAGGGCGCCGAACTCCTGGCCCACGCCCGCCGCATCCTGGCCGATGTCGACGGCGTCGCCGCGGAACTGCGCTCGCGCGCCACGCTGGAGATCGGCTTCTCGTGGCTGCTGCCCGACGCGTGGTTCGCCGCGACCCGCCGCCGTTACGAAGAAGACGGTGGCCGGATCACCCTGCGGCGCGTGGACGATCCGCTCGCCGCACTCGGCGAGCGCACGGTCGACATCGCCATCTACCGCAAGGAGACTCGGCTGCCGCGCCACCTGGCGTCGCGGATCATCGCGACGGAACGGCGGGTGCTCGCGGTGTCCACCCATTCGCCGCTGGCGAGCACGCCCCAGCTGTCCTGGTCCGATCTGGCCGATCGGCCCCTGGTGGTCAACACCGTGTCCGGCACCACCGATGCGGCGTCCTGGCAGCCGGTCGACTCGGACCGCGCCGTCATCACCTGCACGAACTTCGACGAATGGATCGAATTGGTCGCGGCCGATCGCGGTATCGGTGTCGTACCCGATCTCGCGCGCACCAGGGCGCCACATCCCGGCGTCGTCTATCGGGACATCCCCGACGCCCCGCCCTCGTACGTGTACGTGGCGTGGCGGGCCAGGCCGGTCCCGCCGCGCTCGGTGCAGCGTTTCCTCGGCGCGCTGTGAACGGCGTCAGTCGACGCGCGGGATGCGCCCGTCGATGTCGGTGAACCCGTAGTACTCGGCGAGATCGGCTACCGGCCAGGGCAACCCGGTGCGGGAGCGACGCCCCGCGTCGGTGGCGAGCGCGACGACGGCGCGGCCGGTGAAGCGCGGCGTCTGCGCATCGCCGAGGTCGAAGGTGCCCTCACCGGGCAGCGTGACCAGCCTGCGGCCGTCGGCGCCGGCCGGAACCAGTTGCAGCAGTTCGGTGTCGACGATGCCCGGCCAGAGCGAGACCACGGTGACCTCGGTGCCCGCGAGGTTGTGCGCCATGTCGGCGGTGAGCCGGTCCAGCGCGGATTTCGCGACGCCGTACACCGCGTTGTGCATGTACCTGCGCGCCCCCGGCGAGGAGATGTTGGCGATCAGCCCGCCCGATTCGATCAGCAGCGGCGCGGCGAAATAGCTGGCCACGTAATGCGACCGGACGCCGACATCGAACGACTCGTCCCACGCCGCGGGCGGCACCTCCCAGAACGGCTTGCCCAGCCATCGGGCCGCGGCGGGGGAGTTGTAGACGTTGTTCACCAGCACGTCCAGCCTGCCGTGCTCGGTGCGGATCAGCTCGAACAGCCGCTCCACCGCGTCGTCGTCGCGGTGGTCGCACACGAATGGGATGCCGACCCCGCCCGCGGCATCGATTTCCGCGGCCGTGGCGTGTACGGTGCCGGGTAGTCGTCCCTGCGCCGCCGAGCGTCCGGTGACGAACACCGTGGCACCCGCCGCACCGAGTTCCAGCGCGATGCCTTTGCCGATGCCGCGGCTGGCGCCGGTGACCACCGCGATCTTGCCTTCGAGCCTCTCGGGTATTCCGCTCACGAAACCGGAACATTACCGTGAAACGATAACGTGTTCTAGGTTTTGGAGGCCCGAGTGGAGCTGACGCATCGGTTCGTGACGACCGACGGGGTTCGTATGCACGTCGCCGAGCAGGGAACCGGGCAGCCGGTGGTCTTCTGCCACGGCTTTCCGCACACCTGGTACATCTGGCACCGCCAGCTTCCCGCGGTCGCCGCCGCCGGGTATCGAGCTCTCGCGCCGGACCTGCGCGGCTACGGTCGTACCGACGTCCCGGCCGACCCGGAGGCGTACACCAATCGCGCGGTCTGCGGTGATCTGCTCGCTCTGCTCGACGACATCGGCACGGAGCAGGCGGTGTTCGTCGGCTTGGACTTCGGTGCGGCGCTGGTGTGGGAACTGGCATTGCGCGCGCCGGAGCGGGTGCGCGGCGTGATCGTCTTGAACAATCCGTTCGCGCCGCGTCCGCCGCGTGCTCCGTCACAGCTGTGGGCGAAGGCCGCGGCTCGGCACTTCCTGCACCTGCACTACTTCCAGACTCCCGGCGTAGCGGATGCGGAACTCGGCGCGCGTCCGCGGGAGTTCCTGGCCCGCGTCTACTACGCGCTCAGCGCCGACTACCACTACCTGGACACCTGGCGCTTCCCGGCCGAGGGCACCGGCTATCTCGATGTGCTGCCGGAGGCGCCCGCGCTGCCGTGGAGCTGGCTCGGCGCGGACGAGCTGGACGTGCTCGCCCGAGATTTCGAACGCACCGGGTTCACCGGCGGATTGAACTGGTATCGCAGCCTGGACCGCAACTGGGAACTCACCGCCGGGTACGCGGACGCGAAAGTCGCTGTGCCCGCCTACTTCCTGTACGGCGACCGCGATCCCGACATGGAAGGCTTCAGCGGCCGCGACCCGCTGGCCACGCTGCGTGCGCACGTCGCCGACCTGCGGGCGGTCACCGAGATCAGGGACGCGGGCCACCTCGTACAGCTGGAGCGGACCGAGCAGGTGAACGCGTTGCTCACCGCTCATCTCGCCCACTTGGCCGCGCATCCGGCCCGGCTTCCGGCCTGAGGTGAAACGCCTTCGGGCTCAGCGATGTTCGTTGTCGGTGGGCACCGCTAATGTTCGGTGAATGAGTTATAGCCTGAGCATCTACGTCGTCGAACTGGACAGGGTCAAGGGCGCCATCGGGTCCCGGGACGACAAGCTCCGGCGGATGATCGGCGGCCGGTTCAAAGCCCAGCTGACCCACGACGACGACTGGTTCGCCGACGAGATCGCGGCCGGCGCGCCCACCCGTTACGAGGCGGTGCGCGCCGTCGTGGACGGCGGTCCGTTCGACCCGGCCTACGGTTTCCAGTACGGCTACGCCTACCAGACGATCTGCCAGTTCTACGGTCGCTTCGTGGACAACCGCTACTTCTCGGCGTTCCGGGGTCGCTGGCTCGACCACATCGACGACGGCCTGGCCACACTCGGCATCAAAGCGGTGAGCGTCCGCGCGTTCATGTACCACTCGCTGCCGCCTTCGCTGCCGCAGCCGGATGAATTGCCCGGCTACGGCGAATGGACGCCCGAGCAGTGCGCCGAAGCGCTCGTGCAGTGGGAGTCGACCACGCCGCCACAGCGTGAGGAGGTCGACCACGAGGTCCTCGCGGCGATCGAGTCCTGTGTCGAGTGGATCCGGGAGGCGCAGGCGCGTCCCGGCTGGGGCATCGCCGGGTTCTTCTACTGAACACTGCCCGGCGGGAGGCACACTGCCCGCCGGGAGGCGCGGTGACCTAGCGGTATTCCTCCGCCAGCTTCGGGTAGTCCGACCACCGGGGCAACGGTTGGAAATCGAGGTAGGCGGTGAGACGGTCGAGCAGGTACTGCCAGCGCGGGCCGATCGCGCCCGCGTCGGCGGGACACACGTGGCGGCGGGTCAGTTCCACGGTGGTGACCACGCCGACCTGGGTCATCCGGACTTCGAGCAGGCAGCCGTCGATGTGCACGACCAATTCGTGCGGCGCCTGGCAGTGATCGACCCGCACCGCGACCGGGCCGGGGACCGGACCGTCGAACAACTCGATGGTGAGGTTGCCGTTGCCGCCGGAGACGGCCCCGAGCCAGCGGGCGAGCTGGCCGCGCTCGGTGGCCGCCGACCACACGTCCAGTACGGGCTTGTGGAACGACCGCAGGTAGTGCAGGAGCACCAG
The DNA here is from genome assembly GCF_040642815.1 of Nocardia sp. NPDC047648. Lineage (NCBI taxonomy): Bacteria > Bacillati > Actinomycetota > Actinomycetes > Mycobacteriales > Nocardiaceae > Nocardia > Nocardia sp. NPDC047648. The sequence continues at coordinate 735,458 of NZ_JBEYSX010000001.1, read as the reverse complement.
ATCGCCGTCGGTCGTGTGCTCGTGCTCCGGCCGCACCTCGCCGAGCATGGACATCGTGGTCATCGCGAGTCCTTTCCGCTGCTGGTCACCGTCACCTCACTGTATTTCCACTATTCCCCGGTCGAATCGAATTCCGGGGAATGCCGGGCCCCGGCGTGCCGCGGTTGCACGCCGGTCGCGTCGCGGAGAACCCGGAGGGCGGCGGCTTCGATGCGGTCCTCGTCGAGCAGCACCGTGGCGGCGGCCGGCCCCAGCGGCACGAAACTGTCCTCGCTGGTCACGCGCGCGAGCCTGCCGATGAAACCGGCGTCGATCAGCGCGGCGCACACCGCCTCCGACACACCGCCGCTGCGCCGCGTCTCGTCCGCGACGAGGACCCGCCCGGTCGCGCGCGCGTGCCGCAGCAGATCGTGCACCGGCAGGGGAGCGAGCCAGCGCAGATCGAGCACGCGTGCGCGGATCCCGAGCCGGGCCAAGCGCTGTGCCGCGCGCAGGCTCATCGGCACGCTGTTGGCGAAGCCGACCAGGGTCAGGTCGGCCCCGTCGCCGTAGACCCGCGCGCGGCCGATCTCGACGTGTTCGTCAGGAGACGGGCGGGCCAGCCAGCCGTCATCGCCCGGTTGGTGCAGGTCGCGGGTGTGATACAGCGCGATGGGCTCGAGGTACAGGCACACTCTGCCGTCCACCCGGGCCGCAGACACGCACGTGCGCAGCATCGCCGCGGCGTCGTCTGCGCGGGACGGGGAGGCGAGCACGACGCCGGGGATGTCGCGCAGCGCGGCCACCGAGTTGTCGTTGTGGAAATGGCCGCCGAAGCCCTTCTGGTAGGCGTATCCGGCGATCCGCACCACCATCGGATTCCGGTAGCGGCCGTCGGAGAAGAAGGACAGCGTGGCCGCTTCGCCGCGGATCTGATCGGCGGCGTTGTGCAGGTAGGCCAGGTACTGGATCTCCGGGATCGGCACGAATCCGGCCAGCGCCGAGCCCAGCGCGGTCCCGAGGACGCTCTGCTCGTCCAGCAGGGTGTCGAACACGCGGCGGGCGCCGAACCTCCGCCGCAAACCCTTGGTCACGCCGTATACGCCACCCTTGCGGCCGACGTCCTCCCCGAAGACGAGCACGTCGCGGTCGCGCGCCAGCAGGCTCGCGAGCGTGTCGTTGATCGCCTGCGCCAGGGTCACCGGATCACCCTGCGCGGCGCCGTTGCGACGATGCGGCGTATCGATGTCGGCGATCGCGTGGCCGGACTCCGCATTTCCGCGGCTGTCGCGCCGGAGTGCGTCGGCGCGCACGAGTGCCGGACGGTAGGGGCCGATCGGGGCGGTCACGGCCGCCGCCGAGGCGAGTTTCGGTTCCGTGGAGACGAGCTCGGCGGTCGCGGCGACGCGGCGGCCCAGGTCGGCGTATCGGTCGAGCAGGTCGGTGGGGGTGGCGACGCCGGACTCGACCAGCAGCCGTGCGGTCGCCAGGACCGGATCGCGAGCGAGATCGGCGGCGATGTCGGCGGGACGGCGGTAGGCGGTTTCGACGTCCGAGCCGGCGTGGCCGAGCAGCCGCACCGTCCGCAGATGCAAGAACGCGGGCGCGCGGCCGGCCCGCACCCACCGGACGGCAGCGTCGGCGGTGGTCAGCGCGTCGAGTGCGGCGCAGCCGTCCGCGTGGAAGTAGGCCAGACCCGGGCGGTGGCCGTATGCCTGCTCGACCCAATCCGGGGGAGTGGGGACGCTGATCCCGATGCCGTTGTCCTCACAGACGAACAGGATCGGCATCGCAATCCCTTGCCCGGCCGTATGAATCGCGGCATTGATCGCTCCGGCCGCGGTGGAGTGGTTGGCCGACGCGTCGCCGAAACTGCACAGCACCACCGCGTCGGCGGCCCAGGGACCGGCGACGCCGAGCCGTGCCGCGCGATCGATCGCGAACGCCAGACCTACCGCGCGGGGCAGATGTGACGCGATGGTCGAGGTCTGGGGGATGACGTGGGCGGCAGCGCTGCCGAATACCTTGTGCCGCCCACCGGAAATCGGGTCCGCCGCCGCGGCGACCACGCCGAGCAGCACGTCCCGGATCGGGTCGAGCCCGGGCACGCGCCGGGCCCGGTGCACGAAGAACGCTCCCGAGCGGTAGTGCAGCAGGGCGGGGTCGGTGATCCGCGCAGCGGCGGCCAGGGCGGCGTTGCCCTCGTGACCGGACGATCCGATGCTGTAGAAACCGCGCCGGGCGCTGCCGAGGCGGCGGGCCGCGAGATCGAGATGCCTGCTCGTCGCTTGCGCGTCGAACAACTCCAGGCACGCCGCGCCCGTGACCGCGACGCCGGGTGCGACCGGCTGATCCGCCGGACGGCCGGGTCGCGGGCGGAGTGCGGCGACGGCGGTGCGCCACCGCTCGTCCAGATCCACTGCCTGCTCGGTCACCGACCGATCATCTCGTAAACTTCGCCGTTCGGCTGCGTTATCAGGCGGTGTTCTTTCCGCTGATGGGCATAGTGGCAGACAAATTTACGAGGTCTGCCGGGCTCGGCAGCAGTGACACCGCTCGCCCCGCAAGGCCGGAGCAAACCACGGCCCTCCGGCTTCCGGGGCGAGGCAGCCCGCGCGGACGCGGCCACGCCGACGGCCGGGGTGTGGCCTGCTCAGCGCAGTGCGGACGCGGCCTCTTGATCGAGCAACCAGGTGGTGGAGTCCAGACCGATCGCGCCTGCCGCGGGCACCTCCACCGGTTCCGCGCCACCGATGGCCGCGGCGACCGCCTCCGCCTTGGCAGCGCCGCCGATTACCAGCACGACGTGGCGGCTGCGGCGGATCGCGGGCAGGGTGAGCGTCACCCGCACCGGCGGCGGCTTCGGCGAATTCGTCACGGCGACGACGAGCTCGTGCTGTTCCCGCACCGCGTCGGTGTGCGGGAACAGCGAATTGACGTGGCCCTCGCCGCCCATGCCGAGCAGGTGCAGATCGAACGCGCCGTGTTCGGCGAGATAGGCGTGCACCGTCGCGGAGTACTCGGCCGCCGCCTCCACCGGGTCGGGGTACTCGCCGTCGGAGACGGCCACCGGATGTACCCGCGCCGGGTCGACCGGCACGTGGTCGAGCAGCGCCTGCCGGGCTTGCAGGTCGTTGCGCTCCGCGTCGTTCGCCGGCACGAAACGCTCGTCACCCCAGAACACCTCGACCCGGGACCAGTCGATGTCGCCGGGTGACTTGCGCACCAGCTCCAGCAGGGCGATGCCGGTTCCGCCGCCGGTCAGGACGACCGACGCGGAACCCCGCTCGGCCTGTGCCGCGACGACGACCGAGACGAAGCGGGCCGCGGCGGCGGCCACCAGCGACTCGGTGTCGAGGTGCACCTCGACGGTGTCGCTGGGGAACGGCGAATCGGTGTGCTCACTCATAGATCACCTTCTCGATTCCGGCCAGCGCTTCCGCATAGGTCTCGTCGGCGTCCAGCCTGCGTAGGTCTTCGGCGAGGCAGTCGCGCGTCTCCCTGCGCGCCAGGGCGATCCGTTGCACCGGCTCACCGGTGCGGGTCAGCGTCGCGGTGCGGCCGGTTTGCGGGCGTTCGATCGCGATGGAGACGGTGGGGCGGTGCAATTCCACCTGCAGCGGGCCGGTGCGGCGGCGCACGGGGCAGTCCAGCCGGGCGGCCAGCCAGCCGGCCAGGATGTCCAGGGCGGGTTCGTCGCGCAGCCCGGAGACCGTCACCGAATCCACCGTTTCGAACGGCGGCTCGTCCATGGCCGCGGCAAGCAGGGCACGCCAGTAGGTGATCCGGCTCCAGGCCAGGTCGGTATCGCCGCTGGCGTAGGACTGCAGCCGCTTCTTGATCGCCGCCTGCGGATCGGGCGCGAACGTGGCGTCGGTGATGCGGCGGCCGGCCAGGCGGCCCACCGAGTCCTTGGACGGGAACTCCGGCGCTCCGCGTGGCCACCAGGCGACCACCGGCGTGTCCGGCAGCAGGAACGGGGTGACGACGCTGCTCTCGTGGTTGACCAGTTCGCCTTGCAGCCGCAGCACGATGACCTCGGCCGCGCCCGCGTCGCCGCCCACCCGGATCTGCGCGTCCAGCCGGGTTGCGGCCTCGCGGTCACCGCGCGCCAGCACCACGACGCGACAGGGATGCTCACGGCTGGCCTCGTTCGCCGCGTCGATCGCGTCCTCGGCCTCGGAGCTGTCGAGCGTGCACACCACCAGGGTGAGCACGCGGCCCACGGTGATCACGCCGTTGCTCTCGCGCAATTGCACGATGCGCTTGGTGACCTCGCCGGTCTTGGTCTCGGGCATGTCGACGATCACGGGCGCCGCCATTCCCGCCCGGTGCGGGCGATCATCTCGTCGGCCGAGGGCGGACCCCAGGTGCCCGCCTCGTACGGCTCCGGCCTGCCTTCGGCGGCCCAGTGCTCGAGCACCGGATCCAGGATCCGCCAGGACAATTCGACCTCCGCGTTCACCGGGAACAGCGACGGCACCCCGAGCAGCACGTCGAGGATCAGGCGTTCGTAGGCCTCGGGAGAGGATTCGGTGAACGCCTCGCCGTAGGTGAAGTCCATGTTGACGTCGCGCACCTCCATGCTGGAGCCGGGCACCTTCGAGCCGAACCGGGTGGTGATGCCCTCGTCCGGCTGTACCCGGATGACCAGCGCGTTCTGCCCGAGTTCCTCGGTCATGGTCTGGTCGAACGGCAGGTGCGGCGCCCGCTTGAAGATCACCGCGATCTCGGTGACCCTGCGGCCGAGGCGTTTTCCGGTGCGCAGGAAGAACGGGACACCCGCCCAGCGGCGGGTGTCGATCTGCAGCCTGATCGCGGCGTAGGTCTCGGTCTTCGAATTCGGATCGAAGCCCTCCTCCTCCGCCAGGCCGACCACGTGCTCGCTGCCCTGCCACCCCTCGGTGTACTGGCCGCGCGCGGTGGTCTCGTCCAGTGGTTCGACGAGCTTGGTCGCGGAGAGCACCTTGATCTTCTCGGCCTGCAACTGCTTGGGCTCGAAGCTGATCGGCTCCTCCATGGCGGTGAGCGCCAGCAATTGCAGCAGGTGGTTCTGGATCACGTCCCGCGCGGCGCCGATGCCGTCGTAGTAGCCCGCGCGACCGCCGAGGCCGATGTCCTCGGCCATCGTGATCTGCACGTGGTCGACGAAGTTGGCGTTCCAGATCGGCTCGTAGAGCTGGTTGGCGAAGCGCAGTGCCAGGATGTTCTGCACCGTCTCCTTGCCCAGGTAATGGTCGATGCGGAACACCCGCTCCTCGGGGAAAACCCCGTTGACCAGTGCGTTGAGCTCCTGCGCGCTGTGCAGGTCGTGCCCGAACGGCTTCTCGATCACCACCCGTCGCCAGGGTTTGCGCGCCGCGTCCGGCCCGGTCGTCTGCGCCAGGCCGTGCGCGCAGAGCTGATCGAGCACGACCGGGAACATGTTCGGCGGGATGGACAGGTAGAACGCGTGATTGCCGCCGGTGCCGCGTTCCTTGTCCAGCGTGGTCAAGGTGTCGGCGAGCCGGTCGAACGCCGCGTTGTCGTCGAAGCTGCCCTGGACGAACCGGATGCCCTCCGAAAGCTGATCCCAGACCTCCTGGCGGAAGGGGGTGCGCGCGTGCGCCTTCACCGCCTCCAGAACCACCTGGGCGAAATCCTCGTCGGCGTAGTCGCGACGCGCGAAGCCGACCAGGCCGAAGGCCGGGGGCAGCAGCCCCCGGTTCGCCAGGTCGTAGATGGCCGGCATCAGCTTCTTCCGAGACAGGTCACCCGTGACACCGAAGATGACCATGCTGCACGGTCCGGCGATGCGCGGCAGCCGTTTGTCCCGTTTGTCACGCAGCGGGTTCTGCCATTCGGCGGCCTCGGGCCGATCCGTCGGCGCTGCCCCGGCCATCGATCAGCCGTTCCCGGTCGACGCCGACTTCAGCTCGTCGGCGGTGGCGGAAAGCAGCTCCTCCCAGGATTTCTCGAACTTGTCCACGCCCTCGCGCTCGAGCACCGCGAACACGTCGTCGAGATCGACGCCGACCGCGGCGAGCCGATCGAAGACCCCCTTGGCCTCCTCCGCCTTGCCCGACACGGTGTCGCCGCTGATCACGCCGTGATCGGCGACCGCCTGCAGTGTCTTCTCCGGCAGCGTGTTCACCGTGTTCGAGGCCACCAGCTCGGTGACGTACATCGTGTCGGGGTAGTCCGGGTTCTTCACGCCGGTCGAGGCCCACAGGGGACGCTGCCGATTCGCGCCCGCGGCGGCCAGGGTCAGGAAGGTCGAGGTGTGCTTGCCACCGTCGAAGACGTCCTGGTACTCGGCGTAGGCCAGGACGGCGTTGGCGATTCCCGCCTTGCCGCGCAGCGCGAGCGCCTCCTCGGTGCCGAGCGCCTCCAGCCGCTTGTCGATCTCGGTGTCCACGCGGGAGACGAAGAACGAGGCGACGGAATGGATCTTGGCCGGATCGTGGCCGGCGACCTTGGCCTTCTTCACGCCCTCGAGGTAGGCGCCCATCACCGCGCGGTAGCGCTGGACCGAGAAGATCAGCGTGACGTTCACGCTGATGCCCTCCGCGATCACCGCGGTGATGGCGGGCAGGCCCTCCTCGGTGGCGGGGATCTTGATGAACAGGTTGGGCCGGTCGACGATCTTCCACAGTTCGACCGCCTGCGCGACGGTCCGGTCGGCGTCGAACGCCAGGCGCGGGTCGACCTCGATGGAGACCCGGCCGTCCACGCCACCGGAGGCCTCGAAGACCGGAGCGAACACGTCGCAGGCCGCGCGGACGTCATCGGTGGTGATGGTGCGGATCGCGGCGTCGGCGTCCGCGCCTTGCGCGGCAAGCTCTTTCAGCTGGCCGTCGTAGGCGTGACCCTGGCTGAGCGCACCCTGGAAGATCGTCGGGTTGGTGGTGACCCCGACGACCGAGCGGGTCTCGATCAGTTCGGCGAGGTTGCCGGACCGGATGCGGTCCCTGGACAGATCATCGAGCCATACGGACACTCCCGCCGCCGACAAAGCGGCGAGATTCTCGTTCTGAGCCATGAGCGCTTATCCCTTCACGTTCTCGAGCGTGCGCTGCGCGGCGGCAACGACGGCTTCCGGAGTGAAGCCGAATTCGCGGAACAGGGTCTTGTAGTCGGCGGAGGCGCCGAAGTGCTCGATCGACACGATCTCGCCCGCGTCACCGGCGAACCGGTGCCACGGCATCGCGATACCGGCTTCGACGACGACGCGAGCGGCGACCGCGGGCGGGAGCACCTCGTCCCGGTAAGCCTTGTCCTGCGCGTCGAACCACTCCACGCACGGCATCGACACCACGCGGGTGGCGATGCCCTGCTCCTCCAGCGTAGTGCGGGCGGCGACCGCGAGCTGCAGCTCCGAGCCGGTGGCGATCAGGATCACTTGCGGTGTGCCCGTGGACGCCTCGGCCAGCACGTAACCGCCCTTCGACACACCCTCGAAACTGGTGCCCTCCAGGATCGGCAGATCCTGGCGGGTCAGTGCCAGCCCGGACGGGCCGTCCTGGTGCGGCGGCTCGGACACCGAGAAGTGCGACCGGTGCTCGCTGCTGTCGCGTTCGAGGATGGTGCGCCAGGCGTAGGTGGTCTCGTTGGCGTCGCCCGGACGGACCACGTTCAGGCCCGGGATGGCGCGCAGCGCGGCGAGATGCTCGATCGGCTGGTGCGTCGGGCCGTCCTCGCCGAGGCCGATGGAGTCGTGGGTCCAGACATAGATCGCGGGCACCCGCATCACCGCCGCCAGGCGGACGGCCGGACGCATGTAGTCGCTGAACACCAGGAAGGTGCCGCCGTACGGACGGGTCGGGCCGTGCAGCGCGATGCCGTTGAGGATCGCGCCCATCGCGTGCTCACGGACGCCGAAGTGCAGGGTCCGGCCGTACGGGTCGGCCTTCCACATGCCGGTGGAGATCGACTCCGGCCCGAAGCTGGGCTGGTCGGGCATGGTGGTGTTGTTGGACTCGGCCAGGTCGGCCGAGCCGCCCCACAGCTCGGGCAGCACCGGCGCCAGCGCGGCGAGCACCTTGCCGGACGCCTTGCGGGTGGCCATGCCCTTCGGATCCGGTTCGTAGCTGGGCAGATTCGCGATCCAGTTGTCCGGCAGCCGCCGCTCGATCAGGCGGTCGAACAGCGCCTTGTTCTCCGGGTTGGCCGCGGCCCACGCGTCGAAGGACTTCTGCCACTCCGCGTGCGCCGCGCGCCCGCGTTCGACGACCTTGCGGGTGTGCTCGATGACCGCGGGATCCACGTCGAAGCTCTTGTCCGGGTCGAAACCGAGGATCTTCTTGGTGGCGGCCACCTCGTCGGCGCCCAGCGCCGCGCCGTGCGCGGTACCGGTGTTCATCTTGCTGGGGGCGGGGTAGCCGATGATGGTGCGCAGCACGATGATCGAGGGCTTGCCCGTCTCGGCCTTGGCGGCCTCCAGGGCGGCCTCGATCGCGACGACGTCCTCGCCGCCCTCGACCACCTGCACGTGCCAGCCGTAGGCCTCGTAACGCTTCGCGACGTCCTCGGTGAAGGCGATGGTGGTGTCGTCCTCGATGGAGATCTTGTTGTCGTCGTAGACCACGACGAGGTTGCCCAGCTGCTGGGTGCCCGCCAGCGACGACGCCTCGGAGGTGACGCCCTCCTCCAGGTCGCCGTCGGAGGCGACGACGTAGACGAAGTGATCGAACGGGCTCGCGCCGGGCGCGGCGTCCGGGTCGAACAGGCCGCGCTCGCGCCGGGCCGCCATCGCCATGCCGACCGCCGAGGCCAGGCCCTGGCCGAGCGGGCCGGTGGTGATCTCGACGCCGTCGGTGTGCCGGAACTCGGGGTGGCCCGGGGTGAGCGAGCCCCACTTGCGCAGGTTCTTCAGGTCGTCCAGCTCCAGGCCGTAACCCGCCAGGTAGAGCTGGATGTACTGGGTGAGGCTGGAATGACCGCAGGACAGCACGAACCGGTCCCGGCCGACCCAGCTCGGGTCGCTCGGGTCGATGCGCATGGTGCGCTGGTAGAGCGTGTACGCCAGCGGCGCCAGGCTCATCGCGGTGCCGGGATGGCCGTTTCCGGCGTTCTGCACCGCCTCGGCGGCCAGGACCCGGATGGTGTCGACAGCCTTGGTGTCCAGATCCGTCCAGTCGTCCGGGTGGTTCGGCTGAGTGAGGGCGCGGATGTCGTCTGTGATCGACACGACCGAGGTTCTCCTGACATTGGTTCGTCGACGGCGGGTGGGTTCTGACGGCGATGATCGCGCGGCAGCTACGGCATGCTCACCGGGTATACCCAACTACCCTAGATGTGCCCGGTGACCGGCACACCATTAACCCTGTCTTGGTTTCGCGGCCGCTGTCGCGCTGTGTGTTCGCTCGCGCCTGCCCCGGGTGCGGAAATTCTTCCGCGCCGGGGAACGGTATTCGGGCCGCACCACGAGCGACGCGGACCTGACGCGAGGACCGGGCGGCCGGAGCCTCGGACAAGAGCCCTACCGGCGGGTCGCCGCCCCTGGCGAAGACCCTCCGTGCGGTACGGGACCGGCGGTAGGGCGCGTCACACACCGGCGCCGTTGCGCGGGGGCGAGGAAAGGGGCGGGGGCGGCGTGGGTCTACCATCCTTTGTAGTAGTAGTCGCGCCGCACCGGTCGGCAGGGGCGCCGGGGCGGACGGAAGTCCGGCGCGGGCTCGTCCGTACCACCGGAACCAGCGCACTGCTGGTCCATGCCGGATGCGATGCACAGCGTGCGAGGAGAGACAGTGCGGATTGGGCAACGGCCGGGTGGCGATGGTGCGCACGGCTCCTCCGCGACGGCGCTGGCCGACCGGTTCACGGGTTCCGGCCTACCGTCCCGGCTGATGCGACGGGCGCTGGCCTACATCGCGCTGACCAAGCCAAGGGTGATCGAGCTGCTGCTGGTCGCCACGATCCCGACCATGCTGCTCGCCGATCGCGGCACCGTCGACATCCGCCTGATCCTCGCGACGCTGTTCGGCGGCTGGATGGGCGCGGCGAGCGCGAACACGCTCAACTGTGTCGCCGACGCCGACATCGACAAGGTCATGAAGCGCACCGCCAAGCGGCCGCTGGCCAGGGACGCGGTGCCCACCCGCAACGCCTTCGTCTTCGGCGTCGTGCTCGGCCTCGGCTCCTTCGCCTGGCTGTGGTGGCAGGCCAACCTGCTCAGCGGCCTGCTCGTCGTCGCGACGATCCTGTTCTACGTCTTCGTCTACACACTGGGCCTCAAGCGCCGCACCTCGCAGAACGTGGTGTGGGGCGGCGCGGCAGGCTGCATGCCCGCGCTCGTGGGCTGGTCGGCGGTGACCGGCGGCATCGGCTGGCCCGCCCTCGCGCTGTTCGGCGTCATCTTCTTCTGGACGCCGCCGCACACCTGGGCGCTGGCCATGCGTTACAAGGAGGACTACCGCGCGGCGGGCGTGCCCATGCTGCCGGTGGTCGCCACCGAGCGGACGGTCACCAAGCAGATCGTCGTCTACACCTGGCTGACCGTGCTCACCACCCTCGCCTTGGCGCCCGCCACCGGCGTGATCTACACGGCCGTGGCGCTGGTGGCCGGAGCGTGGTTCCTGCTCATGGCGCACCAGCTGTACGCGGGCGTGCGGCGCGGCGAATCGGTGAAGCCGCTGCGGCTGTTCCTCCAGTCGAACAATTACCTGGCCGTGGTGTTCTGCGGCCTCGCGGTGGACTCGGTGCTCGGCTGGGACACCATCGGCAGCTTCTTCAGCTGATCGCGCCGATGTAGCCGTCCGGACGGACGAGCACCCGGGTGCCCTCGACCGCGGCATAGGCCGTGAAAGCGTGCCCGTCGACATCCACCACGTGCGGCCCGGCTACCGGTGTCCCCGGGCGAACCACCGCATAGGCGTCCGGTTCGGCCGCAGGTGGCGTGCCGAAGGACAGCACCGTCGCGTGCGGCCCGCGGAACAGGTCGAACAACCGGACCGGCCGCCCCGCGTCGTCCTTCACCGGCGCGTCCGGCGCCCGGTCGCCGGTCGCCAGCTGGTCTCGCACGGCCGGGTCGCGGTAGCTGATGTCCAGCTGCTGGGTCTCCGGCCCCCGCCGCATCGCGTCCTCGTCGCCGTCGATCAGCTTGTCCAGCAGTTCGGAGCTCAGTCCGAGCACCCTGGCGGCGACCGTCCTGCGCTCGGTCTCGTAGCTGTCCAGGAGGGTGTCGTCACCGGCCAAGGCCGCGGCCAGCTTCCACCCGAGGTTGTAGGCGTCCTGGACGCCGGTGTTCAATCCTTGGCCGCCGGTGGGCGGATGCGCGTGCGCTGCGTCCCCGGCGAGGAAGACTCGGCCGTCCCGGAATCGTTGCGCGAGACGGACATTGGGCCGCCAGACCGTCGCCCAGGTCAGGTCGGTCAGCGTGACGTCGTCGCGCCCGCAGTAGCGGTCGGCGTACCGTTGCAGCAGTTCCAGGCTCGGCTGCTCGTCCGCGGTGAGCGGCGCCGCGAACTGGAAGTGCCGCCCACCGGGCAGCGGGGACAACGCGATGCCCTGCATCGGCTGGTCGGCGGCGGCGAACCAGTAGCCGAATTCGTGGTCGAGCGCGTCGGCGCGCACGTCGCCGAGCAGCATTCGCAGCGACTCGTCGGTCTCGCCCTCGAACGCGATACCCAGCGCCTTGCGGACGGTGCTCTTGCCGCCGTCGGCGCCCACCAGGTACGCGGCGCGCACGGTCTCACCCCCGCCGTCGCGTTCCAGCGTCGCCGTGACGCCGCTGTCGTCCTGGTCGAAGGCGGCCAGTGCGGTGCCCAGTTCCACGCGCACGCCGAATTCGGCGAGCCGATCGCGCAGGATCGCCTCGGTCTGCGATTGGCCGAGCACCCACGGGTTGGGGTAGGGGACAGCCGGGGTGGGCTCGACCGGCTCGCTCATCCTGCGCTCGGTGACGAACTCGCCGCCGAGGTGCACCCGCATCACCGGTGTCGGCATCCCGGCCGCGTGCACGGCGTCCAGTACCCCCAGATCGTCGAAGACTTCCAGCGTGCGGGGCTGGATGCCGTCGCCGCGCGAGCCCGCGAAGAAGGTGGCCGCCTTGTCGACGATGCGAACCGGGATGCCGCGGCGAGCGAGATCGAGGGCGAGGGTGAGGCCGGTGGGTCCGGCGCCGGCGACGAGAACGAGCTGTGCCATGAGCTACTCCTGATGAATTAAAATTCACTGAATGCGAATTCAGTTTGACTCTTGGTACGTTGCCTTGTCAAGGAGGTGAGGTGGGTGTCGCTGAGTCGCAAGGAGAAGTCGGCCGAAACCGAGCAGGCGTTGAAGGCCGCGGCGTTGCGCTTGTTCGCCGAGCGCGGCTACCTGAACACCAAGATCACCGACATCACGGCCACCGCGGGGCGGGCGGCCGGGTCGTTCTACAACCACTTCGCGAGCAAGGAAGAACTGCTTCAGGCCCTGTTGAACGACTTGGCCGCGGCGGGGGACGAGCGCGCGGAGGGGCCGGATCACAACCCGGATTTCAGCGATCCGGAGGCGGTGCGCTATCACGTCGCCGGGTACTGGACCTTCGCGCGGGAGCACGCGCCCGTGCTGCGCGCGGTGAATCAGGCCGCCCTGGTCAACGAGGAATTCGCGCGGATGGTCGCGCGCTTCGGCATCCAGCAGCGCGCGGACATCGCCGATCACGTTGCGGGCTTCGCCGACCAGGGATTGCGGCTGCCGAGCACCGCCGATGCCAGCCTGGCGATGATGTTCCTACTCACCCAGAGCCTGCTGGCGGCGGTCGAGGAAGGAAACGTCGAACTGACCGACGAGCAGGCCGTGGAAGGCCTGACCCGCTTCATCTATCGAGGTCTCACCGGCCGCGACTACTGATGCGACGGTGGGCGACTCGTCGGGTCGCCCACCGTCGGCGGCTCACGGCAGCAGGACGATGGAACCGGTGGTCTTGCGGCCTTCCAGGTCGCGGTGTGCTCGTTCGGCGTCGGCGAGCGGGTAGGTGGCGCCGATCCGGATGTTCAGCGTGCCCTTGGCGATGGCGTCGAGGATGTCCCCCGCGCGCCAGGTGAGCTCGGCGCGGTCGCGGGTGTAATGCGCCAGCGTGGGCCGGGTGACGAACAGGGAACCGGCCGTGCTGAGCCGTTGCAGGTCGAACGGTGGCACCGGGCCGCTCGCGCCGCCGAACAGGGCGAGCGTGCCGCGCACGCGCAACGCGGCGAGGCTCGCCTCGAAGGTGGCAGCACCGACGCCGTCGTAGGCCGCCGCCACCCCCACGCCGTCGGTGAGCGCGCGCACCCGCTCGGCGAGGTCGTCGCCGTAGCGCAGCACCTCAGCGGCACCCGCCGCGCGCGAGAGCGTCTCCTTCTCGTCGGTGGACACCGTCGTGATCACCCGCACACCGCGTGCCGTGAGCAGTTGGGTGAGGATCAGGCCGACGCCGCCCGCGCCCGCGTGCACCAGCACCGTCTCGCCGGGCTCTGGCCGGTAGATCGACTCGATGAGATAGTGCGCGGTCATGCCCTGCAACAGCGCCGACGCGGCCACCGGCGCGTCGACACCGTCGGGCACCGGGATGGCGACGGCCGCGGGCACCGCGACCTCGGGCGCGTAGCTGCCCGGAGCGGCCGACCACGCCACCCGGTCGCCGACCGCGAACTCGGTGACGTCCGAGCCGACCTCGGCGACGACGCCGGTGCCCTCCGCGCCCGGGATGTACGGAACGTCCTGGGGGTAGCGTCCGGTGCGAATATAGGTGTCGATGAAGTTGACGCCGATCGCCCGCGTCTCGACCAGCAGCTGATCCGGTCCGATCCGCGGATCGGGCACCTCGACGTACTTCAGGACCTCGGGACCACCGTGTTCGGAAACCTGAATGGCGCGCATGTGTTTTAGTTCTACACCCGCGCGGCGGGCGTGGGGCCTACCGGTCGGTAAACTGCCTGCCATGAGTACTGAAACCGCCACGGTGCCGGCGAAGCTGCCGGGCGCCCTCGTGGAGTCCGTCAAAGGGTTCGTCGCCGACCACGGCGGATCGGCCACGGCCGTGCTCCAGCCCATCGGTCGCGCGGGCGTGCGCGTCACCTTGGTCGGCGCCGACGGCGTCCTCGGCGACCGGGTCGTCCCGGATCTGGACACCGCCAAGGCAGTGATCGAGACCATCGACGGCCTCACCGAGGCGGACGAATGGGACCGCGAACTCAGCTCGATCGTCACCCCCCGCAAGGGCCACTGGGCCAAGATGGCGGGCTGGGTCGCCAAGCAGTCTCGCTTTCCCAAGGCGCGCAACGAGAAGTGATCGGTGCGTAGTCGAGTGACGCTGCCCGGCCGCATCGGGACGGTGCTCGTCGCCGGTTGGACAGCTCTTGTCGCAGCGGCGATTCCGGCGGCCGCGCAGCCGTCGGAGACTTCGAACGCGCTGCGTGCCTGCACGCCCGGCGACTACCCGCCCTACTCGATCAGAGATGACGCGGGCGGTTACCGGGGTGTGGACGTCGACCTCGCACGGGAGTTCGCCGCACTGCTCGGCCGCCCGCTCGAGTTCGTGCCCGTGACCTGGGCGACCCTGAAGACGGACTTCGCCGAACGGAACTGCGATCTCGCGGTCGGGGGCATCTCCGACCTGCCGTCGCGCCGCGCGTTCGCCGACTTCTCGATCCCCTACGGGACCGACGGCAAGGCCCCGATCACCCAACGAGCGAACGGCGCGGCCTACTCGACCATCGCGGAGATCAACCGTCCCCGTGTGCGCGTGATCGCCAATCGCGGTGGGACGAACGAGGAATTCGCGCGCAAGAACTTCCCCGAGGCGCAGCTCACCTTGTGGCCGGACAATCTGACGATCTTCGGCGAAGTCGAACAGGGCCGTGCCGACGTGTTCGTCACCGATTCGGTCGAGGGCCGCTACCGCGTGCGTCAGCACCCGGACCTGCAAGTGCTGCATCCCGAAGCGCCGTTCGACATGTTCGGGAAGGTGCTGCTGGTGCGCAAGAACGATCCGGTCCTCGCGGCGCTGGTGGACGCCTACCTGGCGACCCGGCTCGCGACCGGCGCGGTGGACCGGTTGTTCGAGCAATGGATCGGGCCGAACGCCTCCGTCGGCTGAATCGTTCGCCGTCCGTGGGAGCGCGATGGACAGCGCCGAGGTTTCCGGGCTGCCGACTTACGGAAGCGTCCGGTGCCCTGATCGGGAAACTGTGGCGGTGGGCGAGATATCTGAAGCGAGCGAATCGGCGGCAATATGACCTGTTCGCCGCATCTCGCGCAGACGCAGCGCCCAGCCCTTGCTGGGCGATACCCTTGAACAGGGCCCTTCAACTCGAGGAGCTGATGTGGGAGACCTACGAGGCAGGACGCACCGTGCGTAGCCGCCGTATGAATGACCCTGGCTGATTCCGAGCTACCGATGCGTGAGCCGATCGACCTGGTCGATTCAGCCGAACGAACCCGCGCGGCGCTCGCCGCCGTCGTGGCGCAGTTCTCGGAGGCCTGGGCGGCCGGCTCCCCGCCCGACCTGTCCGCTTACCTACCCGCCGAGCAAGCCGAGCGGCGCACGATCTTGATCGAACTGATCAAGGTCGACCTCGAGTACCGCTGGCTGCGCTACCACTTTCCCAAGCGGCTCATCGACTACCGCGCGGAGTTCCCCGAACTGCGCAATGGTCCTTTCCCGGCCGATCTGGTCTACGAGGAATACCACGCCATGCGCCGCGGCGAGCGGGGCGGCGACACCACCGACCTGACCGCCACCGCCACCGCCGCGGAACTCGACCGGCTCACCAGCGACTACCGCAGCACGATGATCGCTCGCCCGAGTGCCCAGGTCGCGCTCGACGCCATCGACGTCGGCGACCAAGTCGACGATTTCGACCTCCTCATGCGGATCGGGGTGGGCGCGTTCGCCCAGGTGTATCTCGCTCGCCAGCAATCGATGCAGCGACTGGTCGCGGTCAAGATCTCGCACAACCACGGCAACGAGCCGCAAACCCTCGCCCAGCTGGACCACGAATACATCGTGCGCATCTTCGATCAGCGGCTCATCGCCGACGACGAGCTGAAGCTGCTCTACATGCAGTACCTCCCCGGCGGGACGCTGCTCGACGTGCTGCGCCTGGCGCGCGCGACGCCGCCGCAGCAGCGTGGTGGGCAATTGCTGCTCGACGCCATCGACGAGGTGCTCGCCGACAAGGGCGAGGTCCGGCCGACCGAATCCGCCGTTCGGGCGCGGATCGCCGCGTTGACCTGGCCGGAGACCGTCGCCTGGCTGGGCCGCCGACTCGCGGACGCCCTACAGCACGCGTCCGAACGAGGGGTGCTGCATCGCGACATCAAACCCGCGAACGTGCTGCTGAGCGCCGAGGGAAGCCCGAAGCTGGCCGACTTCAACGTCAGCTTCAGCAAACGCGTCAAGGGCACCAGTCCGCTGGCGTACTTCGGCGGATCGCTGGCGTACATGTCGCCCGAACAGCTCGAAGCCTGCCATCCCGGCCTCCCGGCGACCGCGGGGGAACTGGACACGCGCAGTGACATCTTCGCGCTGGCCGTCATGCTGTGGGAGCTGCTCACCGGGCGCCGCCCCTTCGCGGACGAAACGTCCGCGGGTGATTCGCAGACGTCGCTGGCCCGCATGATCGAACTGCGGCGCAGCCCCGTGGAGCCTGCGTTCCTGTCGGAGCTGCCGCCGGATTGCCCCATGGCGCTGCGCCGGGTCCTGCTGACCTGTCTGTCGCCCGACCGCGCGGACCGCTACTCGTCCGGTTCGGAACTGGCTCAGCAGCTCGACTTGTGCCTGGAGCAGCGGGCACGCGATCTGGTCTATCCGCCCCCGGACAGCTGGCGCGCACGACTTTCCCGCAGGCCCACCCCGATCTTGTGGCTGTCCTCGCTGGTCGGCGTCGGACTGGCCACGGTCTATATGGCGGTGCACGTTCAAGAACTGATCAGGGAGCGCCTGTCCGATGCCACCAATGCGCAGCTCAACATGGGCGTCTACGTTTTCGTTCTCATCGCGGGGACGCTGTCGATCGTCATCTACGCGTATATGTCGCGTGATCTGGTCGCGGTTCCCCGCGGCTTGCGCAATGGCAGACGCTACGACGACGCGCTGCTCGCGCGAGTGCGGTCGCGAACGCTGTTCTGGGGTGACATGTGCGCGCTGAACACCTTCCAGACCGGGGTTTCGGCCACCGTGACGGGAGTCTTCCTGTGCCTGTGGCTCACCGATCTTCCCGCGCGGCTGGTGATCCACGCGGCGATGACCGTTTTCATGGCGGGCATCATCTCCGTCGCCTATACGTTCTTCCTGTCGACGTTCTACATCGTCCGCTGCGTCTATCCGGTCTATCTGCGCTACAGCCGCGCGACCGCACTCGACTCCGGTGACATTCGCACGCTGCGGCGCAGAACCACGGTGTATCTCGCGGTCACGGCCTCCGTGCCGCTGGTCGGGGTGCTGGCCGGATTCAGCCTGCTCGAACCCGAGGAACTTCCACTGGTGCGCGATTCCGTCCTGGGCTTGTGCGCGGTCGGCGGACTGGCTTTCGTCGCCGTGTATTGGCTGTACCGGACGCTCGACGCGGACCTGCGCGCGCTTCAGCGGGTGGTCCGGCGACCGGCGGCGGGCGTGCGCTGACCCACGCACACGCCCAGCACGGTCGCGCACGAGGCGCGCTCAGGTATCGCGGGAACACTCGCCCTGATGTTCGACGCCCCAGTGCACCAGCCCGGCTGCTATGGCGAGATAGAGGATCGCGGCCGCGACCACCAAGACGCCGTAGTCCGCTGTCCAGGCCGGAATCCTCGTCATGGCGGCGAGCGCGGCGACCACCATCGCCAAGCCCGAGACCTCCGCGACCGGTCCGAGGGGCGCCAAGTCGGTAGGGGAGCCGGAAGGCAACCGGGCGGACACGCGACCGTCGCTGCGCACTGTCCTACCGCTCACGGCAGATCACCACCGGGCTCGCCGCGTTGTGCAGCAGATTCTGACTCGTCGATCCGAGCAGGAGTCCGGTGAGACGGTTGTGCCCGCGGCTGCCGGTCAGCACCAGCTGCGCTTTCTCGGCGTGTTCGAGCAGGGCCTGTGCGGGCGTGGCCTTCTCGACCACTTGGGTGACCGCGACGTCGGGGAATTTGTCGCTCCATCCGGCTAAACGCTCGGACAGTAGTTCCTTCTCTTGCTGGGCCAGCGCGATCCATGTGTCGGGCACCGGAGTCCATTGCAGCAGGTCCGGGTCGTTCCACGCGTGTAAGGCGACCACTTCGACGCCCAGTGCGGAGGCCAGCTCATATGCCTCGCCGATCGCGGCGGCGCCACCGGGGCTCCCGTCGACGCCGACGAGAACCGGTCGCTCGTCCGGCAGCGGCTGGTCGAGCCGGCCGCGCCACACCGTCACCGGGCAGTTCGCCTTGTTGGCGACCGTGAGCGCGGTGGATCCGAGCAGCAGCGTGGAGAGCCGGTCTTGCGCTTTCGCCGCGACGACGACCATGCGTGCGCCCGCGCTGTGCTCGATCAGCTCGCGTGCGGGCGTGCCTTCTTCGACGATCTGGCGGATCTCCAGCTCCGGCTGCTCGGCGCGTACGGCCTCGAATGCCTCTCGGACCTTGTTCTTCGCCGCCGCTCGCAGCTCGGGACGCAGGTCGACCTCGGCCAAGACCGAGGTGGTCAGGGGGAAGTCGAGCGCGGGAACGACACCGAGCAGCACCAGCGGGGCATGCTGCCGATTCGCGATGGCTCCCGCCCAGCGCGCTGCGCCTACGGCGGCGGGGCTGCCATCGATTCCGACGACGATCGAGTGTCGGTCGACTGGTGTGCGCATCTGTGCTCCGATCACGGTTCCGGCGGGTTCGACTCTTACATTCCCAGCCCGCCGACCGTCCGCGCCGGGGGCGGTGGCCCCCGATGGAGAGGACCTAAGACCTTCGCCGAAGGTACGGACCTCGTGGTCTTGCCCGCGGGGGCTACCGCGCGAACCGGGCGATCGCCCGCCGGATCGCCGCACCCATGGCCGGGCTACCGGTGTGCCCGGAGTCGTCGATGACCCGCAATTCCGCCTCGGGCCATGCCTGGGCCAGCTGCCAGGCGGTGTACAGCGGGGCACTCAGGTCGAGTCGGCCGTGGATCAGCACGCCGGGAATGCCCGTCAGCCGGTGCACGTCGCGCAGCAACTGCCCGTCCTCCAACCAGGCCGCGTTGGCGAAGTAATGCGTGCAGATCCGGACGAAAGCCATACGCGCGGCGTCCGGCTTCGCGCTGTACTGCCCGGAGCTGCCGAGGTTTTCGTGCGCGATCACGGCGTCCTCCCATGCGCACCACCGCCGCGCCGCCGACTCGCGGGTGGCGGCGTCGGGACTCTCCACCAGCCGCCGGTAGGCCTCGACGAGATCGCCGTAGCGGTCGCCGAGCGGGACGCCGGTGCGGAAGGTCTCCCACTGCTCGGGCAGCAGCCGCGCGACGTCGCGGTAGAGCCAGTCGATCTCCTCTTGGCGGGTCATGGTGACGCCGGCCAGCACGATCCCGCCGACTCGCTCGGGAAAGCGCTGCGCGTAGGCGAGGATCAGCGTCGCCCCCCAGGACCCGCCGTAGAGCAGCCACTGGTCGATCCCGAGGTGCTCGCGCAGCCGTTCCATGTCCGCGATCAGGTGATGCGTGGTGTTGTGCGCGAGGTCGACCGCGGGGTCGGAGGCGTGCGGCAGACTCTCCCCGCAGCCGCGTTGATCGAACAGGACGATCCGGTAGGCCGCCGGGTCGAAGCTCTTGCGCGCTCCCCGCCGTCCACCGCCGCCCGGGCCGCCGTGCACCACCAGCGCGGGTTTGCCATTCGGGTTACCGCTGGTCTCCCAGTAGATCCGCTGGCCGTTTCCGACGTCGAGCAGCCCGTGGGCATAGGGCTCGATATCGGGAAAGGGCTGCGGCGTATCAAATCGCGGCTCAGGCGTGGACACGACCGATCACGCTACCGCCGAGCGTGGATCACCGCCCGGCGTCGCGAAATCACCGCTCACCGCCTGCCTATCGGCTCGTTCGCCGGCGGCGGTCCGGACGACCGCCGTAAGCGCGGGGCTCGCTCAGGCGGCCTGGGTCGCGGGGTCCGGCTTCGGGGCGGTGACCCGCTCGCGCGTACGCAACGAGGCCCACAGTGCGGCGGTGGCCGCGGTGCACGCCGCGGCCCCGCCCACGTGCACGACGACCAGCGCCGCGGGGACATCGGTGAAGTACTGCACGACGCCGACCAGCGCCTGCGAGCACACCAGGGCGAGCAGCACGAACAGCCGGGTGCGCACGGCCGGTGCGATGCCGACCGCGAACAGGCCGAACGTCAGGCCGACCAGCAGCGCGAGATACCCGACGAGCAGCTGCGAGTGCAGATGCACGAGGGTGACGATCTCGACCTGCAACCGCTCCACCTGACGCTCGATGCTCTTGTCGCCCGCGTGCGGACCCGCGGCGGTCACCAGGGTGCCCGCCACCAGGACGGCGCTGAGCGCGACCCCGGCGAGCGCGGTGAGCCAGCGCAGCGGCGCGGGCGCGCGCACGGCCTCGATGCCGTCGTCGGGCTCTCCGATCTTCGCGTACAGCACCATCGCGAGCCACACCATCACCATGGACGCGAGCAGGTGGGTCGCCACCGTCCACCACAGCAATCCGGTGCGCACGGTGATGCCGCCGATGATCGCCTGCACGACGGTGCCGCCGGGCATCAGCCACGCGTACACCAGCACCTCGCGGCGGCGGCGCGCCCTGGTCACCGCCAGCACGACCGCCGCGGCGCACAGCGTGACCAGGAAGGTGAGCAGCCGGTTGGAGAACTCGACCGCCTGATGGATCGCGGGAACCTCCGACACCGCGACGGGGGTGAAGCTGCCGGGGAAGCACTGCGGCCAGGTCGGGCAGCCCAGACCGGACGCGGTGACCCGCACGACGGCGCCGGTCACCGAGATGCCCGCTTGCGAGAGGACGACCGCGAGCGCGATCAGGCGCTGCGCTCGCAGCGAGGGCAGTGGCAGCTTGTCGACGAGTCGCAAGAACGCGCGATACAGCACGTCGAAAATGGTAGCCGGGCCGGATCCGGCGGCTTCACCCGGTCTACTACATTTCGTCGTTGAGACTCAGTGGAAGCGGAACAGGCGGGTGGCCGCAACGCCCGACACCGCGCCCCATACCGCGAGAACGGTGATCCCGAACCAGTCGACACCGGTGTCCATCGCGGTTTCCAGCGCTTCGGCCAGCGCGCCGGACGGCACCAGCCGGGCGAGCACGCTCACCGCGGCGGGCAGGTCGTCGGCGGCGAACACGATGCTGGCGACGCCGAGCATGACGAACCACAGGATGTTGGCCAGCGCGAGCACGACCTCGGCCTTCAGGGTGCCGCCCAGCAGCAGGCCCATCGCCGCGAAGGTCGCGGTGCCGAGCGCGATCACCGCCGCGCCCAGCAGCAGCCCGACGGGTTGCGGTCGCCAGCCCAGTGCGAAGCCGATGAGGCCGAGCAGGACGGCTTGCAGCACGACCACGATGAGCACCGCCGCGCTCTTGCCCGCGATGACGCCCCAGCGCGGCAGCGCCGTCGCCCCGAGCCGCTTGAGCGCGCCGTAGCGGCGGTCGAAGCCGACCGCGATGGCCTGACCGGTGAACGCGGTCGACATGACGGCCACCATCATCACCGCGGGCACGATCTTGTCCACCCGGTGCGCGCCGAGATCGCCGAACGGCAGCAGGCTCAGGCCGACCAGCAGGGTGATCGGAATGAACATGGTCAGCAGGAGTTGTTCGCCGTTGCGCAGCAACAGGATCAGCTCGAGCCTGGTCTGCGCCAGCAGCATCGCGGAGCGGCTGCTCGGGCGCGGGCCGGGTGCGAAGGTGCCCGGCGTGAATCGGTTGGCGGTCGCGTCGTGCTCGCTCATCCGCGCAGGTCCCGTCCGGTCAGTTCGAGGAAAACGTCTTCGAGGCGGCGCTGATCGATCCGGATGTCGGTGGCCAGCACGTTCATTCGCGCGCACCACGCGGTGACGGTCGCGAGCACCTGCGGATTGATCTCGCCCTCCACCAGATAGGTGCCGGGGGTGGTCTCCCGGGGCGCGAACCCTTCGGGCAGGGCGTTCGCCAGCAGTTCCAGGTCCAGTTTGGGCGGCGCGCTGAACCGCAGCTGCCCCGCCGCTCCGTGCGCGGTGACCTCGGCGGGGGTGCCGGAGGCGACGATGCGGCCGTGGTCGATGATCACCAGCTGGTCGGCGAGTTGCTCGGCCTCGTCCATCATGTGTGTGGTCAGCACGACGGTCACCCCGTCGCGGCGCAGGGCGTCGATCAACTCCCAGACGATCAGCCGGGCCTGGGCGTCCAGGCCCGCGGTCGGTTCGTCCAGGAACACGATCTCCGGTTTGCCCACCAGCGCGCAGGCGAGGGCGAGCCGCTGCTGCTGACCGCCGGAGAGGCGGCGATAGGGGGTGCGGCGGTTGTCCTGGAGGCCGAGCGTGCGCAGCAGCCAATCCGGGTCGAGCGGGTCCGCGGAGTAGGCGGCCACCAAGTCGAGCATTTCCCCCGCTCGCGCACCGGGATACGCGCCGCCGCCTTGCAGCATGACGCCGATCCGGGGGCGCAGCCGTTCGGAATCGGCGACGGGGTCGAGGCCGAGCACGCGCACCGTGCCCGCGTCCGGCGTGGCGAATCCCTCGCACATCTCCACCGTCGTGGTCTTGCCCGCGCCGTTCGGGCCGAGCAGCGCCAGCACCCGTGCCGGTTCGACTTCGAACGTCAGTCCGTCCACGGCCGTGGTCTCGCCGTACCGCTTGACGACGGCGTCGACGCTGACGGCCGGTCCGGAAGTCGTGGTCACGACTCAGCCTCGCGGGCGCTCGGTTTCGGCGCACCCGGTGATGCTGTGTAGATGGCTCCCTCGCCACGCTCGGTCACGATGTCACACCGTAGGAGGTGGGCACCTGTGACGGAGCCGACACCCCCGTCTGCCCACGCCAGGGCAGCGAATTGCGCGTGATCACGATGAACAGGACCCCGACGATCACGGTGGCGATCGCGGCGCCCACGATCTGGAACACCTCCAGATCGGCGCCGCGCGGCATCAGGATGACGCTCACGATCGCCGAGAACCCCACCGCCGGAACCCGGAACACCGGGCGGGTCGCCCAGGCCGCCATCGGCACGATCGCCCACAGCAGATACCAGGGCTGCACCACCGGGAACAGCAGCACGATCGCGCCGAGCGCCACGCCCAGCGCGCCGACCGCATGCAGCCGCCCGGTCCCGGTGGCGACCAGCATCCGGACGGTGAAGAAGCCCGCGACCACCGCCGCGATCGGGCGGGTGATGCTCAGCAGTGCGGTGGTGTGATCGCCGAGTCCCAGCAGCACACCGCCGAATCCGGTGATGATGCCGAGTGCGGTCGGCAGCGACATCCAGCTGCGCACCGCGTTCGCGGTGTTCAGCGTGTAGATCCAGCCGAATCCGAGCCCGCTCACCGAACTGATGAAAAGCGTTGTGCCGATGGCGATCGCGCCGAGCATGGCCGCCGCGATGGCGACGGTGCGCAGCGAGGCGCCCCAGCGCCGTGCCAGCGCCATCCCGACGAACCCGAGCACGATGATCGAGGTGAACTTGATCGTGGACGACAGCGTGATGATGATCGCCCCGCTGATCAGCCACGCGTAGGCCCGCCCGTCGAACGGGTGGGTGTCCTCGATGGCTCGCAGGCAGAATTCCAGGCCCGCCAGCATCAGTCCGAGCATCAGCGCGTCGTTGTGCACGCCGCCGACCAGATGGAACAGCACCAGCGGGTTGGCCGCGCCGAGCCACAGGGCGCTCACCGGCGCGACGCCGCAGCGCACCGAGAGCCGGGGCAGCGCCCAGACGATCAGCGCGACGCCGCCGAGCGCGAGGATCCGGTGCACCCACACGCCCGCGATGATGTTGTCACCGGTGAGTTCGGCGATGCCACGGCCGATCCAGAGGAACAGCGGACCGTAGGGCGCGGGGGTGTCGCGCCAGATGGTCGGCACGTTGTTGGTGAGGACGTTGTCGATCCCGAGTCCCGCGACCGGGCCTTCCTGATACGGGTCGATGCCGCGCGCGGCGATCTCGCTCTGTGCCAGATAGGAGTAGACATCGTTGCTGAACAGCGGGGGAGCGACGCTGAGCGGGATCAGCCACAGCAACAGCGTGCGGTCCAGCTGCGAGCGGGTCAGCCGGTGGATCGGGGAGCCGCCGATGCCGCCGATCGCGAATCGGCCCAGCAGCAGCCAGGCCAGCACGACCACGACGGTGCCGGTCATGCACATGGCCAGCGAGCCGGTATGGGCGCGGGCGAAGATGCCCAGCACGCGGACGCCGGAGGTCGGGTTCTGGTGCACCGGCTGCGCGCCGATGCCGAGCGCGCTGATCGCCATCAGCACCGTGCCCGTCGCGCCCATCAGGCGGATCCGGTCGAGCTGCGCCAGCTCCTTGCGGTCGAGACCGGGCACCTCCGACTCGTCGCTGTGCAGCACCGCGATGGTGTGATCGGCGGCGGGCACGTCGAGTCCGAGTGCCCGGCGCCCGACCGCCAGTGTCCTGCGCCGCGCGCCGTCCAGTACCGCCACGCAACGCAGCCTAGTTGGTGCGCGCATCCCGGTCTGTCGGGCCGATGTCAGCGGGGACGGGGAGTGTCGCCGGTGGGGTTCTCATCGGTTCGTCCCAGCCATTCCGACAGCAGGGCGCGTTCGGCGTCGGAGAGCATCGGCAGTTCCGGTGCGGCGGCTCGTAGCGCGGCCGCGGTGGCGTCGCGCGCGGAAAGTGGTGGGACGTCGGTCAGGATCGCGTGGGTCACCGCCTCGTACATCGCCTCGGCAAGCCCGAGGTCACGGTCTTGCGGTGGGACGGACAACAGGGCCAGGGCGGCCCCGGTCCCGGCGGCGTGGACGAGTTCGACGGCGCGGCGTTCGCCTACCCGGAGCCGGCCTGCCGCCGCGACGCGATGCACCCGGGCGCGCAACACCCGCAGCCCGGCGGCCGCGGCGGGTGAGGCGGTCCCGCGGTGCGGATCGGTGAGCATCGAGAAGACCGCCGGATTGGTCAGGGCGAAGTCGATGTGCATGTCCCATCCGGCGCGAAGATCGGCCACCGGGTCGCCCTGCTCGTCTGCGCGGGCCTTGCCCGCCACGTAGGTCGCGAAGACGTGCTCGGCGACGGCATCGAGCAACGCGTCCTTGTCGTCGAAGAACCGGTAGATGGTCGGTGCCTGCATGCCCGCCGCGTGCGCGACCGCGCGGGTGGTGACAGCGTGCGGGCCCTGTTCGCGTAACAGCCGCCCAGCCACCTCGACGATGCGCTCCCTGGTCTCGTGCCTGCTCGCGCTGCTCGACCTCGACTCTGCCATGCGGCCATCCTAATCGGTGCTAATATCGGCGTTGCTAACAATGATATTATCAATGTTAAGGAGCGCGGAATGATCATCGTCACCGGAGGCACGGGACTGCTCGGCTCTCAGATCGTCGATCGGCTGCTGGAACGGGTACCAGCCGCTCGGGTCGGCGTCAGCGTCCGCGATATCGACCGGGCGGGCGAGTTGGCCGCCCGCGGTGTGCGGGTGCGGCGCGGCGACTTCACCGACCCGTCGTCCCTGGCCGAGGCATTCGAAGGCGCGAACCAAGTGCTGATCGTCTCGGCGAACCTGACCGGGGAGGCGGCCGTCGCCGCGCACGTCGCGGCGATCGACGCCGCACGAGCGGCCGGGGCCGGGCGCATCGTCTACACCAGCCATCAGGCCGCCGCCGAGGATTCGGTGTTCGAGCCCATGCCGGATCACGCCGCGACCGAGCGCTACCTGGCGGCGACGGGCATACCGTTCACCGCACTGCGCAACGGGTTCTACGCCGGCACGGTCCCGCTCTTGCTCGGCTCGGCGCTGGACACCGGTGAACTGATCGCACCGGCCGATGGCCCCGTCTCTTGGACCGCCCATGCCGACCTCGCCGAAGCGGCGGCGATCATCCTCGCCGACGAGGGCCGGTTCGACGGACCGACCCCGCCGCTGACCGCACCGGAGGCCCTCGACCTCGCCGACATCGCCGCCATCCTCACCGAACAGAGCGGACGAACGATCCGCCGCGTCGTCGCCGAGGACTCCGAATGGGCCGCTTCCCTGGTCGCTCACGGAGTCCCCGAGGAGCGGGCCGCCATGCTCCTCGGCATGTTCCGGGCCGCCCGCCGCGGGGAGTTCGCCACGACCGCCGGCCACCTCGAAAGCCTCCTCCAGCGCCCCGCCATACCGGTGAGTTCGATTCTGTCGGCGGCCACCGCTTGCTGAGCACGACCTACCCCAGGCCTGGACCGCACGCGATCAATGGCACTCCTCGGGACAAGGCGTTGTCGGCACCTGCCGAATGCGCGGCACCGCGGGGAGTTCCGGATTCCCCCGGCCTGGTTCGAGCGACGATCCCGCGCCGCGAACGGACCCTGGTCGTTCCGACCGGACCTGCCCCGCTCGCGGGGCACAATCGACAGATGGTTTCGGAGTCCAGGCGGCGGATCGAGGTGGCCGCGTCCGGGCTGCTGGCGCGGCACGGGTATCACGGGTTCGGTCTGAAGGCGTTGAGCGAGGCGGCCGAACTGCCGTATGGCTCGATCTACCACCACTTTCCGGGAGGTAAGGAGGAGATCGCGGTCGCGGCGATCACCGGGACCGGCGTGCTGACCGGCCGGATGATCCGGCAGGCGCCCACCGATGTGTTCGCCACCTTGGCCACGCTGTTCGAATTCATGGTCGGCAAGCTCGCGGACTCTGAGTGGACGGACGGATGCCCGGTCGGGACGCCCGCGCTGGACGGTGGCAGTGACGTCGAAGCGGTGCGCTCGGCCTGTGTGCACGCCTTCGAGGCGATGGAGCAGGCCTTCGCCGGACTGCTCGCCGAACTGGGGCTCGGCGGCGAGGAGGCGACAGAGCTGGCCACGACGGTGGTCGCCGCCTATGAGGGCGCCACGATCCTGGCCCGGATCCGGCAGACGGACGCCCCGCTGCGCACGGTCGCGAAGTCGATGGAGCGGTTGATCCGGTCGACCTTCGCGGCGGCGGGGATCGGCGGTCCAGAGCCCGCGCCGCGCCGAGCGGCGGCCACCGGCGAGTCCGGCGCCGCCACGCGTCCCGGAAAATTTCCGGACACTCCTGCCCGGCAAGGCGATACCGCATCGAACGCTTGACTAGAAAGAACGTTCTAGCGACACTCGGACGATGAAGCGTCTGATGCTGACCGGCCCTGGCGCGATGCGCTGGGAAGAACATCCCGAACCCGTGCTGAGCGGGCCCGGTCAAGCGCTGGTGCGGCCCGTCGCGCTGGCCACCTGTGACATCGACCCGGCCGTTCTGCGCGGAGCCTTCCCGCTGCTCGGTCCGTATCCGTTCGGGCACGAGGGAGTGGCAGAAGTCGTCGAGATCGGGCCGGAGGTGCGCGGCGTCGCCGTCGGCGACCTGGTCGTGGTGCCGTTCCAGATCTCCTGCGGCGCGTGCCGGGCGTGCGCACGCGGGCGGACCGGGAACTGTGTGAGCCATCCGCGGCTGTCGTCGTTCGGCCTCGGCGCCATGGGCGGGCTGGACTGGGGCGGGCTGTGGGCCGACCTGGCGCTGGTGCCGCACGCGGACGCCATGCTGGTGCGGCTGCCCTCCGGCGTCGACCCGGCCGCGGTGGCCAGCGCGAGCGACAACATCCCGGACGCCTATCGCTCGGTGGGCCCGCGGCTGGCCGACGATCCGGCCGCCGAAGTGCTGGTCATCGGCGGCCCCGCCGCTCCGTCGATCGGTCTGTACGCCGCCGGGCTCGCCGTCGCCCTCGGCTCCGCCCGGGTGGTCTATCTCGACGATTCCGGTCGGCGACTGGACATCGCGAAGTCGCTCGGCGCGGAGGCGATCGAAGGGCCCCGGGCCGCGCGGGTGGGGCGGTTCCCGATCGTCGTGGAGGCGGCGGGCGGGGCGAAAGCGTTGCGCGGGGCGATCGACGCGACGGCGTACGACGGCTGGTGCACGAGCGTCAGCGTCCAAGCGCAGGACGTCGCGCTGCCGCTCTTCGGCATGTACACCCGCTGCTGCACCTTCCACACCGGCCGCGCGCACGTGCGCCCGGTCATTCCCGAGGTCCTCGATCTCGTGGCGGCCGGTCGCTTCGATCCGTCACTGGTCACCACCACGACGGTCCCGTGGGAGGACTCGATGGAGGCGCTGCTGGAGACGCCGATGAAACTGGTGGCCGTGCGCTGAACGGCTGTGACGAATCGCACTGCGGACCGTCGCGACCCGGTGTCCGGTGGCGACGATCACGCGGCGGAGGCGGTCGCGGCGGTTCCGAGTTCGCGCGAACTCGCCCCGGCCGGTTCGATCAGCGTTTTCTCTGCGCAGGTCAGACGGGAAAGACGGGCTTCGGGCCCAGCGCCGCGCCGGTGGACACCTGTCCGGATGATCGGGGCGTTAACCACCGCCGGACCGGAATCCCCGCAGGTCGATCGCGCCGCTGACTCAGGGCACCCTTATTAGATTTCCGGAACGAATTCCGCCACACTGATGTTGTGAAAACCGTGGGTTTGCGGAGGAACGACGAAGGGACTGGTCGCCGGACCGGTGCCGGGTCGGTTGCTGCGCCCGCGGCGGTCGGCGGCGAAGGGCATACCCGAGCGGCCATCGTCCAGCTGCTGCTGGAGGAAGGACCGATCACCGCCACCGCCATCGGGAACAGGCTCGGCCTCGCCCCGGCGGGCGTGCGCAGGCATCTGGACGCCTTGATCGACTCCGGCCGAGCGCGAGCCACTCGATCGGCGCCCTGGCAGCAGAAGGGCCGGGGCCGCCCGGCCAAGCAGTACCAGCTCACCGCGGCCGGACGAGGCGACCTCGGCCACGCCTACGACGATTTGGCGGGGGCCGCGATCCGGCAGCTCGGGGAGATCGGCGGCGAACAGGCCATCACCGAGTTCGCCCGCAAACGAGCACGCACTATCGTGGCCGGGATCGAACCGGTCGGTGAGCACACCACCGAACAAACCGAGGCCAAGGCCGAGGAGATCGCCGAGGCGTTCACCGACGCCGGGTTCGCCGCCACCACCCGCAAGGTGGGCGCGGGCGTGCAGATCTGCCAGCACCACTGCCCCGTGGCACACGTCGCCGAGGAGTTCCCTCAGCTGTGCGCGGCGGAGCTCGAGGCGTTCCGGGAGCTGCTCGGCACGCACGTGCAGCGGCTGGCCACGATCGCCAACGGCGACTGCGCGTGCACCACGCACGTGCCGCTGCTGGTCCTGCCCGCCGACCGGACCGGAACTTCAGTACCAACCGCTGCACAGCCCGCAGCGGTACGAACGAACGACTCCGGAAGGAGTGCCGAATGACGACGACCACCGACCAGGTGCAACCGCTCACCCAGGAAGAGGCCATCGCCTCGCTGGGCAAATACGGTTACGGCTGGGCCGATTCGGATGTGGCCGGCGCCAGCGCGCAACGAGGTCTGTCCGAGGCGGTTGTCCGCGACATCTCGGCGAAGAAGAACGAGCCGGACTGGATGCTCGAACTGCGACTCAAGGCGCTGCGCATCTTCGATCGCAAGCCGATGCCGCTGTGGGGCTCCAACCTCGATGGCATCGACTTCGACAACATCAAGTACTTCGTGCGCTCCACCGAGAAGCAGGCCGCGTCCTGGGACGAGCTGCCCGAGGACATCAAGAACACCTACGACAAGCTGGGCATCCCCGAGGCGGAGAAGCAGCGGCTGGTCTCCGGTGTCGCCGCGCAGTACGAGTCCGAGGTCGTCTACCACCAGATCCGTGAGGACCTGGAGCAGCAGGGCGTCATCTTCCTCGACACCGACACGGCGTTGAAGGAGCACCCGGAGATCTTCCGGCAGTACTTCGGCACGGTGATCCCCGCGGGCGACAACAAGTTCTCCGCGCTGAACACCGCCGTGTGGTCGGGTGGGTCGTTCATCTACGTGCCGCCGGGCGTGCACGTCGACATCCCGCTGCAGGCCTACTTCCGGATCAACACCGAGAACATGGGCCAGTTCGAGCGGACCCTGATCATCGTCGACGAGGGCGCCTACGTGCACTACGTCGAGGGTTGCACCGCGCCGATCTACAAGTCCGACTCGCTGCACTCCGCCGTGGTGGAGATCATCGTGAAGAAGGGCGGCCGCTGCCGCTACACCACCATCCAGAACTGGTCGAACAACGTCTACAACCTGGTCACCAAGCGGGCCAAGGCCGAGGCGGGCGCGACCATGGAGTGGATCGACGGCAACATCGGTTCCAAGGTCACCATGAAGTACCCGGCGGTCTGGATGACCGGCGAGTACGCCAAGGGCGAGGTGCTCTCGGTAGCGTTCGCCGGCGAGGGCCAGCACCAGGACACCGGTGCGAAGATGCTCCACCTCGCGCCGCACACCTCCTCGACCATCGTGTCGAAGTCGGTGGCGCGCGGCGGCGGCCGGGCCTCCTACCGTGGCCTTGTCCAGGTGAACAAGGGCGCGCACGGCTCGAAGTCGACGGTGAAGTGTGACGCGCTGCTGGTCGACACGATCAGCCGCTCGGACACCTACCCCTACGTCGACATCCGTGAGGACGACGTGACCATGGGTCACGAGGCGACCGTCTCGAAGGTCTCCGAGGATCAGTTGTTCTACCTGATGAGCCGCGGCCTCACCGAGGACGAGGCGATGGCGATGGTGGTGCGCGGCTTCGTCGAGCCGATCGCCAAGGAACTGCCGATGGAGTACGCGCTCGAACTGAACCGCCTGATCGAACTGCAAATGGAAGGAGCCGTCGGCTGATGGCCGTGGAGAACATTGCCGAAGCCGCCGAAGCTCGCACCCCCGCGGTCAACAAGGGCGAAGTCTTCACCTCGTTCGACGTCGACGCCTTCGAGGTGCCTTCCGCCAAGGACGAGGCGTGGCGGTTCACGCCGCTGCGCCGCTTGCGCGGATTGCAGGACGGTACCGCGGTTCGCGACGGCCACGCGACTGTCGAGGTCGCGGCGGCCGATGGCGTGACCGTGGAGACGGTCGACCGGACCGACAGCAGGCTCGGCGAGGCCGGTGTGCCCTCGGACCGTGTTGCCGCGCAGGCATACTCGGGCTTCGAGCAGGCCACTGTCGTGTCGGTCGGCGAGGAGATCGAGGTCGCCGAGCCGGTGGTCGTCACCATCACCGGTCCCGGCGAGGGCAAGACCGCTTACGGCCACTTGCAGATCCGGCTGGACGCCTTCGCCAAGGTCACGGTGGTCATCGACCAGCGCGGCAGCGGAACCTACGCGGAGAACGTGGAATTCGTGCTCGGCGATTCGGCCAAGCTGACCGTCGTGGCCGTGCAGGATTGGGCCGACGACGCGGTGCACGCCACCGCGCACCACGCCGAGATCGGCCGCGACGCCACCCTGCGGCACATCTCGGTCACCCTCGGCGGCGACCTGGTGCGCCTGACCGGCAACGTCCGCTACGACGGCCCCGGCGGCGACGCCGAACTGCTCGGCCTCTACTTCGCCGACGCGGGCCAGCATTTCGAGCAGCGCCTGCTGGTCGACCACGCGGTGCCGAACTGCAAGTCGAACGTGCTGTACAAGGGTGCGCTGCAAGGCGATCCGAACTCCCCGAAGGGCGACGCACGCACCGTGTGGGTGGGCGACGTGCTCATCCGCGCCGCCGCCGAGGGCACCGACACCTTCGAGGTGAACCGCAACCTGGTGCTCACCGACGGCGCCCGCGCGGACTCGGTGCCGAACCTGGAGATCGAGACCGGCGAGATCGTCGGCGCCGGACACGCGTCCGCGACCGGCAGGTTCGACGACGAGCAGCTGTTCTACCTGCGCGCCCGCGGCATCCCGGAGGACGCCGCCCGCCGCTTGGTGGTGCGCGGGTTCTTCCACGAGATCATCCAGAAGATCGCGGTGCCCGAAATCCGAGACCGGCTGGAGGCGGCCATCGAGGCCGAACTCGCCGCCATCGGCGCCTGATCAACGACGACCCCATATTCGGCAAAGGAATTCGAATTCGATGACCACCCTGGAAATCAAGGACCTGCACGTCGAGGTCGCCAACCCCGACGAGTCCGGCGAGCCCATCAAGATCCTCAAGGGCGTGAACCTCACGGTGAAGTCCGGTGAGACACACGCCATCATGGGCCCGAACGGCTCCGGCAAGTCCACGCTGTCCTACGCGATCGCCGGTCACCCGAAGTACACCGTGACCTCCGGCTCGATCACCCTCGACGGCGAGGACGTGCTGGCGATGTCGGTGGACGAGCGCGCGCGTGCGGGCCTGTTCCTCGCCATGCAGTACCCGGTCGAGGTTCCCGGCGTCTCGATGTCGAACTTCCTGCGCACCGCCGCCACCGCCGTGCGCGGCGAGGCGCCGAAGCTGCGGCACTGGGTCAAGGAGGTGAAGGAGTCGATGAGCGAACTGGAGATCGACGCCGCCTTCGCCGAGCGCAGCGTGAACGAGGGCTTCTCCGGCGGTGAGAAGAAGCGCCACGAGATCCTCCAGCTCGGCCTGCTCAAGCCGAAGATCGCCATCCTGGACGAGACCGACTCCGGCCTGGACGTCGACGCGCTGCGCATCGTCTCCGAGGGCGTCAACCGCTACAAGGAGCGCGAGAACGGCGGTGTCCTGCTGATCACGCACTACACCCGCATCCTGCGCTACATCCAGCCGGAGTTCGTGCACGTGTTCGTCGGCGGCCGCATCGTCGCCGAGGGCGGCGCCGAACTCGCCGAGGAACTCGACGCCAACGGCTACGTTCGTTTCACTCAGACTGCGACCGCTGGAGCCTGACATGACCGCTACGGTCCGCACCCTCGACGTCGCCCGCATCCGGGCCGACTTCCCGATCCTGAACCGCACGGTCCGGGACGGGAAACCGTTGGTGTACCTGGACTCCGGCGCGACCGCGCAGCGGCCGATCGAGGTGCTCGAAGCCGAACGCGAGTTCCTGGTCACCAGCAACTCCGCGGTGCACCGCGGGGCGCACCAGCTGGCCGAGGAGGCGACCGACGCCTACGAGGGCGCGCGGGCCGACATCGCGCGGTTCGTCGGCGTGGACGTGGGCGAGATCGTCTTCACCAAGAACGCCACCGAGTCGCTGAACCTGGTGACCTACGCACTCGCCGACGACCGGTTCCCGCACCACGTGGGTCCCGGCGACGAGATCGTCATCACCGAGCTGGAACACCACGCGAATCTGGTGCCCTGGCAGGAACTGGCCCGCCGCACCGGCGCCACGCTGAAGTGGTACGGCGTGACCGAGGACGGCCGGATCGACCTGGACTCGCTGGAACTGTCGCCCGCCACCAAGGTGGTCGCGTTCACCCACCAGTCCAACGTCACCGGCGCGGTGGCACCGGTCGAGGAGCTGGTGCGCCGTGCGAAGGCGGTGGGCGCGCTGGTGGTGCTCGACGCCTGCCAGTCGGTGCCGCACATGCCGGTGGACTTCCGCACACTGGGCGTGGATTTCGCCGCGTTCTCCGGGCACAAGATGCTCGGTCCCTCCGGCGTCGGCGTGCTCTTCGGCCGCCGCGCGCTGCTCGAGGAGATGCCGCCGTTCATCACCGGTGGGTCCATGATCGAGACGGTCTTCATGGACCACAGCACCTATGCTCCGCCGCCGCAGCGCTTCGAGGCCGGGGTGCCGATGACCTCGCAGGTGGTCGGATTGGGCGCGGCCGTGCGATATCTCGAACGCATCGGCATGGACGCCGTCGCGGCGCACGAGCACACGCTCGTCGGCGCGGCGCTGGAAGGGCTGGCCGAGATCGACGGCGTGCGTGTCATCGGACCCACCGAGAACGTCGACCGCGGCGGCGCCGTGGCGTTCGTCGTGGACGGCATCCACGCGCACGACGTCGGGCAGATCCTGGACGACGAGGGCGTCGCGATCCGGGTGGGCCACCATTGCGCGTGGCCACTGCACCGGCGTTTCGGCGTCGCCGCCACGGCGCGCGCCTCGTTCGCGGTCTACAACACCGTCGCCGAGGTGGACGCGCTGGTCGCCGCCGTGCGGAAGGCCCAGAGCTTCTTCGGAGTTGCATAAGACATGCGCATGGAGCAGATGTACCAGGAAGTGATCCTGGACCACTACAAGCACCCGCACCACCGGGGGCTGCGCGAGCCGTTCGGGGCCGAGGTACACCACGTGAACCCGACCTGCGGCGACGAGGTGACGCTGCGCGTGCGGCTCGGCGACGACGGTGACATCGCCGACGTCTCCTACGACGGCCAGGGCTGCTCGATCAGCCAGGCCGCCACCTCGATCCTCACCGACCAGGTCATCGGGCTGCCGGTGCAACAGGCGCTGAAGGTGGTCGACTCCTACAGTGAGATGATCTCCAGCCGCGGCACCATCGAGGGCGACGAGGACGTGATCGGCGACGGCATCGCCTTGGCGGGAGTCTCGAAGTACCCCGCGCGGGTGAAGTGCGCGCTGCTCGGGTGGATGGCGTTCAAGGACGCCGT
Source organism: Nocardia sp. NPDC047648 (assembly GCF_040642815.1). Lineage (NCBI taxonomy): Bacteria > Bacillati > Actinomycetota > Actinomycetes > Mycobacteriales > Nocardiaceae > Nocardia > Nocardia sp. NPDC047648. The sequence continues at coordinate 701,096 of NZ_JBEYSX010000001.1, read as the reverse complement.
CCTCAGGATCGGCCCCGAGCAGCCCGCCGGCGCCGCGGAAGAGAACTGACCGTCCGATGCGAAACGGGGAAGCGTCATGACTGACACACCGGTTACCGACACGACCGAGCAGGCCGCGCCTGCCGCCGAACTGTCCGAGCTGTCCGAGCTGTCCGCGGAGGACATCAAGTTGCTCGAGGACATCGAAGAGGCGATGCGTGACGTCGTCGACCCGGAACTGGGCATCAACGTAGTCGATCTCGGCCTGGTCTACGGTTTGCGCGTGGAAGAGGACAACATCGCGGTCCTCGACATGACGCTGACCTCGGCGGCCTGCCCGCTGACCGACGTCATCGAAGACCAGTCCCGCAACGCGCTGGTGCGCAGCGGCCTGGTGGAAGACCTGAAGATCAACTGGGTCTGGATGCCGCCGTGGGGTCCGGACAAGATCACCGAGGACGGCCGCGAGCAGCTGCGCGCCCTCGGGTTCACGGTGTAATCGCCAGGACTGCTAGCAGCCGCCGAGCAGCGCCCCGACAGGGTGCTCCGGCGGCTGAGTCGTATCCGCCGCTCGGGCGTCGGCTGTGTCCGTCGGCGTTCCCGGCGCATTGTCAGCCCTTGGCGCACCCGGTCGAATCGACCGGTGGTCCGTTATCGCGGTGGAGACGTACGCCGGGTCGGGAAGCCGTCCGATGCGCTGGGCGTCGGTGCCGCACACCCGCCCAGGCTGGGAAGTCCGCACTTCGACAAACCACCTGTGCCCGACGATGATCTGAGCGCTGAGTCGTCCGAAACGGGGAGGATCATCACATGTCGCTGCCGCACAAGGCTGCCATCGGGCTCGCGGCGGTATCGGCCGCCACCTGCGCCGTCGTCGGCGCACCGGCGGGTGAAGCGCGCGCGGCGACCTACTATGGGGCGCTGGCGCTTTCGCCCAGCACCGGTGCCGTCGTTTCGGCGGTGGACTACGCGAGCGCCGCCGCCGCCGACACCGCGGCCCGCGCTCAATGCGGTGTGACCGACTGCCAGACGGTCGTGCAGTTCTGGAACGCCTGCGGGTCGGTCGTGCGCGGCGCCGACGGGAAGCACGGATGGGCATGGGGTCCCACCCGCGCCGAAGCCGAACGCCGGGCCATCGAGGTCCTCGGTCCCAGCGCTCCGCCCTTCCCGAGTCTCGGCAGCGCGATTCCCCGGCCCGCGAGCGTCCGATTGACCGCTTGTACGTCGACGGCCGGATAGCTAACCGGCGCAAACTTTTTCGGCCCGAGTGACGGCGCGAAGCCGTGTCCGTCCATTCGATAACCGGGGACCGGGGTCGAGAGGCCGAGGCCGCCGAAGGCGCGTCACGTCGCCGGGGCATACGGCTGCGTCTCGGCTCGGCCGCGCAGCGGTCAGGCCGGGGGCGCAGTCGGCGGGTAGTGGGAGCGCCTACCGGTGATCCGGTCGCGGATCTTGTCCACGACCGCCGACACCATGCCCACGGTCTTCAGATAGCCCGGCCGCGAGGGCGTGCTGGGATGCGGCCTGGTCGGCGCCATGGTTTTGGCCGCGGCCATCTTCCGCCCCAATTCGTTCGACGTCTCGGGTGGTATCGCGTCCGCGAAAGCGGGCCAGACCTCGGACTGCTCGAACTCGATGTGGGCGCGGGCCGCGGGAATGAACCGGGTGAGCGCTTCCTCGAATTCGGAGCTGCCCGCGTGCGAATTCTTCAACTGCTGAAGCAGCTTCTTGGCCCCGTCCTCTTGGCCGATCGCCCGATCGGCGAGCTCGTCGCCGTCCGGTACCGTCCTCCGGACTTCCGGCCAGAAGAACTGCTCCTCGATCGCCTCGTGCTGTGATTCCGCGATCACCAGAGTGGTCACCAGATCACCGCGAGCGCGAACTTCCGCCTCGCCGCTGCCTCGCCCACGTTCGAGAGACTCGAGAATTCCGAGTACGCCTTCGTGGTCGGTGCGCAGGAATGTCAATGCGTCCACAGCGTTCCTCCTTCTGACCGTCGGGCCGGACGACCGCCGTTGTAGCGAGCCGACCAGCCGTTTCGTCCCTCGAAGCCTTCGCTCAGGGGCTCATTTCCTACACCGGTCGCCTACCCGGTTCCGCTGCGTCCATACCCCGCCGGTGGAGCGCCCGAAAGCGACGGACGAACCGTGCCAACGGCCGGCAGGAGCCGTCCTTCGCGGGCCGAGGGCCGGATCTGGCGGTTTCGGATCACTCCGGGCGGGAATCGCGTCGGGGAGCTGACGCCGAGGAGGTCTTCGTGCCGGATGGGAACACAGCGGGCCCGCAGCGGGTCGTGATCGTCGGAAGCGGGTTCGCGGGGTTCACCTGCGCCCAAAAGCTTTGCCGCATAATGGCGAAAGCGAAACGGGACGTCGAAATCGTCCTCGTCACACCCAATGACTACCTGCTCTATACGCCCTTGCTACCGGATGTGGCGGGTGGACTGATCGATCCCCGGTTCGTCGCGATCTCACTGGCCGATTCGCTGCCACGGGTCCGGCTGGTGGTCGCGAAGGCTCGGTCGGTCGATCTCCAGAACAAGACGATCACGGTGGCAGGCGAGCATCATCCGCCCCAGCAGCTGTCCTGGGATCGGCTGGTGCTCACGCCCGGGTCGGTCACCCGCCTGTTCGACATCCCGGGCCTGGCGGAGCACGCGCGCGGGCTCAAGACCGTCGCCGAAGCGCTGTACCTGCGCGAGCAGTTGCTGCGCCAGCTCGAGCTCGCCGACGACGAAGAGGACCCCGAGGTGCGGCGGGCACGCCGCACCGTGGTCGTGGTGGGGGCGTCCTACGCGGGCACCGAACTGATCGCGCAGTTGCGCGCCCTCGCCGACGCCTACGCCGCGCGCCGCGGCTTCGACCCCGCCGAAGTACGTTTCCTTCTGCTCGACACGGCTCCCAGGGTGATGCCGGAGGTCGGCGAGCGGCTCAGCGACAAGGTGCTGCAAGTACTGCGGAAACGAGGCATCGAGATCCGGCTGGAGACCTCCCTGTCGAAACTCGACGAGAACTCGGTCGTGCTCACCGACGGAACGGTCGTCCCCACCCACACGGTCGCCTGGGTGACGGGTGTGACCGGCGCGCCGGTGCTCGGCACGCTCGGCCTGCCGCTGGAGAAGGGCCGCTTGGTCGTCGACGCGAAGCTGGGCGTGCCCGGCCATCCGGACGTGTTCGCGGGCGGTGACGCCGCCGCGGTGCCGGATCTGACCAAACCGGGCCGGATCACCCCGCCCACGGCCCAGCACGCCACGCGGCAGGGCAAGGCACTCGCCAGGAACGTCGCCGCCAGCCTGGGTATCGGCACGGCAGCCGACTACAAGCACCGCGACCTGGGACTTGTCGTCGACCTCGGGCCGCGCTTCGCGGTCGCGAACCCGATGGGCCTGCGCCTGTCCGGTTTGCCCGCGAAGGCGGTGACCCGCGCCTATCACACCTTCGCCGTGCCGAGAGCGGTCAACCGCTGGGCGATCACGGTCTCCTACCTGACCATCGCGGTGACACCGCGGCCCCTCGCCTTGCTCGGACTGGTCAGCCACGAGGAAGCGAGCTTCGGCAGCAGTGAGGGCATCGCCGGGCCTTCGTGAGCAGCAGGAGGCGTCCGAACGTGGCTCCGCTGTCACGCCTGGGCTTCCAGCCCTGCCCGCCCGTCCGAGTTGCTCGGATCAAACGCGTGCGCGAGACCGCGCACAGCAGAGATGATTCGGAGGTGGACGAGGTGACATACCGGCGATCGCGAGTCGGGTTGCACGCGGTCGCGGAGTCGTTGATCGCCGGGCCGCAGTTCCGAGAGTTCGGCACCATCCGGTTGGGGGTCGTGCGGGGAGGCTTCGGGGGAGTGCGGTGGCCGGTATCCGTGGTCGGGGACGAGCTGGTGTGGCCGGAAGGACGTGCCCGGCTGGCTGGGACCCTTCGGGAGATTGCCAGCGCCGCGGGTTTCGAACCCGGGCCGCCGGAAGGGGTGTACGCGGCCACCGCGGGCGTCGATCCCGATGCGGCGATCGAGGTGGATCCCTCGGCAGCCGGGCTGATCGAAGACTGGCTGGCGCTGGGTGACAAGGCGTTGCGCTGTCTGGCGCCCGATGCGACACCGGTGCTGTGGCCGGAGCATTTCGACCTGGCCGGCACCATCGATGAGGTGAACTACGGGATCTCGCCGGGAGACGACGCCCATCCCGGCCCGTACGCCTACATCGGACCGTGGACCCCGCGTACCGGCGATTTCTGGAACGCGCCGTTCGGCGCACTCAGGCCACGCGGCGCGGTGAACACCGTCGCGGCACTGCTGGAGTTCTTCGAAGAAGGTCGGCGGCGCGCGGCGCGGGACTGACTCGGACCCTCGGTCGCTGTCTCGCTCCGAGACTCAGGCGCCTTTACGAGCCGGAGCCTTCTTGGCCGCCTTCTTCGCGGGCGTCTTCTTCGCCGCGCTCTTGGAGGCCGTGCTCTTGCCCGCGCTGCTCTTGCCCGCGCTGGTCTTGGCTCCGGCGCTCTTGGCCGCGGCCTTCTTCGCGGTCTTCTTCGGCTCGGCGTCTGCCCCGTCGCCGCCGGCCGTCCGGCGTCCACTGGCCTCCAGGCTGCGCTGCAGCGCGGCGACCAGATCGACCACCTCGGCGTCCATCCCGGCCGGCGCGAGCTCCGGCTGCTCGGGCACCTTGCCGGTGCCGCTGGCGATCGCCTCGTCGAGCAGGCGCTTGAGTTCGATCTGATACTCGTCGGTGAACTGCTCTTGATCGAAGTCGTCGGACATCGCCTCGACGAGTGTCTCGGCCATCTTGATCTCCTGCGGGCGCGGGTCGGCGACCCCGTCGAGGGATTCGAAGTCGACGGAGCGGACCTCATCGGGCCACAGCAGCGTCTGCAGCACCAGAATGCCGTCGCGCACGCGCAGCGCGGCCAGCCTGGTCTTCTGCCGCAGCGTGAAGTTCACCAGGGCGGTGCGTTCGACCTTCTCCAGCGTCCGCGCCAGCAGGACATAGGCCTTCGGCGTGCTGGAGTCCGGTTCCAGGTAATAACTCTTCTCGAACAGGATCGGGTCGATCTGCTCGGACGGCACGAACTGCAGCACCGGGATCTCGTGCTTCTCCGCCACGGGCAGTTTCGCGAAGTCCTCGTCGCTCAGGACGACCTTGTCGCCGTCCGGGGACTCGTAGGCCTTGTCGATCTCGGTGTACTGGACGGATTGGCCGCACACGGTGCAGACGCGGTCGTATTTGATCCGGCCTCCATCCTTGGCGTGCACCTGATGGAATCGGATGTCGTGGTCCTCGGTGGCGGTGTACACCTTCACCGGAACATTCACCAGCCCGAATGCGATCGAGCCCTTCCAGATCGATCTCATGGTCCCATCATGGCCGAAGCCCTTCGACCTCGCGAGCGAACCGGAAACCGAGTGTCGCAACCGCGACACGCCGACGTAGCCGTCCCGGCAGAGCCGCGAAGAGCGAACTCATCGCCGTGACCGTGCCCGCCAGGTCCGTGCGGCCGGACAGATACGCGCGCTGTGCGGCCGGGGGCAGCGTGAAGAACGTGTCGAAGAACAGCGGGAGGTCCTCCGGCGGCAGAGCGAGCAGCGCCCGCAGACCGGCGCTGCGCAACCGGTGGACGACGCGCGCCGTGGCCGGCCACACGTTATGCCCCGCCGCCATCGCGTCGGCCGCGGCCAGCGTGGCGCCGACGCTGTAACCGGTCGCCGGGTGCAGGAAGCCACCCGCCGCCCCGAATCCGCGCGGCCCAGGACGGCCTCCCTGGACGGGAAACCGGACGTGCTCCACGGGCTCGTCACCGGTGAGCCGGATGCCCCGCGCGCCGAGCCGGTGGCGCAAGCGCGCGCGCAGTTGCGCGCCCGTCGACGCGGGGCGGCCTGCCAGGCAGGTCTCCTCGAGCAGCATCCGCTCGTCGTCCAGCGGGACGGCGTAGAGGAACGAAGGCGGCGCGCCGGGGGCGGCACCGTTGTCCGGCCGCCAGTCCATGAACAGCGGGTCGAGACCAGCGCAGCGTGCCGTGTCCACGATGACGCCGTAGGCGGTCTGCTCGGCTCGGGCGGGGGAGCGGGCGAGTCCGCGCGCGTCGATCACTCTGCCGCCGGTGATCGTCGCGCCGGAGGCCGTGGTGACGCGTTCGGGAGCGATGTCGACCACGCGGTCGGCGACGACGTGTGCGTCGGACAGGTGCAGCGAGGTCTGCAATCGCGCGGTGTCCAGCACGACGTACGGGCGGTCCAGCCGGTGCGCGCGCGTTCCCCAGGCCAGCGGCTGGGACACCGTCGCCGCGACGACCTCCGGCGCCAGCCAATCCGGCAGTTCGTCGGCCCACGCCGCGTACGTGGCGGTCCACGTGCGCTCCGGCGCGGGATCCAGCACGGTGACCGTGAGCCCGCGTGCTACGGCGCGGTGTGCGAGGGCACGGCCGGCGGGGCCGAGGCCGCACACGACCAAGTCGGGCCTCACTTCCCGGCCGTTCGGATTCGCGGGGCTGCGATGCGATGCATGGTCCGAGCCTCTCATCCGTTCGCTCGTCAAGGGCGCGACCACCGCGTCGGCCGTGAGTCGGGATCTCGCGAGGCGGAATTCTTCGCGTACACCGTCGCGGCGATCCGGCCGCGTGCCGCGTGTGGAACCGTGACCGGCCCGGATCGCCCGCCGAAACGTGGTGGCGGCTGAGCGAGAATCACCAGCCGAGGTGTGGGCACGGGTACCGGCGAGTTCGACGGCCTTTCCGGTCGCGGGAGCCGAGCGGAGGCGGCGCAGCGCACAGCAGCGACTCGCGCCGACGGAATGTGTTCGCGCTCACCGTAGTTTGTCGCACGTTGCTAGGATGCCGGGGCGCTGGCGCACGCACCCGGCCCCGGTGCCGAGTGCGCGGTGTCGGCGCACCGGTGCGCCGCGGATGGCGCGCAGGCAGGTTGCCGACCGGCGACCGCTGGAGCTCGCGGAGCGAAAGCGGTTCGACCGGAACGAGTTAGGGGTAGACGCAGTGTTCGAACTGACCAGGCGGCGCAGCCGGTGGATCCTCGCCGTGTTCGTGGTGCTCGCACTGGCGATGGGCACGCTGAGCGCGACGCTGTTCGACAAGGTCCAGGGCGGCGGGTACATCGACCCCGGCAGCGAGTCGAGCCGCGCGACCGCGGTGCTGCGCGATACGTTCGGCCAGGCCACCCCGAATTTCGTGCTGCTGGTGCAGACTCGCCGGTCGGTGGACGACGACGCCGCGGCCACCGCGGCGAACAACCTGGTCACCGAGCTGAAGTCGGTGTCCGGCGTCGCGGGCGTCACGTCGTACTGGACCGACAAATCGCCCGCGCTGCGCAGCACCGACGGCACCAAAGGGCTGATCGTGGCCAGCATCCTCGGCGAGGAAGCCGAGGTCGACCAGCGGGTGGGTGATCTCGCCGACCGGTTCGGCGGCGCCCACGGCCCGCTCGAGGTGCGGGTCGGCGGTTACGCGATGCTGCTGCACGAGACGGTGCAGCAGAGTGAGAAAGACGTCGTGCTCGGCGAATCGATCGCTTTTCCGATCACGCTGATCGCACTGCTGCTGGTGTTCGGTGGTCTGGTCGCGGCCAGCCTGCCGCTGGTGGTCGCGATGATCACGGTGATGATCACCATGGGCGCGCTGTGGCTGATCGCGAGCGTCACCGACCTCGCGGCGACCGCGACCAACGTCGCCACGCTGCTCGGGCTCGGTCTGGCGATCGACTACAGCCTGCTGATGATCAGCCGCTATCGCGACGAACTGGTGGCCGGTCAGCAGCCCGGTGCCGCGGTGGCCGCGACCATGCGCTCGGCCGGCCGGACCGTCTTGTTCTCGGCCGTCACCGTGGCCGTCGCCCTGTCGGGCCTGCTGTTCTTCCCGTTGCTGGCCGTGCGGTCGATGGGTTACGCGGGTCTGGCCGTCGCGGTGATCGCCGCGACGGTGTCGCTGACCGTGCTGCCCGCGATCCTGTTCCTGCTCGGCGCCAAGATCGACAGCGGCCAGTTGTGGTGGTTCCTGCGCGCCGCCCGTCCCGCGCCCGGCGAGGGCGCCTGGCACCGCTTGGCGCGGTTCGTGATGATGCGACCCGTGCCCATCGGGCTCGCGGTGACCGCTCTGCTGCTCGTGCTGGGCGCGCCGTTCCTCGGTGTGCAGCTCGGCTTCCCCGACGAACGCTCCCTGCCGGAGTCGATGAACAACCGCCAGGTCACCGAGATCATCCAGCGGGACTTCGCGGCCACCGAACAGAACGGGCTGTTCGCGGTGCTGCCCGAAAGCGCCTACAGCGCCGCCGGATTGGACGCTTACGCCCGGGAGCTGTCGGAGATCGAGAACGTCCGCCGGGTCGACACCGCCACCGGTAGCTACAGCCACGGCGGTCTGCTCGCCGCGCCCACCGCCGCCCACGAGGGTTTCCGCGCCGAGAACGCCGCCTATCTCGCGGTGATCCCGGACACCACCGACCCCACGGTGCTCGACCGGATCGCCGACGACGTGCGCGCGACGCCCGCCGCCTCGGAGGTGCTGGTCGGCGGCGTTGCCGCGGCCAACGCGGACGCGATCGGCGCGGTGGTCTCGGCGCTGCCGTACGCGCTGGCCTTCGTCGTGCTGATCATGGTGGTGGTGCTGTTCCTGCTGACCGGAAGCGTCGTGCTGCCGCTGCTGGCGGTGGTGCTCAGCTTCCTGAGCCTGACGGCCACCTTCGGTGCGCTGGTCTGGATCTTCCAGGACGGGCACCTGTCGGGTCTGCTCGGATTCACCGTCACCGGCGATCTGCCGCCCACGGTTCCGGTCATGCTGTTCGGCGTGGCGTTCGGCCTCGCCATGGACTACCAGGTGTTCCTGCTGGCGCGCATCCGGGAGGAGTACCAGCGCACCAGGTCCAACGCGCTGGCCGTCACTTCCGGACTGGAGCGGATCGGCCGGATCGTCACCGCTGCCGCGGTGCTGATCTCGCTGGTCTTCCTCGGTTTCCTCGCCTCCGACATCACCTTCATGAAGGCGTTCGGCATCGGCCTTCCGCTGGCCGTCCTGGTGGACGCGACCCTGGTGCGCGGCTTCCTGCTGCCCGCCGCGATGGAACTGCTCGGCCACTGGAACTGGTACGCGCCCGGCCCGCTGGGCAAACTGCACCGGCGGTTCGGCATCGAAGAGGGGCCTGCCGCTGCGGCGGTCGCGGGACGGGAGGACTGGCTCCAGCCCGCGCGGCTCTGAGCCACGGCGACCGTAGGAGCCCGATCGGGGTAGGGTCTCTCCGGCAGCGCCGGGGAGGCCCACACCGGGTGGGACGGCTGCCGGGAGTGTGGAGGGCGATCCGATGACCTACCCGTCCGGATTCGGCGGCCAAGGGGACTACGGGAAATCGGACCAGGCGCGGCAAGCGCCGGACTGGGGAAGCATGTCCCCGCCGAGCGCGTACCCGATGCAGGCGTGGGAGACGCCGCCGCAGCCGCCCGCGCCCGAGCGCCGGACCGGCGTGCTCGTCGCGCTGGCGGTCGGCGTGGTCGCCGTGCTGGTGGCGGTCGGTATCGCCGTATCGGCGAATTCACGCGTGCAGGGGCACGCGCAGGCCGCCGCGTCCGCCGCGGCGGCCACCCGCGCGGGTGGCGTCACCAGCACGCGGCCCGCGCCTCCCGCGCCGGGCGGTACGCACCCTTCGCCGGGCAGGCTGAGCTACACCGAATTCGCGAAGGACTGGGACTTCCGGTTCGATCGCGTCGAGTTGCACGCCGACTGGGTCGACGGCCGTGACCACGCCGATTGCCACCCCATCGAGGTGGCGGGCAAGCTCACGAGCCTCGGCTGCGGCTACGCGGCGGAGCTGGTGTACCGCGCCGAAGGCGGCGCGCTCATGCTCACCCAGTTCGTGCTCGGCATGGCCGACCGGAGCCGGGCCGCCGCGGCGAAAGATCGGTTCACCGACGCGGACCTGACGCTGCGTCCCGGCACCTACATCAAGGGCTACGCCACCGGCAAGTGGAAGGACGGCAGCGAGAAGGAGTTCGTGGTGGTGACGCTGGCGACGGCCACCGCCGCGGTCGACCCCGCGACCGTCGAGAAGTACCTGCGCTACCGGCACGCCGACACGATCGGCGCACTAGCCTTCCGATAGCGCAGGTCGGCCCGATGTGGACGGGCCGTCCCGCCTCGGGTCAGATCCCGCCGGTGGAGAGCAGTCCGCCGTCCACGCGCACCGTCTCGCCGGTGATCCAGGCCGCCTCGTCGGAGACCAGGAAGCCGATCAAGCGCGCCACGTCCTCCGGACTGCCCAGGCGCTTCATCGGGTACACGCTCGCGGCGCGCTCTTCGTCCGACGAGTACAGCGCGTCGGCGAACTTCGTCTTGATCACGCCCGGCGCGACCGCGTTCACCCGGATCTTCGGCCCGAGCTGCCAGGCGAGTTCCCCGGTGAGATGGATCAGCGCGGACTTGGACGCACCGTAGGCGGCGATCACCCCGGTCGAGCGGATGCCCGCGACACTGGCCACGTTGACCACGGCGCCGCCGTGATCGCGCATCCACGCCCGGTACGCCTCCTGGATGTAGCCGAGCGCCGCGACCACGTTCACGTCGAAGATCTTGCGCACGGCGTCCAGGTCGGCCTCCATCAGGGAGCCGTAGACCGGGTTGATGCCGGTGTTGTTGATCAGGACGTCCAGCGAACCGAACTCCGTGACCGCGCGCTCGACCGCGGCCGCCCGATCCTCGGCGACGCCCGAGTTGCCCGCCAAGGCCACAACCTGACCCTGGTGGCCCAGCTCGCGCAGCTCCGCGGCGGCCTCCTCCAGCGGCTCCTTCTTCCGCGCGGTGATCAGCACGTTCGCTCCGCGGCCGAGCAGCTCCGCCGCGACCGCCTTGCCGATGCCCCGGCTGGCCCCCGTGACCAGAGCGCTCTTGCCCAACAGATCGGTACTCATGGCATCGCACGGTAGCGCAGCCGATCGCACGAGCCGTTACCGCCGTCACATGCGGGGTGCTGGTATGGGGGAGCACCCCGCGGCCCGGGTAAAATCGGTGGTTCTTGTGCGCGTCGGGTCGCACAATCGACCAGCGCTCAGCCCCACGATCCGCAAGGAGAAGTTTGTGATCACCGCGACCGACCTGGAGGTCCGGGCCGGAGTCCGCACCCTGCTGTCCGCTCCCGGACCGGCGCTACGGGTACAGGCGGGCGACCGGATCGGGCTGGTCGGACGCAACGGCGCGGGCAAGACCACCACGCTGCGCATCCTGGCCGGCGAGGGCGAGCCGTACGCCGGGAAGATTCTTCGCTCCAGCGACATCGGTTACCTGCCGCAGGACCCGCGTGAGGGCAACCTGGACGTGCTGGCCCGCGACCGGGTGCTGTCCGCGCGCGGCCTGGACACGCTGATCCGTGAGATGGAGAAGCAGCAGGCGCTGATGGCCGAGGTCGCCGACGACAAGGAGCGCGAGAAGGCGGTCCGCAAGTACGGGCGGCTCGAGGAACGCTTCTCGGCGCTCGGCGGCTACGTCGCCGAGAGCGAGGCGGCGCGCATCTGCCACAGCCTCGGTCTGCCCGACCGGGTGCTCGGTCAGTCGTTGCGCACCCTGTCCGGTGGTCAGCGGCGTCGAATCGAATTGGCGCGCATCCTGTTCGCCGCCTCCGACGGCAGCGGCGGGCGCTCGGACACCATCCTGCTGCTGGACGAGCCGACCAACCACCTCGACGCCGACTCGATCACCTGGCTGCGTGGCTTCCTGCAGAATCACGACGGTGGCCTGATCGTCATCAGTCACGACGTGGAACTGCTGGCCGACGTGGTGAACAAGGTGTGGTTCCTGGACGCGGTGCGCGGCGAGGCCGACGTCTACAACATGAGCTGGAAGAAGTACCTGGACGCACGCGCCACCGACGAGCAGCGCAGGCGCCGCGAACGGGCGAACGCCGAGAAGAAGGCGAGCGCGCTGCGCGCCCAGGCGGCCAAGCTCGGCGCCAAGGCCACGAAAGCGACTGCGGCGCAGAACATGGCCAAGCGCGCCGATCGCCTGCTGGCCGAACTCGACGACGTACGCGTCGCCGACAAGGTCGCCCGGATCAAGTTCCCCGAGCCCGCGGCTTGCGGTAAGACGCCGTTGATGGCCGAGAACCTGACCAAGGTCTACGGCTCGCTGGAGATCTTCACCGGCGTCGACCTGGCGATCGACCGCGGCAGCCGGGTGGTGGTCCTCGGGCTCAACGGCGCGGGTAAGACGACGCTGCTGCGCCTGCTGGCCGGAGTCGAGCAGCCCACGGCGGGCGGTTTGGTGCCCGGGCACGGGCTGAAGATCGGGTATTTCGCCCAGGAGCACGACACCCTGGACGACAACGCCACCGTGTGGGAGAACATCCGCCACGCCGCCCCCGACGCGGGCGAGCAGGATCTGCGTGGCCTGCTCGGCGCGTTCATGTTCTCCGGTCCGCAGCTCGACCAGCCCGCGGGCACCCTCTCGGGCGGTGAGAAGACCCGTCTCGCGCTGGCCGGTCTGGTCTCCTCGGCGGCGAACGTGCTGCTGCTGGACGAGCCGACGAACAACCTCGACCCGGTGTCGCGCGAGCAGGTGCTCGACGCCCTGCGCACCTACGCGGGCGCTGTGGTGCTGGTGACCCACGACCCGGGCGCAGCGGAGGCGTTGTCTCCGGAACGCGTGATCCTGCTCCCGGACGGGACAGAAGACCATTGGTCGGCCGAATATCTGGAACTTATTCAGCTCGCGTGAGTTTCATCACAGGAACCCGTTGATCATGGCCTCCTGAGTGCTTAGCCTGGAAAGACGCTGCTCGGCGACTCGGAGGAAGCCATGAGCGACAGGCCACAAAGCAAGGCCACATTGGGTAAGGGCACACGCGTCACCGGGAAGTCCCGCGATCGCCTACAAACCCAGCTGAAGAAACAATACGAGGCGGGTGCGAGCATCCGGTCACTGGCGCGGTCCACCGGCCGCTCCTACGGCTTCATCCACAATGTGCTGGTGGAGTCGCATGTGCAGCTCCGCAGCCGGGGCGGAGCCAATCGCCGCAAGGGCCAATAGCGCCGTAACGGCGCGAGGGAGTCGCGCCGCGAGGGCCGTCCGCACGTGGGGACACGTTGCCGACGGAAGCAACCGCGCGGTGCGGAACCCTGCTGCCGCGGAGCCTGGTCGGCTTGCCCGGCCACCGATCGGACGCGCTCGGAGCACACGACCGGATCGACGTCGACGCCACCGAACCGGATGCTTGTCTCGCCGAGCTGTGCGGCGGCGTCGATACCCCGATCGTCGGTTCGCGAGGTGACGGCTTTCGGCCGATATCGGTAGCAGGCGCAACACAATCCGGCGTCGCGATGGTGCTGGTCGAGCCGGTGTCGTAGTACCGGCCCGCCATGGCTGGCTCCCCGCTGGACCGGCGCGGACCTGTGCGAGTGCCCGCGTCCGGCGCGGAGGGCGAACTCAGTAGCCTGCCACCATGCCGTCGCCGTCCACCAGCAGGTTGGCCAGGCTGCGGAAGATCGGCAGACCGGTCTTGATCTCCAGGTAGGCGAACTGGCCCTGCGGGTTGACCTCGAGGAAGTAGTACTCGCCGTCGCGGCCGAGCCGAATGTCGAGCACACCGAAGGACAATCCGAGCGCGCCCATCAGCGTGGCCAGTGACTTGCTCACCGAAGCGGGCAGGTGCTCGGGCACGAAATCGACCGACGTGTCCAGCCGGGAGTCGACCTTGCCGACGCCCGCCTGCGAGTCGATGCGCACCGTCCATTCGACGCCGTCCACCCAGACCACCCGCAGATCGCAGGTGGCGTCGATGTAGTCCTGAAAGGTGGTCGGCGCCGACCGGATCGCGTCCAGCCTGGCGAAATCGTCCTCGGAGATGATCCTGGTCTCGGCGAACTCCGCCCGGCTGGTGCCGGTGCGTTTGTAAACGACCGGGCCGGGCCGGGATTCGACGAAACTGCGCGCCTCGTCCGGATCGTTGGTGATCAGCGTTTCCGGCACCGCGAACCCGGCCCGCAGCGCCGTTTCCAGTTGCACGATCTTGCGTCCCGCGGTCCGGTCGGCACCCGGGTCGTTGACCCAGTAGGCGGGGATGGACCAGAGCAGTCCCTGGATGAACCCGTCGCACTCGGCCTGGCGAAAATCGTTGTCCGAGGCGCGGACACCCGCGGGCACCCGCGCGGGGTGCGGGCGCCGCCACCACACCGACCGGACGTCGTCGAGGCCGATGACGTGCGACAGCGAGCGTGCGGTGCCGAGCCGGTCCAGCCGGAAGCTGCCGGACTCGCGGGGGAAATCACGCAGGTCGAGCTGGATCGGGCCGAGCCCGTAGTGGTCTCGCAGCGTCGCCGCCATCGCGGTGGCGTGTAGATCATCGGATTCGGACACGATCAGGACCGAACCGCGCCGGCGTGCGGCCATCCGCCTGCCGCTCAGTCGAGACTGTCGCAGTTGATGCCGTCGTCGCTGCCGTTGATCGATTTGGTCTGGCAGTAGGTGAACGTCGCACCGCCCGAGCCCGGGCAGTCCACGAGTTGCAGCCGGTCGGCCCAGGTTTCGGTGAGCTGACGCAGCTGCTCGTCACCGAGCGCCTCCGACGGCGACTCCGGGATGGTCATCGGCCGATCGACCAGGTCGATGCGCAGCCTGCGGGTGAAATCGGCGGTGGCGCCCGCGCGGATGTCGACCAGTACCGGACGGCCGTCCTGATCGGTCCGGGGTGCCGCGGAATCGACCACGCGCAGGACATCGGACCGACTGAACGTCCACGTTCCCTCGGCGACGCGCACGCTGATCTGCCGGTCCGATTCCGCGACCAGCAAACCCTGGAGCGGAGGAACACGGTCATCCTTCGGCGTCGTCCCGGGAAGGTGGATTGCGTCGGTCATAGCCGGTTCTCCGATCTGCTCACGATTTGCCACGACCCCCAAGCGTGTGAGCGATCATATCGCGATGGGGGGCGCCATCGGCTCGTATCGCGAGATTTCCCGGCCTGTGACAAACCGAATTCCGATCCATAACGGCTGAGTGCCGAAAGTTTTCCGGTAGGCTGGAAATACTTACAGCGCAATCATGGAGCTGTTCTCCTGTGCCGCACGGCCGGTGTCCATAGCCCGATGGTGGCGGCTGTGCATCTGTACTTTCGCGCCCCTGGGCCGCCGGGTGCGACCGCTTCCGGAGCGATTCACGCGAATCCGCTCGCGCGCAGTCGGATCCGGGGGTCCGGCCCGCTATCGGTTTCGATTCGCGTTGCGCTCCGCCCACCAGGCGGGTGCGTCGATGAAGTGGTTATCGAACTCGTCTTGGGCGGCAGCGAGATCGGTCATCGTGGACTCGCCCGCGGCGATCCGTTCCAGTAGCCGGAAGTACTCGAAACGCTGCACGCCGGGGGTGAGCGCGATCAGGATCCGCGCCGTGCTGTCCGGGGTGGCGCCGAAGGCGTGCGGCATGAATTTCGGGACCACGATGGAACCGCCCGCGCCGACGGTGACGATGCGGTCGCCGGCCAGCAGTTGCAGTTCGCCCTCGGCGACATAGAACAGCTCGTCGGAACGCGTGTGATAGTGCGGCGCCGCGCCGTCCGCGCCGCGATCCATGTTCACCTCGAGCGTGCTCAGCCCGCCGCCGGCCTCCTCGGCGTCGATCAGCAGGCGCAAAGTGACCGACGTGGTGCGCAGGACTTCCGCGTCCTGCGGCTGCCGGATCGCGACGTCCTTGCGGGGAGCGGGGATGGTCATCGGAGCCTCCAACTAGTTCGGTGATTGATAATTCGATACCGAACTATAACCTGCCGAATAAGATCCTGTCCATGACCGAGCAAAGAGCGGACGCCGTGGACGCCATCGTGGCGCAGTGGGAGCGCGAACGGCCGGACCTCGATCTCGAGGCGATGGGCGTGGTGGGGCGCCTGGGCAGGCTGCTGGTGGTGGCCCAGCGGGAGATCGAGGCGGTGTTCGGCAAGCACGGACTGCAGCGCGGCGAGTTCGATGTGCTTGCCGCGCTGCGTCGTTCGGGCGAGCCGTTCGAACTCAACCCGTCGGTGCTGGCCGATACGCTGATGCTGTCCCGTGCGGGTATGACCGGACGGCTGGACCGGCTGGAATCGGCGGGACTGGTACGGCGCGTCGCCGACGCCCAGGACCGCAGGGCAGTGCGCGTCGGCCTCACCGCGGCGGGGCGGGAACTGGTCGACACCGTGGTCACCGAGCACACCGCGAACGAGACCAGGATGCTGTCGGTACTCACCGCGGGGGAACGGACAGAACTGGACCGAATCGCGCGAATCCTGCTGACCAGTATGGAACCGGACGCGTAGTCGCGGTAGCTCGCGCACCCCTCGATCTGCCGAATCGCGCTCTACATGGGAGAACTCGGGCTGCGATGAGGTAGCCCGATACTCGTGTGCGCGGCGTGCCGTGGGTCTACCTTGAGATTCCGTACCGAAGGGGTCGGTGCGGTTGTGCAAGGAGGACACGATGATCGACATCATCACTCTCCGCGGCACCGGCGAGCCGCGCAACTCCGACGGAACGCCCGCGGGCATGCTGCACGACGTCGCGAAACTACTCGACACCAGGAAGTTCAGCTGCTTCGAACCGGATTGGCCCGCGTCGGTGGGGCCGGTGCCCGAGGCGTGGGGCCCTTCGTTGGAGACGTCGGTGCGGCTCGGCGTCGCCGCCGGGGTGAAGGCGATCCAGGACTCGCCGAATGTCTGCGGCCTGCTGAGTTATTCGCTCGGCGGTATCTGCGCCAGCCGGATACTGGAGGGCGTGCACGCGGGGAAGTACGAGAACACGAACGGCACGCCGCTGGAGATCGCTTTCGTGGTGAACATCGCCAACCCGCTGCGCCGTGCCGGGCAGTCGGTCGGGAATCTCTGCCCCGCGAACACCTTCGGCCTGCACGGGCAGCGTGGCGCGTGGCCCGCCTCCGTCGCGGTGCGCGAGTACGCCAACCCCGGCGACATCATCACCGCGTCACCGGGCAATTCGCCGTTGCGCGTCATCGACGTGGGCATCTCGCCGTTCTCCTTCGTGGAGGGCGCCCGCATCGGCGACGTCGCACCGCTGATCTTCGCCGAACTTCTCGAGATCCTGCTGCACGACCCGATCGGCAACCT
The DNA here is from genome assembly GCF_040642815.1 of Nocardia sp. NPDC047648. Lineage (NCBI taxonomy): Bacteria > Bacillati > Actinomycetota > Actinomycetes > Mycobacteriales > Nocardiaceae > Nocardia > Nocardia sp. NPDC047648. The sequence goes on along the minus strand of NZ_JBEYSX010000001.1, from coordinate 684,065 downwards.
CGACCGCTACACCGCGGCGGTCCGCGGCGTCGTCGGCTACCTCACCCCGTGGCCCTACGGCCAGCACGTCCTCTACAACAACCAGCACATGCCCGGGACGAACGTCCCGTGGACCACGCACGCCGCCGAGTACATCAATACGACGTACTGAGCCCTTGTCGCGAGCGCGGACGGTCCCATCTGTCCGCGCTCGTCGTCGCAGCCCGCGCCCGAGAGTTCGTATTCGGCCTAAAGACCCGGAGAGGCGGGGGAGCGGACCGACGCCTCGACGAGATCCAGGACGGCCGAGAGGTTCTCGTTGGTGTGCCCGGAGGCGATCCGGGCGATCAGCCCGTCGAGGACCAGATCGAGGTAGCCGAGCAGGACGTCGGTGGGCACGTCGTCGCGCAGTGCGCCCGCCGCCTTGCGGCGTTCCAGGCGAGCCAGGGTGGCGGCGGTGAGCTCGGCCGAACGCTGGGTCCAGCCCGCGCGGAATTCGGGATCGGTGCGCAGCCGCCGCGCGATCTCCAACCGCGTTCCGAGCCAGTTGAACTGCTCGGGATGGGCGAGCATGTCGCGCATCACCTGCACGATGCCCTGGTTGGCCGCGACGTCGGCCATGCGTTCGGCGTCCTCTTGGGCGAGGGCGAGAAACAGCGCGTCCTTGTCGCGGAAGTGGTGGAAGATGGCGCCCCTGGATAGCCCGATCTCCTCTTCGAGGCGGCGCACGGTGGCGCCGTCGTAGCCGTATTCGGCGAAGCAGCGGCGTGCTCCGTCGAGAATCTGGCCGCGCCGGGCGGCGAGGTGATCGTCACTGACCTTGGGCATGGGATCCTCCAGCGGGGGATACACGGAACCCCGCGTCGGCGGTGCACCGACGCGGGGGTTCGCACAGTACGAGCGATGCGAGTAGTGATCCGAACGGCCGTGAGGGCGGTGTCCGGAGCACTGGCTCGGCAACCTGGGTGCTCATCGATCGGCCGCCGCTCGCGCAATGGCGACTCCGCAAGGAGTGAGTGCTACGAGCGACGTTCGCGCCCGTCTCGTGTTCGCGTGCCGGAAGCGGAAGCGCCGCGGGCGCGGGTCTCCGGCGCGCGAACACGAGACTTCGAGAGCGCGATCAGGCCTTGATCATGTTGCGCAGCACATACTGCAGGATGCCACCGTTGCGGTAGTAGTCCGCCTCACCCGGGGTGTCGATCCGCACCACCGCGTCGAAGGTGATCTTGTCACCGTTCTCCTTGGTGGCGGTGACCTTCAGGGTCTTCGGGGTGACACCCTCGTTCAGCTGCGTGATGCCCTCGATGTCGAAGGTCTCGGTGCCGTCCAGCTTCAGCGACGCGGCCGACTCGCCCGCGGGGAACTGCAGCGGGATGACGCCCATGCCGATCAGGTTGGAGCGGTGGATGCGCTCGAACGACTCGGTGATGACGGCCTTCACGCCCAGCAGGCTGGTGCCCTTGGCGGCCCAGTCACGCGAGGAGCCCGAACCGTACTCCTTGCCGCCGAGCACGACCAGCGGAATGCCCGCGGCCTGGTAGTTCTGCGACGCGTCGTAGATGAACGCCTGCGGGCCGCCGTCCTGGGTGAAGTCGCGGGTGTAACCGCCCGAGACGTCGTCGAGCAGCTGGTTGCGCAGCCGGATGTTGGCGAAGGTGCCGCGGATCATCACCTCGTGGTTACCGCGGCGCGAGCCGTAGGAGTTGTAATCCTTGCGCTCGACGCCGTTGGCCTCCAGGTACTGGGCGGCCGGGGTACCGGGCTTGATGTTGCCCGCCGGGGAGATGTGGTCGGTGGTGACCGAGTCGCCGAGCAGCGCGAGCACCCGGGCGCCCTTGATGTCGGTGACCGGCTGCGGGGTCTGCGGCATGCCCTCGAAGTACGGAGGCTTGCGCACGTAGGTCGACTCGGCGTCCCACTCGAAGGTCTTGCCCTCCGGCGTGGGCAGGCCGCGCCAGCGCTCGTCGCCCCGGAACACGTCCTTGTAGTCCTCGAGGAACATGTCGCGGCTGATGACCCGGTCGATGGTGTCCTGGATCTCCTGCGGCGAGGGCCAGATGTCCTTCAGGAAGACGTCGTTGCCCTCGGTGTCCTTGCCCAGCGGGTCGTTCTCGAAGTCGAAGTCCATTGTTCCCGCGAGCGCGTAGGCGATGACCAGCGGCGGGGAGGCCAGGTAGTTCATCTTCACGTCGGGGGAGATGCGGCCTTCGAAGTTGCGGTTACCCGACAGCACCGCGGTGACGGTGAGGTCGTTGTCGTTGACCGCCTTGGAGATCTCCTCCGGCAGCGGGCCGGTGTTGCCGATGCAGGTGGCGCAACCGAAGGCGACCAGGTTGAAGCCCAGCTTGTCCAGGTACGGCCACAGGCCGGCCTTCTCGTAGTAGCCGTTGACGACCTGCGAACCCGGCGCCATGGAGGTCTTCACCCACGGCTTGCGGGCCAAGCCCTTCTCGACCGCGTTGCGGGCCAGCAGGGCCGCCCCGATCATGACCGACGGGTTGGAGGTGTTGGTGCAGGAGGTGATCGAGGCGACCACGACCGCGCCGTGGTCGAGCACGAAGTCGCCGTACTCCTCGCTGCGCACCGTCACCGGCTTGGACGGACGGCCCTCGGCGCCGTTGGCGGCCGACGCCAGCGACTCGGCGCCGTCGTCGGCGAAGGACAGCACCGCTGGGTCGCTCGCGGGGAAGGACTCCTCGACGGCCTCGTCCAGCTTGCTGTGCGGGGTGTCGGCGGCGGGGCCGCTCTCCGCGTCGTTGGTGTAGTTGTGGATGTCCTTGCGGAACGCGATCTTCGACTCCGACAACAGGATCCGGTCCTGCGGCCGCTTCGGGCCCGCGATGGACGGCACCACGGTGCTCAGATCCAGTTCGAGGTACTCGGAGTAGGCGGGCTCGGTGTCGGGATCGTGCCAGAGGCCCTGCTCCTTGGCGTACGCCTCGACCAGCGCGACCTGCTCGTCGGAGCGTCCGGTCAGGCGCAGGTACTCGACGGTCACCTCGTCGATCGGGAAGATCGCTGCGGTGGAACCGAATTCGGGGCTCATGTTGCCGAGGGTGGCGCGGTTGGCCAGCGGCACCTCGGCCACACCCTTGCCGTAGAACTCGACGAACTTGCCGACCACGCCGTGCTTGCGCAGCATGTCGGTGACGGTGAGCACGACGTCGGTCGCGGTCACGCCGGGCTTGATCTCGCCGGTCAGCTTGAAGCCGACGACGCGCGGGATCAGCATCGAGACGGGCTGGCCGAGCATGGCCGCCTCGGCCTCGATGCCGCCGACGCCCCAGCCGAGCACGCCGAGGCCGTTGACCATGGTGGTGTGCGAGTCGGTGCCGACGCAGGTGTCGGGGTAGGCCTGGCCGTTGCGGACCATGACGACGCGGGCCAGGTGCTCGATGTTGACCTGGTGCACGATGCCGGTGCTGGGCGGGACGACCTTGAAGTCGTCGAAGGCGGTCTGGCCCCAGCGCAGGAACTGGTAGCGCTCACCGTTGCGCTGGTACTCGATGTCGACGTTGCGCTCGAAGGCGTCGGCGCGGCCGAAGACGTCGATGATGACGGAGTGGTCGATGACCATCTCGGCGGGGGCGAGCGGGTTCACCTTGTCCGGGTCGCCGCCGAGGGTGGCCACGGCCTCGCGCATGGTGGCCAGGTCGACGATGCAGGGCACGCCGGTGAAGTCCTGCATGATCACGCGGGCGGGCGTGAACTGGATCTCGGTGTTCGGCTGCGCCGACGGATCCCAGCTCGCGATGGCGCGAATGTGATCGGCGGTGATGTTGGCGCCGTCTTCGGTGCGGAGGAGGTTCTCCGCGAGGACCTTGAGTGCGTAGGGGAGTTTCTCGGTGCCGGGCACGGCGGAGAGGCGGAAGATCTCGTAGGAGTTGCTTCCCACCTCGAGGGTGCCCTTGGCGCCGAAAGTATCGATACTTGTCGTCACGTCAGCTCCACTCGTCTGTGAGGGCGGCCGCCGACGGGGCTGTGCCGGCGGCCGAGTCTTCGGAGGTGCTCCGGTGCCGCTGAAGCGCCGGTTCCTCGCGCCTACGACCTTAACAGTACGCTTGTCCTGTGAAACACCAGGGGGCGGTTCCGCGTGCCGTGCGCGTGGAATGCGACACTCCGTCGCGTACTGTGCTTTCGAGCCAGCAAGGGGGATCTTGCTCGACCTGCAGTGTTGGATGCCCGTCGCTTCGGTTGCCGATGCGGCTCGACAGACCGGATGGAAGATGACCGCCCCGCACAACTCGGTTTTCACCCCTATGGCCGCCGAATTGCCGCCGAATGTCACCACCGACACCGTGCGCTCGCTCAACGCCGATCTGGCCGACGATCACGTCGCGACGCTGACCGGAAAGGACAAGGCGGAACTGGCCACCATCGCCGCGGAGGCGCGGTCGCAGGGAATCCCGCTGAGCATCGTGGTCGTCCCCGGCAATCCAGGACACGACTCGAGCCTACGGGACCTGGCCACCGAGGTGGGCAAGACGCAGCACGGCACGGTCGTCGTTTTCAGCGACGACTGGATCGGCACCTACAGCGACGCGATCAGCCGGGTGCGGCTGGAATGGGCCGAGGACGCCGCGAAGGGCACCCAGGGCAAGAGCGGGGAGGCCGCGAGCATCTTCGTCGCCCGCCTGGAGGCGCCGGAGTCGATGTCCTGGACCGCGATGACCGGGACGCTGCTGGTGGGGACGGCGGCGGCCATCGCGGGGCTGTACTGGCTCAAGGTCCGGCGCGCGGCGAACGACGCCGAGCCGGTGCGAGTGGCGAGCGATCGGCGGCCCCCGGAGGGCGAGTAGCGCGAGGCTCGCCCGTTTCGGCTGCGGAAGTCGCCGTTGCCGCGGTCTCCCTCGCCTGATTCTTCGCTGGATGCGAAGGCTGTCGCAGGTGGGTCCAGGGGGATAACCAGCGCCGCCAGTTTCCATTCAGCTAATTTTCCGAACAGTTGGTTCGTTCCGTCTGGATGAACCGTCAATCGCATGTAGCAAACTTCTAGCAATTAAGAAACCGAACCGCATAGTTGCGTGAATGTTGTTTCGTCGGTGACGGAAGTGTCTTACGGTTCGAATGGTCCCTGATGGGGAATAAGTGTTCCCAGAGGCCATCCGTCGACCACAGTGCGTCATGGTCCGCCTGATGCCCTCGAGGATTACCGGAATCCGGTCCTTGGAGGTGTGATGCGCAACAACGGCGCGCTGACCTACCGGCGCCGATTAATGATCGCTGCGGGGTTGCTGATCTCGGTCGTTGTAGTGGTCACGGCCGGGCCGGTCGTCGCTGTGCCGCCTCCTCCGCCAAATCCCAGCGACGGCCAGATCGCGCAGGCGGGCGCACAGGTCGACGCGGGAGTCGCCGAGGTCGGCACCCTGGTCAACCAGGTCGCCGTCGTCGATCACCAGCTGGGGCAGCTCGACGACGCCGTCGCACGGCGCCGCGAAGATGTCAACAAGGCGCTGGTGGACCTGCAGGACGCGCGCGACGCCGCCGACGCGGCCGCCGTCGAGGTAGTGGACACCCAAGTCGCCTTGGCCGACGCCGGGGCCAGGGTCGGCCAGGCGCGACGCAACTTCGACCAGTTCGCCACCCAGGTCTATACCCGGCCGGGCTCCGACTCGATGATCACCTATCTCACGGCGGCCACGCCCGCGGTCGCGCTGGACCGGGCCCAACTCCTCGACCTCGTCTCCAAGAACCGCAGGCAGGTGCTCGACGGCCTGCACCGCGCGCAAATCGATCACGGCAACAAGAACTCCATCGCACGGCGGGCGAAGTCGGACGCCGACGCGGCCGCCGCCGTCGCCGCGGCGCGCAAGACCGACGCCGAGCACGCGGTCGCCGCGGCCAAGGCCGAACTGGACCGCCAGACCGCCCAGCGCGACGACCTGCTGCGGCAGCGCCAAGACGCCCAGGGCCGGCTGGATCAGGCGCGGCACAATGTCGCGGGGCTACAGGACCAGCGCGAGGCGTACCTGGCCTGGGACGCACTGCGCAAAGCGGAGGAGGCCGCGGTCCGCGCCGCCGCGGCGGCGGCCGCCGCCCGCGCGGCCGCCGACCGAGCCGCCCAGGATCGCGCCGCCGAACTGGGCGCGGGCAAGCGCCCGCACACCCAGTTGGAGGATTCGCCACCGGCGCGGCGCAGCGCGCCCCGGCCGGACACGCCGTCGGTCGGGGGTTCGTCGGCGATCGAGATCGTGGTCGATCGGGCCATGTCCCAGCTGGGCGTCACCTATGCCTGGGGCGGCGGCGACGAGGACGGGCCCACGCTCGGCATCCGCGACGGCGGTGTGGCCGACCGTCATGGTGACTACGGCAAGGTGGGCTTCGACTGCTCCGGCTTGATGGTCTACGCGTTCGCCGGCATCGGGGTCTCGCTGCCGCACTACAGCGGCTACCAGTACAACGCGGGCACCCGGGTGCCGGTCGATGACCGCGAACGCGGCGACATGCTGTTCTGGGGGCCGAACGGCAGTCAGCACGTGGCGCTGTATCTGGGCGACGGGAAGATGGTGGAGGCGCCGGAATCCGGCGACGTGGTCAAGGTGTCCCCGGTCCGGGAGGGCGGCATCATGCCGTTCGCGGTGCGCATAGCCTCCTGATATCGGACATTCCGGGTACTGTGCGTGGCCGCGGGGCCGCCGAATTCCCATTCTGTCGGGTCCGGTTGCGGCACAGGCGGTGATTACCTGGAATAGTTGTGGCAGCACGCACAGGACCAAGGCGAAAGCGGGGATGTTGGTGACTTCGACGGACGGTGTGAGCGGAGTGAACTCGGCGAAGGACACGCCGGCTTCCACGCCCAGCACCCTCGAGCGTGACGTCCAGACCCTGGAAAAGGCGATCTACGAGGTCAAGCGGGTGATCGTGGGCCAGGACCGCCTGGTCGAACGACTGCTCGTCGGTGTGCTCGCGCGCGGTCACGTCCTGCTCGAAGGCGTTCCCGGTATCGCGAAGACCCTCGCCGTGGAGACCTTCGCCAAGGTGGTCGGCGGTTCGTTCGCCCGGGTGCAGTTCACGCCCGACCTGGTGCCCACCGATCTCATCGGTACCCGCATCTACCGGCAGGGCCGCGAGCAGTTCGACACCGAACTCGGCCCGGTCGTCGCGAACTTCGTGCTCGCCGACGAGATCAACCGCGCGCCCGCCAAGGTGCAGTCGGCGCTGCTCGAGGTGATGGCCGAGCGGCATGTATCGATCGGCGGCAAGACCTACCCGATGCCGGACCCGTTCCTGGTCATGGCGACGCAGAACCCGATCGAGAGCGAGGGCGTGTACCCGCTGCCCGAGGCGCAGCGCGACCGCTTCCTGTTCAAGGTCGTCGTCGACTACCCCTCGGTGGAAGAGGAGCGCGAGATCATCTACCGGATGGGCGTCACCCCGCCGGAGGCGAGCCGCATCCTGGCGCCGGAGGACCTGATCCGCCTGCAGAAGGTCGCGGCCAATACCTTCGTGCACCACGCTCTGGTCGACTACGTGGTCCGGGTGATCGCGGCGACCCGCAAACCGGCCGAATTCGGCATGCAGGACGTGGCCAGCTGGATCTCCTACGGCGCCTCCCCGCGCGCCAGCCTCGGCATCATCGCCGCCGCGCGTGCGGTGGCGCTGATCCGCGGCCGCGACTACGTGGTGCCGCAGGACGTGGTCGAGGTGATCCCGGACGTGCTGCGCCATCGCCTGGTGCTGTCCTACGACGCGCTCGCCGACGAGATCAGCCCGGAGGACGTCATCAAGCGCGTCCTGCAGACGGTCGGCCTGCCGCAGGTCGCCCCGCAGGCCGTCGCGCCGGGCGCGCCGGCGGCCCCGGCGCAGGGTGCCCCGCAGCAGCAGATTCCGCAGCCGCAGCAGGCCGTTCCCCAGCCGCCTAACGGGCAGCAGTCGCAGCCCGCGGGCACCCTCCCGCCGAAGTGACCTCGGCATCGGATCCGGTTGCGCCAGTGCCGATGTCGCCGTCCCATGCACCGCCGTCCTTCCATTCGGGCGAACTGACCGACCCGAGGCTCACGGTCGCGCTCAAGACCCTCGAGCTCACCGTGCGCCGCAGGCTCGACGGCGTGCTGCACGGCGATCACCTCGGTCTGATCCCCGGACCCGGCTCCGAGCCGGGCGAGGCGCGCGCCTATCAGCCCGGTGACGACGTGCGCCAGATGGATTGGTCGGTCACCGCCCGCACCACCCATCCGCACGTGCGGCAGATGATCGCCGACCGGGAGCTGGAGACCTGGATGGTGGTCGATCTGTCGGCCAGCCTCGACTTCGGCACCGCCGCCTGCCAGAAGCGGGACCTCGCCATCGCCGCCGCGGCCGCGATCACCCATCTGACCAGTGGTGGCGGCAACCGGATCGGCGCGGTCGTCGCCACCGGCGAACGATTGACCCGCATCCCGGCGCGCGGCGGGCGGGTGCACGCCCAGTCACTGCTGCGCAGCATCGCGACCACCCCGCACGCGCGCGACGGTGTGCGTGGCGACCTGCGCGGCGGCATCGAATCGCTGCGCCGCCCGCAGCGCAAGCGCGGGCTCGCGGTGATCATCAGCGATTTCCTGGGCGACATCGACTGGCAGCGCTCGCTGCGCGCGATCTCGGCCAGACACGATCTGCTCGCGGTCGAGGTGCTCGACCCGCGCGATCTGTCGCTGCCCGATATGGGCGACGTCGTGCTGCACGACCCGGAGACCGGGCGCACCCGCGAGTTCAGCGTGACCTCCACGCTGCGCGCCGATTTCGCGGCTGCCGCGCAGCGCCACCGTGAGCAGGTCGAACAGGCGCTGCGCAGCTGTGGCGCCCCGGTGCTCACCCTGCGAACCGACCGGGACTGGATCGCCGATGTGGTCCGGTTCGTGTCCACCCGGCGCCACAGCTTCGGCGCCCCGACCGGGCGGGTGCCACGTCAGTGAGTATTTCGCATTTCACCGCACAGATCTGGCTCGGATTTCTCGCCGTCATCGCGCTGATCGCGCTGGGCTACATCCTGGTGCAGCGCACCCGGCGCAAGCACATGTTGAAGTTCACCAACATGGAGCTGCTGGAGAAGGTCGCTCCCTCGCGGCCGAGCCCGTTCCGCCACGTGGCCGTGGCGCTGTTGCTCGTCGGCCTGGTGTTCCTCACCGTCGCCGCCGCGGGACCGACCGCGGTCAAGAAGGTGCCGCGCAACCGCGCAACCGTCATGCTCGTGATGGACGTGTCGCTGTCGATGGAGGCGACCGACGTCGCCCCCAGCCGCATCCAGGTCGCCAAGCAGGCGGGCAAGGAATTCGTCGACGGGTTGCCCGAAGGCGTGAACATCGGCTTCGTCACCTTCGCGGGCACCGCCTCGGTGATGGTCTCGCCGACGACCAACCACGAATCGGTCAAGGCCGCGATCGACAATGTCCGCCTCGCCGAACGCACCGCCACCGGCGAAGGAATCCATACCGCGCTGCAGGCGATCCAGACGCTCGCCACGGTGCTCGGCGGCGGGCAGCAGCCGCCACCCGCCCGGATCGTGCTCATGTCGGACGGCAAACAAACCGTTCCCAATTTCACCGACTTCGACAATCCGCGGCACGAGTACGTCGCGGCCCGGCTCGCCAAGAGCAAGAACATTCCGATCTCCACCATTTCCTTCGGCACCGCCTGGGGTGTCGTCGAGATTCCGCGCGAGGACGGTTCGCGCGATCGCGTGGAAGTCAAGGTGGACGACGACGCGATGCGGGAGATCGCGCGTTTGAGTGGTGGAGAGTTCTACACGGCGGCTTCCTTGGACGAGTTGACGAAGGTGTACAACACGCTCGAGGAGCAGATCGGATTCGAGCTGACTCGGGGCGACGCGAGCAGGCCCTGGCTGTTGCTCGGCCTCTTGCTCATCGCGACGGGAGTTATCACAGGTCTGCTGTACCGGCAACGGCTTCCGTAATCGGAGCGGCGGAAAGACGTTGTCCGCCAGGCGAAGCTTCGGTACGCTCAGGCTCGTATCAGTCTGGGGAGGGAGTTTCGATGCGTACTGTAATCGCGTCTGCCGCAGCCATTTTCACTGCGATGTTTCTCGTGGGGGCACCCGAAGCGGCCGCCGCGCCGTCGTGTCCGAACGGGAGCGTCTGTATGTGGACGGGGGCGAATTACACCGGCAGGATGCTCGAGTGGATTCCGGTGGTCGACTCGACCTCGTGTGTATTGACCTACCCGAAGGGCGGCGCCGCCCGTTCGGTGGTGAATCGCAGCGGTCAGTCGCTGACCTTCTGGGAAAGTTCGAACTGCAACGGCCGCCACACGAACGGCGCCACGTCGTTTTCCGATCTCGGATTCGACGCGTATTCGGTGCACTGGTGCAGGCAGTGCTGATTCGGTGATCGACCGAGGCCACGATCGGGCCGTGTGCGTGCGTTCCGCGCGCACACGGCCCGATTTTCGTGTGCGGAACCCGCGGCGAAGCGCGACGACATCGGAGGATCGGATCGGGGCCCGACCAGCGCCGGGCGCGGATGTGCCGTCGGTCGGCGTCTCGAACGGGTGACATCGCACGAGCGCCGATGCCGGAGCATGTGTCATCGCCTCGAGCATCGGTGCCCGCTCATGCGTGATCACCTCGACCAGGTAGGTTTAGCCCATGTCGAACACAACGTCACGTTCGGTCCTGGTGACCGGCGGTAACCGCGGCATCGGACTCGCGGTCGCGCAGCGTCTGCTTGCCGACGGTCACAAGGTGGCCGTCACGCATCGTGGGTCAGGGGTGCCCGACGGCCTGTTCGGTGTGAAATGCGATGTGACCGACAGCGAGTCGGTGGACCGCGCCTTCACCGAGGTGGAGGCGCACCAAGGGCCGGTCGAGGTGCTCGTGGCCAACGCGGGTATCACCGACGACACGCTGCTGATGCGGATGAACGAGGAGCAGTTCACCCGCGTGCTCGACGCCAATCTGACCGGTGCGTTCCGGTGCGCCAAGCGGGCGAACCGTGCGATGTTGCGCGGGCGCTGGGGCCGGATGATCTTCCTCGGCTCGGTGGTCGGCATGAGCGGCCAAGCAGGACAGATCAACTACGCCTCGTCCAAGGCGGGCGTGATCGGCCTGGCCCGCTCGATCACCCGCGAACTCGGCTCGCGGTCGATCACCGCGAATGTCGTCGCCCCGGGCTTCATCGAGACCGACATGACCGCCGACCTTCCCGAAGACATGCGCGACATGGCCAAGAAGTTCATCCCCCTGCAGCGGCTCGGCCAGCCCGAGGACATCGCGGCCGTCGTCAGCTTCCTGGCTTCCGAGGATTCCGCCTACGTCTCCGGCGCGGTGATTCCCGTCGACGGCGGCATGGGCATGGGTCACTGACCACACCGAACGCGTAGCGCGGCCGAGCGCGGCCGCCCGCAGCCAATCCCACATACGAATTTCAGGAGAACCGAGAACTCATGGGCGGACTGCTCGAAGGCAAGACCATCCTGGTCACGGGCATCATCACCGATTCGTCGATCGCGTTCCACGCGGCGGCTGTCGCGCAGGAGCAGGGCGCGAAGGTGGTCATCACCGGCATCCCGGAGCGGCTGCGGCTGATCGACCGGATCGCCAAGCGCCTGCCCCAGGAGGTCCCGCCGGCCATCGGGCTCGACGTCACCAGCGAAGAGGATCTCGCAGGCCTGGCCGACAAGCTGCGTGAACTGGCTCCGCAGGGCATCGACGGAGTGCTGCACTCGATCGCGTTCGCGCCCCGCACCCTGATGGGGCCGGAGGCGCGGCCGTTCCTGGAGGGTCCCGGTCCGGACGCCGCCAAGGCGTTCGAGATCTCGGCGTGGAGCTACGCCTCGCTGTCGCGCGCGGTGCTGCCGGTGATGAACGAGGGCGGCTCGATCGTCGGCATGGACTTCGATCCGCGCACGGCGATGCCCTTCTACAACTGGATGGGTGTGGCGAAGGCGGCGCTGGAGTCGGTGAACCGGTACGTCGCGCGGGAGGTGGGCGCCGCCAAGAAGATCCGCTCCAACCTCATCGCCGCCGGTCCGATCAAGACGCTGGCCGCCAAGGCGATCGCGGGCACCGCGACCGACGACGCGGCCAAGCTCAACCAGCTCAACACCTACTGGGACGGCGCGTCGCCGATCGGCTGGGACGTCGACGACCCCACGGTGGTGGCGAAGTCGATCGTGGCGCTGCTGTCGGACTGGCTGCCGGGTACCACCGGCTCGATCATCTACGTCGACGGCGGAGCCAGCCACAACACCTGGTTCCCCGAGGACATGTCCACCAACTGAGCCGGATTCGAGGGGAGACACCGTGGTTCGAACCGCCGACGCGCTGCTGCTGCTGTCCTTCGGCGGTCCGGAGCGTCCCGAAGACGTGATGCCGTTCCTGGAGAACGTCACCCGGGGCAGGGGAGTGCCACGTGAGCGCCTCGAGGCGGTTGCCGAGCACTACCTGCACTTCGGCGGTGTCTCGCCGATCAACGCGCTCAATCGCGACATCATCGCGGCGGTCGAGGCCGAGCTGTCCGCCGCAGGCCTGGAGCTGCCGGTGTACTTCGGTAACCGGAACTGGCACCCCATGGTGGAGGACACCGTGGCCCGGATGGCCGCCGACGGCGTCGGCTCCGCGCTGGTCTTCCCGACTTCGGCCTGGGGCGGCTACTCCGGCTGCCTGCAGTATCACGAGGACATCGTCCGTGCGCGTGCGGCATTCGGCGCGGGCGCGCCGGAACTGCTGAAGCTGCGCCAGTACTTCGATCACCCGCTGTTGATCGAGGCGTTCGCCGACGCCATCCGCGCGGCGCGCGATCAGCTCGCGGCCGGGCAGCGCGCCGCGGCGCGGCTGGTGTTCACCGCGCACTCGATCCCGATATCGGCCGATGCCGCCGCGGGGCCGCCGGCCGACGGTGGGCGGCTCTACAGTCGTCAGGTCGCCGACGCGGCCCGGTTGTGCGCCGCGGCAACGGGTTTCACCGACTACGACGTCGTCTGGCAGTCTCGTTCCGGTCCGCCGCAGGTGCCCTGGCTGGATCCGGATGTCGTCGACCACCTGGACGATCTCGCGGCCAAGGGGGTCGAGGCCGTGGTCGTCTGCCCGGTGGGCTTCGTCTCCGATCATCTCGAAGTCATCTGGGACCTGGACAACGAGGCCGCGCGGAAAGCCGCCGAGCTGGGTATGGGCTTCGCCAGGGCCGCGACGCCGGGAACCGACCCGCGCTTCGCGAAGCTGATCGTCGAGCTGGTCTCCGAGCAGTTGCGTGGCATCCAACCCCGGCGGCTCGGGTCGGTCCCGGGCTACGGCTGCACACGCGACGGCGAACCGTGTGCCGTCGGCTGTTGCGCGGTTGCGCGCCGTCCCACGACTGGGAATTGAGACGTCGCGGGCGCGATAGCATCGCCAGCGACCGATCGCCGAATCCGACTTCCTGGGGGTATCTCTCGATGACCTATGCCGACGTGCTGACCAACGCCGCGCTGCTCGATCCGCACGCCTGGTCCGATGCGAACGTGTGGACGGTGGCGCTCGACGCCACGGAGGCCAGGCGCCGCGGCCGCAGTAGTGGCGGTGGTGGTTTCTCCATCGGTGGTCTGCTGCTGTGCATCGGGGTCGTCGCCGTGGTCATCGGACTCATCGTCTGGCTGAGCAAGCGAGGCAAAGCGAACCAGTCCCAGCAGCAGTACCCGCAACAGCAGCAGTTCCCCCAACAGCAGTATCCGCAGGGGCAGCAGTACCAGCAGCCGTATCCTCCGCAGGAATTCCAGGGGCAACAGCAGTACGCGCCGCCGCAGCAGTACCAGCAGCCCTATCCGCCGCAACCGCAACAGCAGTATCAGCAGTACCCGCAGCAGCAGCCCTATCCGCCCCAGCAGCCGTACCAGCCGCCGCAACGGTGAGCATCCCCGACTCGAACGATCAGAAGTTCGGGGCGGCCAGGCGGGTGTAGACGGTGGGGAAACCGGGGCGGGCCGCGCCGGTGCCCCAGGAGGTGAGACCGGCGAGACGCCCGTCGACGACAATCGGTCCACCGCTGTCGTACTGTGCGGTGTCGGCGGTCGGGCTGCCCGCGCAGAGCATGGTGCGCGGGTCGAAGGCCGGACCGTAGGCGGTGGCGCACTCCGCGTCGATGGACAGCGGAACGTTCGCGGCGTGCAACCGGGTGTTGGCCTCATCGGTTTCGAAGGTCGCGCCCCAGCCCAGGATGGTTGCGGTGCTGCCGGGAGCGGGTGCGGCGACGCTGATCGTCGGACCGGACTGCGGCTCGTCCAGGGTCAGGATCGCCACATCGTTCTGATAGGCGGTCGTCGAGTCGAGAACGGTGGCACGGAAGTCCGGATGAATGCGAATATCCTTCACGTGCACCGTGTTCCCGGTCTGCTCGCGCAGGTCGTCGCGGCCGAAGGTGACGGTGAGCGTCTGCGCGAGCGGACGGGTCAGAGCCACGCAGTGCGCCGTGGTGATCACCTCGTCCGGAGCGATGAGTGCGCCGCCGCAGAACTGGCCGGAAGCGCGGGTGAGGAACAAGGGCGTACCGATGGCGGCCAGCCACGGGTACTCCGCCGTCGTCGCATCGGTGCCGCCGACGATCGCCGCAGCCGGGGCGTGTAGCGCGAGACCGATCAGCACGGTGAGGGCGGCGGTGCGGCCACGGCGGGAAACTCGCATGTCACACCGCCCGCGTCATGATGTCAGCGGCTCTCGCGCGCGGAGGCGTGCACCGCGACCAGGCGCGCGGCGCGGATCGCGTCCCACAGCGGTCGCAGCAGCGATTCCTGCGCGCCGATCGCGCTGGCGGACGTGGGCGCGGAAGCGGGCTCCCGCTGCGCCACCGTGAGGATGGCCGCCACATGATCGGCGGTGTCGAGAATGCGCCTGGCACGCAGCGGGATCGACTCCGGGTAGTCGTGGCGTGAGTAGTCGGCGAGTTCGGCTTCGATGAGTTCGCGCGGATCGGAGTCGACCGTGCCGAGCGAGGTGGTATGCAGTTTCATCAGCGCGTCCGCGGCGTCGCGGACCGCTTCGCGCATCGCGTATTCGGCCTCACCGAGTGACATGTCGGGGCCCGGAGCGGCGGGGATGGGGGTGCTGTAGACGGTCCACTGCAGCGTGTCGTCGTCGGACCACTGCGGGATGAGGCCGGTGCCTTCGGCGCCCGGTACGCCGATCAGGATGCCCTCCTCGGCCTCGACGGCGTCGGCGGCGAACGCCGTGCCGGTGGGGACTCCGCGCACGTCCCCCGGGACGGGCAGCACCAGGCGCAGTTGCGCCCCGGACTGGGCCATCGTCTCGCGAATCACCTTGAGCAGCGCCATGACTCCGCTTCCCGGCAGGTTGCCGTGGGCGGACCAGGGTAGATCGGTGCGGCCGCCGGTGAGCGGGTCGCCCGCCGCGATCGTGTGCTTCGGCGCCCACGCGTGCAAGGCGGCCAAAACGTCGTCGGGCGCGCTGCGGCCGGCCAGCCAGGAGCTCGCCCACACCGTCAGCGTCGCACTTGGAGAGCACATAATTATCGAGCATAAAGGGTGGGCGCTACCAGTGGGCATCCATGCGCGAGGGCATTCGTGAGCAGCGCGGAAACCGGGGTATCCGCGCTGCCCGCGACGAGCGGGTCCGCGCGGATACCGCCCGGCATCGGGCTCGGGCCTGCTCCGGAACGCGCTAGTCCGGTTCGGTGACGAAATCGATGAGGCGCTCGACCGCGCCGATGAGCGGCGCCTCCAGATCCCGGAAGGAGCTCACCGCGTCGTACACCCGCCGCCAGCCGTCCTGCGGAGTGCCCCAGCGCAGCCGTTCGCAGACGCCGGTCTTCCAGTCCTCGTCGCGCGGCACCCGGGGCCACTGCGCGATCCCGAGGGTGGAAGGGCGCACCGCCTGCCAGACGTCGACGAACGGGTGACCGGTCACCAAGACGTGCGGCCCGAGTCCGGTGGTCAGCTGGGTCTCTTTCGATCCGGTCACCAAGTGGTCGACCAGCACGCCGACCCGCCTGCCCGGGCCCGGCCGGAATTCGGCCAGGCGGGCGGCCAGATTGTCCAGGCCTTCCAGCTGCTCCACGACTACGCCCTCGACGCGCAGGTCGTGGCCCCACACCCGCTCGACGAGGGCGGCGTCGTGGACGCCCTCCACCCAGATCCGGCTGCCGCGGGCGATCCGGGCGCGCAGACCATCGACCCTGGTGGAGCCGGAGGCGGAACGGCTCGGCGTCTTCGGCGGGGAGGCCGTCGGCCGCACCAGCGTCACGGGCTCTCCGTCGATGAGGAACGCGGCCTCGCGCAGCGCGAACAGGCGTACCGCGCCGCGCGCGTCCTCCAGCTTGACGAACTCGCCGTCGTAGCTGCGATCGAATCCGACCACCGCGCCGCAGAATCCGGTGGCGGCGTCCTCGACGACCAGGTCGCGATCCGCGGTGACCGTCGGCACCACCCTCTTCTTCGATCGAGGATGTCCGGAGTAGATGTCGCCGTACCTGTCACGCCCGCTCACCCGCTTGAAGCTAGCACCGCCGCTGCGGCTTTCGACGCACCCGGGTCACCGCGCGTTGGCGGCCGGAATTCATCGGGAGTACTCGCGAAGGTCGCGCCCGATATCATGATCGGCGCACTACAGTGGTCGTGTGGCCGCAATTTTTTGGCTGGTCGCGGGTGTTCTGCTCGCGGCGGCGGAGATGCTCACCGGCGATTTCACCCTGTTGATGCTCGGCGTCGCCGCGCTGGGCACGGCGGGTGTCAGCGCGGCGGCGGACACCTCGCTCGTGGTGGATGCCATCGTCTTCGCGGTGGTCTCGGCGGTGCTGTTCCTCGGCGTGCGGCCGATCATCCGGCGTCGCTTCGGAACTCCGCCGCCCACGCCGACGAACGTCGACGCGCTGCCGGGCAAGACCGCCCTGGTGCTCGAACAGGTCGCCGCGCACTCCGGCCAGGTGAAACTGGGCGGTGAAGTGTGGACCGCGCGGCCGATGGACACGACCGAAGTCTACGAACCGGGTACGACCGTGTATGTCATGAAGATCGACGGCGCGACCGCCGTCGTCTGGAAAGGGCCTTGATGCCTGTACTGATCGTTGCCGCCGTCCTCGTGTTGCTGGTCGTTGTGGTGGTCTTCAAGTCGATCGCGCTGGTGCCGCAGGCCGAGGCCGCGGTGATCGAGCGACTGGGCCGGTATTCGCGTACCGTGTCCGGCCAGCTCACCTTCCTGGTGCCGTTCGCCGACCGGGTGCGCGCCAAGGTGGATCTGCGGGAGCGGGTGGTGTCGTTCCCGCCGCAGCCGGTGATCACCGAGGACAACCTGACCCTGCACATCGACACCGTGGTCTATTTCCAGGTGACCAGCCCGCAGGCGGCGGTCTACGAGATCAGCAACTACATCGCCGCCGTCGAGCAGCTGACCGTCACCACGCTGCGCAACGTCGTCGGTGGTATGACGCTCGAGCAGACTCTCACCTCCCGCGATTCGATCAACGGCCAGCTGCGCGGCGTGCTGGACGAGGCCACCGGCCGCTGGGGGCTTCGCGTCGCGCGGGTCGAGCTGAAGAGCATCGATCCGCCTCCGTCGATCCAGGAGTCGATGGAGAAGCAGATGAAGGCCGACCGGGAGAAGCGCGCCATGATCCTCACCGCGGAGGGCCAGCGCGAATCGCAGATCAAGACGGCCGAGGGCTCGAAGCAGGCGCAGATCCTGTCCGCCGAGGGCGCCAAGCAGTCGTCGATCCTGGCCGCCGAAGGCGAGCGGCAGAGCCGTATCCTGCGGGCGCAGGGTGAGCGCGCCGCCGCCTTCCTGCAGGCGCAAGGCCAGGCCAAGGCCATCGAAAAGGTCTTCGCCGCCATCAAATCCGGCAAGCCGACGCCGGAACTGCTTGCCTACCAGTACCTGCAGACGCTGCCCATGGTCGCGCGCGGTGACGCCAACAAGGTGTGGCTGGTGCCCAGCGATTTCGGTAAAGCGCTGGAAGGGTTCGCCAAGAGCTTCGGCACCCAAGGAGAGGACGGTGTGTTCCGGTACGAACCGCCCGCCTCGGACGGCGCGGAAGCCAAGCCGGAGGACGACTCCGATGTCGCGGACTGGTTCGACACCGCACCCGACCCGACCATCGAGCGAGCCGTCCGGGCCGCCGAGGCGACGGCGCGGACTCCGGTCGAGGGGCTGACACCGACCCCGACACCGCCTCCGCAGAGTTTCGAACCGTCGCCGCACCAGCCGGTCATCCCGCCGCAGGAGGCTTTCCCGCCCCAGCAGCCGCCGCAACAACAGCAGCAGCAGCAGCAGCCGCAGCCGCCGGCCCAGCGCCCGGACGACCCGCACGGCCGTCCTTGGCAGCCGCCGGAGAACTTCTCGAAATAACACCACCCGAGCCGCCCCGGACTCCCTCGAGTCCGGGGCGGTCGTGTCGGTGCGGCCGAATCGTCAGCGGGGCAGGCCGGTGGCACGGAGCGCGGGAAGGATGACGTCGGCGACGCCACGCATGCCCTGCGGGGTGAGGTGGTAGGGGATAAGTGTTTCCGTGGCGATGACCGGGTCGATCCAGCGGACACCGACGGGTGCGCACGCGTCGCGGCCCGCCGAGGCGGCGCGGGTGTCGACGTAGATCGCGCCGTGCGCGGTGGCGACGCGGGCGACCACGGTGTCGAGACGATCGAAGGCCGCTTGGATGGACGCGGCGTCGGACGGTCGGAGACCGACCAACTCCGGACAGCCGCCGTCGCGCACATAGGTCGGCCAGCCGTCGACGACGATCATCGCCTGCGGCGCCAGATCCGAAACCTGTTGCAACGCGGCCGCGTAGGGCGCGGCGATCGCGTCGATGGCGGCATCCCAGTCCGGACCGGCGCACCCACCTGCGCCGGAGAGGCCGTAGACATGGCAGGCGACGATGTGCTCGGCCATCAAGGCGTCGTTGGCGCCGATGTGCACCGTGACCAACCTGGTGCCGGGACCGAGGGCCTCGAACTGCGGTGGAATGCCCGGCTGCTGCGCGGCGGCTAGATCCGGGATGCGCGCGGAGTTGCAGGTGCGGTCGTCGAGGCGCAGATCGAGCTCCCGGGCGATGAGCTTCGGTGTGTTCGCGGTCGAGCGGAGGCAGCGCGGCGGGGCGGTGATGTCGAAATTCCGCACGCCCGTGGTGGCCGCCCCGGAATCGCCCAGGGCGACGTACTCCGCCCCGCCGCCGAGGGGGGCGGCCTCGACGGAGCCGGTGGCGCCGAAGGCGATCGAGCAGGCGATGACCGCGACGGCCCGCGCAAGATTCGTCATGTCGGATCCTGTCCGTCCGTTCGTCGGCGCGCTCCCGGGACATGTACGTCTCTGTGCCGAACGCTACCCGGCGAGGTGGGCACGCGGGCGGAATCGGGTGGCAGACTTCCAGGTATGACGACACCTGGATGGGCCGACGTGGACCGCTATCTCGTGGAGACGCTGGTGGCGGATCCCGATTCCGACGCGGCGCTGGCGGCGAACAAGGCGGCCGGCCTGCCCCCGATCGACGTGTCACCGCCGCAGGGGAAATTCCTGCATCTGCTGGCCAGGACGGTGGGGGCACGGCGGGTGCTGGAGATCGGCACGCTCGGCGGATACAGCACGATCTGGCTCGCTCGCGCGGTCGGGCCCAAGGGCCGGGTTGTCACGCTGGAGTTCGCGGCCGAGCACGCCGATGTGGCGCGGGCGAATCTGGAGCGGGCGGGTGTGGGCGACCGGGTGGAGATCCGGGTCGGCGCCGCGCTGGACAGCCTGCCCGTGCTCGCGGAGGAGGACCCGGACCCGTTCGACCTGGTGTTCATCGACGCGGACAAGGTGAACAACTCGAATTACGTGCTGTGGGCGCTGCGGCTGACCCGGCCCGGTTCGGTGATCATCGTCGACAACGTCGTGCGCGGCGGCGCGATCGCCGAGGAGCATTCCGAGGATCCGAACGCACAGGCCAGTCGCGAGCTGGTGGAGTTGCTCTCCGCCGAACCGAGCCTGGACGCGACCGTGGTCCAGACCGTCGGCGGCAAGGGCTGGGACGGCTTCGCCTACGCCGTGGTGAACGGCGACAGCGCCGAGTGACCCCGCTCGGCTAGGGCTCCAGCACCACCTTGCCGGTCGTCGCGCGAGTCTCCAGCGCGCGGTGCGCGGCGGCCGCGTCGGCGAGCGCGAAGCGATGGATCGCGGGGCGCAGCCGGCCCGCGGCCGCCTCGGCCATGGCGCGGTCCTCGAGCACGCGCAGATCGCCGCCCGCGCGCGCCGACATCGGCGGGCCGATCACCATCTCCGAGGTGATGCCGCGTTCGGCCAGTTCCGCGGCGGAAAGCCGCACCGGCCCGTCGGCGGCCGACTTGCCCGACCAGCCGTAGACCAGATGCTGCCCGCCCGGTGCGAGTAGATCGATGCCGGTGCGGGCGACGTCGCCGCCCACGGAATCGAACAGCACGTTCGTCCCGTGGTCGCCGACGCGCGCACGGACCCGCCCGGGCCAGTCCGGCGCCAGATAGTCCACCGCCAGGTCGGCGCCGTTGCGCCGCACCTGATCCACTTTCACGGGGCCACCGGCCAAGCCGATCACCGTGGCTCCGGCGTTCTTCGCGTACTGCACGAGCAGGGTGCCGATGCCGCCCGCCGCGGCCGTCACCAGCACGACGCTGCCGGGCTTCAGTTCGGTGAACTGCAGGATTCCCATGGTGGTCCGGCCGGTGCCGATCATCGCCACCGCTTCCGCCGCGTCCAGGTTCGCCGGGATCTCGTGCAGCCGGGCGGCGTCGGTGACGGCAAGTTCGGCGTATCCGCCGGGCACCGCGCCGAGATGGGCCACCACCCGCGCGCCCAGCAGGCCAGCGGCCACGCCCGCGCGGTCCACCGTGCCCGCGACTTCGCGCCCGGGGATGGTCGGCAGCTCGGGCGCGGGAAACGGCCCGGCCTCGCCTCTGCGCAGCGTCGTATCGACCAGATGCACACCGGCGGCGGCCACCGCGATGCGGACCTGGCCGGGGCCCGGCACGGGGTCGGGTACGGGTTCGTAGCGCAGGTTCTCGGCCGGGCCGAAGGCATGGAGGCGAATGGCGTGCACGGTGACTCCTTGGTCGTGAGGCGGTCGCCGGCCAGCCTGCAACATCAACTCAGGTCGAGGTCAACCGATCGCGGCGCGCGGCCCTGGCCTCGAAACCGTCGCAGAGCGCGTCGAGTCCGTCGTAGAGCAGTTCCTCCTGCGTCAGGTCGCGTACACCGCTGCCGGCCAGATCGCTCAGGACGGAAGGGATCGAATCCTGCGCCGTGCCGTTCAACAGCGTCCGCAGCCCGTTGTCTCCGCCGGGGTCCATGCCTTTGCGTGCCATCAAATCCGCGCTGATCTCCGGCAGCGTCGCGCCGGAGATGTGATTCCACACCGAGAAGGACATGCCGGTCGCCTCGCGGGTGGACACGCCGAGTTCCAGGAAGCCGTCCACCAACCAGGCCAGGCAGGCCAGACTCTGCGGTCCGAAGCTGTAGCGCGGAGTGGCGAAGGTGAGCAGTACCCATGGATGCCGCCGGTACAGGGCCCAGTCGATCTCGGCGGCGATGCGAACCCGGTCGCGCCAGGTCCACCGCTGTCCTTCGGGGGAGGGGTACGGATTGCGCCGGGCCACTTCGTCGGTCATCAGCGCGAGCAGTTCGTCTTTGTTCGCGACATGGCGATACAGCGACATGGCGCCGACCCCGAGCCGGTCGGCGATGCGCCGCATGGACAGCGCGTCCAAGCCTTCGGCGTCGGCGAGCTCGATCGCGGTAGCGACTATGGCGGCGCGGTGCAACATGCGTACACTGTACCCGGACTCATGCGTACGACGTACGCGCCATCGAGAGGATGTTCGGCGATGACAGACGTGCAGCCGGTGCGGACCGCGCCGTCCACAACCGGCTCGCGCCGCGCCTGGCTGGGCCTCGCGGTCCTGCTGCTGCCGGTGCTGCTGGTGTCGATGGACATCTCGGTGCTGTTCCTCGCGATGCCGACCCTGACGCTCGACCTGGACCCGTCGGCGGACCAGCAGCTGTGGATCCTGGACATCTACGGCTTCCTGATCGCGGGACTGCTCATCACCATGGGCAATCTCGGTGACCGGATCGGGCGGCGCAACATCTTGCTGGTGGGCGCCGCGGTCTTCGGCATCGCGTCGGTGATCGCCGCGTTCGCGCCCAGCGCGGGCGTGCTGATCGCCGCGCGAGCGCTGATGGGCATCGGCGGCGCGACGCTGCTGCCATCCAGCCTGGCGCTGATCTCGAGCCTGTTCCCGGATGCGCGGGAGCGAGCCGCCGCGATCGGCGTGTGGACGGCGTTCTTCGCCGGAGGCTCTGCCGTCGGGCCGATCATCGGCGGCGTACTGCTGCACCACTTCTGGTGGGGTTCGGTGTTCCTCATCAACATCCCGGTGCTGCTGGTGCTGCTCGCCTTCGGTCCGTTCGTCCTGCCCGAACACCGGGCGGGCGTGCGGGGCCCGCTGGACCTACCGAGCGTCGCCCTGTCGATCGGCGGCATCCTGCCGGTGGTGTACGGCATCAAACACGCCGCGACCGAAGGCATCGACGCGCAGGCGATCGTCGTCGCGCTGGTCGGCGTGGTGATCCTGACGGTGTTCGTGCGCAGGCAGCGCCGGCTCGACGAACCGCTGCTCGACCTGCGATTGTTCGCCCGGCCCCAGTTCTCGGTGGCCATCGGCGCCAGTCTGACCGGAATGATGTCGCTGGCCGGGCTGAGCTATCTGACCAGCGTCTACCTGCAGTCGGTCACCGGGCGCACGCCGCTGGCCGCGGCGGTGCTCGGCATTCCGATGGCGATCGCCGTTTTCGTCTGCTCGGTGGGCGGCGCCCGGGTCGGGCATCGCTTCGGCGCCCGTGCCACCTTCGTGTTCGCCTTGCTGGCCTCCGCGGCGGGCAACCTGATGCTGCTCGGTGTCGGCGCGCACGACGGGCTGGGGTGGTATCTGGCCGGGTCCACGATCGCCGGAGTCGGCTACGGTCTGGCGTTCACCTTGGTGTCCGAGGTGTCGGTGTCCTCGGTGCCGCCGGAGCGGGCCGGGTCGGCGGTCGGCATCTCGGAGACGAGTTTCGAGCTGGGCAACGCGCTGGGCTTGGCACTGCTCGGGTCGCTCGCGGCGCTGATCTTCCGGTCCGGGGGCGACTACGCGGGGACGCTCGGCGAGACCATCCAGCGGGCCGCCGGTGACGCGGCGCTGGTGGAGGCGGCGCGCGGCTCCTTCGTCGACGGCATGCACGTCGCGGTGGCCGTCGGTGCGACGGCGCTCACCGCGATGGCGCTGATCGCCCGGTTCGCCTCGCCCGGACCGCGCTGAGCCGCGCGATCAGCGGCCGAACACCGTCGCCACGACCTCGGCCGCCCAGCGATTCATCGGCCGGACGATCGTGCCGTGCACCCAGCGGACCGGACGCACCACCAGCGCGTGCCAGACGACAGCGAAGGCGGCGAACACCGGGCGCAGCACAAAGCGGTACACCGCCCGGCACGGCAGCACCACGAGCACGCCCACGATGCGAGCGGCCACCCGCCACGCGTACCGCGCGGTCGCGCGCACCAGGTTCCACAGCGGGCGGAGCACCCAACGCCACAATCGAGACAGGGGCCAGACGATCAGCCATTCGACGGTGTAGCGGCACACCCAGGCGACGGCGTAGACGATCGGGGCCACCACCCACCGCAGCAGCCAAGCCCCAGCCGGTCGAATCACCCTGCGCCACAAGAAGATCTCCACCGCTCGCCGCAGCGGTCGCAGCAGGTACTCCAGCAGGAGGGAGACCAACGGCGTGAGCACCAAGCCCCACAGCAGATGCTGGAGCACCCAGCCCCACAGGAAGTCCTTCGCGAAGATCCACGCGGGCCGCAGCATCCAATGCCAGATCAGTTCGGCTACCGGAACCAGCAGATGCCGCGTGACGAACACGAGGGCCGCGCCGGTGACGCGGCCGAGCAGGATAATGCCCTCCCATAGCAGGCGGATCGGGACCAGCACCACGATCGCGAGCCCGCGCGCCATCCATTGGGCGATCGAGACCTGCGTGTCCGGCGTAGACACGGTGTTTTCCCCCTCGGCTGGTGTGCCGGGACGTAGCCCGGCGAAAGAGTCTCCGTAGAACCTACATTCGAGCACATCGCCGCTGTCGCACGCGTGAGTAGAAATGCTCGAGTCGTGTATCGGCGCGCCTCCCAGGAGTCGAACGCCGTTCGTGTTATTATCAAATGTCATGTTTTCACATGTCCCCGCGCACGCCGACGGCGCTTCCAGGTCCGGCATCGATGCGGTCCAGACGTTTCTCCGCCGCTACGACGACAGTGTCTCAGCGTCCGACTTCGACACGCTGCCAACCTTTTTCGATCCGCAGATCCTGGTCGTCACGCCCACGACGAGCCGCTGCGTCACCCGCGAGGAATTCATCGCCGCCGCCCGCGCCCGTGCTCGCGGGCTCGCCGGTGGGCACGCGCTGCTCGCCGCCCAGTCCACCATCGAACTCGGCGGGCACTACTGGCTCACTTCGGCGCACTGGACGATGACCCTCGATCACGGACCCGCCCTCGACCTCTACAGCGACTTCCTGGTCCGGCGCAGCGAGGGGGAGTTGAGCATCGCCGGCTACCTCACCCGCCAGGACATGCCACAACTCGTGCGGGACGTCTCCCGCGCGCACTGATCACACGAACCCAGGGTGGGTGTCCTGATCGACGCCTACAGTCGAGTTCGTGAACCACGCCCAGGCCTCCGGAAACGGCCGGCCGATCGCCGAACGGGTGGCGACGCGGCTGTTGTATCCCACGTCGCGTCCGCGCGAGCAGGCGTTGCGCGCCGCGGTGGGCGGCAAGATCGTGCTGGTCACCGGTTCCTCGCACGGCATAGGCAAGGCCAGTGCGCGCAAGCTGGCCGCGGCGGGCGCGATCGTCCTGCTCGTGGCCCGCTCCGGTGACGAACTCGACCGGCTGGCCGCGCAGATCACCGCCGCGGGCGGTGTCGCGCACACCTACCCCACCGATCTGACGGACATGGACGCCGTCGAACGGCTCGGTCGCAGGCTCCTCGACGAGCACGGCCGCCTCGACGTGGTGATCAACAACGCGGGCAAGTCGATCCGCCGCCCGATCGCGGAGTCCTACGACCGTTTCCACGACTTCACCCGCACCATCGATGTGAACTACCTCGGCCCGGTGCGCCTGCTGCTCACGCTGCTGCCCGCCATGCGCGCCTGCGGAGCGGGCCATATCGTCAATGTGTCCACCTGGGGCGTGCGCATGCCGCCCGCGCCGCGCTGGGCGGCCTACGGCGCGTCGAAATCCGCCTTCGACGTCTGGTTGCGCAGTGTCGCGGCCGAGGTGGCCCGCGACGGTGTCACCACCACCTCGATCTACCTGCCGCTCGTGCACACCAGAATGAGTGCGCCCACCGACTTCAGCCGCGTCCCCGGGCTGACCGTGGACGAGGCCGCCGACCTGGTCTGCCACGCGGTGACCGCCAAGCCGCGGGAGATCGCCCCGTGGTGGTCGGCCCCGGTGCAGGCGTGGACCGACCTGACCCGCGGCCGCGCCCAGCGCCTCATGGAACGCGCCTTCCGTCGCTGACCCGCGACGACCGGGACGTCCGCTCGGCCCGCCGGGACATAGGATCGACCGGTGCGTGCATCCACTGCGACCGGTCCGGCCGCGTCCGGCCTGACTATGGTGCTCGCGCTCGCCGACTCTCGGCTGCCGATCGGCGGTCACGTGCACTCCGGCGGCGTGGAAGAAGCCGTCGCGTCCGGCTCGGTCCGTGACGCCGCGACGGTGGAGCTGTATCTGCGCCGCCGGATCCGGACGGCAGGACTGGTGGCCGCTTCGCTCGCCGCGGCGGTGTGCGCGGGCGAACTGGATCCGGCGCGCGCCGAGGCGGAAGCCGACGCGCGCACACCGGCCCCCGCTGCGCGGGCCGCGTCGCGCGCGCAGGGCCGTGGCCTGTTGCGCCTGGCGAAACAGCTCTGGCCCCGGCACGATTGGTCGCCGCTGGGCGCCACGCCGCATCTGTCCACGGTCTTCGGCATGGCGGGCGCGGCCGCCTCGGTGCCGCCCCGGGAGATCGCGGGCGTGGTCGTCTACACGACCCTGACCGGCGCCGCCACCGCCGCTCAGCGTCTGCTGGCGTTGGATCCCGCCGCGATCGCCGCGTGCACGATCCGGCTGGCAGGCCTGTGCGACCGCGTGGCCGCCGAGGCCGTGACCGGTCTCGCCGCGATGTCCGATCCGCTGCAGGACGTGCTCGCCGAGCGCCATCGGCAACGCGATATGCCCCTGTTCGCGAGCTGAAGCCCAAGAAGAAGGAGACCGCGCCATGCCCCCGCATCTGATCGACGGTGAGCCGCACGCCCACGGTCACGATCGGCCGAAACGGACCCGCACGCCGGGAGAGGCGCTGCGCATCGGCATCGGCGGCCCGGTCGGTTCGGGCAAGACCGCGCTGGTGGCCGCGCTGTGCAGGCAGTTGCGCGACGAACTGTCGCTGGCGGTGCTGACCAATGACATCTACACCACCGAGGACGCCGATTTCCTGCGCAGGCACGCGGTCCTGCCGGACGAGCGGATCACCGCCGTGCAGACCGGCGGTTGCCCGCACACCGCCATTCGCGACGACATCACCGCCAACCTCGACGCGATCGAGGACCTGGTCGCCGCCAACCCGCCGCTGGATCTGATCCTGGTCGAATCCGGCGGCGACAACCTGACCGCGACCTTCTCCTCCGGCCTGATCGACGTGCAGATCTTCGTGGTGGACGTGGCGGGCGGCGACAAGGTCCCGCGCAAAGGCGGCCCCGGCGTGACCTTCTCGGACCTGCTGGTGGTCAACAAGACCGATCTGGCCCCGCTGGTCGGCGCGGACCTCGGCGTGATGGAGCGCGACGCCGCGCGGGTGCGCGCGGACCGGCCGACGGTGCTCGTCTCGCTCACCGAGGATCCCGCGGCGACACCGGTGCTGGCCTGGGTGCGCGAGCAGCTGCGCGCGGTCGCCGAGCGGGACCGCGCGGACGAATCCGCCGCCGCGCACTGAGCGCCGCTGGTGCGCACCGAATTACGAATAGTCGCCCACCCGGCGGCCCTTCCGGAGATCCATGCGAGCGGCGGGTTGTCGGCCCGCCGCACGGGCCCGCGAACGGTCCATCTGATCGGCACCGCCGCCACACCGCTGGGCGGGGACGAACTCGACATCGCGATCGTGGTCGCGCCCGGCGCCGAACTGGTGGTGCGCTCCGTCGCGGCGACTCTCGCGCTACCGGGTGCGGCGACGCCCTTGTCGTCCGGACGCTGGCACCTGGAGGTGGGTAGCGGGGGAGCGCTGGATTTCGATCCCGAGCCGATGATCGTCGCCGGTGGCGCTCGGCACCACACGGTGACCACGATTCGGCTGGCCGCCGGCACCCGGCTGCGCATGCGCGAACGTGTCCAGGTCGGCCGCGCGGGCGAGGACGGTGGCGAGTGGCAGGGAGACCTGATCGCCGACGTGGACGACGTGCCGCTACTGCGCCACCGGCTGGCGCTGGGCGCGGGCACACCGGCCGACGACGCACTGTCCGCGCCTCGGGCTCTGGAGAGCGAACTCGTCTATCCGGACGAACGCGCCGCGGCGACGACCGGTTTGACGCAGACCCGGCTGCCGCTGGCGGCGGGTGGCAGCTTGTTCACCCGTACCGGGGCGCTACTGAACGTCTGATGAACAGACCGTGCAGTCTGTCGATTTCGTCTCGGACACGTGTAGTCCATCCGAGACATGGAGAAAGAAAGGGTGGGAGCCCGACAGCGTCGTCGGGTTCCCACCCTTTCGGCTCGCTCCTCGGAACTGTCATCCGATCAGCCGTTGGCCGTATCCGCGGTCTCCGAAGCCGGCTCGGCGACCTCCGGAGCAGGCTCCGTGGCCTCCGCCCCCGGCGCCGGCGCGCTGAGCGCCCGCGGAGGCGCGCTGAGTGCGTGTACCGCCCCCAAACCCGCGCCGATGCCCGCGCCGATGGCGGACAGCGGGGCGGCCATCAGGGCCGCACCATAAGCGGCGCCCACCGGCCCCGCGGCGAGGCCGATCGGCGCGAACGGCAGACCGATGGCCAGGCCGAGACCCCCGCCCATGGCCGCCCCGAACAACGCGAACGGGCTGGCGAACACGAAGCCCGCCGCCGCGCCGATCGCGGCGGCACCCATGGTCTGCCCGGCGACGCGGTCGGACCTCGTGCGCTCCATCCCGATCGAATCGAGGAACGTCGCCATATTGGCCTCGGCCATCGCGGAGCTGTCGTTGATCTGGATCGCCTGCTCCCGGTAGAGCCACTCCGGTGCGTCGACCTGCACGTCACCGAAGCGCAATTTGCCCGAAGGCGGTGCGATCGGCGGCACGGGGGCGACCGGAACGGGAGCGTGCAGCCCTTCCACCGGAGCCAGGTACAGGTGATCCGGCAACGGACGTGCCCACTGCAACGAACTCAGGACGTCGTCCGGGATGCGCAGACCCTCGTACGGGCGCACGTTCGGCGCCTCGGCCGCGGGCCACTGGGCCTGCTCGGCGGAATCCGTTCTGGTCACCGGAGCGGGGTGATCGGGCTCTGCGTTCGCCGTACCGGTTCCCACCAGCGCGAGAACGAGCGGAACCGTCCCCGCGGCGACGATGGAGCCGAGCTTCGGCCGATGCGGTGCGAGTGCTCGGTGCTTACCTGTGCCCATAGATCACCTTTCATCCGAAGGAGACGTCGACGCCTCACATTCGGATCTGTCGGCGACCTGGATTGGTCGAGCGCGCTACTGCACCGGTCAGCCGGCCTTGGCGTCGGTGTGCGCCTTGTCCACGGCGACCCGGCTGTTGGTGGAGGTGCCGAGGGCGGCGGCCAACTGTTCGGCGTCCTCGTCGTCGCCGTTGCTGATCGCCTCCAAGGCCAGCCGGGCGAAGACCCACTGTTCGGTGGCCGCCATCTGACCGCGACTGCGGCCGAGGAAGGTGACGAACCACTGGATGACGGTGATGATCCTGCTGCGGTAGCCGACCAGGTAGTACAGGTGCAGCGCCAGCCAGGCCAGCCACGCGATGAACCCGCCGAACTCGAGCTTGCCCACCTGGCAGACGGCGCTGAACCGCGAGATGGTGGCCATGCTGCCCTTGTTGAAGTACTTGAACGGCTTGCGCTCCTGCGTCGTCTGGCCCTTCAGCCCCGCTTTGATCTGTTTGGCGGCGTAGGTCGCGCCCTGGATGGCGCCCTGCGCCTGGCCGGGGACATTCGGCACCGACATCAGATCGCCGACCACGAAGACGTTCGGGTGGCCTTTGACGGTCAGATCCGGTTCGACCACGACGCGGCCCGCCCGGTCGACCTCCGTGCCGTCGGACTGGTCGGCGATCATCTTGCCCAGCGGGCTGGCCTGCACACCCGCCGACCAGACCTTGCACGCCGACTCGATGCGGCGGATCGTGCCGTCGGAGTCCTTCACCGTGACGCCGAACGCGTCGACATCGATCACCATGGCGTTGAGCTGGATCTCGACGCCCATCTTCTCCAGTCGCCGTTCGGCCTTGCCGCCTAGCTTCGGCCCCATCGGCCCGAGTACCGCGCCGGCGCCCTCGATGAGCACGACCCGGGCGTCGCGTGGATCGATGTTGTGGAAGGTGCCCTCCAGAGTGCGGTCGGACAGCTCGGCGATCTGCCCGGCCAGCTCGACGCCGGTCGGTCCGGCGCCGACGATGACGAAGGTCAGCAGCCGGTCGCGCTCCTCCTGGGTGGTCGCGAGCTCGGCCTGTTCGAACGCGCCGAGGATCCGGCCGCGTAGCTCCAGCGCGTCGTCGATGGTCTTCATGCCCGGCGCGTAGGTGGCGAACCGGTCGTTGCCGAAGTAGGACTGCTGGGCGCCGGTCGCGACGATCAAGCTGTCGAACGGGGTGACCGTGTCCTGGTCGAGCAGGCGCGAGGTCACCGTGTTGTGGGTCAGGTCGATATCGGTGACCTCGCCGAGGAGCACCTGCGCGTTCTTCTGCTTGCGCAGCACCAGCCGGGTGGCGGGCGCGATCTCGCCGACCGAGAGGATGCCGGTGGCGACCTGGTAGAGCAGGGGCTGGAACAGGTGGGTCGAGGTCTTCGAGATCAGCGTGATGTCGACGTCGGCGCGCTTGAGGTGCTTGGTGCCGAACAGGCCGCCGAAGCCCGAGCCGATCACCACCACCCGGTGCCGGCCGTTCTCGACAGTCTGAGTGCTCATCGTCCTGCTCCTCGATGGACCTTGGGGCTCGTCCCCGGCGGCGATTCCTGACAGCTAAACCGTAGCCGCCGCGCCGGGCAGCGTCACGGCGAGATCCCCGTTCCTGGCGTGTTGCTCCCCGCCGCCGGGCCGGGGCGGGGAGGATCGACGCGCGGCGAATCGGCCGAGCGGACGAGGTCGAGAGCCTACGATGGTAACTGTCGTCCAGGGAGGATTGCCATGGTCGCCGGTGACCGTGCGGTCGGCCGAAAGCGCAGCGTGCAGGCCGATTCGGAGAACATCGCGCTGATCGAGGTCCCGCACGGCCATCTGATCGACCGGGCGCTCGGACTGCTGCCGGAACGCCGCCAGGTGCTGGCCACCCCGCCGCGGGGCAGCGACGCCCGGCCGGTGCGCGGCGATGCCGGACTGCCCTACCTGGGCCGGGCATTGCACTACATGCGCTGGGGTCCGGCCGAGATGATGGAGCGCTACCGCCGGTACGGCCCCGTGTCGCTGAACAGCTCGCTCGGCGTGGACCGGGTGCTGGTCGCGGGACCCGACGCGCTGGACGAAGTGCTCGGCCACCGCCGCCGTGACTTCGGCCAGGGCTGGGACTACTTCATCGGCCCGTTCTTCCGCCGGGGCCTGCTGCTGCTGGAATTCGACGAGCACAAATTCCACCGCCGGATCATGCAGCAGGCGTTCACCAGGGACCGGCTCGAGGCGCACCTGGCCGCGCTGACCCCGGTGGTGCGGGCGAGCATCGCGCGCTGGGTGCCGCGCGAGCGCGACGCCGAACGCACGGTGCGGCTGTATCCGACGATCAAGGAGCTGACCCTCGACATCGCGGGCGAGAGCTTCATGGCCGCCGACGTCGGGCCGCAGCGCAGGCAGTTGATCGACGCATTCGTCGACTGCACCCACGCGGGACTGTCCATCATCCGGCACTCGGTACCCGGCGGCCACTGGCGGGCCGGATTGCGCGGCAGGAGAGTGCTCGAGGACTACTTCACCGCGATGCTGCCGCAGAAGCGCCGCGCGGAATCGGCGGACTTCTTCTCGGGCCTGTGCCACGCCCGCAGCGAAGACGGCGGCGTCTTCGGTGACGCGGACGTGGTCAACCACATGATCTTCTTGATCATGGCGGCGCACGACACCACCACGACGACCGCCACCGCCGTGGCCTACTACCTGGGCAAGCACCCCGACTGGCAGCAGCGGGTGCGCGCCGAAGTGCTGGACATGGACGCGCGCCTCGGCGACGCGGCGCCCGCCATCGCCGACCTGGAGGCGCTGCGCGACCTGGATCTGGTGGTCCGCGAGAGCCTGCGGCTGATGCCGCCGGTTCCCGGATTGTCGCGCTGCGCCGTGCGCGACACCGAGATCGCGGGTCACTACATCCCGGCGGGCGCCCCCGTCGACCTCGCCTACCAGGTGAATCACCTGCTGCCCGAACTGTGGACCCGTCC
Source organism: Nocardia sp. NPDC047648 (assembly GCF_040642815.1). NCBI lineage: Bacteria > Bacillati > Actinomycetota > Actinomycetes > Mycobacteriales > Nocardiaceae > Nocardia > Nocardia sp. NPDC047648. The sequence goes on along the minus strand of NZ_JBEYSX010000001.1, from coordinate 652,519 downwards.
CGAGCGCTTCGATCCGGAGCGGTTCGGCGAACAGCGGCGCGAGGACAAGTCGCACCGCCTGGCCTGGATGCCGTTCGGCGCGGGCGCGCACAAGTGCATCGGGATGCACTTCGGCACCTTCGAGGTGAAGACGGTGACCGCCGCCCTGGTGCGCGAATACGAGTGGCGGATCCCCGACGAATACCGCATGCCCTGGGGATTCACCACGATTCCCTTCCCCAGGGACGGTGCGCCGATGACGTTGCGCAGGCGCGCGGCCGCGTGAGCGACCGGCCCGGCCGGGTCAGCGGCCTGCGAGCAGGATCTCCGCGAGCTTGGTGTCGGTCTCGGCGCCCTCGGTGTAGCCGCCCGCGTCACCCAGCGAGCTCATGATGGCCAGCGTGTAGCGCTCGCCCGGTCCCGCGAAGCCGACCGAGTTGACCACCCAGCCGCCTTGTTCGGCCGACCAGCCGTTCTTGAGGCCGGGACGCATGCTCGCGCCCGCGCCCCATACGCCCCAGTGCTGGTTGGAGTCCACCGCGCGCATCCGGTCGATCAGGTAGTTGCGGTCGTCGGGGTGCATGTGGTTGAGGATGTGGTCCATCAGCCGGTCGAGGTCGGCGGCGGTGCACTTCTGGAACGACCAGTCCGGGAACAGCGCGGTGTTGGTGGGCTGCGGCACCAGCGAGTTCATCCCGTTGGCGCGGAAGGCGTTGTTGAACGCCATCCGGTCGATCCCCGCGTACTTGGTCCAGAGCATGTCGGCGGCGCCGTCGTTGGAGGTGGCGAGCATTCCTTCCATCAGCCCGCGATCCTCGGGGGTCAGGTTGATGGCGCCGACGCGCGCCCGGTTGAGCAGGTCGGCGGCGATCGCGAGCTTGATGGTGGAGGCGGTCCAGACCGCATTCTCGGCGTTGGCGTTGGCGTAGACGCCGCCGGAGACACGATCGCGCAGGACATAGCCGGTGACACCGGGCCTGCTGTTGAGGTAGGCGTCGGCTTTGGCGATGCGGCTGCTCAGATCGCAGTCGAAGCCGGGCAGGCAGCCCTGCGTGTGCGCGAGCGGCGTCGCGCCCGCGATCGGGAGCGCGGCGGGCAGGCTCGGGGCGATGATCGCCGCGGCGGCGAGGAGACAGGCGGAGGCGGCCACGCGGGGAACGGTTCGGGTGGCGGGGGACGGGTAACGCACGAGGGACCACGATCGCACATCGCGAGTCCGGACGCACGTCTTGAGCTGGGGTGCAGGGTGTGCTATCACCCGGTCCGGGTGCTTGCGCCGCAGCGTGATTCGCCCATCACCGCTGGCCAGGGCACGTCAGCGGAAGGCGGCGCGCAGTTCTTCGACGGTGCGTCCGTTGAGCCGGTAGCAGTGTTCGAACGCCTCGGTGTGCCGATCCCGGGGCCAGGAGTGTAGGACGACCGTGCGCCCGTAGTGGCGGGAGTTGACGAGCTCCCAGCGGTCTCCGATCCGGCGGACCGTGAATCCGCCTCTCGGGACCAGGGGAATCACCATCGCATCCATGAACGCGAACCAGCCTTTCGGTGCAGCTCTCTCGTTCCGCCCCGGTGCAAACTCTTACCTCCCCGGTGCAGCACTGTCGCACATCGCCATGGCGGTCCCGCTGTGACACGGCGGAGTAATCCGTTCTCGTGTGGTCTATTTCACTGGCGTCCCGATGGGGCGGTGCAGTTGCGCGTGAGTCGCTGGGCGTATAAACGTGCACGAAGTCCGAGGCCAGCGCAGCCGGACCCCATCGATCGAGAGGGCGCAGATGCCGCTGCACATCCACCGTGCCGAGCGCGCCGACGTGCTCGCCCGGGTGCTCGCGGAGGTGCTGGCCTCGCCGCAGGCGGATCCCTTCGCCGCAGAGGTGGTCGCGGTACCCGCGAAAGGCGTGGAGCGCTGGCTGACGCAGACGCTCTCCGGGGTGCTCGGCGCGGGCGGCTCGGGCGACGGCGTGTGCGCGAACGTCGCGTTTCCCTCGCCCGCGGCGCTGGTCGCCGAAGTGCTGGCCGCGGCGAGCGAGGTCGCGCCCGCGGAGGATCCGTGGGCGCAGGAGCGGGCGGTGTGGTCACTGCTGCGGGTGATCGATGCGTCGCTGTCCGAGCCGTGGTGCGCGGTTCTGGCCAGGCACCTCGGCGCACGCGGCACCGCGGGCGGTGAGCACCGGGCCGGTCGGCGCTATGCGACCGCGGCCCGGATCGCCGCGCTGTTCGACAGCTATGCCGCCCAGCGGCCCGCGTTGATCACCGAGTGGGCGGCGGGCTCGGACACCGACGGGACGGGCGCCCCGATGCCCGACGACCTGCTCTGGCAGCCGATGCTGTGGCGCGGGCTGCGTGCCGCGATCGGGACGCCGAGTCCGGCCGAGCGGCTCGAAACCGCCTGCGCGCGGTTGCGCGCCCGGCCGGATCTGGTCGCGCTGCCGCCGCGGCTGTCGTTGTTCGGCGTGACCCGGTTGCCCAGCGACCAGCTCGCCGTCCTGTCGGCGCTGGCCGCGGGCCGCGATGTCCACCTGTGGCTCGTGCATCCCAGCCCGGTCCTCTGGTCGGCGCTGAGCGAGCTGCCGACCGCCCGCACCCGGGCCGAGGACCGCAGCGTCACGGCGGTCGCCCACCCGCTGCTGGCCGGACTGGCCCGCGACGTTCGGGAGTTGCAGCAGCGGCTGGCCGTACCGGCCGCCACCGGCTCCGACACCTATTACCCGAGCGTCTCTGCCCGATCCGAAGACGGTGTCGCGGAGCAGGATTCGCCCGCGACACTGCTGCGTGCGCTGCAACGGGGCATCCGGGACGACCGGTGGCCGCCGGTGCCGGGGAAGGCCGCCGCCGACGGCACCGTGCAGGTGCACGCCTGTCACGGCCCCGCGCGGCAGGTCGAGGTGCTGCGGGAATGCCTGCTCGGGCTGTTCGCGGCCGACGAGACACTGGAGCCGCGGGACGTGCTGATCATGTGCCCGGAGGTGGAGGCGTACGCGCCGCTGGTGCGCGCGGCGTTCGGGCAGCGCACCTCGGGGACGCCGGAGGCGCAGGCCGACTCGGAACATCCGGCGCACCGGCTGCGGGTACGCCTGGCCGACCGGGGACGCGGTGTGACCAATCCGCTGCTCGCGGTGATCGCAGCGCTGCTCGAACTGGCCGACGGCCGGGTGACGGTGACCCAGGTGCTCGACCTCGCAGCCGCCGAGACCGTCCGGCGCCGTTGCGGATTCGACGACGACGACATCGAACGACTGCGCGAGTGGGCGGCCGAATCCGGGGCGCGGTGGGGCATCGGGCAGCGGCAGCGCCAAGCGTTCGGTCTCGCCGATTTCGCGCAGAACACGCTCAACAGCGCGGTGGACCGAATCCTGCTCGGCGTCACCGCGGGCGAGACCTCGGACGATTGGCTGGATCTCGCACTGCCCTTGGACGACGTGGACAGCAACGACGTCGACCTGGCCGGGCGCTTCGCGGAGTTCATCGACCGGCTCGCGGTGTGCCTGCGTGACCTGCGCGGCCCCCGGCCCGCGCACGAATGGGCGGCGGTGCTGGGGCGCGCGCTGGATCTGCTGACCGACGTACCGGACGCGCAGGCATGGGTGCGCACCGAGGCCAGGCAGGAACTCGCCGCCGCCACCGACCACGCGGGCGAGGTGTCGTTGCGGCTGGCCGATGTCGGTGTGCTGCTGCGTTCGCGGCTGGCCGCGCGTCCCACCAGGGCCAATTTCCGCACCGGTGAGCTGACCGTCTGCACGATGGTGCCGATGCGGTCGGTGCCGCACCGGGTGGTGGTGCTGCTCGGCCTCGACGACGAGATGTTCCCCCGCGCGAGCGCGGCGGACGGTGACGACGTGCTGGCCCGCGAACCGCTACTCGGCGAACGGGATCCGCGCAGCGAGGACCGGCAGATGCTGCTGGACGCGATCCTCGCGGCCCGGGACGCACTGCTGGTCTTCCACACCGGCGCCGATCCGGTCAGCGGGGCGCACCGCCCGCCCGCCATTCCGGTCGCCGAGTTGCTGGACGCGTTGCGCGCTCATGCCGGCGCCGCGGCGATGCCGAGGGTGGTGACGCGGCATCCGCTGCAGTCCTTCGATCGCCGGAATTTCCGGGCCGATCAGCCGTTCAGCTTCGACGCCGCGGCCTTGGCCGGGGCGTGCGCGGCCGACGGACCCGCACAACCGCGGCCCGCATTCCTGCCCGCGCCGCTGCCCGCCGCGGACGCGTCGGATGTCGCGCTGGCCGACCTGATCTCGTTCGCCGAACACCCGGTGCGTGCCTTCCTGTGGCAGCGTCTCGGCTTGCGGGTGCCCGAGCACGACGAGGACATCGCCGACCGGCTGCCCATCGAACTCGACGGCCTGGCCAAGTGGGAACTGGGCGAACGCCTGCTCGCGGCGCGCCTGACCGGCGCGGACCCGGCGGGGTTGCGGGCGGCGGAGTGGCGGCGCGGCACACTGCCGCCCTTCGGATTCGGCGCCGCCGTGCTCGACGAGGTCGAACACACCGTGGACCGGCTGGTGCGCGCCGCGCAGGCGGACTACGCGGGCCAGGCGCGCGCGGTGGACATCGCGGTCGACCTGGGCAACGGACGACGGCTCACCGGCACCGTGCCCGAAGTGCGCGGCGACACCCTGGTCCGCACCACCTTCTCCCGCTTGGCTCCCAAACACCGGATCGCGGCGTGGGTTTCGCTGCTCGCGCTGACCGTCACGGAGGATCGGTCCTGGCGGGCCGTGAGCACCGGCCGCGGCCAGTTCGGCCGCCCTGCCTGGCGCTGCGAGCTCACCGCGCCCGACGTGCCCGCGGCCGGGGAGATCTTGCGTCAGCTCGTCGCGCTGCGCGACGCGGGCCTGACCGAACCGCTGCCGGTCGCACCCGCCGCGTCCGCGGTCTACGCCGAGCGCCGTCTGCGTGGCGCGAGCACCGACGACGCGCTCGCCGCCGCGGAGCGCGAATTCAACGGCGGCCCCAACGGCCCGGGACCGTTCGGCGATCACACCGACCGTCACCTGCGCTACGTCTGGGGTCCGGCGCCCCGGCTCGAGGACCTCATGGCCGCGCCCGCCGCGGCGGGCGAGCCGGGGGAGAGCACCCGCTTCGGTGCGCTGGCCCGGCGGATGTGGGCACCGCTGCTGGCCGCGGAAAACCAGGGCCAGCCGTGATCGGACACGCGGCGGCCGGGCGCCCGCGACGGTTGGGCGCCCTGCGGTGCCGGACGCCGGAATACACCGCCCCGGCGCGTGTCGGTCGCCGGTGGACGCCCGGGCGCGCGGCAGAATGTCAGCTCGGACAATCGCTTCGGGGCCGTGCGGCGCGGCGGGCCACCGGGGCGAGCGCGACGGCCGCGGACCGCGTGACCACCGGCCGAGCAGGAGGGAGGCACGCATGACCGTGCAGGAAACCTCCTTCGACGCGGCCGCTTTCGACGCCGACGCGTTCGAGCCGTACGGGCCGCTGCCCACCGGGACGACCGTGCTGGAGGCCAGCGCGGGCACCGGCAAGACGCACGCCATCGTCGGTCTGGCGGTGCGCTACGTCGCCGAGGCCGGGATCGGCATATCCCAGTTGCTGCTGGTGACATTCAGCCGTGCGGCGACCCAGGAGCTGCGGGAACGCACGCGCGACCGATTCGTCGCGGTGGCCGCCGGATTGGCCGACCCGGCAGCGGCCCGCGCGCACGCCGACGAACTGGTCCGCCATCTCGCGCATGCCGGGGAAGACGAGGTCCGGCTGCGGCAGCGGCGGTTGCTGACCGCCCTTTCGGATTTCGACGCCGGCACCATCGCCACCACCCACAGCTTCTGCCAGCGCATGCTCGACGAACTCGGGCTCGCGGGCGAGCACGACCCGGCTACCAGACTGGTGGAGACCGTCGACGACCTCGTCGGCACCGTCGTCGACGATCTGTATCTGCACCGCTATGCCCGCGCAGAACCGCCGTTCTCGGTCAAGGAAGGGCGCACGCTGGCGCTGGCCGCGGTGCGCGACCGGCACGCCGCGCTGGTGCCCGACGACGCGGCCGGTGAGCGCGTGGCGTTCGCGCGGGCCGTGCGCGCCGAGACCGAGCGCCGCAAGCGACTGGCCGGGCTGCGCGACTTCGACGACCTGCTGGTGCTGCTGCACGAGGTGCTCGCCGATCCGGAGCACGGTCCGCGCGCGTGCCGCCGGATCCGCGCGCGCTACCGGGTCGCCCTGGTCGACGAGTTCCAGGACACCGACCCCCTGCAATGGGACATTCTGCGCAGGTCGTTCCACGGGCACGCCACCCTGGTGCTGGTCGGCGATCCCAAACAGGCGATCTACGCCTTCCGCGGCGCGGAGGTGCTCAGCTACCTGGACGCGGTAGCGCACGCCGACACCCGCCGTGAGCTCACCACGAACTGGCGCAGCGACGCGGGACTGCTCGCCGCCCTGGACCATCTGCACGGCGGTGCGGCGCTGGGGCACGAGGAGATCCGCGTATATCCGGTCGCCCCGACCAGGGGGTGGTCGCGGCTATCCGGACCCGGCGAACTCACCACGCCGATGCGCGTGCGGTGCCTGCCGCGCACCGGCGCCGGACCGCTGAACAAATCCGGCTTCCCGGCCGTCGGGCGGATGCGCGCCGAGGTCGCCGCCGATCTCGCCGCGGATATCGTCCGTCTGCTCGAATCCGGCGTATTCCTGGACGCCAAAGCGGAAATCGGCTCGCCCGGCGAAGAGTCGGCCGCTGCCGGGCAGACGGCGCGCAGGCCGATCGGACCCGGCGACATCGCGGTGCTGGTGCGCACCCGCTCGCAGATCGACGTGGTGCGCGCCGCGCTGGACCGCGCGGGCGTCGCCTCCGTGCTGGCCGGCGGCATCAGCGTGTTCGCCACCAGCAGCGCCACCGACTGGCTGTGGGTGCTGCGGGCGCTGGAACAGCCGCATCGCGGCGACCGGGTGCGGCTGGCCGCGTGCACGCCGTTGTTCGGCGTGACGGCGGCCGAGATCGATAGCGGCGGAGCCGATCTGGTCGGCCGGGTGAGTGCCCAGTTGCGCGAGGCGGCGCGCTTGTTCACCCGCGCGGGATTCGCGGCCGTGTTCGAGAAGATCTCCACCGAAGCGGGCCTCGCGCAGCGGTTGCTGGCCGTCGAGAACGGGGAGCGGCAGCTCACCGACCTGCGGCATATCGCGCAACTGCTCGATCAGGTCGCGCTCACCGATGGCCTCGGGCTGACCGCGCTGACGCGGTGGCTGGCCGACCGGGTGCGCGATCCCGCCTCCGGCGCCGTCGCCGACCGCAGCCGCAGGCTCGACCGGGACGCCGCCGTCGTCCAGATCGCCACCGTGCACGCTAGCAAGGGGCTCGAATTCCCCGTCGTCTACCTGCCGTTCGCCTGGGACAGCGCCAAGAATCCCTATCCGGCGACGTTGCTGTTCCACGCCGACGACGGCACCCGCGTGCTGGACGTCGGCGGTCCGGACGCCCCGGGATACGCCGAACGCAAGGCGCGCAGCGAGGCCGAGGAGGCCGGAGAGGAACTGCGGCTGCTGTACGTCGCCCTGACGCGGGCCATGTGCCAGATCGTCGCGTGGTGGGCGCCCGCGATCTCCACCGCGGCGTCGCCGCTGCACCGGATGGTCTTCGGGCGCGCCGATCGGGACGCCGTCGTCGCCAACCGCTCCGCGGTGCCCGCGGACGCCGTTGCCGCGCAGTCTCTTTCGGCATGGGCGCAGACCGCGGGAGCGGCGATCTCGGTGACGGCGGTCGCCGGGACCGGCGACGTCGAGATCCGGCGGGCGCGCACCGCACCAGGGCAGGGCGCATTGGCCGCCGCGCGCTTCGACCGGGTGCTGGACCAGCAGTGGCGGCGCACCTCGTACTCGGCGTTGACCGCGTCCGCGCACGGGCCCGCGGCGGTGGAACCCGACAGTGAACCGGAGGATCCGCGCGGGCCGGGCGACGAGCCCGCGGGTACCTCCCCGCTCGGCGCGGAGCCGGAACCGGCGGGCGCGGCGTCGCTGATGAACGCGCTGCCCTACGGCGCGGAGTTCGGCACGTTGGTGCACGGCGTCCTGGAGCGGATCGACACCGGCCGCCCGGATCTGGCTGCCGAGGTGCGCGACCGATGCCGCGAGGCGGTGGGCGAGCTGATGGCCGAGTTGGATCCGGAGGTGCTGGCCACCGCACTGCTGGCGGTGCTGCGCACCCCACTCGAGGGCGGCTGCCTGGCCGACATCGCCCCCCGCGACCGCCTCAGCGAACTCGAGTTCGAATTGCCGCTGGCGGGCGGGGATCGCGTCGGCGCGGGCTCGGCGACGCTGCGGCATATCGCGGGCCTGCTGCGGGAGCATCTCCCGGCGGACGACGACATGCTCCCGTACGCCGACCTGGCGGCGGCGCTGGAGGACATCCCGCTGCGCGGCTACCTGACCGGCAGCATCGACGCCGTGCTACGCGTCGCGAGCGGCGCGCAGCCGCGCTTCGTCGTCGTCGACTACAAGACCAACCGGCTGGGCACCGGTGATCTCACCGTCGCGCACTACACCCGCGACCGCATGGCCGCCGAGATGCTGCGTTCCCACTATCCGCTGCAAGCGCTGCTGTATTCGGTGGCGTTGCACCGGTATCTGCGCTGGCGGTTGCCCGGCTACGACCCCGCCCGGCACCTCGGCGGGGTTCGGTACCTGTTCGTGCGCGGCATGCTCGGACCGCAGACCCCCGCCGGGTGCGGTGTCTTCGACTGGCACCCACCCGCCGCCCTCGTCGTCGCGCTGTCGGCGCTGCTGGCCGGGGAGGCGACGCAGTGACCTCGATCCAGGTGGCGCAGCGGGGCACCGGGCTGCTGCGCACGTTCAACGAGGCGGGCGTGCTGTCGGCGGCCGATGTGCACGTGGCGCTGCGGTTGGGCAGGCTGGGCGGGGAATCGTCGGAGCCGGTGCTGTTCGCCGCCGCGCTGGCCGTGCGCGCGGTGCGTTCCGGCTCGGTGTGCCTGGAATTGCACCGGATGCGGGAGATCGGCGTCGACGCCGACGAGACCTGGGACGCGGGCGTCGATCCGGCGACGCTGCCGTGGCCGGACATCCCGGCGGTGGTCGCCGCGCTGCGGGTGAGCCCACTGGTGCTCGGCGGGCCAGCGGGCCCGTTGCGGCCGCTGCGGCTGGTCGAATCCCAGGGGGCGGGCGATTCCGGCCCGCTGCTCTACCTCGACCGGTACTACCGGCAGGAGCAGACGATCCGGCGGGTGCTCACCGAGCGCTCCGCGCACCATCCGGTGGTCGATCCGCATATCGTGCGACGCGAGCTGGACCGGTTGTTCGACGCGCAGGCCGGTACCGCGCCGGACCGCCAGCGGCTGGCCGCCGCGCTCGCCGCGACGCACTGGACCACCGTGGTGGCCGGCGGGCCGGGCACCGGCAAGACCCACACCATCGCGCGGATCATCGCCTTGCTGTCCGCGCACCGCGCCGCCGAGCCGAAACTGCCCGCCCTGCGCATCGCGCTGGCCGCACCGACCGGCAAAGCGGCCGCGCGCCTCCAGGAAGCCGTGCGCGAGCAAGCCGTCTCGCTCGGACTGCCCGAACTCACCGCCGCCACCCTGCACCGGCTGCTCGGCTGGCAGCGGGGACGCAGCACCCGGTTCAAGCACCACGAGTTCAACCGGCTGCCCTACGACGTGATCGTGGTCGACGAGACCTCGATGGTCTCCCTGACCATGATGAGCAGGTTGCTCGCCGCGCTGCGCCCGGACACCCGCCTGATCCTGGTGGGCGATCCGGACCAGCTCGCCTCGGTCGACGCGGGCGCGGTATTGGCCGACCTGGTCGCCGGACCGGTCGCCGCCACCCCGAACCCCGTCCTCGACGAGATCCTCGGACCGGAGCCGACCGCCGATCACGCCGAGGCGTTGACCACGCTCGAGCGCACCCGCCTGCGCGGCGGCATCGTCCGGCTGACCAGGGGCCGCAGGTTCGGCGGCCGGATCGCCGACCTGGCGGTGGCGGTGCGCGCGGGGGACGCGGACACCGCGCTCGAGCTGTTGCGGGCGGGCGGCGACGAATTGTCGCTCGGCGCGCCCGACGAACTGACCGCGGTGCGCGCCGACGTGGTGCGCGCCGCGGGCGCGGTCACCGCCGCCGCACTCGACGGCGACGCGGCGGGCGCGTTGAGCGCGCTCGAATCGCATCGCGTGTTGTGCGCGCACCGGCAGGGGCCGTTCGGCGTCGAGCGCTGGGACCGGATGGCCGCGGAGTGGGCCGCCGCCGGGGGAGCGGGCCCCGATGCCCACCAGGCGCCGTGGTACCCCGGACAACCGCTGCTGGTCACCGCGAACGACCACGAGGCGCGGATCTACAACGGCGACACCGGCGTGGTCGTGCGCATGCCCGACGGTTCGCTGCGTGCGGCGCTGCAACGCGGCAGCGAACCGTATCTGGTGCATCCCACGCAGTTCCCCGCGGTGGTCACCGTATTCGCCATGACGATCCACCGCAGTCAGGGCAGCCAGTACGACACCGTGTCCGTCGTCCTGCCGGAGCCCGAATCGACCTTGCTGACCCGGGAATTGCTCTACACCGCGATCACCAGGGCGCGACGGCACGTCCGGATCATCGGCACCGACGAGTCCATCCGCGCGGGTATCGCGCGGCGGGTGCTGCGCGCCAGCGGGCTGTCGCGCCGGGAGGCGGAATCCGGGCCCCGATGACGGAATCTCACGTTCCCGGCGCCCGCGGCGTCTACCCGGTGTGAGCCTGCCCCCGTTCGAGGAAATAGTGGCCGAGTACGGCCCCATGGTGTTGCGCGTCTGCCGGGCGGTGCTCGGCCCGTCCGACGCGGCCGACGCCTGGTCGGAAACGTTTCTCTCGGCGCTGCGCGCGTTTCCCGGTCTCCCCTCGGAGACGAACATCGAGGCATGGCTGGTGACCATCGCGCATCGCCGCGCGATCGACGTCGGGCGAGCGCTCACCCGTGCGCCCGTCCCGGCCGAGTCCTTGCCGGAACGTCCCGCCACCGCCCCGGGACCCGCCGACTACGACCCCGACCTCTGGGCCGCCCTGCGCGCGCTGCCCACCAAGCAGCGCCAGGCGGTCGCCTACCACTACCTGGCCGGGCTTCCGCACGCGGAGATCGCCGAACTGCTCGGCAACTCGCCCGACGCCGCCCGCCGCGCCGCCGCGGACGGCCTGAAGACCCTGCGCAAGCTCTACCCGAAGGATGAAGCATGATGGCCACCCTCGACCGCGGCGACGGGTTGTCGCGCGCCCTGACCCCCGACGCCGACCTGCTCGCCACCCTGCACGCGCGACTGACCGCCGACGCCGAAGCGGCGGGCCTGCTCGATGTCGCCTACCGCCTGCTGGACACCCCCGTCGGGACGTTGCTGCTGGCCGCGACGCCCGCCGGACTCGTCCGCGTCGCCTACCCCACCGAAGACCACGACACGGTGCTCGCCACGCTGGCCGCCCGGATCAGCCCCCGGATTCTCGCGGCGCCCGCCCGGCTGGACGCGGCGGCGCGGCAGATCGAGGAGTACTTCGCGGGCAGCCGAACGCATTTCGACCTGCCGCTGGATCTGCGGCTGGCCGCGGGATTTCGCCGTCAGGTGATCGAGCACCTGCCCGCCATCGGCTACGGACAGCGCGCGAGCTACGGCGCGGTGGCCGCCGCGGTCGGCAACCCGCGTGCGGTGCGCGCGGTCGGCTCCGCCTGCGCCCGCAATCCGCTGCCGGTGGTGATCCCGTGCCACCGGGTGGTGCGCGGCGACGGGACCATCGGCCAGTACGTCGGCGGCATCACCGCCAAGCACGCGCTGCTGAGCATGGAGGCGGCATGAGCGCGTTCAGCAGCGGCGTGAACCGGGATGGTCATCATCCCGCGGACCTGACACCGCCCGCAGAGCTCGCGGAATCCGGCGCTTCCCCGGCCGAGCGCGTCGAGGCCCAGCCGTGGCGGGCGCTGCTCGAGCAAATCGACGCCCACGGCTGCGCGGCGACCGGACCGATCCTCACCCCGGCAGAGTGCGCCGAGTTCACCGCCATGTGGGACGACCTGGCCCGCTTCCGCTCCACCGTCGACATGGCACGCTACCGATTCGGCGAAGGCACCTACCGGTACTTCGCGAATCCGGTGCCCGAGCCGATCACGGCCCTGCGAGCGGCCTTCTACCGAAGACTGCTGCCGTCGGCGCGATCCTGGGCCGAGCGGTTCGGCGACCCGGCTCCGTGGCCGGACGACTTCGCGGACTGGCTCGACACCTGCCACGCCGCGGGCCAGACGAAGCCGACCCCGATCCTGTTGCGCTACCGCCGCGGTGACTGGAACGCCTTGCACCGGGATCTGTACGGCGAACTGGTCTTCCCGCTGCAGGTCGTCATCGGCTTGGATCGGCCCGGGATCGACTACAGCGGTGGGGAATTCGTGCTCGTGGAACAGCGGCCGCGCGCACAGTCGAAAGCGAGCGTCTCCGTGCTGGAACAGGGGTACGCGCTGATCTTCACCACTCGTGATCGGCCGACGCGATCCAGCCGAGGGTGGTCCCGCGCCCCGATGCGCCACGGCGTCAGCCGCGTGCGCGGCGGCCTGCGGCACACATTGGGCCTCGTGCTGCACGACGCGCAGTAGCCGCCGGTGTACATGTTGCTCGGCGACGACGGCCTGGCGTATCCCAGCGCAGTGCCGGGACGGTACGGCGGTCATCGCCGCAGCCGGATCTACGGTCGCCTCGACTGCCCGTCCGCCCTGCGGGCCCTCGGTCGCGGGGGCTACCGGCGGCACCGCGTCTTCTTCGCCACCGAACTCGACGCGCTGGCCGCGGGTTATCGCCCCTGCGCCGTTTGCCTCCCCGAGCGATACGCCGCGTGGAAAGCACTGCACCCGTCTGGATGAGGGTGGTAGCGCGGGACGGCGATGGCCGCATGCCCGAATTTGGGACTATTCGGAAATGGCCGCCGAGCGGAATTGGTAAGAGACACAGGATCGCTCGAACATCTGGCGGCCCGGCCGGGCGATGTTATTGACTGCGAATTCGAGCCCTCCCACTCGGGGCCAGGAGTCCGACATGCCCGAATATTTGCAGCGAACAGGCGCGGCACTCGCCGCGGTCCTCACTTTGGCCGGTGCGTTGATCGCGGGCGCGCGGCCGGTCCGCGCCGACCCGCCGCAGGACGTCGTGGCGGCAGACGCCTCGCGAATAGTGGAAACGCGTTTCGAATCCGACCGGCAATCGGAACTCGAGGTGTATTCGGCCGCGATGAACAGCACCACGCGGATTCGTCTGCTGCGCGCGGCCGATCCGGATGAGCCCGCGCCGACGTTCTATCTCCTCAACGGCGCCGACGGAGGCGCGGACAAGAATTGGCTCGAGGGCACGGATCTCGTCGATTTCTTTCGCGACAAGCAGGTGAATGTCGTCATCCCCTTCGGCGGCGCGGGCAGCTACTTCACCGACTGGCGCAGCGACGACCCGGTCCTGGGGAGGCAGCGCTGGTCCACCTTCCTGACCAAGGAGCTGCCGCCGCTCGTCGACGCCACGTTCAACGGCTCCGGAGCGAACGCCATCGCCGGCATCTCGATGGGCGGGACATCGGTGTTCCAATTGGCCATGGCCGCACCGGGTCTGTACCGCGCGATCGGTTCCTACAGCGGCTGCGTACGCACCAGCGATCCCGCGGGGCAGGCGATGGTCCAAGCGGTGGTCACCCAGCAGCGCGGCAACGTGGTCAACATGTGGGGGCCGCCGAGCGATCCCGCGTGGCGCGCGAATGATCCATACCTGCACGCGGACCGGCTGCGCGGCCTCGCCATCTACGTCGCCACGGGAACCGGGCAACCCGGGTCGATGGACACTCTCGACGGCGTGCACGGCGACATCTCGCACCTGCTCTATCAGCTGTTGTTCGGGGCACCGCTGGAGGCGGTGGCGAATCTGTGCACGCATCAGTTGCAGGACCGGCTGCGCAGGCTGGGTGTCGCGGCGACCTTCGATTTCCGGCCGAACGGCACGCACTCCTGGGGTTACTGGCAACAGGACCTGCACAATTCGTGGCCGACGATCGAAGCGGCGATCCGATGACCCGCAAAGAGGCAGCGGTGGCGCTCGGCTCGTTCGGGGCGTGCCTGATCTCGGTCTTCATGCAGATGATCGATGTGACGATCGTCAACACCGCCCTTCCGGTCGTCACCGCGGAGCTGGGGGCGACGCGGTCCGAACAACTGTGGGTAGTGGCCGGTTACTCGCTGGCGTTCGCCTGCGTGTTGCTCACCGCCGCGCGCGTCGGTGCGATCGCCGGGCGCCGCCGGATGTTCCTGTGGTCGGCGGCGGCCTTCACGGCGGCCTCGGTGTGGTGCGGGATGTCCTCCAGCGCCACGGAACTGGTGATCGCCCGGATCGTCCAAGGCGTGGCGGGCGCGGGAATGGCGGCCCAGACCATCGCCATCATCACCGCGAGCTTCCGGCGCGAGCACCATCAGTACGCCTTCGCGGTGTACGGCGCGACAGCCGGTTTCGCCGGCATGCTCGGCCCGATCCTGGGCGGCGCGCTGATCACGCTGAATCCGTTCGGGCTCGGCTGGCACGCGATCTTCCTGATGAATCTGCCGCTGGGCGTGCTGGCGATGGCGCTGGCCGCGGGGTACCTGCGGTTGGGCCCGGCGACGGACCGGGACCCGCTGGATCTGCGCGGGACGGTGGTGGCCACCGCGGCGCTGTTCCTGCTGCTGTTCGCGCTGTCGGACAGTCAACAGGCGGGCTGGCGTCCGTCGCACGGGATGTACATCGCGGGCGCGGTGGTGCTCGCCGCGGTGTTCGTGGCCCACGAGCGCGCGACGCGCCGCCGCGGCGGCCGCGCGCTGGTACGGCTGGACCTGTTCGCCGACCGGGGCTTCGCGGTCGGATCGGCGCTGGTGATGATCTTCTTCGGCCTGTTCACCGCGTTCGTGTTCACCGTCTCGATCCTGCTGCAGGACGTGCTGCGGTTCTCCGCGCTGCGAACCGGTCTGGCGATGACACCGTTCGCCCTCGGCGCGGGCGCGGGCGCGGTGCTGTCGCCGATATCGGTGAATCGCTGGGGGATTCGGGCGCCGGCCGCCGGAATCGCCGTCTTCGGCGGGTGCGTCCTGGTGGGGGTGGGCTACCTGTACGTGGAATCAGGGGTGGTGAATTTGCCGCTGGTGGCCGGACCGGTATTCCTCGCCGGCTTCGGGGTCGGGGTGTTCGGGGTGCCGCTACAGCCGCTGATGCTGGCGGATCTGGACGATCGCGCCATGGGTGAGGCATCGGGTCTGCTTCCCACCATCGAACAGATCGGTAATTCGGTCGGACTGGCGGTGCTCAGCGCGCTGTTCTTCCGCGCGCATACGCTGTCGGGCAGCATGATCATGCTCTCGGCCATCGCCGCCGCGGCCCTCGGCCTGGCCGCGCTCACGCTGGCGCTGCCGGACCGCGCGCGGGCGGACGCGAGTCCGTGGAGCTGGTCGACCGCGAACTGAGCGCATCCCCGCGCAGCACGCCGCGTCGCAGCCAGGACGGAGCCCACCAGCAGGCGTCGCCGAGCAGGCGCATGATCGCGGGCACCAGCAGCATGCGCAAGATCGTCGCGTCGATGAACAGCGCCGCGACCATGCCGAAGGCGATGTACTGCATCATGACCAGATCCGACAGCGCGAAGGCTCCGGTCACCACCAGCAGGATCAGGGCGGCGGCGGTGATGATCCAGCCCGTGCGGGCGATGCCCGCGCGTACCGCCTCCGTGGTGGTCGCGCCCGCCGCCCGCGCCTCCACGATGCGGGCGAGCAGGAAGACCTCGTAGTCGGTCGACAAGCCGTAGATCACCGCGACGATCAGCACCAGCACCAGCGCCATGATCGGCTGCGGGGTGAAGTCGAGCAGGCCCGCGCCGTGGCCGTCGACGAAGATCCAGGTGAGTATGCCGAGCGTGGAGCCGAGCCCGAGCAGATTCAGCACCGCGGCTTTGAGCGGCAGCACCACCGAGCCGAAGGCCAGCACCATCAGCACGGTGGTGACCAGGAAGACGAGCGCGATCATCAGCGGCATCCGGCGCAGCAGCGCGTCGACGCTGTCGCGCTGTTTCGCGGGCTGCCCGCCGATCAGCACTGTCGTGCCCTTCGGCAACGGCATGGAGCGCAGATAGTCGATGGTCGCGTTCGCGTCGTGCGCGTCACGCAGCACCGTCGAGGTGGTGAAGACGTTCGGGTGCCCCGGTCCCTGCACCGCGCGCGGGAACGGCGCGATGAGGCCAGGGGCCCGGCCCGCCTGAGCCACCACCCCGTCGACGTCGGTGGTGTCGTGGGTGATCAGTACCAGGTCGACGGGGTTCATCTGACGCAGCGGGAAGACCTGATCGAAGTGGTGCTGCGCCGTGCGAGCCGGATGCTGCGGCGGCAGGAAGCGCTCGGAGATGCCGCCGAAGGCCACGTCGCGCACCGGGGCGATGAGCACCACCAGGACGGCCGCCAGCGGAACCGCCACCGCCAGCGGCCTGCGCATGACCCACCCGGCGACCCGGCCCCACGGATTGTCCCGCTCGCGGTCGCTGGCCCGGCGCGCGTGGAAGCGGTTGAAGCCCAGCCGATCCACGCGCGTGCCGAGCACGGCCAGCATGGCGGGCAGCACCGTGATCGAGATCAGCGCCGCCAAGGTGACCGTCACCATCGCGCCGAAGGCGAACGAGCGCAGGAAGCCCTGCGGGAACAGCAGAATGGCGCCCGCCGCGACGACCACGATGATCGCGGAGAACACGACGGTTCGTCCGGCGGCCGCGACCGTGCGCTGTACCGCCTCGGGCACCTCGTGACCGTCGGCCAGTTCCTCGCGGAACCGGCTCACGATGAACAGCCCGTAGTCGATGGCCAGGCCGAGACCGATCATCGAGACCACCGGCGAGACGAAGGAGTTCACCTCGGTCACGGTGGTCATGGCGCGAATGATCCCCCACGCCCCCAGCACCGTCAGCCCACCGACGACGAGCGGGAGCGCGGCCGCCACGACGCCGCCGAACAGGAAGAACAACAGCACCGCCACGGCGGGAACGGCGAACAGCTCCATCCGGCGCTGATCGTGGGCCATGGTGTCGTTGAGAGCGGCAGCGACCGGCTGCCCGCCGGCGACCTCCATGTCGATGCCCGGTATCGGGAATTCGTCGGCCACCGTCCGATAGTTGCGCATCACCAGCGTGTCGTTGCCGCCGCGAATGGCGACGGAAGCGAAGGCGTAGTCGCGGTCGGGGGAGCCGAAGACATCCGGTAGGTCGAGTCCGGTGTCGGTGGGCCAGTAACTGGCGTTGATCTTCGTGATCTGGTCCGGAAAGCGTTGCGGCAGGCTGTTCAAGTGGCCGACGACCGTCGCGGCGAAGGCGGGATCATCGATCGTCTTGCCCGCCGGGGCGTGGAACAGCAAGAGCACGTCGGCGATGTGGTCGTGGCCGAATGCCTCGTCTTTGAGCCGAGCCGCGCGCGCCGATTCCGAGGTCGGATCGTCCCACCCGCTGACGCTGAGGTGATCGCCGAGGCCGAGGCCGTACACGCCCAGGGCGAGCAGTCCGGCGACCATGACCCCGATGACCGTGAATCGCCGCCGGACGAGCGTATCGGTCCAGCGCGTGAACTCGGCGAACAATGCCGCCTCCTATTCGATGACATCGCATTTCGACGCGGGTTCGAACGGTGAAAACCTAGCAATATCAATGTTTTTCGCCAGCGCGGAAGCCATAGTTTCGAGATGCCACAAATGGGTCGGCGGATGAATTGTGAACTGTCCCTGAGTCCGCGACGGTGGGTGTGGTGGCCGTTACGCTGAGGCCGTCGCCAGCTGCGCACACGCTAATTCGTGAATCGCCGAAGAAAATGGCGGTCAACTTGATCCGACCCGGAGGATATGCATGTCGGATATCGCAATCGTCGGCATCGGCTGCAGGTTTGCAGGCGGAATCGACTCGCCCGACACCTTTTGGGAATTCGTCCTGGACAAACGCGACGGTGTGGTCGAGATGCCGGCCGATCGCTGGGATTACCGTCGCTACTACGACCCGGAGCCACGTACGCCGGGACGCAGTTACACCAAGCGCGCGGCATTCATGACGATCGACCCGTGGGAGTTCGATCCGGAGTTCTTCGGCATCTCCGCTCGCGAGGCGACCGTGCTGGATCCGCAGCAGCGGCTGATGCTCGAGGTGACCTGGGAGGCGCTCGACGACGCCGGGATCGCGCGGCACGCGGCGGGCCGATCGATCGGCGTCTACGTCGGCGGGTTCGTGGTGGACCAGTCGGTGATCGGCGTGGTGGGCCCCGCCCTGTTCCACACCGACATGCACACCCCGGCCAGTGCGTCCTACACGATGCTGTCCAACCGGATCGCCTACGCCCTCGATCTGGTCGGTCCCGCGCTGACGGTCGACACCGCGTGCTCGTCGTCACTGGTCGCTTTTCATCTCGCCTGCCAGGCGCTGGAGAACGGCGACTGCGAGGTGGCGCTCGCGGGTGGCGTGAACGTCATGCTGCAGCCGGAGACCTTCGTCCTGATGTGCAAGGGTGGCTTCCTGGCCGCGGACGGCCGCTGCAAATCCTTCGACGCCTCGGCCGACGGCTACGGACGCGGCGAGGGCGCGGGCATGGTGGCGCTGAAGAAACTCGACGACGCGGTCCGCGACGGCGACCGGATCTACGCGGTGGTCAAGGCGACCGGCTCCAATCAGGACGGCCGCACCACGGCGATCACCGTGCCCAACGCCGAATCCCAGGAGAACCTGGCCCGTTCGGTGTGCCTGCGCGCGGGACTGGCGCCGAACGAGATCACCTACGTCGAGGCGCACGGCACCGGCACGTTGGTGGGCGATCCGGTCGAGTTGCGCGCGCTCGGGCGGGTGTTCGGCGCGCCCGCCGGGCGCACGCGCTCGCTGGGCGTCGGCTCGGTGAAGTCGACACTCGGTCACACCGAGGCCGCGGCCGGTGTCGCGAGCGTGATCAAAGCGGCGCTGGCCATCCACCATCGCACCATCCCGCCGCAGGGCTGGCTCGACAAACCCAATCCCGACATCCCGTTCGACGAGCTCGGACTGCACGTCCAGCTGGAAGCGGAGGCGCTGCCCGACGACGCCGAGCCGATGACGATCGCGGTCAACGGCTTCGGCTACGGCGGCACCAACGCCCACACCATCCTGCGGGAGTTCCGCCGGGAACCCAGCGCGACCATCACGCCCGCACGGCATCTCGGTGTACTGCCGATCTCGGCACGCAGCACCGGCGCGGCACGTGCGCTGGCAGGCCGGTTCGCCGATCTGATCACCGCGGGCGCCGATCCCGGCCGGTTGGCCGAGGCCGCCTGGACCCGCATGGCGCACCATCAGTACCGCACGGGCATGCTCGTCGGTGCGACCGGCGACCTGGTCCGGGATCTGCACCTGTTCGCCGCCGGAGAGGGGCGCGATGCCGCGCGGACGATCGCGGCGCGGACCACGGAACCGGTGTTCGTGTTCTCCGGCATGGGTCCGCAGTGGTGGGGAATGGCCCGCGAATTACTGAACGGTGAGAGCGTTTTCGCCGATACCGCCGCGGCGATCGATACGGAGTTCCGCAAGATCGCCGGCTGGTCGATCATCGAGGAACTGCTGCGACCCGAGGAAGAGTCCCGGGTCGCCAGGACCGAAGTGGCGCAACCGGCCAACTTCCTCGTGCAGGTGGCGCTGGTGCGGGAGCTGGCGGAGTACGGCATCCGTCCCGCGGCCGTGGTGGGGCACAGCGTCGGTGAGGTGTCGGCGGCCTATGTGAGCGGCACGCTGTCGCTGCGCGACGCGGTCCTGGTGGCCTATCACCGCGCCCGGTTGCAGGCGACCACCGCGGGCTCGGGTGGGATGCTCGCGGTCGGAATGTCGCCCGAGCAGGCACGCGGACTCGTCGGCGACGACCCGCGGGTGGACATCGCCGCGATCAACAGCGCGAGCTCACTGACCTTGTCCGGCGAAATCGACCGCTTGGACGAGATCGCCGAAAAACTCACCGAAGAAGGTATTTTCGCTCGCCGTCTGCGCGTCGAGGTGCCGTACCACAGCCGGTTGATGGACCCCATCCTCGACGAGCTGCGCGCGGCGCTGGCCGGGCTGGAGCCGAAGGCGCCGACCGTGCCGCTGTACTCCTCGGTCACCGGCGAACGGGTGACCGGCCCCGACTGGAACGCCGAGTACTGGTGCGCGAACGTGCGCGAGCCCGTCCGGTTCGCCGACGCGGTCACCGAGCTGATCGGGGCGGACAGCCGGGTCTTCCTGGAGGTCGGCCCGCACCCGGTGCTGTCGGGCAACATCCGCGAGACTCTGCTGGGCGCGGACGTCAACGGCACGACGGTGCCGACACTGGATCGCAAGCAGCCGGATTCGGAGAGCCTGCGCCGCACCCTCATCGGTCTCTACGCCGCGGGCGTGCTCGACCTCGACGCGCTGTTCCCCGCGCGGGAGTCCGCGACACCGCACGTGCCACTGCCGCGTTATCCCTGGCAGCGGACCCGGTTGCATTCGGCGCTACCGCTGTTCGAGCAGGCGCGCCTCGGCAGCCCCGGCACCTACGCCATGCTCGGCGACCCTGACGTCGAGGGCAGGCCGGACTGGCTGCTGCAGGTCGGCACCGAGCTGTTGCCGTGGCTGGCCGACCACGTCGTCAACGGCGTCAAGATCATGCCGGGCGCGGCGTACCTGGACGCCGCGCTGAGCGCCACCGCCTCTCGTCTCGGTGTCGAACGCGTGGCGCTGGAACAGGTCCGGTTCGTGGCCCCGCTCATCATGGGCGCGCCGGACGTGCCGCTGGTGGCGCTGACCGTCGAGGAGGCCAGCGGCCGCTTCCTGATTCGATCGCGTTCGGCGACGGGGACGGCCTGGACGGTGCACGCCTTCGGCCGCACACTGACCGGCAGCCACAAGCCCACGAAGGTCACGGTTCCCACCCTGGACGTCGGTCTCGACGTCGACCCGCGGATGTTCTACACCGGCCTGGCCGCGGCGGGGCTGCAGTACGGTCCGGCCTTCCGCCGGGTCACCTCCGCGCGCGTCGGCGCGGACGCGGTGGTCGCGACGGTCGACGGCACCATCGCGGCGGACTCCGGACACCTCGCCCACCCCGCGGTGGTCGACGCCGCGATGCAGTCCGCGGCCCTGCTGTTCGCGGACGCCAGGATCGATGAAGGCACGCTGGTTCCGGTCGGTGTCGCGGCGGTGCGGCTGGTCGCACCGCTACCCGAGCGGATCACCGTGGTCGCGCGCCGCGATCCGCGGGCCAGGCTGCGCGCCGACGTGGATCTGCTCGACGAAGAACACAACCTCGTGATGCGATTGAGCGGCTTGCAGATCGGTGCGCTCGCGCCGGGCCAGGATCCGCTGCATCGGATGGTCGACTTCTACTACGCCGAGACGCTGGAACGACGCGATCCGCTCGATCCCGATGCGCTGCCGAAGGACTCGGTGACCACCGTGATCGTCGGGCTGGGCGGAAATTGCCGCCGTGCGGGGCAAGTGGCCGCCGCCCTCCCCGGCTCCCGGCTCTACGTGGCGGGCGTCGCCGGCCGCGAACTCGCCGCCGACCTGGCCGCGACGTTGGCGGCCGCCAAGGCGGAGGGCGCCGACCGGCTGCACGTCTGCGTGGTCGCGGGGGCCGTCGAGGACGATGTCGCCGATCTGTGGACCCTGGAGCGGATCGCGGTGGCCCTCGACGAGTTCGTCCACCCCGAGATCGCCGACGAGGGGCCCAAGAGCGTCTTCGGTGAGGGATGGTGTCACGCCACCCTGGTGACCGAACGGGCGTTCGCGCTGCCCGGCAGCCCGATCCCGCCGAATTCGAATCATGCCGCGCTGGCCGGCGCTCGCCGGGTGCTGCTCAACGAGCAGTCGGCGCTGCGCTGGCGGCTGATCGACGTGGAACCCGACACCGACATCACCGATCTGATCGGGGAACTGGCCGTCCCGGGCGCGTTCTGGAACGACAACCTCGACGAGGTCGTCCTGCGCGCGGGCGAGCGCTGGGCTCCGTTGGTGACCAAGCCGCTGCAGGAGCGCCTCGACACCCTCGACACCGCCGAACCGCTGACCGATCCGGAGGCCAACTTCGCGCTGGAGCTGCCGCGGACCCGGATGCTGTCGGCGTTGGCCTGGCGGCAGTGCCCGCGGCCCGAGCCGGGGCCGGGCCAGGTCGAGGTCCGGATGAAGATCATCGGTCTGAACTACAAAGATCCGCTCAAGGTCATCGGCCTGCTCGGCGAGCGCGAACTCGCGCCAACCTATTTCGGCACCGTGCCCGGCATGGAAGGCGTCGGCGAGGTGGTGCGCGTCGGCGACGGGATCACCGATCTCGCCGTAGGCGAGCTGGTCGCGATCGCGGCCAAGGGCATGATGCGGCGCTACGTCGTCGTCGACCGGCAGCTGACCATTCCGCTGCCGCCCGACGCCGATCCCGGGTACTGCACCAGCACCATCGCCTTCGGCACGGCCGAGTACGCGCTGCTGGATCTGGCCCGGCTGGAGCCGGGCGAGACGGTGCTGATCCACGGCGCCGCGGGCGGTGTCGGCACGGCCGCGATCCAGGTGGCCAAGGACCGCGGGGCACGCATCATCGGCACCGCGAGCACCGACGAACGCCGCGCCCACGTGCTCGCCCTCGGCGCCGATCACGCGATCGACTCGCGCTCGCTGAACTTCGTCGACGACGTCCTGGAGCTGACCGGCGGCAAAGGCGTCGAGGTCGTGCTCAGCAGCGCGCCGGGGGAGATCCTGCGCCAGAACTTCAACGCCGTCGCGGAATTCGGGCGCATCGTCGAGGTCGGCAAGGCCGACATCTACACCGGCGGACTGCTCGAGATGGCCAACTTCGACAAGAACGTGGCGTACTTCTCGATGGATCTGGACCGCCTGGTCGCCGTCGACGCGCAGCGGCTGACCCGGCTGCTACAGCGGGTCTACGAGAAGGTACTCGCGGGCACCTACCAGCCGCTGCCGTACAAGCTGCTGGAAACTGACGAGGTGGGCAAGGCCTTCGAGGAGACCATTCGCTCGAGCGGCCTGGCCCGGATCGCGTTGCGCATGGATTCACCCACCCCGCCGGTGCGGCCCTACCTGCCCGAAATCGAGATCGACAGCACCGCGACCTATCTCGTCACCGGCGGATTCGGTGGATTCGGGATGGCCATCGGGCGCTGGCTGGTGCTGCGCGGGGCGCGGCGGCTGGTGCTGCTCGGCCGCGGCGGCGCGAGCACCGAGGAAGCACGCAGGCAGCTCGAGGCGTGGCGCACCGTCGGCGTCGGCGTGGTCGAGGAGCGCGCCGACGTGACCGACCCGGAGGCTGTCGCCACGATCGTTGCACGGGCCCACAGCGTCGAGCATCCGCTGCGCGGAGTCTTCCACGCCGCAGGAGCCGTCGCCGACAACCGTTTGGCGGCGATGCGATTCGAGGAGCTGGCCAAGGTGTACCGCCCCAAGGTGCACGGCGCCCGGGTGCTGCATCGAGCCGTGGCCGATGCCGGGATCCGGTTGGACATGTTCGTGCTGTGCTCCTCGGGCGGTTCGATGTACGGCATCTACGGCCAGTACAACTACTGCGCGGCCAACGTGGCGGTGGAGTCGCTGGCCGAGGAATGGTCCAGGGCGGGCGAGCGGGCGCTGTGCGTCGGCTGGGGTCACCTGTCGGGTGCGACGGGCGGCATGGCCGCCGACGAGACGGCCCTCAAGTATCTCGATCTGGTCGGCTTCGATCCGATCGACATGGCCGACGCGACCGCCTATCTGGAGCAGACGCTGCGCCTGGGCGACGCTCGCGCGGCGATCATCCCGACCGACTGGGCCAAGCTGACCGGTACCTTCCCGCAGCTGACCCGGACGGGCCGCACGATCGCGCTGGCCCAGGCCTCCGCCAAGGACACCTCCGAACTGGCCCGGTTGCGGGCCGAGGTGGCCGCGATCGAGGAGAACAAACGCGGGGCCTTCGTCGCCCGCAAGATGGCCGAGGAACTCGCCGTCGTCATGGGTGTGCCGGTCGAGTCCATCGACATGACCGTTCCGGTGCCCGAACTCGGGCTGGATTCGCTGATGGCGGTGGAACTCGGCGCGCGCGTCACCAAGACCCTCGGCATCGACTTGATGTCGCTGCAGATGGGCCGATCGTTCAGCCTGGAGCAGGCGGGCCCGAAGGTGGCGGAGCTGATCCTGGCCGCGGATTCGGGTCAGGCGCAGCCGGTCGCCGACCTCGTTCCGTCGATGGCGGGACCGGCGCCGTCCAACGGCGCCGCGGCCGAACCGGTGCCTGCGTTGGCGGGGGCCGAGGCCAGGCCGTGACCGACCGTCGTCGAAACGAGGTGGCATCGTGGTCGGTTTCGGGCTGATCGACGAATGGGAGCCGGGGCCCGGCAGGCTGGTCAGCTGGGTGGCGTCGCCGGACTCGGTGGCGCGCGCCCGGCGGGCGCCGGTGCACCCGGCCCCGCCCTCGCACCAGCAGGAGCAGTATCTTCGGCTCGCCGATCGGCACGCCCATGCGGAGTTCCGGTACTCCGGCCTGTGCCTGGTGACGGCGGAGATCCCGGCAGGCGGCCTCGACCCGGCCGCGATGACGCGGGCGGTCAACGCGTTCCTGTTGCGCCACGACACCTTTCGGACCTGGTTCCGGATCGACTCCGCCGGCACGATCGAGCGTCACCTCGTGCCCGCGGAGGACGTCGAGTTCGTACCGATCGACTACGGCCGCGTCGACGAGGCCCGCGCCATCCGCGATCACGTCCAGAAGACGACGCCGGGACCCTTCGACTGGGACTGCTTCACCTTCGGCGCGATCGAACGCGAGGAATCGACCACGGTCTACCTGGCGGTCGATCATCTGCACACCGACGGATTCGGCCAGTACCTGTCCGGATTCGACCTCGCGCTGCTGTATGTGCGCGAAGTGTGGGAAGACGTGGGCATGCTGGCCCCCGCGGCCAGCTACCTCGACTACTGCACCGCCGAGCGGGAATACACGAGCCGGATGACGCTCGCCTCGCCCGGCGTGCGCAAGTGGCTGGAGCTCATCCGCGGCAACGACGGCGAACTGCCGTCCTTCCCCTTGGATCTGGGCAAGCGCACCGATGTGTACAACCGCAGCGCGCACCGCACGATCACCCTGTTCGACGAGCACACCGCGCTGCGGTTCGAGCGGGTCTGCCGCGCCAACGGCGCGGAATTCGTCGGTGGCATCTTTGCCGCGGCGGCGCTGGCCGAGCGCGAACTCATCGACAGCGACTATTACTTCGGCATGACGCCGGTCAGTACCCGCAGCAGCGCCGCCGAACGCGCGTCGGTCGGCTGGTACGTGACGCTGCTGCCGGTGGCCTTCCCGATCGGCGCCGCCACCACCTTCGCGCGCGCCGCGACCATCGCGCAGCACGCCTACGAGAACGGTCTGCGCCTGGCCCCCACCTCGTTCCAGCGCGTGGTGGAACTGCTGCCCGCCGACTCCGACCTGGACCTGAAACCGGGCTGGTCCACGCCGATGATCTCGTATGTGGACACCCGGGAGCTGCTCGGCAACGAGTTGTTCGACCTGGGCTCGTGTGGGCTGTACGCCAATCGTGCCGCCTCCGAACAAGTGCTGATCTGGATCAACCGGTTCGCGTCGGAGACCACGCTGAGCGTCATCTACCCGGACACCCCGGTGGCGCACGGCTCCGTCGAACGCTACGTCGCCACCCTTCGGCGCGTGTTCGCCGCGGCGGCCGAGGACACACTGTGAGGAGAACAGGTGCACAGCGCTTTTCGTGATCCCGGAATTCCCGACGGAGAGAAGTCCGTCTACATCGCCACCATCGCCGACCGGGCTCCGAAGCTCGACCTGGTCAGCGTGGTCGCCCACGACGGCGACGGCTACCGCTCGATCGTCGAGGCGGGCCTGGGTAACGGGAATTTCGCGATGACCATCGAGCAGCGGTTTCTGTGCTCGGGAGATCGGCTCCGGGCCGAGCGCTACCGCGCCGAAACACGCTCGGGCACAATCATAGTCAGTCGCGAGGAGGCCAACTTCCTCGACACCGTCCATCTGCAGTTCGGCGGCGGGATCGCGCCCTTTCCTCCCAATGTGATGCCGCTCGCCGGTGGCCTTACCCTGCTGCGCGGCCTGGACTTCGCCGAGGGCGCCGAGGAGTGCGTGGATCTCTGGCTGGCGTTCTCGGTGCACTTCCCGCTCGGCGCCAAAGTGGAGCAGCGCACCGTCGTCGAGGTACCGGCCGGGCGCATCGACTGCTGGCAGGTCCGGCTGCGGCCGCGATTGTCCGGACTGAACATGATGCTGGAGAAGGTGCTCGCCGGATTCCTGCCACCCGCGGTGGCGCATTTCGACGCGGCCGCGCCCCACCGCCTGGTCCGCCTCGGCTTCCCGACCGGCCCGATGCCATGGGATCCCCGCGGCCTTCTGGAACTTGTTGCCTAGCAACCTGTCGAGGCGCGGCCGAAGAGAAATGAGGAGCCGCCCTGCTCGCAGTGCGCGCGAGCGGGGCGGCTCGAGATGTCAGCTGATCTGGGTGCCCGACCAACCGAAGCTGAAACTGTGGCCCTTGGAGGAGCAGGACAGGGCGCCTCGTCCACCCCCGGTGCAGCTGGCGCCGCCGTTGGTGAGGGTGCCCGCGATCGGCGGACTGCCCGCGACACCGTGCGATCCGGTGAGTCCGAAGGTCGGGTGGGCGGGCAAGAAGGGCAGGTCGATCGCCAGGTCGTACACGGTGATCCCGTACAGATTGGTGCCGTAGGGGATGTCGCACCCGACGTCACCATTCGAATGAATCGCGCAGTTCGAGCTGGCGTAGCTGAAGTACACGGTGTCGTCGTCCACGGTCTGTGCCGGGGTCGCGCCCGCGAGCCCGGCGCCTGCTATCGAGAGCGCGGCCGCTAAGGCCGCCGGTACGGCGAGGTTACGGAGATTCATGCCTGGAAACTAGCCAATAACGCGGCAGTGTAACGCTTTTCGTTGCAAATCGCAGCAACCTCCCAGGAGGGTGGGGGTGCGCGCACCGAGCCGCGCGCCCACAGCGGTGGGGTGCTGTGCCTCTTCGCGGGCCGCGTGACGTATGCGTCGTGCCGTTCGGCGAGACCCGATCAGCACCGAGTCATCTCGTGGCCGACGTGCGTTCCGGACTGCGGGCGACGGTGGCCGTTACGACGCGGCGGGGCGACCACCAGTTGGCGGGCCCCATCAGCTGGACCAAGGCGGGTACCAGGAGCATGCGGACGAGGGTGGCGTCCACGACCAGGGCGATGATCATGCCGAGACCCAGGAAGCGCATGGGGGTCAGGGGGGACAGGGTGAACGCTCCGGTGACGATCACCAGCAGGGTCGCGGCGGCGGTGATCACGCGAGCGGTCTTGACCGTGCCCGCCCGCACCGACGCGGCGGTATCGGCGCCCGCGTCGTGCGCTTCGACCATGCGCGACAGCAGGAACACCTCGTAGTCGGTGGAGAGCCCGAAGACGACCGCGATGATCAGCACCAGCATGCCCGCGGTGATCGGGCCGGTGCTCACGCCGAGCACGCCGGACAGATGCCCGCCGCAGAAGATCCAGGTGAGCACGCCGAAGGTGGCGGCGAGGCTCAGGAACGCCAGGACGACCGCCTTGAGCGGCAGCACGATCGAGCGGAACGCGGCCGACAGCAGCACCATCGTCGCGCCGACCATGACGAGGATCATCCACGGCATCGCGGCGACGATGGAGCGCACGCTGTCCACGGTGGCCGCGGTGTCGCCGCCGATCCACAGCACGGTGCCGTCCGGGGGAGTCACCGCGCGCAGCGCGCGGACCGAGGCACTCGCCGCTTCGGTGCGGTCGGTGTCGCGCAGGAAGGCGTGGAAGACGACGAAGTCCTCGGCGCGACCCACCTGGACGACCTGCCGCACACCGTCGATCCCGCTCAGCGCCGCCGCGACCGTGTCGACGGCGGCGGACTGCGGCGGCCCGTCCGTGCCGTGCAGCACGGCGGTGGCCCCGCTGCCCGCCGCGGGAAACTGCGCGGTGAGTTCCTCGACGGTGACGCGCATGGGGTTGTCCGCGGGCAGCGCGTGATGGTCGATGTCGCCCAGTCGCAGCCCGGCCAGCGGCGCCGCGAAGACCAGAAGGACGGCGCCGACGGCCATGGTCACCAGGGCGGGCCGCCGCAGCACGCGATCGACCAGGCCGCCCCAGAACCGGTCGCCGCGATCGATCGCTCGCCCGGCGCCGATGCGCGCGCCGAACAGGGCCAGCAGTGCGGGCAGCACGGTGAGCGAGAGCCCGGCGGCCAGCGCCACCGCCGTGATCGCGCCGACGCCAAGCGACCGCAGTACCGCCTGCGGGAAGACGAAAGTCCCCGCGAACGCGCAGACCAGCAGCAGCGCCGAGAACGCGATCGTGCGCCCGGCGGTCGTGTAGGTGCGGGTGATCGCGGCGGGCACGCCGTGCCCGGCCGCGACCTCCTCGCGGAACCGGGTGACCAGGAACAGCCCGTAGTCGATGGCCATCCCGAGCCCCAGCAGCGAGGCGATGTTGATCGCGAACGTGCTCACCTCGGTGAGTTCGGCGAGCACGCGGATGGCGCCCATCGCGCCCAGCACGGTCAGGCCACCGACCACGACCGGGAAGGACGCGGCGACCAGTCCGCCGAACACCAGCACCAGGATGAGCAGCGTCAGCGGCAGCGAGATCGATTCCGCCCGCAGCAGATCGTGCTGGGACTGCGCGTTGATCTCCGTGGAGATCGCGCTGTAGCCGGACAGATCGGTCGCGACACCCGGGACACGCAGTTGCGGTTCGATGTCCGGATACACGCTGACGCGCTGGTTGGCGTCACCGGCGAGATATACGACGGCCAGTGCGTGCCGGTCGTCCGCGGAGCGCAGGAACTGCTTGCGCGCGATTCCGGCGTTCCAATAGGTTTCGATCGGCCGTTGCAGCAGCGCCGGGTCGATCCGCGCCAGCGATTCCCGTACCCGGGGGCCGATGTCGTCGAGCGTCTGGCCCTGCGGCGCGGTGTACCGCACCACCACGTCCGGATTCTGCGGTCCGAAGTGCTCGCTCACGAGCCGGTCCACGTGCGCGGACTCGCTGCCGGGATCGATGAACCCGGCCGCCGTCACCTTCTCGGACGCTCCGATGCCGAGCAGACCGGCCAGCAGCATCACCCCGGTCACGACCGCGAGCACCCACCGCGGCCGGGCGAGCACGAGCCGGGCGAGGGCGGTCATCTCACGGCCGCCGCGTGCGGGGCCGACTCGGCTTCCAACCGCGCCGCGATCTTGTCCAGCAGCGCCTCCAACCGGGGCTCGATGCCCGCGCCGTTGCGGCAGGACACGGTCAGCTCCAGCTTTCCGCGCGACTCGACCATGGCGAACAGCAGCGGCATCGCGCCGCTGTGCTGGGGCAGCAACCGCATGGTCGTCGGCGTCCAGCCGGGCACGGCCATCTCGTCGAGATCGACGCTGCCCATGTGGGAGATGGTGGCCGACACCATATTCCGGTTCAGCCGTGCCCCGAGCCAGTTGCTGCCGCGCAGCACGCCGCGGAGGACGGGGGCCGGGAACTTCGACAGCTTGCCGTTGTCCAACTGGTTCAGTTCGCTTCTCTCCCGCAACCCGGCGCGCATCCGGCCGCTGATCGTCGCCCAGTCCTCGCCGGGCGTCACGTCGAGAAACAGGGGCAATGCCAGGTTCCCGGTCGAGCGCAGCTCGGGATCGTGCCTGCGCAGGTCGACCGGAATCATGAAACGCGACCGGGCCCTCGACTCCGCGACCAGGACCGCCGCCACCCGTGCGACGATGCCCTTGCCGGTCACCTCGATCGTGCGGTGGCGCAGCAGCCAGCGCGGGGCCGCCGGATCCTGGCGGCCGTGGCCGGTCGGCGCCCGGAACGTGGGCAGCACCCGGGTCGGTTTGCCCGGCGCGCCCACCCGCGCCACCAGTTCGGCGTCGGCGACCGGGTCGGCAGCGCCGACGGGCGGCAGGCCGCGCAGTGCGCGGAAGACGTCGTCCACCCAC
This sequence comes from Nocardia sp. NPDC047648, assembly GCF_040642815.1. Lineage (NCBI taxonomy): Bacteria > Bacillati > Actinomycetota > Actinomycetes > Mycobacteriales > Nocardiaceae > Nocardia > Nocardia sp. NPDC047648. The sequence continues at coordinate 622,589 of NZ_JBEYSX010000001.1, read as the reverse complement.
ATCCGCAGGCCCATGCCGTCCATCACGCCGTGAAAGGCGCGGAACACGACGGTGGTCCGGTCACCGGTCAGCAGCAGCACCTCGGTGGTCCGCTCCGGCGTGGGACCGATCGGGCTGTCGAGTACCGCGTCGTGTTCGAGCGCGTCGTAGTTCAGCGACCATCCCGGCACGACGCGCACCGTGGCGGCCAGACCGCTGTCCACCCAGTCGCCGCCGTCGCGGACCAGGCGGGCGCCGGGGTCGGCCGCCGAGGCCACGTCGACGGCCCGTTGCAGGGCGGCCGGGTCGAGGCTGCCGTCACCGTGTACGGCGATATGCATGACGAACGGCGGAGTCACCCGCCGCGTGGCGAAGTAGAGGCGTTCGGTGGGGGTGATCTTCCTGCGGAAGACGGGGGCGTTGCTCATGCTGATCTCCGGTACCGAGGTGGCGCTCAGCGCAGATTGCGGGTGAGTTCGACCGCTCCGCCCTGGGCGGGCAGCCAGGCGAGGAACGCGGCCAGTCCGCTGTCGCGGTCCACCACCGGCCGGTAGCCGAAATCGCGTGCGGCGGCGGTGGTGTCGTAGGTGGCGCTGCGGGTCATCAGGGCGACGGCGTAGCGCGAGAGCGGCGGCGACCAGCGTGTCGCGACGGCCGGGATGCGCCAGATCGTCTCGATGACGCGCACCGCCGCTTCGATGACCCTCGGATGGGGCTTCCTGGTCGGCGGCTGGTACCCCAGCCGAACGGCGACCTCGCCGAGGAATCCCCACACGTCGGTCCGCTCGGCGTCGGCGACGAAATACGCCTTGCCGCCGACCGCGTCCGATCCGGCCGCCTTCACACACGCGTCGACGATGTTGTCGACGTGACACAGCGAGGCGTAGACGGTGCGGCCGAAGGACAGGTCCGGCAGCGTTCCCGCACCGGCCCGGCCGAGCAGCCGCACGATGGGACCGGACCGGTCGCCGGCTCCCCAGATCGCGCGGGGGCGCAGCGCGCAGGTGCGGAACCCTTCGGTGTCGGCGGCCAGCACCGCCCGCTCGGCCGCGGCTTTGGTCTCCGAGTACAGGTTCAGGTAGCGCCGGGGATAGGGCACCGATTCGTCGACGTCGATCTGGTCGCCGCCGTGGTAGTCCATCAGCGCGCTCGGGCTCGAGATGAACACGAATCGCCCCGCCCCGCCGCGCCGGGCCGCTTCGAGCAATCGCTCGGTGGCCCGGACGTTCTCGTTCCAGAATTGTTCCCGGGTACCGCGCTCGTCCACCCGGGCCGCGCTGTGGAACACGATGTCCACCCCACGGGTCGCTCGTTCGAGCGAGGCGGGATCGGTCAGGTCGCCGTAGACCAGCTGGATCTTGTCGACGTCGGCGCCGAGGTCGGTCAGATCGCTGGTGCGCCGCACCAGGATCGACACGTGGTGCTCGCCGTCGCGCACCAGCCTGCGTACCAACGCGCCGCCCAGGAATCCGGACGCACCGGTCACCAGAACTTTGCTCATTGCCGTTCCTCCTTGCCGGGCTGGGTTCGCCACCAGGTCAAGCCGAAGATCTGCGTCAGGACCGCCGTCTCGAACCGGCCGCGTCCGGAACCGTCGGCGGCGCGCAGGGCCACCGGGATCTGCGCCGCGTGCACGACGACGCTCAGGAACGCGTCGATCCACCAGGCGGCGCGCAGGATCCGGCCGTCCGGGACCCGGCCGGTCGCGGCGGCGAGGGCGCCGCAGGCCAGATACAGCCACCCCAGGACGGGAACCGCCCGCAATGCCATCGTTTTCATCGTCGGTTGTCCGTTCCGAGCCGCTCGGCCGCCCAGATCGTGAGTTGTTCGCGCCCGATCTTCGCGTTGTGCCGGATGTCCACCGGGAACGACGGGTGAATCAGGAAGTCGTCGACGGTCCTGGTGAGGTCGAATCGCGCCCCGTGGGCCCGCAGCGCGGCCTCGACGACCCGCGCGTCCGCGCTCGGCTTCGGCTCCACACAGAGCACCGGTCGCTGCGCTCCGCGCGCCCCGACCCCGACCAGCGCCGTGCGGGCCACGCCCGCCACGGTGTTGAAGACTTGTTCGACCTGGACGGTGAACATCGGACCGTGCGCCGTGACCACCCGCTGACTCTTGCGTCCGCAGAACCAGATCCGTCCTTGATCGTCGATCCACGCGAGATCGCCGGTGCGGTGCCAGATCCGGTCGCCGTCGACGATCTTGCCCAGCGTGTTCGCCTGTTCCGGCCAGTAGTACCGGGCGCTGACATTCGGCCCGGCGACCACGAGTTCACCGATCCCGCCGGTGTCCTCGAGCCCGCCCGCGAGCTCTTCGGCCCGGCTCCACGTCGGGATGGCGTCGTCGGTGATGGCGACGATGCGCGCCTGCACCTGGTGGGAGGGCCTGCCGAGGCATGTTCCCGCCCCGCGGTGCGCCCGTTCGACCAACCCGTCCAGCAGTTCCCTGGACTCGATGGTGGACATCGGCAGTGCCTCGGTGGACCCGTATCCGGCGACGACCTTCGCGTCCTCGCCGAGCACCGCGCGCAGTCCGGCGATGCACCAGTCCGGCACCGGCGCGCCGCCGGAATAGATGCTGTCGAGCGTGTCCAACTCGGCCGGCCGGGTGCGCAGGTGTTCCAGCAGCGGGATCAGCACCGCCGGGGAGGCGAACATGGTCCGCACGCCGAACTTCTGGATCGCGTCGACGACATGTGCGGGATCGGTCGCGCCGACCTTGCTCGGAATCAACGGCGGCAATACGCAGCGCGAACCCAGGAGCAGATCCAGCACACCCACCAGCGGGAGAGTGATCAGCGAGGCCTCCGGCGCCACCTCGCCGCGCGCCACGTGCACCTGCTCTACCATCGCGGCAAGATTGCCGTGCGTGAGCTGCACAGCCTTGGCTGGTCCGGTGCTGCCGGTGGTGAACGCGATGAACAGCAGGTCGTCCTCGGTGGCCGGTCGGCCCGCGGTGACCGGGCCGGTGGGCGTGCGGCCCCAGTCCCGCAGCGACTCGCCGCGCCAGAACCACCGTCTGCCGACGGTGACGACGGTGTGGACGCCGCGGAAGCCGCGCCGGAACAGCACGCGCAGCGCGTGCGCCTGCGGGATGCCGATGAACGCCTCGGCGTCCACGGCGCGCAGGCAGCGCAACATCTTTCGCACGCCCATCCCCGGGTCGATCACCACGGCCACCGCGCCGATCTTGAGCAGCCCGAACATGATCGCGTACAGCTCCGGGCTCGGCAGCACCAGCACGATGGTGCGTGTCCCGGTGCCGACACCCGACGCCGCGAGCCGCTGGGCGATCGTGTCCGACCACGCGTCCAGTTCGCGATAGGTCAGGTGCCGGTAGGCCGGCAGGCCATCGGGGCCGACCCCGTCCGCGTAGCGCACCGCCACCCGGGTGGGGTCGGTGCGGACGACCGCACGGAACCGATCGATGGCCTGCCAGTAGGTTCCCGTCGTCACGCAGGCGCCCCGGCGAAGACGGGCAACCGGTAGAGCACCGCCGCGGCCGAAGGACCGGCCCCCGCCGCGACGAACAGCACTTGGCTGTGCTCGGCGAAGGCGTCGTCCGCGACCGCCATGTCGTAGGCCGCGGTGAGTGCCGCGGTGTGCGGGTCGCCGTCGCGCAGGTCGGGAGTGCGCACCGCGCGCTGATCGATGCCGATGGCGGCGGCCAGCCGCTTCGGGAACTCCGGGCTCGGCGTCGACGCGATCAACGCGATCCGCTCGAGCGAGGCGTGCCCGGATTCGGCGAGCGCTTGCCGCGCGGCGTCGACGGCCACCTCGAGCAGGCGGTCCTCGAAGCCGGGCTCCCGTTCCACGGTCATGGCGCCGCGACCGGTGTTGCCCATGGTCGAGACGTCGACGTAGGCCTCAACGGCGGGCGTGCCTTCCCCGGCGACGGTGTGCACCCGGCCGAAGCCGGTCGGCTCGTCGGTGCGCTCGAGCAGTAGCGCCGCGCCGCAGGTGGCGTACGGGAACCGTTCGTCGCCGACCGAGCGGAGCAGCGACGGGTGGGTGTCGCCCGAGACGATCAGCACGTGCTCGGCACTGCCGGTCTCCAGGACGGAGGTGGCCACCTGGACCGCGTTGAGCACGCTGACCGCCCCGTTCATCAGGTCGAACGAGAAGGTGCGCGGGTCGTCCTTGGCGTATTCGAGCCCGATGCCCGCCGCCTTCTGGATCAGCGCCGACACCGCCGGTTCGACGGTGTTGGAATCCCGGAAGATGCCCGCGTTGATCAGCAGCCCGACCTGTTCGGGAAGGATCCCGGCACGCTCGAGACTCCGCTTCGCCGCGCGGGCGCTGTGCTCGACGATGCTGTTGGTGTCGCCGCCCCGGCTGACGCCGGTGGACTTGATGCGTACGCTCATGACCTACCTCAGACCTTCAGCGACGAGATGGTGGTGGACAGGAACCCGGTGACGATGCCGGAGGCCGCGGGCACCAGCAGCAACTTCGATCCCGCGGGGATGTTCTGCTCGCCGAGCTGATCGTGCAGCACGATGAAATGCGAGGTGGTGGAAGTGTTCCCGTACTTCTCGATGACCCGCAGATCCGGCGGCATCGGGCTGCCGAACTCGCGCTCGGCGATCGCGTTCATCCACGGAATGGCCGCGGCGCCGAACTGGTGGTGGATCACGTAGTCGAACTTCTCGTCGGCGAAGGTCTTGCCCTGCGCCTCGAGGAATTTCCGCTGGGTATTGGTACCGAGCAGGAAGCGGTCCTCGTTGTGCATCCGGCGGTTGTCGGTGTACATCGCGATGCCCTGCGTCTTGCCGCTCGGCATGCCCAGACACAGCTGCGCGTATTCCGCCGCGGTCATCATCTCGATGTAGTGGATCATGTCGTTTTCGTCGACCGCCTGGTCCAGCACGATCGCACAGCCGGAATCGCCGACGGACAGCGAAGCGAATTGCGGATCGTATTTCTGGGAAATCTCAGCGACGGCGGTCTCGGCGATCGGAGTAATGGCCTCGCCGCTGACCACAAGGCCGTTCCGAACGGCGCCGGACCGAATCATGCGGTCCAGGATGTAGGTGCCGGTGAGCATTCCGGCGCAGGCATTCGTGATGTCGAATGTAATGGCGTTCTTGGCTCCGATAAGGCGACTTATCGAACCCGCGAACGACGGCTCCATGTATACCCGGGTCGCGTGCTTGCTTCGGGTGATCGAAGCGGAGATGACTACGTCGATCTCCTCTGGAGCGTACCTTGACCTGGATAGACAGTCCTCTACCGCCTTGACGGCCAGCGTGAAAGAGTCCTCGTGACTTTCCGGCCTGGTATCGCGTACCCGGCGTTCGCGGACGCCGGTGATTTTCTCCAGATCGAACGAAGGCGGTTCTTTCAGCCCGGAAAGCAATTCCGCGGTGGTGACAACTCGGGAAGGCAGATAGGCGCCGATGGATTCGAAGCGAGAATGGGGAGACACGAGCGCTCCTGAAATCGTGGAGATATACGGTTCCGGATCGACTCTGATCGTCGGTGAGATGAACACTACCCGACGGTAACAACGAATGACCACAGCTATTTCGCACCGCCGTCTGAGACGGAAATCACGACCAGAAGTATATGTTTCGTGAGGTATCACCAACCGGTGACCGACTGGCTATGGCTCGCCGGTATTGCCATCCGACCTGCTGATTCGGTTTGTCACCGCATTTCGCGTTCGACGCTGTGCGCGTCGCGCGGCGCTCGCGACGGCGCCGCTTCCGGAATGGCTATCGATCGGCTATTGCCGGATGGTGGCGATTCGTGAGTCGTCGGCACGGGGTCTCTCTCGTGGGATGTGAGTGACCTCACTGTGCGCCGAGCCTTCGGTGCGGATCGCTGGTCGCTCGATTTGACTTCACGCCGAACAGGTTGTGGCAGAAGGGAAGTCGGTCGGCGCGGGGACCGGCGCGAGGCGGGGTCAGGCTTCGCTGCTCAACGCGGAGCGCGCGGTGGCGATCCGCTCGATGACGTCGGCGGCGTGTGCGTCGAAACGTTCACGGGAGACGGGGATTTCGCCGTCGAGCCAGGGCCGGTAGAGGTAGGCCAGTGCGCCGAAGATGGCGCTGGCGTTGAGCGCGTAATCGTGCTCGTCGGGGACCGGCTGGCTGTAGTCGCCCGCGCTGATGGTCAACGCGATCGGCGCGGTGAACAAGCCGATGAGTTCGTTGGCGCGCGGCATGAGCACGGGGGTGGCCTGCGATTCGATGAACATGATCCGGCCGCGGCGGCGGTCGGCCAGCAGATAGTCGGTGAAGACGCCGACCATGTGGCGGAACATCGCGTCGCGTTCGATGGGCGCGTTGGGCAGCTCGTCGAGCAGCCGGTCGCGCGCGCCGAGGACGACGGTGTCCAGCACGGTGGTCAGCAACGCGTCCAGGTTCGGGAAGCTCTCGTAGAAATAGCGCTCGGTGAGTCCGGCCTGCCTGCACACACCGCGCATCGACGTCTCGGCCGCGCCCACGGTCGCCATCAGCTCCGTGCACGCCTCGACCAGCTGTTCCCGGCGCGCGGCGACGCGATCGGCGGGCGATTGCCCGCGCCAGCGGCGCATGCCCGGAATCGACCCGTCGGCTTGGTCCATAGCGTCATCCTCTCATAGGGCCGAATTGACATCATGTGATGTTGACAGCACCTGATGTCACCAATACATTGCGAAGACACCGATCGATGACGAGGGGTGCGAGATGGGTTCTGCCGTATACGCCGACCAGACACACGCCATCAACGCGCGCGCGGTGGAATTCGACTTCGCCACGGTGCCGATGCATTACATCCCCGGCGAGGCGATGGCCACCCACATCATCAACGTGATGCACTTGGTGCTCCCCGAGGGTGAGCGCGCGATGGCGCAGGCGCTGGCCGAGGCGTTACCCCTGATCGACGACGAGCGGTTACGCGAGGAAGTCCGCGGCTTCATCGGCCAGGAATCCATGCATGCCAGTTCACACGAGAAGGCGCGCGAGCAATTGGAGCGACTCGGGCTGGACGTCGGCCCGATGGTCGATCGCGTGAGCTGGCTGGTCGACCGCATCCTCGGCGACCACGGATTGACCGGCCGGGCCAAGCGGGAGTGGCTGTGCGAGCGGCTGGCGTTGTTCGCGGGCATGGAGCACTACACCGCGGTCATCGGAGAGTGGCTGCTCACCAACGACACCCTCGAAGCCAAGGGGATGCACCCGGCGATGCTGGATCTGATCCGCTGGCACGGCGCCGAGGAGGTCGAGCACCGCAGCGTCGTCTACGACGCGTACATGCACGTCGACGGCGGATACGCGCGCAAGGCGCGGCAGGCCCTCATCGCGAGCGCGGGATTGCTCGTCCTGTTCGTCGTCTCCGGGGGCTACCTGTTCCACAAGGACCCCTCGCGGCACAAAGGACGATTCTGGCCGCTCCAGCTGGCCGGCGCGTCGGTGCGCGGCGTGGTGCCCAGCTTCACGACGTTCTTCACCGAGATTCCGCGTTACCTGCGGCCGGGCTTCCACCCGTCGCAGCTCGGCCCGATGGACAACGCGCTGCGTTACCTCGCGCAGTCGCCCGCGGCACGGGCGGCGAACGCATGACCGCGGTGGGGGAGCGATTCCAGCCCGGGGCCGCGCTGCGGCTGATCGGCTCGGCGGCCGACGCCTACAAGCGCCTGTTCGTCGAAAGCGACGCCGCGCAATTGCTTTCGCGTCCCGATCCGGTCCGCCGCACCGGCTACGAATTCGAGGTCGTCGTCGACCGGATCGGGCACGAGGCCGACGGGGTGGTGAGCTTATGGCTGCGCCACCCCGACGGCGGCCCACTGCCCGCGTGGACGCCGGGCGCGCATCTGGACGTCTTCTTGCCCTCCGGCAGGCAGCGGCAGTATTCGCTCACCAACGACCCCGCCGACCGCGGGTTCTACCGCATCGCGGTGCGCCTCATCGCCGACGGCGAGGGCGGTTCCGCGGAGATCCACCGGGATCTGCGGGTCGGTGACCGGCTGTGCGTGCGCGGTCCGCGCAACGCGTTCCCGCTCGTCGAGGCGCCGTGCTATCTGTTCGTCGCCGGCGGCATCGGGATCACGCCGATCCTGCCCATGGTCGCCGCGGCCGAACGCGCGGCGGTGCCCTGGCGGTTGATGTACCTCGGCCGGTCCCGCTCGCGCATGCCGTTCCTGTACGACCTGGCCCGTTACACCGGCGGTGACGTGGTGGTGCGGCCGGACGACGAGTACGGCGTGCCCGACGCGCGGATGATCTTCGAGCAGACCCCGCCCGGCGCTGCGGTATACGTGTGCGGGCCGCCGCCGCTGGCCGAGGCCGCGCGTGCGGTGCTCGCACTGCACGATCCGACGGCCTCGCTGCACACCGAGCGCTTCTCGCCGCTGCCCGTGCGCGACGGCGAGCCGTTCCGGATCAGGTTGCATCGCAGCGGGTTCGACGTGGAGGTCGCGGCCGACGAGTCCGCGCTCAGCGCGATCCGCCGTGTGCTGCCCGGCGTGGCCTACTCCTGTCAGCAGGGATTCTGCGGCACCTGCAAGACACGGGTGCTCGCGGGCGCGGTGGACCACCGGGACCGGTCGCTGCTCGAATCCGAGCGCGCGGAGACGATGCTGACCTGCGTCTCCCGGGCGCGCGACGGCGAACTCCACCTGGATCTGTGAGCTCGGCGGGCCAGGCGCCCGCGTGTGGAAGGAAGACATGGCTGCGCATCCGGAACACGTGCCGATCGCGGTGATCGGGGCCGGGATTGCCGGGATCGGTCTGGCGGTCGCGCTGCGCGAAGCGGGCATCGAAGATTTCGTGCTGCTCGAGCGCGCGAATGACCTCGGTGGCACCTGGCGGGCGAACACCTATCCCGGTTGCGCCTGCGACGTGCCCTCCCAGCTGTACTCGTACTCCTTCGCGCCCAATCCGGACTGGTCGCGCACCTACGGCACGCAGCCGGAGATCCTCGCCTACCTCCGGTCGGTCGCGACGCGCCACGACGTGGTGCGGCACATGCGGTTCGGCGTCGAGTTGCTCGAGGCGCGCTGGGACGACGCGGCCACGCTGTGGCGGCTTCGTACCGGTCGCGGCGAGCTGACCGCGGCGGTACTGGTTTCCGCCGTCGGGCCGTTCAGCGAGGCGCAGATCCCGCGGGTGCCGGGCGCGGATACCTTCGAAGGGACGCAATTCCATTCGCTGCACTGGGATCACGAACACGATCTCACCGGCGAGCGCGTCGCGGTGATCGGCACGGGCGCGTCGGCCGTGCAGTTCATCCCGGAGATCCAGCCCCTGGTGGGCAAGCTGACCGTGTTCCAGCGTTCGGCGCCGTGGATCGTCTCGCGACTGGATCGCCGCACGCTGCCCGCCGAACGCGCGCTGCTGCGCCGGGTTCCCGCGCTCGGCAAAGCGATCCGCGGTCTCTTCTACACCGGCATCGAAGGCTTCGGTCTGGTCGGCTTCGTGGACAAGCGGTTCCGGCATCCGTACGAGGCGCTGGGCAGACTCCAGCTGCTGCGCCAGGTGCGCGATCCGCGGCTGCGTCGCAAACTCACCCCCGATTACGTGATCGGTTGTAAGCGGGCGATCTTCTCCGACGCCTACTATCCGGCCCTGACCCGGCCGAACGTCGAAGTGGTCACCGAGGGCATCCGGGAGATCCGCGCCGGGTCGATCGTCACCGCCGACGGCGCGGAGCACGCGGTGGACACGCTCATCTGGGGCACCGGATTCGGCGTTCCCCCTGCGGTTTTCGACCGGATCCACGGGCTCGGCGGTCGCTCCATCGGGGACCGCTACCGGGAGCGTCCGAGCAGCTACCTCGGCGCGGCGATGGCGGGCTTCCCGAACTTCTTCTGCACGCTGGGGCCGTTCGGGGCGGCGGGCAATCAGTCCGCGATCTATATGATCGAGGCGCAGGTGCGCTATATCGTCGATGCCGTGACCACCATGCGTGCGCGGAACATCCAGCGGATCGATGTGCGCGAGGAGGTGCAGCGAGCCTTCCTCGACGAGGTGACCGAGCGCAGTCGCGACACCGCCTGGCTGACCGGCGGATGCCGCAGCTACTACCAGACCGCCGACGGCGGCAACGCCGGTCTGTACCCGAACTGGAGTTTCGAGTATCGGCGGCGCACAAGCCGTTTCGATCCGGAGTCCTACCAGTTGCGGGCCGGGTGAGCGTCGTGGTCGTCGATCTGCTGCGTCAGCTGCTGTCCCCACCTGCCGAGCACCGGCTGGATGTGCGCGATCGGGTGGTGGTGATCACCGGTGCGGGCACCGGAATCGGCCGCGCGCTCGCCGAAAAGCTCTATGCCTCGGGCGCTTCGGTGGCGCTGATCGACATCGACCAGGCCGCCGCCGCTGCCGTCGGGCGCTCGATGGGTGAGCGTGCGCTGGTCGTGCGCGCGGACGTTTCCGATCGAATCGGGATGCGCGAAGCCATCTCCCGGGTTCGCGAGCGTTTCGGCCGGATCGATGTCGTGGTGGCCAACGCGGGCGTGGTGCCGGAGCCCGCCACGATCCGGACGATGAACCCCGGCGACTTCGATCGGGTCATCGGCATCAATGTGACCGGGGTGTTCAACACCGTGCATCCCGCGCTGGAGGACATCGTCGCCGCGAAAGGGCACGTCGTCGTGGTCTCCTCCGCCGCGGCGTTCGCGCCCGGCATGGCCGGTTCGCCCTACATGGTGAGCAAAGCCGCGGTAGAGCAGTTCGGGCGGGCGCTGCGGGTCGAGCTCGCCGCGGTGGGCGCGACGGCGGGCGTGGCGTACTTCGGCATCGTCGACACCGCGATGACGCACGGCACGCTGGACGAGGACGAGCTGGGCGCCGCCCTGGGCGCATTGCTGCCGTGGCCGCTCAACCTGCGCATCACCGTGCGCGACGCGGCGGAGTCCATCGCCGACGGCATCGCCCGGCGCGCGGCGCGCACCATCGCGCCGCCGCAGTGGGAGCCCTACGCGTTGTTCCGCGGCGTGATCAACGTGGTGCTGGACAGCAGGCTGGCGCGGGACCCGCGCGTGCACGACCTGATCCACCGGGTCGAACAGCGCGTCACGGACGTCGATCATCCCGTCACCCCGGTACCGCGCTGACGCGCGGGCCGGACTACGGCGCGGCGGGAAAGATCGCGGGCAGCGTCAGCGCGTACTCCACGTCGACGCGCGTGCCGAGCGTCGTGAGCAGCACGCGGATCATCGTCAGGCGCGCCGCCGCGACGGTGTCCGCGTCCGGTTCGGCGCCGGGCGCGGTGCCCGCGGAGATCCGGTAGACCACGTACTCGCACAGGTGCAGCGCCGCGTCCAGGTCGAGCGGGCTCGGCACCGGCCTGCCCAGCTCGGCGAACGTCTCGCGCACCAGATCGCGGATGTCGTCGAGCGCGCGCTCGCGGTACGCCGACACCGGCGAGCCCGGATCGTGCAGCTCGGCGAACAGCGGCCGCAGCATGGGGCCGTGCCCGCGCGCCCAGTCCAGGTAGGCGTCGATCAGCCGGATACCCAGCTCGACCGGCTCGTCGGTGCCCGCCAGCGCCGCGCGGATGCCGCCGACCAACCCCTCGTTGGAACTGTCGAGCACCGCGAGCAGCGGTTCGTTCGCGTTGCCGAAGTAGCGGTAGAAGGTCGGCCTGGCCAGTCCCGCCTGCTCGATGATCTGCGCGACGCTCAGCCCACGGGAACCCGTGCGGGTGAACACCTCCGCCGTCGCGAGCACGATCCGGGCGCGGACCTCCTCGGCCTGCTCCTGCGTCTGCGGTGGCCTGCCGCGCCGCGCGGCCGTCGGCTCAGCCTGCATAGTGCCGCCTCACAACGCGGCCCCCTGGATCCCTGTGCGCCACGACGAACAGCTTGACACGAGGTGTGACATAGATATTAATCTAACACCACTGTTCATTTAATGGGGCGCGTCCGCGGCGCGGTCCACCGTCCCCGAGAGGGCAGACCATGACGACCGCCTCCCACCCGGCCACCGCCGACGCGCTGTCCCCGTCACTGGTGCAGCCGTTGCTCGCGCACGCCGTCGCCGGAGGCGCGCCCGCCGTCGAAGTTTTCGCCCCCGCGACCGGCGCGAAGATCGTCGATCTGCCGCAGTCCTCCGCCGACGACATCGAGACCGCGTTCGCCACCGCTCGCGAAGCCCAGCGCCAGTGGGCGCGACGTCCGGTGCGGGAACGGATCGCGGTGCTGCGCCGATTCCACGACATCGTGCTGGCCGAGCAGGACGCCATCCTCGACATCGTGCAGACCGAGACCGGCAAGGCCCGGGCCCACGCCTTCGACGAGGTCGGCGACGTGGCCGTGAACGCCAGGTACTACGCCTCGGTGGCGGCGCGGCTGCTGGCCACGCGCAAACCGCGCGGGGTGCTTCCGGTGCTCACCCAGGTCGACGTGCGGCATCGGCCCAAGGGAGTGGTCGCGGTCATCTCGCCGTGGAACTACCCGCTGGCGCTGGCCGCCTCCGACGCGCTGCCCGCCCTCGTCGCGGGCAACGCGGTGGTGGCGCGTCCGGATAACCAGACGGCGCTCACCGCGCTGTGGGCCATCGATGCCGCCGTGCGCGCCGGATTGCCGCGCGGGCTCTGGCAGGCGGTGCTCGGCCGGGGATCGGTGATCGGCGGTGAGGTGATCGCCCGCGCCGACTACGTCGACTACACCGGCTCCAGCGCGACCGGACGGACCATCGCCCGGCAGGCGGGTGAGCGCCTGATCGGCTACTCGCTCGAACTCGGCGGCAAGAACCCGCTGCTGGTGCTCGCCGACGCGGACGTCTCACGCGCCGCCAAGATCGCCATCCGGGCCTGCTTCGCCTCGGCGGGACAGCTGTGCGAGTCGATGGAACGCATCTACGTGCACGACAGCGTCTACGACCGCTTCGTCACCGAATTCGTCGGGCACGTCGAGGCCATCCGGCTCGGCGGCGGTCTGGACTACCACAGCGACATGGGTTCGCTGACCTTCCGGCGCCAGCTCGACACGGTCGTCGCGCATGTCGACGACGCGGTGGCCAAGGGCGCCACGGTGCTGGCGGGCGGTCGCGCGCGTCCGGACCTCGGACCGTATTTCTACGAGCCCACCGTGCTGGCCGGCGTGCGGCCTGGCATGACGGTTCACCGCGAGGAGACCTTCGGCCCCGTGGTCTCGATCTACCGCGTGAGCAGTGACGAGGAAGCCGTCGAACAGGCCAACGACACCGCCTACGGCCTCAACGCCAGTGTCTGGACCAAGGACACCGCCCGCGGTCGCGCGGTGGCGGCGCGGATCGAGGCGGGCTCGGTGAACGTCAACGAGGGCTTCATCGCCGCATGGGGCAGCGCCGACGCGCCGTCCGGCGGGCTCGGCATCTCCGGCACCGGACGCAGGCACGGTCCCGAGGGCCTGCTCAAGTACATCGACACCCAGACCATCGCGGTGCAGCGGGTAGTGCCTATCGCTCCGCTGCCCGGCATGTCCGAAGCGCTCTGGGCCAAAACGATGACGCTGTATTTCGGCGTCATGAAAGCGCTTCGGCAGAAGTAACTCGCACGACTCACGGATCAGGAAGCGGTACGGATGAAACTGGACACGGTGGCGGGCAAGAGGGTCCTGGTCACGGGGGCCGCGATGGGCCTTGGCAAGCTGTTCGCCGAGCGGGCGGTGCGCGAAGGCGCCGCGGCGGTGGTGCTGTGGGACATCGACGAGGCCGCGCTGAAGGACACCGCCGCCGAGCTGACCGGCCGCGGCAGCGCCGTTCATCACTTCGTGGTGGACGTGGCCTCGCCCGAGGCGATCACCGAGGCGGCGTCCGGCGTGCGCGAGCAGGTCGGCGGCATCGACATCCTGGTCAACAACGCCGGCATCGTGCGCGGCAACAGCTACTTCTGGGAAACGCCGAACCGCGCCGACATCGACAAGACCATGGCGATCAACTCGCTCGCCCCGATGTACGTCACGCTCGAGTTCCTGCCCGCCATGGTCGCCGGAACCACCGACGCGCGGGTGCTGACCATCGCCTCCTCGGCGGGCCTGGTGTCCAACCCGCGCATGAGCGTGTACGCCGCCTCCAAGTGGGCGGCGCTGGGCTGGTCGGACTCGGTGCGCATCGAACTCGAACAGGCCGGCCACGAGCACGTGAAGATCACCACGGTCTGCCCGACCTACATCAACACCGGAATGTTCGAGGGCGCCAAGGGCTTCTTGTTCACCCCGATCCTGGACCAGGACAAGGTGGTCGACACGTCGTGGCGGGAGATGAAGAACGGCACCCCGCTGGTCGTGCTGCCGTGGACCTCGCGGCTGAACAAGGCGATCTCCGGCCTGCTGCCGATCAAGCTGCGTGACCTGTTCCTCGACTCGGTCGGCGTCTACCACTCCATGGACCAGTTCACCGGTCGCGAGAAGTAGAGCGCGGCGCGCTCGCCCCGGCGTCCGGAGATCACTGCGGCTCCACAGCGGGGCGTACGGGGCATATCGGTCACGGCCACCGAGCGGCGCGGTGAACTCCCAGGCCGCCGCTCGAATTGTGGACGGCGCTTCCTCGACGGGTGGCCGGCGGTGGTCAGCGTGGACGGGTGCCGATGACCACGGTCGCGTAGTGCGCTTCGGATGCCGCGACCCGGCCCGCGAGACCGTTCTCCGCCAGCACGGCGAGCGCGGTCGGCGCTTGATCCTCGCTGGACTCCACGAGCAGATGCCCGCCAGGAGACAGCCACTCGGCGGCCTCGGCCGCGACCCGGCGCAAGACGTCCAAACCGTCCGGGCCGCCGTCGAGGGCGGTGCGTGGTTCGTGGTCGCGGGCCTCCGGCGGCATCCGCGCGATCATCTCCGAGGGCACGTACGGGGTGTTGCAGAGCAGGATGTCGATGCAACCGCGCAATTCCCCGGGCAAGGGCTCGAAGAGATCCCCTCCGTAGACCGGTGCGCCGAGCGGGGTGAGATTCCGGCGGGCGCACTCGACCGCGATCGGATCGATGTCGGCGGCCGCCAGCGTGACCGGACGACCTTCCTCGGCGGCGGTCCGAGCCGCCGCCAGCCCGAGCGCGCCCGAGCCGCAGCACAGATCGACCACCACCGGATGACCCGTCCGGGCGTGGATCAGCTCGACCGCGCGGTCGACGAGGAACGCGGTGCGCTGCCGGGGCACGAAGACGCCGGGAGACACCGTCACCCGCAGCCCGTGGAACTCCGCCCAGCCGAGCAGGTGCTCCAGCGGGCTACCGGCGACGCGCTGGGCGACGAGCGATTCCAGCGCGACGCCGCTCTCCGCGGCGGCGGCCGTGAGCAGTCGCGCCTCGTCCTCGGCGAACACGCAGCCCGCCGCCCGGAGCCGGGCGACCACATCGGAATTTCCGGCTGACGTCACGGGGCCATCCTGCCGCGCCCACGCGGGACGCCGCCAATGAATTTCCCGGCGGTCGGGACCGGCGCGCTCGGCGCGAACCCCGATCGGCCGACAGCTAGCGTGCCGTGCTGAGCTGGAAGGTACGCGTGGCGTCGAGATAGATTCCGCGCTGGCCCGGCTTGCCGGGCGGCGGCAGCTGCGAGACCAGTTGTTCCAGCGAGGTCGTCGCGCCGACGACCCGGGTGCCCGCGACGACGAAATCGGCGACGGCACGGCGGATGTGGTTCGGCGAGGTCACCACGATCGCGCTCGTCGCACCGATATCCCGCAGCAGCCTCGTGCTGAACAGCGCGTTCTGCACGGTCGAGCCCGCGCGGCTCTCCACGTGGATGCGCGCGGGCGCCACGCCGTGGGCGACCAGCCAGTCGCGCATGGCCTCGGCCTCGGTGATGCCGTTCTGCGGATTCCCGCCGGTGACGACGATCGGCGACAGCGGAGCGGCGATGGACTGCAACCACGCCGCGGTGAGCCGGTTCACCAGTTCGGGGCGCAGCGCACCATCCGGCAACAAGCCGTAGCCGAGCACGACGATGCCGGTTTGCGGTCCCGCCAGCGCGGGCAGCGGGTTCGGCAGTGTGCCCACCGCGGCGCGCACGGCGCCGAGCACGTTGTCGGTGCCCTGTGCCAAGCCCGGATCGACCACGTGCAGCCGTGCCATGGCGTCCACGAACGCGGGCAGGTCACCGGCGTAGTCGGACCAGATCGCCTGCAGGGCGAGCGCTTCGGCGTCGGCGGGGTCGGCGCCGATCAGATTGCGCAGATCGGCCCGGCCCGCGGCGTCGTCGCCGTTGGTGAAGTGGCGCTGGGCGGAGTTGTACAGGGCGTCGGTCTCCGGCGCGGCGTGCGCGGGGACGCCGGCCAGGCCGGTGAGCGAGAACGCGGCGAACGACGCCGCGACGAGAAGTTTCCACTGCCTCGAGATCATCACTACAGTCGTCACCTTTCCGCTGTGGAACGGGTTGGCACGTGCTAGCAGTTAGCTGGGGCAAACACGAAATACCATACGGGCGAACTCTTCGTCCAACCGGCAATTCGGGAACGGGCTCACGCGATGTCGCTCCCGGTGTGCGGGCCGGGGGCGGAACCGGGGCGTTGGTTCGTTTTCGCGGCGGGACCTCGGCGGCTTCTTTCGGATCCGAAGGCGTTCGAAACTACTTGAATCACATTCGTGCACTGGGGAAGTGCCGTGGCGGCTGTTCACTGGCGTCGTCGGCGGTGTGGCTGTGCCGCCGGCGTGCCGTGGTCGGCGGCTATCGTCCGGCTGCGTGCGTCGTTCGGCCTCGTCGCGGTCGCACGGCCTGATCGAGTCGGGTTCGCCGTGCGATTGCCTCGAGTTTGCGTCGCCGCACGCGGGCGGGGGAGGAACATGTCCGGCCGCGCCCGTTAGGCTGTGTCAACGTGGATACCGTTTCGCTGTCCGGCAAGGAACTCGCCGCCGCCATCAACGCCGACACCAAGGCCCGCGCCGCCGCGCTCACCGACGGCGGCGCCGCCCCGCGTCTCGCCCTGGTGGTGGCGAACGACGACCCGGCGAGCACCTGGTATGTGAACTCGCTCCGCAAGGCGGCCGAGCGACTCGGAATAGCCTGCGACACGGTCGATCTCGGTCCCGAGGCGAGCGCCGCGGAGATCCGCGCCGAGCTCACCGCGCGCGGTGCGGACTCGGCGACCGACGCGATCATGCTGCAGACGCCCCTCCCGGCGGGTGTCACGCTCGACGACGTGAGTTCCGCGATCGTCGCGTCCAAGGACGTCGACGGCGTCAGCCCGCTGTCGCTCGGCCTGCTCGCGGCCGGGCTGGACGGTTTCGTCCCCGCCACCTCCGAGGCCGTTGTCGAACTGCTCGAACACCACGAGATCCCGCTGACCGGCCGGCACGTCGCGGTCGTCGGCCGCTCGAACGTCGTCGGGAAGCCGCTGGCGCAGTTGCTGCTGGCGAAAGATGCGACCGTCACGGTGTGCCATTCCCGCACCGCCGACCTCGCCGCCGTCACCGCCACCGCCGACGTCGTCGTCGCCGCGGCGGGCCGCATCGGCCTGATCTCCGGCGAGCACGTCCGGGAGGGCGCGGTGGTCATCGATGTCGGCACCAACGAGGCTCCCGACGGCAAGATCGTCGGCGATGTCGACGCCGAGTCGGTGCGCGGCAAGGCGGCTGGGCTCAGCCCCGTGCCCGGTGGCGTGGGCCCGGTCACCACGGCCCTGCTGATGCGCCACGTCGTCACCGCCGCCGAATCAGACCGGCCGAGCGGCTCTGCGTGAGAAGCCGCCTCACCCCCGGGCGATGGCGCTGATGAGCGTGCGGCTGCCGTCCTTGGTGGTGGTGACGACCTGCGGGTTGTAGGTGACCGGCTGCTGCCCGGGGCGATGTTCGGTGACCACCACGGTGTACTGGCCCGCGAACGCGCCGGGAGTGATCGCCACGCAGTGGGTGGTGCCCGCGGGGATGCTGTCGATGCCGCGCTGGATGGCGTCGGCGGCCTGTACCGCGGCGTCCGCGGTGGTGGTGGCGCGAACCTGCTCGCCGGACCGGTCCACGTAATAGGCGTGCTGGAAGGCGAAGATCACCGCGGGACCGGAATCGAAGCCGCCTACGCCATTGCCCTGGATCCGGTTGCCGACCCGCTCGGCGGGGCACTGCGCGACCGGCGCCGCCGGAGCGGTGCCCTGCGCGGACGGGACCGGTGCGGCGGCCTGCCGGTCGGAGCCGCCGGTCCCGAACTGGAGGAAGGCCGCGAAGCCGAGCGCGGCGACGCCGAGCGTGCCGAGCAGTGGTACCGCCCACCGTCGTGTCTTACGCGGGGCGGGAGAGCGGTCGATCAGTCCCGCGAACTGATCTTCGTACTCGTCCGGACCGGGCGCCTGCGTGTGCACGGGTTCGGTGGGCTGCGCCTGGTCCTGCGGCCGATCCACCCACGTGGCCCACTCGCCGCGGTACTCCTCGCCGGCCGGCGCCTGCCCGGGCACCCCGGTGCCATACGGATTTCCCCGGTCGTAGCCGGGTCGCGCGCTCATCTCCGGTCGATCCATCGCCCCGCCCTTCATCAGGTCCCCGTCAGATTAACCGCATCGCCACGACGCGGGAACGCCCTGCCGCGTTCACAATTGAGCCGTCCGCCTACCGGAGGATACCGGCGGGTCTCCCACCCGGCCTCGGGGTGGCCGGTGGGCGGGTGTCACTTCAGCAGAGCCAGCCATTCGTGTTCGGGATAGTGGTCGGACACGTAGGTCCGCACCACGGTGCGCTGGGCGGTGCTCAACTCCGGCCAGGTCCGTTCGAGGTCGACGCGGTCTTTCGGCCGGGCCTGTTTCACCTTGAAGATCAGCACGAACTCGGGATTCAGGTAGCGGATGCCGTCGTCCGCGATCCAGGTCACCTCGTCGAGGGGCGCGACCACGGTCCGATCGCGCCGGTTGACCCAGGCGCCTCGCTGCCCGGGATTCAGCAGGAGATCGATCAGCCACGGAGACCGTGCGTTCGCCCGCAGCCAGACCTGGTCGGCGCTGTCGGGCAAGGCGGGGAAGCGGTCATCCACGGGGCGAATGCCGTCCGGGCCCGCAGACCAGATGTGCAAGCGGCCTCGCGCCGCGGCGCGCAGAGCGGGCAGATCGGCACGGAACATCGACGCGTCGACATCACTGTGCTCGCGCCGCGTTCCGGTCCAGGCGTCGATCGCCCACCCGCCCGCGATCCACCACGGGGCGTCGATGTCGCCGAGGATCTCGCCCACATCGCGCGGGGTGACGAGAGCCCATGGGCCCCAGAGGTCTTGGAACTCGGCTTCCTTCGCGTCACGCGGTGGTGGGATCGGAAACTCGCGCAAGGATGGCCCTCCCCTCGGGTATGCCGCCAGACGCTACCCGGCGGAGGGCGCCGTTCACCAGTGCGTGACGACCGGATCGCCGACGCCGATCGTGTGATAGACCCACTCGGCGTCGTCGCGGGAGAGGTTGATGCAGCCGTGGCTGACGTTCGCGTAACCCTGCTGGTCCACCGACCATGGCGCCGAGTGGATGAAAACGCCTCCCCACGTGAGCCTCTCGGCGAATTCGCCGTTGATGACGTAGCCCTCCGGCGAACTCAGCGGGATGCCGATGGTGCGGGAGTCGAACACGACGGAACGGAACTTCTCCAGCACCGGCCAGGTGCCGGCCGGTGTTTCGTACCCCGGCTTGCCCATCGAGGCCGGCATCGTGCGGACGACGGTGCCGCCGACGGTGACCGTGAAGGTATGCGCCGACATGTTCGCCTCGCCGAAAACGCCCGCGTTGGTGCGGAATTCCGTGCGCGCGCCACCGACCGAGACGAAGACGGTGGCCTCGGCGGGCAGGAACCCGCTCGGCGTCCAGACGGCTTCGCGATCGTCGGTCCACGCGAATGTGCCCGGCAACGGCCGGGTCGTTCTGATGTCGATGGATTGTTCCGTCTTCGCGCGATCCGTGACAGGTGCGGCGAACCGAATGGTCACGGGATGAGCCACGCCCACCACCTGGCCGTTCGAGGGTCCGATCGCTGCCACCGGAGGCGTCGGCCGCACGATCATCGTCGCGGCCGCCGCACCCGACCCGAACGCGGCCAGTGCCACGATCACGGTCGCGAGGAACAGGTACCGAATGGCGCTCCTCATGGCGTCCACCCCTTCGAGCTGGTGTGGTAGGCAAGGAACATTTTAGGCCCCCATGATCAACTCGGCCACGGATAGAACCGGTCCACGGTCCGGTTGCGCTGGGGTAGGCCCACCAATGACCGCGTACCCCGCCGGGTGCGGTCGAAACGGCAGTGAGTCGCTCGAGTTCTGCGGCAGGGGCCCGACGAGGCGGTCAGCGCGCGAGTCCGCGCGGCAGCGGTTCCGGTTCGGCCGCGGCTCGTGTGTCGAATTCCGCTCGCGCGGCGAGGATTCGGTCCTGGTGTTCGACGGCCCAGACGCCCATGGCGTGACTGATCGCACCGATGCTCGCGCCGAGTTCGGTGAGCGAATACTCCACCCGGGGCGGCACCGTGGGGTAGACCGCCCGGCGCACGAGGCCCTCCCGCTCCAAGTTGCGCAGGGTTCGGGTGAGCATCTTCTGCGTGATGCCGTCGAGGCGGCGGCGCAGTTCGTTGAAGCGGATCGGCCCGGCATGGGAGCGCAGGACGCTCAGCACCAGCATCACCCACTTGTCGGCGAGAACGGCCAGCACTTCCCGCGCGGGGCAGTGATGCAGGTAGCTCTCGACCAGGCTGCCGGTCTCCGGCCGGTCACATCCGGTATCCATGGGGAACCTCGGTATCAAGAAGGTGCCTTCTTCCCGAAAGGTACCAGGTGGCCACAGAATCGGTACATGCTCGCAATCACGCAGTACGCGTTCGGTGGCCCGGAAGTCCTCGAGGTGGTCGAGGTGGATCGGCCTCGGCCCGGCCCGGGGGAGGTGCTGGTACGGGTCGCCGCGACCAGCGTCAACGCAGCCGATTGGAAGGTGCGCGCCGGACTGATCGGGAAGCTCGGCGATCCACCGCTGACGCTGGGACTCGACGTGGCGGGTGTCGTCGAGGAACTCGGCGCCGGAGTGGACAGGTTCGCGATCGGCGCTCGCGTGTACGGCATGGTGTTCGGCGGAGCGAACGCGGAATACGTGGTGGCGCAGGCGCACACGCTGGCCGCGGTGCCGAGGAACATCGATCTGGTACACGCGGCGGCACTGCCGACGGCGGCGCTGACCGCCTGGCAGGCGCTGGCCGCGCTCGGTGCCGGGGAGCGCGTGCTGGTGCACGCGGCCGCGGGAGGCGTCGGGCATCTGGCGGTGCAGATCGCCAGGCATCGCGGAGCGCACGTGATCGGCACCGCGCGTGCGGTCAACCACGAGTACCTGCGCGGTCTCGGCGCCGACGAGGTGATCGACTACACCGCGGTCGATTTCGGCGCCGCGGTGCGCGACGTCGACTTCGTGCTGGATCTGGTCGGCGGTGCGTACGGGTCCCGATCCCTCGAGGTGCTGCGTCCCGACGGCAGGTTGATCGACACCCAGGGTTCGGACGCGGAAGCGGACCCGCGTTACGAGCGGTTCTATGTCGAACCCTCTGCGGTATCACTGCGTGAGATCACCACGATGGTCGAACGCGGTCACCTCCGTGCGACGATCGACCAGGTGCTGCCGCTCTCGGACGCCGCGAAGGCGCACGAACTCGGCGAGTCGGGACGGGTGCGCGGCAAGGTCGTACTGGTCGCCTGGAATCCGCCCGCCTGAACGGGCGGCCCCCGCGCGATCGCGCGGCTACCGGCGGACGGCGTGCACGACGTCGGCGTGCAGGGCGTCCGCCCGCGCGGTCAGCTCCTCGATCCGCATCAGGACCGCGGCGAACCGGTCGCCCTCGGCGGCGGGCAGCGATGCCACGTTGATCTCGATGTTGAGCTGCGAGGTGGTCGCGGCGGCGCGGCAGGCGTCGGCGGCGGCGCCGATATCGGTGACGACGTTCGGATTCCCGATCGGGAACAGCTCCGCGGCCAGCGACAGCACCTCGTCGGCCTCGTCGACGACCTCGGCGGGCACGCGGGCGGCCTCGATCAGCGCGGCATTGATCGCCGCGGTGCGTGCGGCGAGGTCCTCCGGGGTGTCCTTGGGCAGCTTGTAGGCGGCGCCGACGGCTGTGAACGCGGCGGCGTCGGCGGCGGCCAGCGCGAGCGCGCGCTCGCGGGCGGCGTCGGCGGCTTCGATGATCCGGTCGATCACCGGCCGGTTCTCGGCGTCCTTGGCGCGAGTGGTGTAGCGCGCGACCATCGCGACGAGCGCGGCGCCCTGCGCGGCGTGCAACGCCGCCACCGCGCCGCCGCCCGGTGCGGGAATCTTGGCGGCCAGATCGCCCAGGTACTGCGCGAGGGTGACCTCGCCGGAGGACGGCGCAGTTTCCGTGGACGACGAGCTGGGCTGCGACACGTGCGTATTGCCTTTCGTTCTACGGCGAGGAAGGACTACGAGTAGACGCTACCCCGTGGCGCCGCCGCCTCGGGCGTGACCACGCCTTGCCGGGCTCGCACCCGGCCGGTGCGCGGCCGGGACGTACCCGCCGTTATGTTGAGTGCTATGCGGATCGGATTGAGCATCAACTACTCGGGGGGCTTCAAAGAGGCGGCGGCCGAAGTCGCCGACCTCGAGCGGGCGGGCCTGGACATCGTGTTCGTGCCCGAGGCGTACTCGTTCGACGCGGTGAGCGCGCTCGGTTACCTGGCCGCCAAGACCACGACCCTGCAGTTGGCCTCCGGCATCCTGCAGCTCTACACGCGCACACCGAGCCTGACCGCCATGACCGCGGCGGGCCTGGACTTCGTCTCCGACGGACGCTACGTGCTCGGGCTGGGCGCGTCGGGTCCGCAGGTGATCGAGGGCTTCCACGGTGTGCCCTACGACGCGCCGATCGGCCGCACCCGCGAACTGGTGGAGATCTGCCGCAAGGTCTGGCGGCGTGAGCGCCTGGAATATCAGGGCAAGTACTACCAGATCCCGCTCCCCGCCGACCGGGGCACCGGCCTCGGTAAGCCGCTCAAGCTGATCAACCACCCGGTGCGCGAGCGCATTCCGGTGCTGCTGGCCGCGCTCGGCCCGAAGAACGTGGAACTGGCCGCCGAGATCGCCGAGGGGTGGCAGCCGATTTTCTTCCTGCCGGAGAAGGCCAAGGAGGTGTGGGCGGACTCGCTCACCGCCGGTCTCGCCAAACGCGATCCGGTCCTCGGTGACCTGGACGTCTACGCGGGCCCGGCGCTGGCCATCGGGGACAACGTCGACCCGCTGCTGGAGTTCGTGAAGCCGCATCTGGCGCTCTACATCGGCGGCATGGGCGCCAAGGGCAAGAACTTCTACCACACCTTGGCCACGAAATACGGCTACGGCGCCGAGGCCGACCGCATCCAGGAGCTGTACCTGGCGGGGGAGAAGGAGGCCGCGACCAAGGCGGTGCCGGACCAGCTGGTCCGGGACATCTCCCTGGTCGGCCCGGCAGGCTACGTCAAGGAGCGGGTCGCGGCCTTCAGGGAGGCGGGCGTCACGGTCCTCAACGTGGTGCCGATGGCGGCCACCGCCGCCGAGCGCGTCAAGCTGATCGAACAGTTGCGCGAACTGGTCTGAGACAAGGCGCTGCCGCCGTCGACGGGTTCGACGGCGGCAGTGGCCGGGGTTATCTCTGGCGGAGCGCCGCCAGCGCGGCGTCCAGCGTCGAATGCAGCGCGAACACCTGATCCAGGCTGGTCATCTTCAGCTGCCTGCTGGTCGCCGGGCCCTCCGCGACGACCGCGATCGAGGTGGTCGAGCCCGCGCGCTGGTGGGCTGCCACGAGCGTCGCCATGCCCGCCGAGGCGAGGAAGCTGACCGAGGTGAGGTCGATGATCAGGGCCGCGGGCTTGCCGCTGAGAATGGCATCGATCGCGTTCTCCAGCGCGGGGGCTGTCGCCAGATCGACCTCGCCGGCCACCGTCAGCACCGTCGCGCCGTCGTGCGCCGCGACCGTGGTGGTCATCGTGTCCGCGAGGGGATACGCGTCTCCGGAAGTGTTGGTCACAACATCACAACACACAAATCGCGGCAGATTCGCAACCTTTGAGTGTTCATAGAGCTAACCATACCCCGTCGGCCGACCGGCCCGCCCGAGCAGGAGTCGGCCCCGCAGCGGCTCTCGATGGCCGTGCGCGAGCGGATGAGACCGGTGAACGGCAAGACCGCTTCGGCCATCGAAGCCCGGATGTCGGTGCGGGTGGCCGAACCACGGCTGGAGCGGCCGTCGATGTGCCCGGCGGTGGACGACCCCGACGCCGAACTCGGGTCCGATCGAGGCCGGCGTGGTGCGCCCGATCCAGAGTGCACTCACTCCCAGGGCTTGCGCCTTCGCTTGGGAGTCCGGCAGGGGTGGCCGCTCTGGGTCGACTCCACGAGCCCGGTGTAGACGCGCCTCGCTCCGCAGTCGGTTCGCCAGAGTTCGTCCCGCATTCGAGGCGGGCGCGGCTGATCACTTGACGCAGGGAATCGTCAGGTGGTTGGCGAGGACCGCGGCTTCGGCGGCGAGGCCCGGGGGATTGGTGGCGATGAACATCGAGTCCGCGGCCAGGT
The DNA here is from genome assembly GCF_040642815.1 of Nocardia sp. NPDC047648. Taxonomy (NCBI): domain Bacteria; kingdom Bacillati; phylum Actinomycetota; class Actinomycetes; order Mycobacteriales; family Nocardiaceae; genus Nocardia; species Nocardia sp. NPDC047648. The sequence goes on along the minus strand of NZ_JBEYSX010000001.1, from coordinate 598,219 downwards.
TGCCGAGGGCGTGCCAGGTGGGGTCGGGGTGGTCGCCGACGAGGAGGCGGCGGGTGCCGGCCTCGATGCGCAGACCGCCGGTCGGCGCGAGTTCCGCTGCGCCGGTGGCGATCAGTTCGCCGAGGAGCGGTTCGGTCTCCTGCGGTGTGGTGTAGGCGGGTGGGTTGACGGCGTTGAAGACGATGTCGGCGGGCCGGTCGGTGCCGTCGAACACCGTGAAACCACCGCCGGGCCGGGCCGTCAGCTTCGTGACACCCGGTCGCAGCCGTAACTGCCCGGAATCCAGCAGGCGCAGAATGATTCGCGCGTTGTGCGGCACCATCGGGGAGCTGAGACTGCTGATGGTCCGGAAATACTTCTCACGCAGCATCGTCCGGTCGTGCTCGGCGAGCACGGGCCAGAGGATCGGACCCATGGTCCGGATCGCCATGGTCAGCAGGCGGCGGCCCTGGTGAGGTGAATCGACCGCGTCCAATTGACGGCGCAGCCGGGTGGCCGGTTCCTCGGTCTCGGTTTCCAGGATCTCGGTGGCGAAGGATTCGAAATCCTGCCCCAGCTCCGCCAGTTCGGCGCGCATGAGTTCGACCAGCCGGGTGACCGAGACCGTGCCCTGCCCGGCCAGTTCCAGCGCCCGGGATGGCGTGAGGTGCTTCGGAGCCAAGGGCAACGGCCGCTGCTGGACGTACGGCAGCACGCCGCTGCGGGAAAGGAAGCTGATCGGCCCGGTATGGCCGTGGGCCGTCAGTGCCGCGGCGATGTCGACCGCGGTCAGTCCGCTGCCGATGATCGCGACGCGCGCGCTGGACGCCACATCGGCTGTTGTGGTCGCCAGCGGGTAGGGCTCATTCACATATCCGGGTGCGCCGGCCAATCCGTAATGGTCGCGGGGACGGCCGCTTCCGACACACAGGACGGCGCGGTCCACCGGATGGCTGCCGCCGTCGTCGGTGCGCAGCACAGCGCCGCTCTCACGGGCGAAGCCGGTAACCCGGGCGTTCACCACGCTCACTCGCCCGCCGCGGGCGCGCAACCGCGAGATCGCGGCGTGCGCGGTCTGCTCCAGATACGCGCCGTAGACACCACGCGGGACGAGGGGAACGCCCAGACCTGCATCGAGGTACTGGTCCAGATCGTCACCGCGCCACCTCCGCTCGGCGACGCGGGCAGCGGATGCCCGGACCAGGCCGTCACCGACGTGTCGCGCGGTGTCCTCGTTCGGGTCGAACCCCGAGGTGGCGGTGCGCTCGGTCCGTTCCGGGTGTTCGCGGCGCGGCTCCTCCCCGACGAGGGGCGCGCCGGGACGCTCGTCGAGGCACCCTGCCCCGTTGCCGCGGTCGCGCAGCCAGCGCTCGTAGTGGGCGCGGTCGTCGGCGCGTACCGACATCAGGGCGGGCGGGGCGTTCACCCGCACTGCCTCCAGATCCGGCTGGTACGGGCGGCCGCGCCATACGGCGGGGGAGCCGTCGAACACGGTGATGCTGCCGGGCGCCCGGTCGGCGGCGGCGAGCGCGTCGAGCAACGCGACCGCCGCGGCGCCCGCGCCGATGATGCCGATACGCATGGTTGTGCCTTCTTTCGTCGAGGTGCGCAGTGCGCACGGCCGCGGGGGGTCGTGGCCTCTCCGTTCCGCCGCTGCCGTGCGCTGACCAGCCTCGGCGGCCCCGGCCCGTACCGGCATCCCGCGATCGAGGGAATTTCGCCTCGGGCCTGTGGCTTATCCCTCATATGCGGGATGGCGGGTGAACGGGCGCGACAGCAGGATGACGAAGATGACCACGCCGACTCGACGCGCCGTCGACGCGCTGTGCACCGGCATCGCGCAAGCGCCCGACGCGCACGCGCTGTTCGCCGAGACCTCCGACCGGTTGCGCCGGGTCACGCCGTTCGATGCCGCTGTCTGGGTGGCCACCGATCCGATCAACGGGCTGACCACCGCGCCGGTGCGGGTGGAGAACCTGCACGAGGGCGGCTGCGGAACCTATTGGGAATCAGAGCTTTTCGCCGAGCACGTGAACCTCTTCCGCGATCTGGCGCTGGCCTCGGTGCCGGTGGCGGGGTTGCGGGAGGTGACCGGCGACCGGCCCACCCTCAGCCCGCTGTATCGAAGCTTCATGTGCCCGCGCGGTTTCGAGGACGAACTGCGCGCGGTGCTGCGAGTCGACGGGCAGCCGTGGGGGCAGCTGAGCCTGTTCCGGGAGCGCGGCCGCAAGCCGTTCCGGGCCACCGATATCGAGGTGGTCAACGCGTTGTCGACACCGATGGCCCGGCGGCTGCGCAGCTTCGCGCGGTCGTCGGAGCTGTCGGCCGCGCACCTCGCCGACGCGCCCGGCATGCTACTTTTCGACCAGACCGGCGGGCTGGTGTCACTGAACGACGAGGCTCGTCACCTGCTCGCCCAGATGCCGCCCGGGCCGACGACGCCGACCGCCACCGGCATCGCGCTACCGCTGCCGGTCTGGATCCTCAGCACCGCGGGCCGGGCCCGATCGACCGGTGAGAACTCCCGCATCCGCATCCGCTCCAGCACCGGCCGCTGGCTGGTCTGCCACGCCTCCTGCCTGCACGACGCCGACGGGCGTCCCGGGATGACCGCGATGGTAATCGCACCGGCCAAACCCTCCGAGGTCATGTCCCTGGTGGTCGCCGCCTACGAGTTGACCCCACGCGAACTGGAGGTCACCGAACTGATCGCCCGTGGCCTGGCCACCGGCGATATCGCCGCCCAGCTCTTCCTTTCCGCGCACACCGTCCGCGACCACGTGAAGGCCGTCTTCGAGAAGGTGGGCGTCACAAGCCGCGGCGAACTCGTCGCCAAACTCTTCACCGACCATTACGAACCCCTCGCCGCCCGCGACACCGTTCGTGTGCTGGACGCTGGGGCGAGGTAGACGTGCCCGAGCGTTCGCCCTGCCGGCGCGCGAGATTTCTCATCCCCGGTGCCCGCGGGAGGGAATGATCGAGTGGTGACGAAGACGGCGCATCCTGGCAGCGAAAGCCAGGCGGAGACCGCCGACGGCGAGCGGCAGGAACTGGAGACCATCGGAAGCTTCCGATTCTGGTTCGCCGACCACCGTTGGGAGTGGTCGGATCAGGTCGCGAGGTTGCACGGGTACGCGCCGGGGACGGTGGAGCCGACCACGGAACTGCTGCTGGCGCACAAGCATCCGGACGACCGCGCCACGGTCGCGGAGACGCTGGCCACGGCGGTGCGGACCGGTGAGCCTTTCTGCAGCAGGCACCGCATCATCGATGTGGCAGGCCGGGTGCATCACGTGCTGGTGGTGGGGGATCGATTGCACGACTCGACCGGCGCGACCGTGGGCACCACCGGCTACTACGTGGATCTGACCGGTCGGCTGGACGAGAACCGGCAGGAAGTGCTGAAGGAGACGCTGCCGGAGGTCGTGGCCGCACGGGAGGTCATCGAGCAGGCCAAAGGCATCCTGATGTTCATCTACGGCATCAACGCCGAGCAGGCGTTCGGGGTGTTGCAGTGGCGCTCCCAGGAGACCAACACCAAACTGCGCGATCTGGCGGCCAAACTCGTCGCCGCGGTCGTCGCGCAGGGCGGCGGGCCGGTTCAGCAGCGCACCCGCTTCGATCATCTGCTGCTGACCGTCCACGAACGACCCGACTGAATCCGGTTCACGACTCCTCGACCTCCGGCGGTGCGATCGCCGCCCCGGCCGAGAGCAGCCGCTGCGCCAGCGCATGACTGCGCCGTGCGAGTTCGGGAGGGTCGAGGATCTCGAAGTCGTGCCCCAGCAACAGCATGTGCACCAGCACGATGTCGAGACTGTCGTCCGCGCCACTGAGCACTTCACAGCGCTCGCTGCCGCGTGGTCGCACCACCGCCGCCGACGCGGGGATCTGCGCGCGCACCGTGTCGGCGCAGGCGTGCACCAGGAAGCGGGCGCGATGCGGATAGACCCGGCTCGCCACCCCTTCCTGCACGTAGGCCGCTGCCTCGGGCGCCGTGCGGGGACGGAAACGCCACGTCCGTGCGGACACATCGGTCATCCGATCCACGCGGAAGCTGCGCCAGTCGTCGCGATCGAGGTCGAAGGCCAGCAGGTACCAGCGGCGGTCGGAGGCGACCAGGCGGTAGGGCTCCACCCGCCGCCGTCGCACCTCGCTCCCGGCGGGGTAGTCGAAGCCCGCCTCCACCTCGTCGCGACAGGCTCTGGCCAGGGTCATGAGCACGCCGGGATCGACCGGGGCGCGCCCTCCGCCGAAGGACTCCACCGCACCGGAGAGCGCGCGCACCTCGTGCCGCAACCGGGTGGGCAGGACCCGGTCGAGCTTGGCCAGCGCTCGGAGTGCGGCGGCGCCGGCGCCCGCGACCGCGCCACCCGCGCCGACCAGCAGCGACACCGCCGTGACGATCGCTTCCTCGTCGTCGAGCAGCAGCGGCGGGAGGTCCTGCCCCCGGCCGAGCCGGTAACCGCCGCCGACACCTTGGTCGGCATGCACCAGGTAGCCGAGCGTGCGCAAGCGCTCGACATCGCGCCGGATCGTGCGCGCTGTGACGCCGAGCCGGTCGGCGAGTTCGGGCCCGGTCCAGACCTCGCGTTGCTGGAGCAATCCGAGCAGCGTCAGCACCCGCTCGGTCGTGCCCCGCTCGCCGCTCGCCGCCTCCATGTCGCTCAGCCTGCCAGAAATAGCGGACCGATTCTGTCCGCTGGGCGTGTCAGGCTGGCGGCATGGACGCAGACGAACTCGACTGGAACAAGACGTTGCGCGAACAGTGGGAGTTCCACTGGACCCGGCAGCTCCGGCCCCGGCTCCAGGGCCTCACCGACGACGAGTATTTCTGGTCGCCGGTCCCGGACGCCTGGAGCGTGCGGCCGCGCGGCACTTCGACGGCGCCCGTGCAGGCCGGTGCGGGCGATTTCACGATCGACTTCGCCCTTCCCGAGCCGGTTCCCGCACCGTTCACCACCATTGCCTGGCGACTCGGTCACGTCATCGTCGGCGTGCTCGCCGCGCGCAACGCCGCCCACTTCGGCGCGCAGGCGGCGTCGTACGAGACATGGGAGTACGCAGGCGACGCGGCCACCGCGCTCGACCAGCTCGAGGCCCAGATCGACACCTGGCTGGCCGGGGTGAGCGGTCTCGGACAGGCCGCCCTCCGGGAGCCGATCGGCGCGAAGGAACCCTTTCCCGAGTTGCCCATGGCCGATCTGGTGCTGCACATCCACCGCGAGCTGATCCACCACCTGTCCGAGGTCTGCCTGCTGCGCGACCTCTACACCCACACCGGACCCGCCACTATGAGGAGACCCGTGACCACGACGCATCTCGACCCCGAGGAACTGCACCGGAACCCGGCCTTCACGCAGGGCGTGATCGCACCCGCCGCCCGGACGCTGTATGTCGGCGGCCAGCTCGGCACCGACAGCACCGGAGAACTGCTCGACGGCATCGAAGCGCAAACCGTCCAGGCGATGCGCAACGTACTGACCGTGCTCGCCGCCGCGAACACCGGTCCCGAGCACGTCGTCAAACTCACCATCTACCTGGTCGACGGAGTCGATGCCCAGGTGGGATACGCGGCGTCGCGATCGGTGTGGGGCGATCACCGCACCGCCATCACCGTCGTCTCCACCGCAGGCCACGCCCGCCCCGGCGCACTCGTCGAAATCGACGCGATAGCGACAATCCCCGAATAGGACGGACCGCGAGCCGACGAGCCTGTGGCACTTGGCCGACGGCACCCGGTGTGACCAGGGCCGGTGGGCGACCGGCGTCGCCCCGGACGGTGTGCGTCAGAACGGCTTTCCGCCGGCCCGCACCCGCTTTTCGCGTTCTTCCGAGGTGCGTCGGCGGTCGCAGCTCGTATGTTCAGCGATGCCCGGCGCGATGGGCGCTGCTCTGGGACGCCACGATGCGAACCAGATCGCCGAGTGCGATCTCCACGTCGGTGAGGTGCAGACCCCAGGTCGCGTCCGGGACGGGATACAGCTCGGGGCTGCCCGGTTCGGGAGTCGCCATCAGCGCCGTCGCGTCGTCGCCGTGCACGCACTGGAGCCGGTACTTCTCGGCGGGGACCAGCCACGGCGTCGGCGCGACGACGGCGGACGGCCCGTGGCGAAGCGCCACTTCGACGCCGAGCGGGCTGGGCACCGGATTGCTCCGGAGCACGGTCGCCGCGGTGCGGGATTCGTTGCGGCTCAACGAGACCGGATTGGTGCAGGCGACCTCGTAGCCGGGGCCGTACGGTCGTGGCAGCGGCTCCGGGGTCATCGGGTTGCGGCCGAATCGGCTGTCCGGCGGCGGGGTCGCGCCGAAGGTCTGCCAGGCGAGCACGCATCGCGTCTGCTGCTCGCTGCGGCACAGCGGCAGATACCGGAAGTCGCCGCCCACGTCACCGTGCTCGGGCACCACCACGTTGCCACCCAGCAGGATCGCCGACAGGATCCGGTCTCGTACCGCCTGCTGCGGTTCGATCTCCTCGCGGATCAGTTGGCGCAGCATGCGCGCGCCCTGCGAATGGCCGATCAGCACGACGGGCCGTCCGCTCTCGCGCTCCGCGAGGAACTGCCGCCATGCCCGCAGGACGTCTTCGTAGGCGATCCGCGACATCTGCGCGCGCTGCTCGGGGGTGTAGGTCCGCTCCGTCGCCAACGCGGTCAGGGTCCGCTGCCGGTACACCGGCGCGAATACCTGACAGACCTGGGAGAATCGCGCCGCCTGCTGCTCGGCGACGGCCCGTACCTCCGGCGTCACGACGGTATCGGAGTTGGGCGTCGGCTCCGATGACACCGTCGGATACACGTAGAAGCAATCCACCCCCGGATCCTCGGCAGGCGCCGGGTCCTCGCGCACATCGGGTCGCCCAGCCTGGCGCACCGTCGTCGCCGCACTCCCCGCGCAGGGATCGTCCACCCGATCCGGCCTGCACAACCACACGACACCGGCGTCATCGGCGGTGTCCGCCGCAGCGCTCACCGACGACCCCGTCGCCAGTCCGACTCCGCACACGACGGCCGCGACCGCCCGCTGCCACCGACTGTCCCGCATCCCGTATACCTCACTGCTTCCGCGCCCGACCACGAGCGCCGGTCCGCGACACCGCGACCGGTGTTCCGGCGCTCTCGTCGGCGTCAGCCTAGCGGCGATCGCACGCGACGGGACCTCGATCGCTCGGCACGGTTACCACGGCCTCAGCGGCTCGCGTGGGTGCGCCGGAAGGCGAGCGGGTCGGCGTGGGTGCCGATCGGCGTGCCACCGGCCGCTCTCGGGTGCCGGGCAGCGTGAACAATGCCGACGGGCTCGGCCGCCATGGTGTCAGCCGCCTGTCGCGAGGCGAGGCCCGCGCGATCAGTAGGGAGAATCGTCATCAACATGACGGGCGCGATCGGTCGACGTCGTGGTCCTACTTCCTGCTCTTCTTCGACACTTCAGCGCCTGATTGCTGGAAAGTCTTCCGTTCCAATGAGAATTGTGACTAACATAGCTGCGGATCGAAGCGAAAGGATGCATCGACGCATGCTCAAGAGACTCGACCGGATACTCGGTTACGAGATGAAGGTCTCCGAGTTCCTCGGCACCCTCATCATCATCGGCGTTCCCTACGGGGTGGCGGGGGTGATCTGGACGCTCACCCATACCGGGCATCTCCGCGATATGCACGGCATCGACCTGGTGATGTCGTTCCTGGGATCCATCGTGTGCTGGCCGGTGCTCACCTTCTCGAATGTGTGCATGACCTGATGATGGCTGTGGTGTGGCTCATCGACGTTCTCGTGATCGTGGTGAAGATCCTCGGTGGGCGGATGAAGGTGAATCCCGTCCTTCGCGCCGGGATGTGGGTGGCTGTGCTCAGCCTCTTGCTGGCCGGCTGTGCGGTGCTCGTCGCACTGGTGGTGCTACTGCAGCGGTGGTTGGAGGGCCTGGCGTAGCGCGTCCCCGGCCCATCCGGTGGAAATGAGGAATGACCGATTACTTACCGTCTCGTGGAGGCCCGCTATGAAGTGGGCACATGCCTACAGATAAGGCATATCTCCAGTTCGGGACAGTGTCATTCGTCTGAGCGTCCGCCCGGCGGAGTCCTGCGGCGGTAGTCGATCGTGGAAGAAATAGTCAATCACTTATCCCTTGTATGACGTCTGTGTGGTGTGTAACACTGCACACGCTCCGCGCCATCGAAGGGGCGGCCGCTGGTGCGGCGGACGAGAAATCGAAAGGAACGGCCACCAGTGACTGCCTCGCTGCGATCGCCTGCCGACAAGCAACCGCCACTGGAACCGGGCGAGATCGAGAAGTTGGTCGCCGGCGCTTCGGGATTGTGGCGACGCCACCCGCAACGCTCGCTGGAAACGCTGGGCCGTCAAGTCACGCTGGGCCGGGAAGCGATTGTCCAACTGTTCGTTTCGCTGGTCCGGGGACGATTTCCCTACCAGGAGTTCATCAAGCAGTGCGCGTTCATGGCCGGGGTGTCGGCGGCGCCGACGGTGTTCGTGGCCATCCCGATCGCCGTCGTGGTCTCCATCCAGGTCGGCGCCCTGGTGAATCAAGTGGGCGCCACGACATTCATCGGCGCGGTCGCGGGACTCGGCATCATCCGCCAAGGCGCGCCACTGGTGTCGGCGTTGATGGTCGCCGGTGCGGTCGGCTCGGCCATCTGTGCCGATCTGGGATCGCGCACCATCCGGGAAGAGATCGACGCGATGATGGTGATGGGGGTCGACCCGGTACGCCGCCTGGTCGCGCCCCGGCTCGCCGCGGCGGTACTGGTGAGCGTCTTGCTCTGCGGGTTCGTCGTCTTCGTCGGCTTCGCGACCGCCTACATGTTCAATGTGTACGCCCAATCCGGCACGCCGGGTTCGTTCATCAGCTCGTTCGCCTCCTTCGCGGTGGCCGACGACCTGATTATCGCCCTGGTCAAGGCCGCGATCTTCGGGGTGCTGACCGCGGTGATCGCCTGTGACATCGGTCTGCACGCGCACGGTGGTCCAGGCGGTGTCGCCAACGCGGTGAATTCGGCGGTGGTCAGTTCCGCGCTGATGCTGTTCGCCACCAACATCATTCTCACCCAGCTGTACAACACGCTGTTCCCGGCGAAGGTGGTGTGAGGGTGGCGAGCAGCTACACACCTCCGGCGCTGAAACCGCTGCGCACCGTCGGACGCGCCGCGCTGGCGCCGGTGCACGCCAATCAGCGCCTGGGGCACCAGGCCATCACATTCTTCCAGGCCCTGGCCGCCATCCCGTTCGTCCTGCGGCACTACCGCCGTGAGGTGACGCGGCTGACGGCCGATATCGGCTGGGGCAACGGCTCGCTCATCGTGGGCGGCGGCACGATCGGCGTCGTCGTCATCTTGTGCGCGTTCGGCGGGATCATCGTCGGCATGGAGTCGTTCACGGCGCTGAACCTCCTCACGATGTCGCCGCTCACCGGCGCGATCTCCGGATTCGCCACCACCAGGGAACTCGCGCCGATTCTGGCGACCTTGGCCTTCGCGATTCAAGCGGGATGCAGATTCACCGCCCAACTCGGCTCCATGCGGATCTCCGAGGAAATCGATGCGCTGGAGTCCATCGCCATCCGCCCGCTTCCCTATCTGATCAGCACGCGCATGATCGCCTCCACCCTGACCATCATCCCGCTGTACAGCATCGGTCTGGCGACCGCCTATCTGGCCACCAAGATCACGGTGCTGTTCCTGGGCGGAACGGCGGCCGGTACCTACGATCACTACTTCTTCCAGTTCCTGATCGGCACGGACGTCTTCTTCTCCCTGCTCAAAGTGGTGGTGTTCGTGCTGCTGTCGACGTTCATCCAGTGCTACTACGGCTATGTCGCCACCGGTGGCCCGGAAGGTGTCGGGGTCGCGGCCGGGCGTGCCATCAAAATGGTGATCGTCGTGATGGTGTTCGCCAATCTTTTCCTGACATTGACCATCTGGGGTATCGATCCCGGATTCCGGATCTCGGGGTAAGGCCGACAATGATTCTGGACCCCAGTGGCCGCGGACCGAGCGCAAAGCAGTTGACCCTCGCCGGGCTGGCGGTGCTGACCACGGTCGCGGTTCTGCTGTACCTGCTGGCGCTGCGCTACACCGGCTACTTCGAGGACAAGGTGCCGGTGACCATCGTGCTCACCAGTACCGGCGACGGCTTGCCGGGCCGGGCGGACGTCAAGTTCCGCGGCATGGTCGTCGGCCGGGTGGCCGCGGTGGACGTGGTGGCTCGTGGCGCCAGGCAGCAGGCGAGCGTGGATCTGAAGCCCGGTGTGGCCGAGACCATTCCGGTGAATGTGACCGCCCGGGTGATTCCGAACAATCTGTTCGGCGTCACGGCGATCGAACTCGTCGACAACGGGCCGGAACCGAAGACACTGCGCGCCGGTGCGACGATTCCGGAGGACACCGGCAGCGAGACGGTGGCGTTGCAGACCACGTTGAACGTGCTGCGCAACGTGCTCGACAACATCCAGCCCGAGAAGCTGGGCCGCGTGCTGGCCACCCTCTCGGCGGCGCTGGATCCCTCGGCGCGCGTACCCGGCTCGACGATCGAGCGCCTGGACAACTGGCTGACCGAGATCAGGGCGACCCCTGGCGTCGACGCGCTGTTCGGGGATCTCGGGCGGGCGTCGATCGCGTTGAGCCAGTCGGCTCCCGAACTGGTCGGGGTGCTGTCGGAATCGGTGACCACCGCGCGGACGCTGGCCGAACGGCGAGCGAAACTCATCGACCTGCTGGCCACCGGAAACGCGACGGTCGAAACGGTCAACGCGCTGTTCGCGCGTAATCCCGACGCGGGCAAGTTCCTCGTCTCGGGACTGGACGATCTGTTCGGTGGTCTGGCCAAGGATCCGGAAGCCATTCCCTACACCGCCGCGAACCTCAACGTGGCACTGCAACGGCTGGCCACCACGTTCCACTTCGGCCCGGCCAGACAGATGGTGTGGAAGATGGATGTCTCGTTCACGCCCTTCCAGCAGTACACGGCGAAGGACTGTCCGCACTACGGCGATCAGTACGGTCCCCGCTGCGGCGGAGCCTCCGTCCCGGAGGTGGCACCGGAGCAGAACTATCCGCCGCAATTGATACCGAAGTGGCTCGATGCGGCAGGGCCCGCACCGGTACCGGCCGCGCCCGCACCACTGGGGGCCATGGGGCTGGTGCTTCCGAGCCTGCCCGCGATTCCCGGTCTTCCCTTCATTCCGGGTCTGCCGTCCATTCCCGGTCTCTCGCCGACGCCGAGTGCCGTAGCACCGACGGAGCCCGGCACGCAGGATCCCGGCACCACCGCGAAGCCGATCGCGCTGCGCGGATCCGATGCCGTGGCGGCGATCGTCGGAACGCGGCCGACCGTGGCGCAGTACCTGCTGCTGAGTCCGGTGCTGGCCGGCGGATCGGTCACCGTAGCCGCCGACGACGAAGGGCCGGGTAAATGAAATCAGCCAAGGCCCTCGCGGGATTCAGTGTGTTCGCGGTGGTCGCCGTCGCGCTCACCTTCACCATCTGGTCCACCTTGCAGCGGTCGGTCGAGGGCGACACCCATCGCTATTCGGCGATCTTCTCCGATGTGCTGGGGCTGCGCGTCGGCGACGACGTCCGCATGGCAGGCGTACGGGTCGGCCGCGTGGACAAGATCGATTTCACCGACGGCTACCGCGCCCAGGTCGATTTCCGGATCGATGAACGCCAGCATCTCACCACCACGACCAAGGCGCTGGTGCGCTACCAGAACCTGATCGGGCAGCGCTATATCGCCCTGGCGCCGGGCAAGGAAGCGGGCACCGTGGTCGCCCCGGGGGCCCGGATTCCCCTGGAGCGAACCGAGCCGTCGTTCGACGTGTCCGCGCTCCTGTCCGGATTCGAACCGCTGTTCAGCGTGCTGCAACCGGACCAGGTCAACTCCCTGTCCGAAACGTTGATCCAGGCCCTCCAGGGCAATCAGGTGTCCCTCGGCAACCTGATCGTGCAAGCATCCCAGCTCGCGGGCACCTTCGGGCAGCGCGACAAGATCCTGGGGGAGGTCCTGGGCAATCTGAGCTCGGTGATCGGTGGTCTCGCCCATCGCAGCGGCGAGCTCGAGACCCTACTCACGCAGGCCAGGGCGCTGGTGGAGGCCCTCTACTCGCAAGGAGAGAGCCTGAAGCACTCGGTCGACCGGGTAGCCGGCACGACCGACGCGCTGACCGGGCTGATCATGCAGGTCAAGCCCGGCCTGGCGAAGGCGCAGAACGACGCCACGACGGGTGTCGCGTTGCTGCTGCTCAACGGCGCCTCGCTGGACCGCGCCGCGGTCGAACTGCCCGCTGTCCTCAACGGCGTCGCCCGCTTCACCAGCAACGGCGCCTACGGAAACGCCTACCTGTGCAGCCTGGACGTGTCCCTGTGGGGTGTGCTGTTGCCTCCCGGACTGTTCTCCCAGGTGGGCGGCAACTCGCATTCGGAGGTGTGCCGATGATCAAAAGCATTCCAGCGCCGGGATTCCTGCGAAACCGATATCTGCGGCTCGGCCTGATCGCGGCGGCGACGGTGGCGGCGCTGCTGATCGGATCGAGTGTCTTGACTCAGGCCCGGCTGGGAGACAAGACCATCCACGCCGAATTCGCCCAGGCTGCCGGTCTCCGTCCCGGCGCGACGGTCGACGTATCCGGAATAGAGGTCGGCCAGGTGCACTCCGTTCGCCTCGAGGGCACCAAGGTCCTGGTGGATCTGAAGGTCCGCCGCGATCTTCGCTTGGGGCCGGATGCGCGCGCGGCCATCAAGATGTCGACGATCCTCGGCCGGTTGCACGTGGACCTGGTGCCGGGCGATGGAAAAGGACTCCCGGGCAACCGCATCCGGATCGAGAACACCTCGGTGCCCTACAACCTCAGCAAGGTGATCCAGGACCCGAAGTACAAGAACTCGTTCGAGCGCATCGAGCGCATCGATCCGCAGAAGCTTCGCCAGGCGCTGGATCTGGTCGACCAGCAGATGGGAGATTCCCCGCAGCTGGCAGTGCAGGCGCTCGACAGTATCGGTGCGCTCGCCAAGGTCGTCACCGATCGCCGGGACGAGGTGGATTCGCTGCTGAAGAGCATGGACCAGGTGTCCCAGCTCGTCTCCGACAACCAGAACAGCGTGCTGCTGTTGCTGACCCGCGGAGAAGCGATCGGCAACGCCGTGCGGCAGCGGCAGGATCTGCTGAGGCAATTGCTCGACAACGTCGCGGCCCTGTCGAGATTGCTGCAGCAGATGGGCCTGGAGAACAACGGACAGCTCGCGCCACTGATCCACGATCTGAACACCATGTCGGAGGGCCTGGAGAAGAACCGCGACAACCTGGACCGCCTCTACGAGAACATGCCCATCGCCCTGCGGCAGTTCAACAACGCCGTCGGCAACGGCCCGTACGGCGACGTGTGGGCGCCATGGTTCTTCCCGGACAACTGGCTGTGTTTCGCTCGAGCCGTACAGGGGTGCAACTGATGAGAACACGACGATTCGCCCAGATCGGCGGGCTGATCGTGGCCGCACTGGTCACCGGGAGTTGCGCGCTGGTACCGGACAGCCTGACCTCGCTGCCCAGGCAGTACCTCGGCGAGCACGTGCGCATCAGCGCCGACTTCGAGAATGTCGCCGGGCTCTACGCGGGCAACGAGGTCGCGGTGCTCGGCGTTCCGGTCGGCCGGGTCGACACCGTGACGGCCAAGGGCAGCTACGTCCAGGTCACCATGAGCTTGGAGAAGGGAACGCAGATCCCGGCCGATGCCATCGCCGCCCTGGTGTCGCCGCAGCTGATCACCAACCGCCATGTCGAGCTGGCGCCCGCCTACGGCGGCGACGGACCGATCCTGGCCGACGGCGCGCACATCCCGCTGGCCAGGACTCGGACACCGGTCGAGCTCGACCGCATCCTGCAGAACTTCGACCAGCTCGGCGCGGCCCTGAAGGGCGACAACGAGAACGGCCCCATGGCAAGCCGGGTCCTGTTCCCGCTCCTCGACGGCAGCGGCGATCGCCTGCGCGAGACATTGGACGCACTGTCGTCGGCCTTCGAGGTGACCTTCGCCAACAAGGACCAGATTTCGAACACCATCATCAAACTCAACGAGATCACCCAGATCATCGCCCAGAACGACCAGATCGTCCGCGATTTCAGCGGCCGCCTCACCGAGCTGGTGCAGCTGATGGGTGACCAGGCGCCCGGCCTGCAGGCGGTACTGCAACAGCTGGACCAATTCGTCACCAACACCGGCAGCCTGGTGGGCGAGAACTCCGATCAGCTCGCCGGTGCGCTGGAGCGATTCACGACGATCACCGAGCAGATGCGCGCCAACGCCCGCGGACTCACCGAGATCGTCGACATCGGACCGCTGCTGTTCGAGAACCTGTCCAACTCCGTCAGCCGGGAGCACCAAGCGCTGCGCCTGCACGCGCTGACCGACAAGGTCCTGCTCGACAACGAAGTCGTGTCGCAGTTCTGCGAACGGATCCAGATGCGCCTCGACGGCTGCCGTACCGGGAAGATCCAGGACTTCGGGCCCGACTTCGGCCTCACCGCAGCACTTCTGGGGATCACGAAATGATCGGTACGCATGGGCTTCGACGCACCGCGATGGCGGCAGCGCTGGTCGCGACGGTGAGCACGGCGACCGGCTGCACCGTGACGGTGTCCAGTCTGCCGATGCCCAAACCCGGCATCGGCGCCCCGGGCTACCCGATTCGCGCGGCATTCCGTGACGCGCTCAACCTGCCCGATCACGCGCACGTGAAGATCGGTGGGACCGACATCGGAGTCGTCACCGCGATCAGTACGACCAACTTCATCGCGGAGGTGGAAATGCTGATCAGGGAGGACATCGAGCTCCCGCGGGGCACCACCGCCGAACTGCGTCAGGCGACGCCGCTCGGAGACATCTTCGTCGCGATGACATTGCCCGCGGCCGCAGCGGATGGTGCGAATCTGCGCGCCGGTGACATCATCGGCACGGAGCACACCTCGGCTGCCGCGTCCGTCGAGCAGCTGATGATGTCGGTCTCGATGCTCATCAACGGCGGCGGCATCAATCAGGCCGCGAAGATCACCTCCGAGATGGATTCGATGTTCGCCGGTCGCGCCACGCAGCTGGCGCATCTGATCAGCGAGATGACCGCCGTCATCGCCGCGCTGAACCAGCGAACCGGAGACATCGACAACACCCTGACCGGCCTCAACGTGCTGACCGGGGAATTGGCCGGACGCAAAGCCGAACTGGGCGCCGCCGCCGATACGTTTCCGGCGTTGCTGGCGCTGTTCGCCGAGAACAACCAGTCCATCGTCGACCTGCTCGACAAAGTGTCGACGACGATGACCGCGCTCGGCGATTTCACCGAGACCACCGGCCCCCAAGCCGTCAGCCTCTTCGACAGCATCCAGCGATTGATGTCGGGCTTCACCCAGATGGGTGACGACCTGGGGGGAACCTTGGACGGCCTGCACACCCTGTACCCGTCGTTGATGGCGAGCCTGGACGGCCCCGCCTTGGCCGTCGCCGCGACGGTGTCCTATCTCAGTGTCGGCGCCTTGACCGATCCCAGCGGAAGCAGGTTGCCCGAGATCGGCGACGTGCCCGCGTTCATCGGCAGTTTGGCGCAGGTCATCGAGAAGGTGATCGGACGGGTCACCAGTCCTCCGCAACAGCCGCGGGAAGGGGGAGAACGATGAATCCTCCTCTGTGGCAGTGGCTCGTTCGGCACCGCGTCGCGCTCGCCAACCTGGGATTGGTCGTGGTGCTGGTTCTCGGCGCGGTCTACCTCGGTGCGGAAGTCCTGCGGATCAATCCGCTGCCGAGCAACTACTCGGTGACGGTGGAACTCCAGTCGTCGGGCGGATTGGCGGCAGGCAACGACGTCACCTTCCGCGGCACCAGGGTGGGAAAGGTGCGCGAGGTGAAAGTCGCGGGCAGCGGCGTCGCGGCCGTCGCCGAGATCGATTCCTCGGCGAAGATCCCGGTGGGCGGCACGGTCGCCGTCGGCCGGCTGTCGGCGGCGGGCGAGCAGTACCTGGACTTCCGCCCGGACTCCGATACCGGTCCCTACCTCACCGACGGGGCGTTGGTGGAACGCTCCCAGACCACCGTCCCGGTGACGGTGCAGTCGGTGCTCACCAACCTCAGCGGCCTCATCGGCGGCATGAACCCGGACCGGCTGACCATCATCGTCGACGAGCTCGATAAGGCCTTGGCGGGCGGTCCCGACCAGTTGCGGAACATGGTGTCGGGCATCAGCCGTGCCATGGCCGGGTTGACCGAACTGCTTCCGCAGACACGGCAGTTGATCGAGAACCTCGAGGTGATCGCGGAGACGACCTCGCATGCGCAGCCGGACCTCGCGACACTCACTCGCACGGGCGGTGTGCTGTTCGAGCAGCTGACCGCGGCCGATCAAGAGGTGCGTCACCTCCTGGACGAAGGGCCGGTCCAGCTCCGTACCCTCGGCGGTTTCGTCTCCCGCACCCAGGACCCCCTCACCGACCTGGTCACGAACTTCGTCGCGATCACCAAGGCCGCCAAGCTGCGCGCACCGGCCATCTCGGCCCTGTTCCCGGCGCTGCGGGTCGGCTCGGAGGCGCTGGGCATTCCCGCCCACGACAACGCCTTCTACACGCTGGTCGACATCTGGCCGCGCCCCACCTGCGAGTACGACACCATCCCCGTCGTGCCCACGGACAAGATGACCGACACCCGGATCCGGCTCTACAACTACTGCGTCACCAGCGATCCCGCCCTGCAGGTACGCGGATCGGCGAATGCGCCACGTCCCGACATCCCGGACAACGGGTCGACCCGACCGCCCGGCGTCACCGGCGACGAGCTGTCGCGCCCCGTCCCCGGCAACTAGGAGATCCCGATGAAGAGTGAAGACGCCGAGCCGACCGCCGAAGCCGAGTCGAGCGCGAGCCGATCGGAAGATCGCGCTGTCGAGCCGGTGAAAGCCGGCTCCGAGGACACGACCGCTGAGCGGGTGGACGGCGGCACGGAATCCGGAACGGGCGCCGCGGCATCCGCCGGTCGTTGGAATCGACTGCGCCGTCTGCCGCTAGGGCGTCCGGGGTCGATCGCGCTGCGCTCGGCTGCCGCGATCCTCGTGGGCGTTTCGGTGGCCTGCGCCTGCTACTGGTACATCCAGAACGACAACAGCAAGGACCTGCTGGCGGCGCAGGAGGACGCGCGCGCCGCAGCCTGCCGTTACGCGCCCGTCCTGGCCAACTACGACTCGAAGAACCTCGACGCCTACTTCGCCGCCGTCGGTGACGGCGCCACCGGTGACTGGAAGAAACAGTTCGAGTCCACCAGCGCCGAACTGCGTGAGGTACTCGGCCAAGGCCAGGTCACCTCGGCCACGCGCGACGTGCAGTGCGCGATCCGCGCCGGTGACGAGCACTCCGCGGAAGCGATCGTGATCATCGGCCAGACCATCACCAGTCTCGGCACCAAGGGCAAGCCCGCCCCGGGACAGCTCTCGATGGTGATGCGCCTGGAGAAGGTCGGTGACCGGTGGTTGGTGAACAAGGTCAACTCGCCGTTGGCCTTGCCGCCGCAGCCCTGACCGCGGGAGCCGGGGTCGTGTGGAACCCGACTTCGCGATGTGACCGCAGCGGTGAACCGGCCCGTTGCCTGATCCGACCACAACAAGAACATTGAACAACTTTCATTCGTAGGACCTCGGATATATAGCTGTACAGCCTGGTTCTTTTCTGTTGATCCTTGCCGCTAAATCGGTAGAATGATCAGTAACATAAATGTTAGGTCCGGTGTTCGACTGGGGTCGGTGCGACTGATTCACCTGGTCGCGCGACGTGTGAACGCAGATGGAAGGACATCACGATGACCGCAGTGGCTCCTCGATCCGATCGCGACCACGGTGTGCCGCTGACCAAGGACCGCACCCGGATCGGTATCAGCGTCACGCATCAACCGTTCACCAAGCGGCCCCTCGCACTCACCGACGCTCTGGACTTCTGGTCCTTCGCAGGCGCCGCGGCGAACGTCGTCATGCAGATGGCCCGGCCGGGTGTGGGTTACGGGGTGGCCGAGAGCAAAGTGGAATCCGGATCGCTGATGAAGCATCCGTGGAAACGCGCGCGTACGACGACGCAATATCTCGCGGTCGCCATCCTCGGCACCGAGGAAGAGCGTAAGGCCTATCGCGAAGCGGTGAATGTGGCGCACCGGCAAGTGCAATCGGCGCCGGGAGCGCCGGTCAAGTACAACGCCTTCGACCGCAACCTCCAATTGTGGGTGGCCGCTTGTCTTTACATCGGCTTCGAGGACACCTATCAGCTGTTGCACGGAAGAATGAACGACGAGCAGGCCGAAGCGTTCTATGCCTCATCCTCGACCCTGGGCACCACCCTGCAGGTGACGGAGGACATGTGGCCCGCCACCAGAGCCGAATTCGACGAATATTGGAACACCGCGTGCGAGCAGGTCGTGTTGGACGACTATGTCCGGGACTACCTCGGGAACTTGCTCGAGCTGCGCATGATCCACTGGTATCTACGGCTGCCTTTCCGCAACCTGCTCCGGTTTCTCACCATCGGATTCCTGGCCCCGATCTTCCGGGAACAACTGCGGGTGGAATGGACCGCCGCCGACCAGCGGCGCTTCGAGAACTTGTTCGTGTTCGTGTCCTTCGTCAACCGCTTCATTCCACGCTTCGTCCGCCACGGCGGATCGCACGGGCTGATGGTCGACCTGCGACGGCGCATCCGCAAGCAGAAGAACCTCATCTGAGGTCGGGCAGCTAAACCATTCGGCCGCTGCGGGACTCGGATTTGGCGATATCACGTGCTACCCGGTACATTCGTGTGGTCAAGCTACCGAGCGATCGGTGGACAGGCACGAATACCCCCGAGCGAGCCCCGAACCGATGCAGACCGGTGCGGGGCTCGGTTGGTTGACACGGACTGTTGGTTGACACGGACTGTTGGTTGACACGGACTGTTGGTTGACACGGACTGTTGGTTGACACGGACTGTTGGTTGACACGGACTGTTGGTTC
The DNA here is from genome assembly GCF_040642815.1 of Nocardia sp. NPDC047648. Lineage (NCBI taxonomy): Bacteria > Bacillati > Actinomycetota > Actinomycetes > Mycobacteriales > Nocardiaceae > Nocardia > Nocardia sp. NPDC047648. The sequence continues at coordinate 579,231 of NZ_JBEYSX010000001.1, read as the reverse complement.
ATGTGGGCTTCGGGCGATTCGGGCCTGCGCGCGCTTTCGCAACGGCCTGCTCAGGTACCGCTGTCCGAAAAAAATCAGTCCGGCGGTTCTTGTGCCTCATCGGTGGTCAGTTCGGGGGCTACTTCCCGGGTCGCCATTCCACCGTGGCGGTTCTGGTCGGTCGGGCCCGGCCTGCCTCCTTTGGGCTCGCCGCTGTTCTGGTCGTCCTTGTCTTTCTCACGTGCCATGACAAACCCCTTTCCGTGTTGCTTCGATCTACCCGCCCCGGTCAACTTCAATCGGGCGGGGTGGTTATGACCGGCGCGATCATGTCGGCGGAGGTCTTCGATCGGGCGTTCATGCGCGGTGAGCAGCACGTGGTCGAAGCGGGTACGCGTCTGCACCCCGGCGCCACCGAATTCGATCAGCGCGGCAACCAGCTGCTCGGCCACCACGCGCAATTTCGTATTCGTCTCCTGCGATCGCCAGGTCAGCACGCGGAACGCCTGATCGGCCGAGATCCCGTAGACCAGCATCAGGGCGCCCTTGGCCTGCTCGATCACTTCACGAGCGGCCACCATTTCCGGCAGGGCCCCGTCGATGACATCCTGGCGTTCCTCGTCGACGGTGTCGGTGACATCGATATAGAACCCGGCCGTACCGACCACCGCAGCGGTGGAATCACGCATCTGATCTCCCACCACCAGCACGTGGTGCACGATTCCCGCGGTATCGATGATGCGGTGGCGGCCGCTGAACGGCAGCCCGGTTTGCACCGCCGTCGCCAGGGTGTCGGCGACCTCGGCTCGATCGTCGGGATGTTTGTGGGCCAAGAGCAATTCCGTGGTCGGGGTCACCTCACCCGGCGCGTAACCATGTAGGGCCGCGACTTCGTCCGACCAGGTCCAGCGTTGGTCGGCGAACCAGAATTGGAAACTGCCCGTTCTCTTCGAGATCGGGACCGTCGGCGCCGGTCCCGATGGCGCTTTGTTCGTCACCGAATCGGTTTTCCCCGGTGCGGAATAGGTATGCGCCACGACCGGCACGGCAGCGCGTGAACCGCCTCACGAGCCACACTCGCGCCTCGATCACGCGCATTCGGCGTGACGCTCGTCGCGGAATCATCGTGGAGCCGTGCCGATTCGAATGCGCCTGCGCTCACCACGGCGCTCTCGGTGTCGCGGCGGGAGGGATCTGTTCGATCTGCCCCGGCGCAACAACGGTGTGAGGAGCATCGCGACAGGGCGCCGTCAGCGGGAGCTTCAGCGCCGGTAACGCGGGTATCCGCCGCTCTGTGGTGGATTCTCTGCGACGGGCGGTCAGCACGCGCCTGCTGTTCTTCTTCATCCTCGGTGACATCCTGGGTGCGGGCGTCTATGTGCTGGTCGGGGCCATCGCACGGGAGTCCGGCGGCGCGATCTGGTTGCCGCTGCTGGTGGCGCTCGGTCTCGCCTGCCTCACCGCCGGTTCGTACGCCGAGTTGGCGACCAAGTATCCGAAGGCGGGCGGCTCGGCCCATTACGCGGGCCGTGCGCTCGGGCCTGCGGCCGGGTCGCTCGTCGGGTTCTGCATGCTCGCGGCGGGCGTCGTGTCGGTGGCGGCGCTGAGCAGGGCGTTCGCGGCGGATTATCTGCGCGCCCTGGTGAGTCTGCCCACCGCGCTCGTCGTGGTGGTGTTCCTCACCGCCTTGGCACTGCTCAACGTCTCCGGGATCAAAGAGTCGCTGGGCGCCAACGTCGCCGCTACGTTGGTCGAACTCGGCGGCCTCGTGCTGGTCATCGGGCTCGGCGCGTGGGTGATGGTCCGGGGGGACGCCGATCCGGGCCGGCTCACCGAGGTGGGGACAGCGGAGCAGGGTGTTGTCGGCGCGACTCTCGCGGGTGCCGTCCTGGCCTTCTACTCGTTCGTCGGGTTCGAGACCTCGGTGAATCTGGCGGAGGAAGTCGCCGACCCGCGCAGGTCCTATCCACGCGCGCTCTTCGGCGCGTTGCTCACCGCCGGTGGCGTGTACTTGCTGATCGGGGTGGTGGCCGGTGCCGCGGTGCCCACCGACCGGCTGGCGGACTCCAGCGGTCCGCTGCTCGAGGTGGTGCGCCTGGCCGGAGGCGTACCGGACAAGGTCTTCGCGGTGGTCGCCTTGGTGGCCGTGGCGAACGGCGCCCTGCTGACCGGCATCATGTCCTCGCGATTGGCCTATGGTATGGCTCGCGAGGGCCTGCTTCCGCGGGCGCTGGGCCGGATCCTGCCGGGCCGCCGGACGCCGTGGGTGGCGATCGGCGTCACGGCGGCGGTGTCGTTGCTGCTCGCGCTGACCGGGGAGGTGGCCTCGCTCGCGGAGACGCTGGTGTTGTTGCTGCTCGTCGTTTTCGCGGCGGTCAATGTGTCGGTGCTGATCCTGCGGCGCGCGGGCGACGAAACGGAGCATTTTCGAGCGCCCGTCGTCGTGCCTTGGCTCGGCCTGGCCTCCTGCCTGTTCCTGTTCACCCGGATCGACGGTGAGGTGTGGTTGCGGGGTGGCCTCCTGATCGGTATCGGAGTGCTGTTCGCGGCCGTGAACGCGATCCGGGCCCGCCGCTCCGAACCGAACGGTCGTGACGCCTTCCCGGTTCGGCGCGGAGCATGATGATCGGCGACACGACCATGTCCTTGCACCCACCATGAGGCCGGTGGTACACAAAATCTGTGATTACCTAGGTAGATTTTCTAACGATCGCAACCGGTGGCCAGGCGTCGGGCCTGGACGCCATCGCCACGGCGCCATGGGCGCCGATCGCAGTACGGAGATCGGATCGGCAATCCCCACCCGCACCCATCCCGGAGGTTCCCACGCATGACCTATCCAGCGCACGGCGGCTCCTTGCTCGGCAGCAGAGTCCACGGATACACCCCAGGTCGAGACAACCCGTTCCCGGCGGCGCGTCGCATTCTCGCCGTACCGGACCGTCCCAGCGAATGGCAGCCGGGAATGCTCTGGTGGGATGCGAGCACAGTACGGGTGACCTACCCGCGACCGGAGGCATCCGGACACTGGAATACCGTGCCGCACTTGGTGTTACCGGTCGAACACGGACGTCTGGCCTTCCGGATCTCCTCGCATTCGAGCGAGGCCGGGCACCTGGCACGCGACCGCCGGGTCATCGTGCAGGCGGGGGACTGGCACGGCGAGCCGGCTCTCGGGTCGCGCCAGCACCAAGGTATGGCCGAACTGCTGCGGACCGGACCGCTGGTCGACCAGGTGCGGACCGGCATGGACACCAAATACGGAAGACGGGTCGGCTTGGCGCGCCTCGCGCACAGACTGGCCATGGGCGCGGCTCCCTATGGAGACATCGTGGTCGTGGTCACGCTGCGCGAGAACCGGCTCCCCGGTCTGTGACCGCGCTCGAACCCGCCGTGGCATCGCGGGATACCGGACTCGCGAGGACTCCGCGGCACGGGAATCCCGGGAACCCGGCGCCGGTCGGTCCGTAGCCCGGTCCGGGCGCGCGGCGGCGGATTCCCGTCGGACTGGACACATGCACGGAGTGCTGTCCATACGATGGGGTCGTCGTGTCGCGGAAGGCGTGGCGCGCCGATGACCGACGGAGGTCGAAGTGAAGGTCCATCTACAGGTCACCGGAACGCCACGGCAGGTCGCGACCGAAGCGCGGGAGCTGGCCGAGACCGGGGCCGACGGCCTGTTCACCTTCGAGGGCCCGCACGACGTGTTCTTCCCCCTCGTCGTCGCGGCAGGCGCGACGTCGCTGCAATTGATGACGAACGTGGCGATCGCCGGACCGCGCAGCCCGATGCACCTGGCGCACGCGGCCTACGACCTGCAGGTCTACAGCGAGGGACGGTTCCGGCTGGGGTTGGGCTCACAGATCCGCGCCCACATCGAAAAGCGCTACGGCAGCACGTGGGGCGCGCCCGCCGAACGTACCGCGGAGAGCGTGGCGGCGGTACGGGCCATCTTCGCCGCGTGGGAAGGCCGGGCGCCGTTGAACTTCCGCGGCGAGTACTACACGCACACTTTGCTGCCGCCCACCTTCGATCCCGGACCGAACCCCTTCGGTCCTCCGCCGGTGCTGATGGGCGCGCTCGGACCGGTGATGACCCGCAAGGCCGCCGAGGTCGCCGACGGACTGCTGGTGATGCCGTTCAACAGCGAACGCCACTTCACCGAGCGCACCCTGCCCGCCGTCGCCGAGGGCCTGCGCCGGTCCGGCCGGACCTCGGAGAGGTTCCCGGTGATCGCGCAGGTGATGGTCGCACTCGGACGCACGGAGGAAGCGCTGACCGCCGCGATGGGCGGGGTGGGCTCCCTGATCGCGTTCTACGGGTCCACACCCGCCTATCGTCCCGTGCTCGAGGTCGAGGGCTGGGAACAATCGCACTCCACGCTCAACGCGCTGTCCAAGACCGGCGGTTTCGCCGAGATGCGGGCGCTGGTGACCGACGAGATGGTGCGCACGATCGGGGTGGCGGGCACACCGGAGGAGTGCGCCGCGCAGATCCGCACCCGCTTCGGCGCCGGAATCGAGGAGGTGTGCTGCTATTTCCCGGGATACGCGCCGAACGCCGCGGACGTGGCCGATCTGGTCGCAGCCTTGCACGACCGGAAAGCCTGACGCGCGCCCGTAAGGGTCGAGACGGACGCGGCACCCGATGGTGCGGCCGCCCGGTACTTCGCGCGAAGGCGATTCGGGAAGGTGGGTGCAGTCGGAGGGGATCGAGCGCACCCACCCTCGCGCCTCGGCGTCGGCTGAGCAGCGGGCACGGCCGACGCGGGCTGCGCCGGGACTGACCGACGGAGACGAATGCGAAAACCCCCGGAAACCCCGACCCGAGACCGACCTTAACTCCGCCGGTCCGGCAATGGCGGGAAAAACCGCAATTCGCCGTTCCTGAAACGGATTTCAGGTGACTTCAGGCTGCCTTAAGCCGCTGCCTGCGAAGGTGATCCGCATCTTCGGATCACAACTCGCATAGGAGGTTTCAGGATGAAGGCCACTGTTCGCCGGGCACTGTCCGGTCGGCGCGGGCTCCTCGCAGGCGCCGTTGTCGCCGCTGTCCTCGTCGGTGGGCCGGTGGCGCTGTACGCCGCCACCGATGATCAGGCGCCCGGCGGGCACCGCGTCGCCGCCTATCTGTCCGATCACGATTGGGAACTCACCGCGGCTCCCGCGATCGGCAGGCAGCAAGCCGTCGACAAGGCGCTCCGAGCCGTGCCCGGTAGCACCGTGGTCTCCGCCGAACTCGACGCCGAGGGGCCGACGACGGTGTGGGAAGTCGAGCTCCGCAAGCCCGACGGCATCGAGCACGAGGTGACGATCGACGCGACCAGCGGGGCCGTCCTCGGCACCGTGCAACAGGACTGACGGCAGCACAGCGAAAGACGAGGAGCCCCAGACATGGTTTTGCGCAAGATCGCCACGGTATCGACGCTCGCAGTCGCGATTGCGAGCGTCTCGGCCGGACATGCCGTCGCCGCGGCTCCGGATGCCGGTTCGCATGTCGTGAACTACACCGCCACCACCTCCGCCGAGGGCGTGGTCGTCCAGATCGACTCGGGCTCCTTGCAGGCCGAGAACGGGGTCTTCGCGATCGAGGCGACCGACGGCACACTACTGGCGGGCACGCCCCTGGAGTTCCGTGTCGACGATTTCGTCTTCCCGATCGCGGCCGACATCAGCGGCCGGACCGCCACGCTCACCCCACTGTTCGACGTCGAGCACGCGAAGTACCGGCCCGTCGCCCTTCCCTTCGAGGACTCGGCGCACTGGAGGACGCCGTACGAGCGCGAAGTCGCGGCCTTCACCCGGCTGAAGGACACCATCGCGACAGGTGCCGCGATCGGCACCGTCGTCGGCGGCCTGGGCGGCGGCCTCGTCGGATGTGTGCTCGGTGGCATCGCGGGCGCCACGGTCGCGGCCGCGACGATCGTGGGCATGTTCGGTCCGTTCATTCCGGCCGCCGCCGTCGGCTGCCTGGGCGGCATCCTGGCAGTCGGCGCCCTCGGCACGCTCGCCGGACAACTGTTCATCACCGCGCCCGTCGCCGTCGCCGCCCTCGTCCAGTACTTCACCACGGTCAACCAGCCCTTCGTCCCCCCGTCCAAGTAGGTCTCCGGCTGGACGCACCCTCGAAAATCGTGCCGCGCCAGGTCGGACTGCCGGGACCTGGCGCCTCGGGCTGTTTCGCCGCTCGGAGACCGGGCAGCTATGAGATATGAGCACACAACGCGTCACCCCCGGCCCCGAGCACCACGGTGACTGAATGCGATTGCGCCGTAGCCGACCGTATGACGGCGGAGTCGAACGTGTCCGGCGCGGACGCGGGTTCGGCTACCGCACCGCGCAAGGTGAACCCGTCGACGACGCGACACTGGAGCGCATTCGCGGGCTGGCGATCCCGCCGGCCTGGCGGAAGGTGTGGATCTGCCCGCGCGAGAACGGGCACATCCAGGCCGTCGGTGTCGATGCGGCGGGCCGGCGCCAGTACCTCTACCACGAGCAGTGGCGCAAAGAACGCGACGAGGAGAAGTTCGACCGGGTCTTGGCGCTGGCCGGACGGTTGCCGGAGATCCGCGCACAGGTGGGGGAGGATCTCGCGCTGCGTGGCACGGTCCGGCGGCGAGTCGAGGCGGTGGCCATCGATCTGGTGGATCGCGGAGTGTTCCGGGTCGGGGGCGAGGAGTACGCCGAGGAGAACGGCACCAGGGGAGTCGCGACGCTACTGCGTGAACAGGTCCGGGTATCCGGAGAGCGGATGCTTTTCGATTACGTCGCCAAGGGTGGCATCCGGCGACGGGTGAGTGTCCGGGATCCGTTGCTCGCCAAAGCCGTTCGGTCGCTGCTGCGCAGCGGGTCGGACTCCGACCGGCTGTCGGTGTACCGGGAGGGCGGCCACTACGGCGAATTACGCGCCGACGACATCAACGCGCGTTTCCGGGAACTCGCCGCGTGCGAATGCAGCGTCAAAGACCTGCGCACCTGGCAGGCCACCGTGCTGGCCGCGGCCGCGTTCGGTTCGCTCGACCCTCCGGCCGGCGGCCGGGCTCGCAAACGCGCGGTACGGGAGATCATGGACGAGGTGGCCGCCGCGCTCGGCAACACGCCCGCGGTGGCCCAGGCGTCCTATGTCGATCCACGGGTGGTGACGGCCTTCGAGAACGGCACGACAGTCGCCGCGGCACTGCGGCGCGCCGACCGCGCCGAATGCGCCGATGCGCAGCGGGCGATCATCGACAGCGCCGTCATTCGCATGCTCCGTCGGATGCGGTGAGACCCGGCGCCCGGTCAGCGCTCGTCCAGCGAGGGCAGGACGGTCTCGCGCATGATCAGCAACACGGCCGCGGCGACGGGAATCGCCAGCAAGGCGCCGATGATGCCCAGGAGCGCGCCCCCGAGCAGCACCGCCACCACGGTGACGAGCGCGGGCACGTGCACCGCGCGGCCGATGATGCGCGGCACCAGAACGTAGTCCTCGACCAGGCGCAACGCGATGAAGAACACCACGGTCGCGACCGCGACCGGAAGGGAGACGGTCAACGCGACGAGCGCGACGATCACACCGGCGAGGGTGGAACCCACGACGGGGATCAGGTCGAGCAGGGCGACCAGCACCGCCAGCAGCAGCGGGTAGGGCACGTCGAAGATCAGCAGCCAGACGCCGGTCAGGACGGCGGTGATCAGGGAGATCACCAGGTTGCCCAGGATGTAGCCGCCGACCTTGGCGAAGATCTCGTCGCCGATCAGAATCGCGCGGGCACGGCGGGAGCGCGGGAAGAGCCGGTAGACCGAAGCGCGCACCTGCGTGAAATTCGCCATGAAGTAGGCGGTGAGCACGGCGACGATGATCGTGCTGCTGACGATCGAGAACACCGCGCGCCCCGCGTCCAGTACTCCGGTGGTCAACCCGGAGGAGTCCGATTCGAGCGTCTGCTGCAACCGCTGCTGTAGGTGGAATCGCTCGTCGAGGGTGCGGATGAGGGGATAGCGGTCGGCGAGATGGGTGACGTAGTGCGGCGCATTGTGGGTGAGCGCCTCACCTTGGGTGATCAGCGGTGGTATCGCCGCGGCGAGGAAGCCGGCGAACAGCCCGAGCCCGACGAGGTAGACGGTGGTCACCGCCGCCCAGCGCGGGAACCGGGGCCGCACCAGCCGCGACACCAGCGGTTCCATTCCGATGGCCAGGAACAACGCCACCACGATCAGGATCAGCGTCGCTCCGGCGGCGAGCACGGTGCGAATGGCGGCGTAGGTCAGCGCGACACCGGCGGCTCCGGTCATCCCGACCATGAACGGCGAGCGCCGATCGAACCGGCGTCCGGGCCGGCCGAGGGGAAATTCCGCACTGCGCGCCCGCGCGGCTTCGGCCTCGGCGGCGACGATCGGACCGACTTCGCCGGCGCCGTGGGGTTGCGCGATGTCGCCGCGGTGGCCCGCGTCGGCGGTATCGCGTGCCGGACGCTCGTCGTCCGGAGTGTCTTTTTCGGACATGCTTTCCGTCCGATCGATGAGTGAGCTGGTCCGGGATGCAGAGCGCGGCTTACCCGCTGCACGCTCGGCCAAACGCGGCCGAGACCGAGGCAGTTCGCGCTATCGGCCGGTCGAGCGGCGGATTCGGCGATCGCCGGGGGAGTCGGGCCGTACGCGCGGCCCGCCGCCAGGGGTTCTCCGGACGACGATGGGCGCCGAATCGCGTGTTCGCGGCCGGGGCCTCATCGGAAGCGGGAGCCGGCCGGGTACCCACACGTCCCGCGAATCCGTTACCGGCGAACACCGCGCATCGCCGATACCGCGATCGGCAATGGATCTCTCCCCACCGGAGGCACCAGGCGGGATGAGGTGGCGAACTGCCGAAACACAAGCTGCGCAGTCGGTTTCCCCATTTCCTTTCGGCCTCAACCCACCGAGGCAGCAACATCGCAGCCATCGACGGCCGATACTGAGGTAGTAGCCCTTCCACACCTCGTGGTGATTCCTACGAGCCGATCTGGTAAGTGAGGCTCCGAGAATCGACAGGATCCGCGATGCCCAAGATCAAGAATTTGAATCCGCTCCCGATGGCAGATATCGGCGGCTCGGATCTCTTCATCCCGTTCCGCATGCCGAGTGGCGAAATCGGATACGTCCTCGGTGACACCTTCTCCGGCACCGAACCGAGAGTAGGAGGCCCAAATTGGCGTTCGCCGATGCTGTTGCGCAGCGACACGCACGATATGTCCTGGCCGATCGAATTCCGCTCGGCGGCGCGGGACGCCCGGCAACTCTGGGATTACGTGCACGACAATTCGCAATACTCCACGATCCTGCCCTGCGACGCGATAACGATCGGCGGCCGAATCTATCTGTGGGTGATGGTCACCCAGGGATTGGCGAACGAGCGATGGTGCGAGATCCGTTATTCCGACGACAACGCGGAGAGCTGGACCGATACCGGCGTCCGGTGGTCGACCAGCGCCTACGGCGGCAAACGCACCATGATCTCCTGGGAACGCGGCGGCGACGGCTACGTCTACATCATCTCCACCGGTGGGCTCGCGCGGAACAAGAACATGCTGTTGTGGCGAGTTCGCGAAACCCATGCCGCGCTGATCGACCCGGCGGCCTGGCAGGGATGGGGCTGGAACGGGCAGGACTGGGGCTGGGGCCGGGATCCGGGCGGCGACCCGCGCTTCGGGATCCTGGCCGACGGCACAAAGCTCGGCGAGATCGGATTACGGCGGATCCAGGGGAATTGGGTGATGTCCGGGTTCGACGCCGGTGCCTACGGCGCGTTCGTCAAGGTCGCCGCGAGGATCACGGACAACTGGCGCACGGCCTTGACCTATCGTCCGGTGAAAGGGTCCTTCTGGGCGCCGGGCGGCCCGGATATCGTGCCGCGTCTCTACGGATGTTATGTCCATCCGGACAGCAGATTCGACGGTGCGTTCGGCATGATCGTGAGCGAATGGGCGGAATCCGGTATCCCGTACCGGGGCATGCAATTCCGGATCTACGGAGTGCGGCCCGCCGTTCCTATTCCATTCGCGGCGCGCACCGTCAGCCGGGGACTCGGCGGTTCGTCCCGCGCAACGGATTGGCCACCGGGAACGTGATCGCGGGTAGCGTCACCGACATCCGCACGGTCGTGCCCGATTCCGAATGGTCGATATCGAGTTCCTCGGTGAGCGCGCGCATCATGTCGATGCCGCGGCCACGATAGCCGGGATCGGATGCCCGCGGCTTCCAACTGCCGGTGTCGGCGACCACGATGACGACGGTGTCGATGTCGCAGGTGGCCGACATCCGCACCCGACCGGCGTCGTTGTTGCGATAGGCGTGCTCGATGCTGTTGCTGCACGCCTCGTTCGCCGCGGCGACCAGGTCGGCGGCCAGGTCGTGCGGCACCGCCGCGGCGGCCAACCACCCCTTCAGTGTGCGCCGCAGCACCGCGAGTTCGTCCGCGCGCGCGGGCACGTCCAGCCGCAGCGGCGCGGGCGGCTGGCGGTAGACCACCATGGCGACGTCGTCGTCGTAACCCGCGGCGGGCCGCAGGCGAGAGAGCACCGCGTCGGCCACCTCACGGGGTAGGCGTCCCGAGGTGTCGGCGAGCACAGCGGCGATCTTGGCGAACCCCTCGTCGATGTCCACGCCGCGTTGTTCGACCAAGCCATCGGTGAACAACACCAAGGTGGAACCGGGCGTCAGCGCCGTGGTGGCCTCCGGCCTGCGCGGCGTATCGAACGTCGCCAGCGGCACCGCGCGCCCGCCTTCCAGCATCCGGCCGGTCTTGCCCACGTCGGCGAGGATCGGTGGCATGTGACCGGCGTTGCTGTAGCGGACCAGTCCGCGCACCGGGTCCAGCACGGCGGCGCACACGGTGGTGCACATGGCGCCCGGGATGCGCGCGGCGACGGTGTCGAGTTCGGCGAGCAACTGCGCCGGTCCCGCGCCGCGCAGCAGCAGCGCACGGGCAGCGGTCCGTAATTGGCCCATCACGACCGCGGCCGACAGGCCACGCCCGACGCAGTCGCCGACCACCACACCGATGGTGCCGTCGCGCAGCGGCACCACGTCGTACCAGTCGCCGCCGATCTCCAGCGGCGGCAGGGCGGGCTCGTAGTGCACCGAGAACCGCGGCGGCAGATCGATCGGGCCGAGCATGGCGCGCTGCAGGGTCAGCGAGGTGGCGCGGGCCTGGTCGAAGTTGCGCGCCCGCTGGACCGCGAGACTGAGATGGCCGATCAACAGGGAGAACAGCGTCCAGTCCGCGGCGCTGATCGCCCGGGGCGCGGCGAAGCGCAACCACATCGCCGCGTCGCCGATCTCGCCCAGCGGCGCGACGATGCCCTCGGAACTCTCCGCCCCTTCCGGAATGGCCAGCAGGCTGCGCGGCGGCCTGCGCCTGGCCCGATCCAGCAGTGCGCGCGACCGGTCGTCGAGGGACGCGGCGCCGTCGTGCGACGCGCCGTCGGCGCCGACCCCGGAGACGTACACCTCCGGTACGGCGTTGCGGCTCGGCCACACGGCCACCACGGCGGTCTCCGCGCCCACCGTCCGGCGCACCTCGTCGAGTCCGACGGCGAGCACCTCGACCACACTGGTGGCCGCGCCGACGGCGGTGGCGAGCCGGGATGCTGCCTGGTCACGCGCCTGCGCGTCGTGTTCGGCGGTGATGTCGCGCAACGTGCCGACGAAGATCCGTTCGTGGTCCTCCGGCTTGATCAGCGCGCTGGTGCTCACCGCGAGCCACACATTCCGGCCGTCGCGGTGGCGGATCGGGATGACGAAGCGTTGCGCCTCGGTACCGAGGTCGGGGTAGCGCGGACCCTCCGGGCTCGACCACGGATGCGGCAGCGCGTAGGGCACGCCGGCGGCGCCGTAGCCGGTCAAGGCGCCGAAAGCGGTGTTGACCTCGATGATGGTGCCCTGCGCGTCGGCGACGAAGAAGCCGTCCTGTAGCGATTCCACCAAGGCGGTACGGAACGCGTCGCGTCCGGCGAGATCGTCGGCGCGAGAACGCTGCTGCTCGTAGCGGCGGGTGCCGTCGAGGTAGCCGCGGGTGGCGATATCCAGCGGAACGAGGGTCTGCAAGAGGAATTCCAGCGCGGTCTCCGGCAGGCGGGCCCCGGATTCGCCCCCCTCGGCGGACGTGTCCTTCTGCCGCTGTTCCTCCACGTCCTGGACCACCCGGAAGTGGTTCTCGGTGAGATCGAGCAGGCTGATGCCCTCGACCAGTGCGCGCCTGCCCAGCTCGTACCCCTCGGCGAGGCCGGCCTGGGTTTGCGAATCCATATGCCGCCGTAGCGCGTCGGCGTAGGCGTCCAGGAACTCGGCGAGCAGGGCGCTCATCTGGCCGCCCCTGCCGCACCGCGGTGCCGCGCCGCGAGCACCAGCGCGTCGTCGGTGTCCTTGGCGTGCCGGGCGAGCATGTCGGCGGTGATGTCGGCGGTGGATTTGGAAAGGTCGATGTCGGCGGCTTCGGTGACGATGCCGTCGGTGGACATCAGCAGCAGGTCGCCGGGGCGGACGGCGACGGTCTGCGGCTGGAGGGTCGCCGGAAGGCGATAGCCGACGATGCCCGCGGTCAGCAGGACGGTCGCGTGCACCCGCAGGCCCGCGGGACCCGCGGTCAGCACCTGGGATTCGACATTGCCGACGCCGAGCCAGCGCACCCTGTCACCCTCGTCGAACAGGGCCAGCGAGATCGCCGCGCCCCGAGTGTCGGCCATCGCTCGGTGGCACAGCACTATCAGCACGTCCAACGGTTCGGCGCGGTTCTCCGACAGCACGCGGGAGGCGCGATCGGCGGCGTCCGCCGCGGCGGCGCCGTGCCCGAGTCCGTCGAGGACCGCGAACAGGACGGTGCCGCCGCCGGTGTCGAGGACGACGCCGCGGTCACCGGAGACCTGTTGACCGGGCAGTGCGCGACCGGCCACCGCCCACTCGATCCGGCCGATGAACCCGTCGTCACGCACCGTTCGGTACCCACTTCCACATTTCCACCAGCGTGCCGCGACCCGGCGCCGAATCCACGGTCAGCCGGTCCATCAACCGCCGGGCGCCGGGAAGGCCGAGCCCGAGCCCGCGTCCGGTGGAGTAGCCGTCCTCCAGAGCCCGGGCGATGTCGATGATTCCGGGTCCCTGATCCTCGGCCTGCACCACCAGGGCTTGACGTCCCTCCCGGTCGTCGACGAGCAGGCGGATCTCCCCGCTGCCCGCGTAACTGGTGATGTTGCGGGCGATCTCGGAGATCGCCGTGGAGATCATCGTGCGGTCGGTCAGGGTGAATCCGAGCTTTGCTGCCAGTTCGCGTCCGGCTTGACGTGCGGTCACGATGTCCCCGGACACCCTGACCGCGATCACCACGTTCTCAGCGGCCACTGTCACGACCGTCTCGCTGGCGACGGGCTGGGATCTTTCGGTCCAACCAGGCGAGTCCCTCTTCCAGATCGAGGGCGGTGTGCATGTCCTCGAAGGTGAGGCCGAGTTGCACCATGGCGAACGCGACTTCGGGTTGCAGACCGACGATCACCGTTTCGGCGCCGCGCAGCTGCGTCATGTGCGCGATGGTACGCAACGATCTCGCGGCGAACGAATCCATGACGTCGATGGCGGTGACGTCGACGATGATGCCGTGTGCCCGATATTTGCTGACCTGTTTCATCAGGTCGTCCTGCAGGCGCTCGGTATCGGCATCGGTGAGTGCGGACTGAACCGACGCGATGAGGTACGTACCCTGTTTGAGAATCGGAACCGGCATGGGGGCGCCTGATCAGCGGCCGTCGCGTTCGGTAACCCGTTCGGTGACGCGGGAAACCTCGTAGCCCAGCAGCCGTTCCGCTTCTTCGATGCCTCCCTGCAGGTCGCCGACCGCGTTCATCTTCGACAGGTCCAGACCGATGGTGACCAGGGTGAGCGCGATCTCCGAGGACAAACCGGTGATGATCACGTTCGCGCCCATCAGGCCGGACGCGTCGACGGTCTGCACCAAGTGGTTGGCCACGGTGGAGTCGATCTGGGGCACACCGGTGATATCGATGACGACCACTTTCGCCCGGTTCGCGCGGATGGCGCGCAGCAGCTGCTCGGTGAGCTGGCGGGCCCGCTGACTGTCCAGCACGCCGATGATGGGAAGGATCAGCAGCTGCTCACGCACCTGCAGCACCGGCGTGGACAGCTCGCGGATGGCTTCCTGCTGCTGCCGGATGACGCGCTCGCGCTCCTGCACGAAGGACACCGTCACGGTGTTGGCGATGCGGTTGGCGGCCGGTTCGTAGGCGTCGAGCACCTTGTTCAGCAGCTCGAAGTCCGACTGGTACTTCTCGAACAGGCTGCGTGCGAGCACGTCGCGCAGCAGCAGCACGATGCCGATGACCTCGTCGGTCTCGACGCCTCTCGGGATGATGCGTTCGGACAGGTCGCGCGCGTAGGCCTGCAGCGCTTCCACGCTACCGGTCTCGAGCACGTCGACGTAGCCGTCGTAGATCGATGTCGCCTCGGAGAAGATCTCCTCCGGGGTCATGGCGGTGAGCAGCTGGGCGTCGGCGATGCGGCGGGCCCACTCTTCACGCAGCGCGGTGCGGTTCTGTCGCAGGTGCTCGACGAGCTGCGGCAGCAATTGGTCGATCGGTCCCGCGGTCAGGGAATCCGCCGAAAGGCTCATGGACACCTCGGACATGGAAACTCCTGCCCCTTTCGACGGTTGAGTCGGGAAGTTCGTGCGTTCGGCGCTAGCCGATTCCGAGCCTAGTCATACCCCACCCGAGTCACCCGCGAAACCTGCCGGTTGTTCGCCTGATGTTCGAGCGCGGCGGACCTTACGGCACCGTAGCGAACCCGCGTTCCAGCGCTGCGAGCGCCTCGTCCAAATACACCGTGAGGTCGGCGTCCGCGCGGGCGAGCCACGCGTCGAAGGCGGCGCGCGCCGCCGCGAGTGTGGTGCGTCCGACGGCGAGCGGGATGAGCCCGTCCTCCGGTTCGCCCAGTCGCCGAGCGGCGAAGGCGCTGACGGTGCGCTCCCAGGTGTCGTAGTGCGCTCCGGCGGTGGCCGACAGAGCGGGCACGGTGGCCGCCAGATGCATGCGGGTGCGCAGCTCGGGGACGTCCTCGGCGCGATATTGGTTGGCGCTCACCACGACTCGGCGCACGGCGGTCATCATCGGAACGTCGTCGGGCACCGTCGCGAAGGCGGCGCGCAGCGCGGCGACCTCGTCGTCGAACTGCCACCAGAGCACCTCCGCCTTGCTGGGGAAGTAGCGGAAGAAGGTGCGCCCGCTGATGCCCGCGGCGGCGGCGATCTGTTCGACGGTGGTCTCGTCGAAGCCCTGTTCGGTGAACAGCCGCATGGCGATCACTTCGAGTTCGCGTTTGGTGGTGCCGCGTGGGCGGCCGCGCGCGGCCCGGTTCTCCAGCATCGTCTGATTGTGCTCGGCCGCCTCGGCCCCTTGATTATGTCAGTGACTGACGATAATCTCGCCGCATGTTGGCGGATCTCACCTGGCCCGAGGCGGGCGCGCGCGCCTCGGCGGGTGCGATCCTGGCCGTCGCGGTCGGCGCGACCGAGCAGCACGGCCCGCATCTGCCGCTGTCCACCGACACCGACGTCGCCGCCGCGTTGTGCGCGCGGCTGGCCGCGGCGCGGACCGACGTGCTCGTGGGACCGGCGATCCCGTACGGCGCCAGCGGCGAGCACGCGGGTTTTCCCGGCACGCTGTCGATCGGGCAGGCGGCACTGGAACTGCTGGTCGTCGAGCTGTGCCGCTCGGCGACCGACACCTTCGACCGGATCCTGCTGGTCAATTGGCACGGCGGCAACATCGAACCGCTGCGCCGGGCGAAGGATCTACTGCGCACCGAGTCCCGCGACGTGCGCGTATACCTGCCGCGCTTCGACGGCGACCCGCACGCGGGCCGGTCGGAGACGGCGCTGCAACTGGCCCTGGCGCCCGAGCGCGTGCGCGAAGACCGCGCGGCGGCGGGGGACACCCGTCCGCTGACCGAACTGCTGCCGCTGCTGCGCACCGGCGGAGTGCGCGCGGTGAGCGCCAACGGTGTGCTCGGCGACCCGGCGGGTGCGACCGCCGCCGAGGGCGCGGCCCTGCTCGAGCACCTGAGCACCGATCTGCTCGACCGAACCCGGCTCTGGTGGCCGGAGAACTCCCCGGAAAGGACCGGAACATGAATCCGTGGTTCGAGACTGTCGCCGAAGCGCAGCGGCGGGCGAAGAAGCGCCTGCCGAAGTCGGTGTACGGCGCGTTGATCGCCGGCTCCGAGCGCGGCCAGACCATCGAGGACAATCAGCGGGCGTTCGCCGAACTGGGTTTCGCGCCGCACGTGGCCGGGCCGATCGGCGAGCGCGATCAGTCGACGACGGTGCTGGGGCAGCAGATTTCGATGCCGGTGCTGATCTCGCCGACGGGCGTGCAGGCGGTGCACCCCGACGGTGAGGTCGCCGTCGCGAGGGCGGCCGCGGCGCGCGGCATCGCGATGGGCTTGAGCTCGTTCGCCAGCAAGCCGATCGAAGAGGTGATCGCGGCCAATCCGGCCACGTTCTTCCAGCTGTACTGGTGCGGCGGCAAGGACGAGATCCTGCAGCGGATGGACCGCGCGAAGCGGGCCGGGGCGGTCGGGTTGATCCTGACGCTGGACTGGTCGTTCTCGCACGGGCGGGACTGGGGCAGCCCGGTCATCCCGGAGAAGCTGGACCTGCGCACGATGCTGAAGTTCGCGCCGCAGACCCTGGCGCGTCCCCGCTGGCTGGCGACCTATGCGCGGTCGGGCAGCATTCCGGACCTGACCGCGCCGAACATGGCCATCGGTGGCGCCGCGGCGCCGGGCTTCTTCGGCGCCTACGGCGAGTGGATGGGCACACCCGCGCCGGATTGGTCCGACGTGCGGTGGATCTGCGAGCAGTGGGAGGGCCCGGTGCTGCTCAAGGGCGTCATGCGGGTCGACGACGCGCTGCGCGCGGTCGACGCGGGTGTGGCGGCGATCTCGGTGTCCAACCACGGCGGCAACAATCTCGACGGCACCCCGGCCGCGATCCGCGCGCTGCCGGTGCTGGCGGACGCGGTGGGCTCGCAGGTCGAGGTGCTGCTCGACGGCGGCATCCGGCGGGGCAGCGACGTGGTGAAGGCCGTCGCGCTGGGTGCGCGGGCGGTGCTGATCGGGCGCGCCTACCTGTGGGGGCTGGCCGCCAACGGGCAGGCCGGTGTGGAGAACGTGCTGGACATCCTGCGCGGCGGCATCGATTCGGCGCTGCTGGGTCTGCGCAAGACGCGCGTCACCGAGCTGGATCGCTCGGACGTGGTGGTGCCCGCCGGTTTCGAGCGCGCGCTCGGGCTGGCCGAAACCACCGCCGCGGCAAGCGCTCCGGCCGATCACGCGGAGACGGCGGGCACACCCGCCTGAGCGGTCAGCTCTCTGCCGCCGATCGGCGGTGATGCGCGAGCAAGGTGTCGTAGATATCGGCCAAGGCGGTCAGCTGCTGGCGGTCGAGGATGTCGATCATGTGCCTGCGCACGCTCTGTACGTGCGCGGGCGCCGCGCCGGTCAGCACTTCGGCGCCGCGCGGAGTGAGTTTGGCGGCGGTGCGGCGGGCGTCGTCGGGGATCGGCTCGCGCACCACCAGCTCCCGCTTCTCCATCCGGGTGATCTGGTGGGAGAGCCTGCTCTGCGACCATTCGAGTGCGGCCGCGAGGTCGGCGAAGGTGAGCCGATGGTCCGGCGACTCGGCCAGATAGGCCAGTACCGAGTACTCGACGTAGGTGAGGTCGGACTCCTTGGTGGAATCCCGCCCGACCGCCGCGGCGATGAGGTCGCGGGTGCGCACGAAACCCAACCAGGCGCGCATCTCGACGTCATCGAGCCAATGGGGATCGGTCACGATAGCGCTCCAAACTCTGCTGTGTCCCCAGATCGTGGCGCGTCGCGATATGTGCGGCGCGCGAACGGTCTGCGCGCGTCCGGACTCGGGCGCCCGGGCGCTTTCTCACCAGACGAGAGGTAGCATCACCGGGGTTGAACGTGCAACCTTTTCGGGCAACTGTCCGAGATAGGGTTGCCTAACCCGCAGTGGGGTGCGCGGTGGTGGCTAGGCTCGCTGTGCTCGTGACCAGCCCGGCCGTTCATGGCATCCGGGCCCATGCAAAGGAGTGCGACTGGTGACCGCGCCGGACTTCCGTTATTCAGACCTGCTGCCCATCGGCGCGGACGACACCCCCTACCGGCTGCTCACCACCGAAGGCGTCAGCACGTTCGAGCACAACGGGCGCACCTTCCTGCAGGTGGAACCGGAGGCGCTGCGGCTGCTCACCGAGACCGCGATGCACGACATCAGTCACTTCCTGCGCCCGGCGCATCTGGGTCAGTTGCGCAAGATCATCGACGATCCCGAGTCGAGCGGCAACGACCGCTTCGTCGCGCTCGATCTGCTCAAGAACGTCAACATCTCCGCGGGCGGCATCCTGCCCATGTGTCAGGACACCGGCACCGCGATCGTGATGGGCAAGAAGTCCGAGGGCGTGCTGACCGGCGCCGACGACGCGGAATGGATCAGCAGGGGCGTGTTCGACGCCTACACCAAGCTGAATCTGCGTTACTCGCAGCTGGCGCCGATCACCATGTGGGACGAGAAGAACACCGGTTCCAACCTGCCCGCGCAGGTCGAGCTGTACTCCACCGCAGGCGATCCGGCGAACCCCTCCTACAAGTTCCTGTTCATGGCCAAGGGCGGCGGGTCGGCGAACAAGTCGTTCCTATACCAGGAGACCAAGGCCATCCTGAACCCCACGCGGATGCTGGAGTTCCTGGACGAGAAGATCCGCTCGCTGGGCACCGCGGCCTGCCCGCCGTACCACCTCGCGGTCGTGATCGGCGGCACCAGCGCCGAGTTCGCCTTGAAGACGGCGAAATACGCCTCCGCGCACTACCTGGACAGCCTGCCCACCGAGGGGTCGCTGTCCGCGCACGCCTTCCGCGATCTGGAACTGGAGGAGGAGGTCTTCAAGCTGACCCAGTCCTTCGGCATCGGCGCGCAGTTCGGCGGCAAGTACTTCTGCCACGACGTGCGCGTCGTTCGCCTGCCCCGGCACGGCGCCAGCTGCCCGGTCGCCATCGCGGTGTCCTGCTCGGCGGACCGGCAGGCGCTGGCCAAGATCACCGCCGATGGCGTGTTCCTGGAACAGCTCGAGCGCGAGCCCGCGCAGTACCTGCCCGAACAGACCGATGCCATCCTGGGCGGCGACGTGGTGCGCATCGACCTGAACCGGCCGATGGACGAGATCCGCGCCGAATTGTCCAAATACCCGGTCAAGACCCGGCTTTCGCTGAGTGGTCCGCTGGTCGTCGCCCGCGACATCGCGCATGCCAAGATCAAGGAGCGGCTCGACGCGGGCGAGCGGATGCCGGACTATCTGCGCGACATGGCCGTCTACTACGCGGGCCCGGCCAAGACGCCGGAGGGCTACGCGTCCGGTTCCTTCGGCCCGACCACCGCGGGCCGGATGGACTCCTACGTCGACCAGTTCCAGGCCGCGGGCGGCTCGTTCGTCATGCTGGCCAAGGGCAACCGGTCCGCGCAGGTCACCAAGGCGTGCAAGGAGCACGGCGGCTTCTACCTCGGTTCGATCGGCGGACCGGCCGCCCGGCTGGCACTGGACTGCATCAAGTCGGTCGAGGTGCTCGAGTACCCCGAACTGGGCATGGAAGCGGTCTGGAAGATCGAGGTCGAGGACTTCCCGGCGTTCATCGTCGTCGACGACAAGGGCAACGACTTCTTCGCCGAGACGCAGAAGCCGATCGCGCTGCGCGTGGGTACCCGCTCGAAAGAGCGCGTCTGAGGTCTCCCTCGAACCGGATGCGGCTGGACGCGGACACGCCGATGTCCTACCGATCACCGGGTTCTCGGCATCGCCGCAGCGGGCACGCTTAGCGAAGTACACCGTTGATTCCGGCACCGATGCAGGTCGAGGAGAGCTATGAGCACGTCCAGACCAGTACCGACGGCGTTGTGTATCACCGAGTCGGCCGCCCTCCGGTTGGCCGATCGCGCTGCCCGAGAGGGAACCAGCTGTACCGCACTGCTCGACCGGCTTATCCGTGAGGGCGTCGACCAACTCGAACACCCCGGGATCGTCTTCCGCGGTCCGCTCGACGATCGCCGCGCCGCGCTCGCCGCGGGCCCGGAGATCTGGGAAGTCGTTGCGCGCCTGCGCGAATTGGGCGGCCCCGCCGAACGCCGGATCGCCGTGCTCAGTGCGAAGTCGAACCTGAACACGGGGAAGATCAGGCTCGCGCTCGCGTACGCGCGGACGCACGACGTCGAGATCCTGGAACGGATCGCGCGCAACAAGCAAGCGGCGGAATCGATTCGCCGAGGACGCGCGCGGATGGGTGCGCCGCCGTGGCGTTCGAGCGCGCTGAACAGTCCGCCGTACGCGTAGTTCGGCCGGATTGTCCGAGGCACTCGGTCTCCACATAGCTGGGGATGGAATGTGAAATTCCCTACATCTGGATCATCCACTCTTCGCGGGCGGCTGACGACAGGAGTCGACAGCCGCCCGCGTTGTGTTTGCAGCGCAGTGGCGTTCGCCGCGCGCGGGCTGTCGGCGACCGCGCGGGGTGTGTTGCCGCGTGGTCGAGTTCGGCGCCGGGGGAGGCGCGACATACGGGCCGAAAGGGACACATCGCTTCGCGAAAGTTCCTTTCAACGGCCGGAACTCGACGACCCGCCGACCGTGAGACAGCACAAATCACTCGAAACTCCCACGGATTCCGGCATTTCGGGTGTGGTAGCGCCGCTGGCGAAGATGTGATCCACAACACTGGAATAGATTGTGGACAGTGCGTCTTCCAAGCCAGGCGAAATGTTTGCTCGCTGAGGGAAATTGGGCGCATAACGGACATATCAGCTCACTATTATCCCAAGGTGTGGAGTTTTCTGTGGAATTCGCTGAGAGTTGTCCACACGGTGGACGCGTCCTGTGGAGTGGACTTGCGGGGGAGTGCGCGCGCGTCGCGTCGGGCCGCGTACTCGCGGACGTACGCCCACCGCCGCGAAGAGACGTCCTTGCCCGCCGCGAGAAATCCCGCTGACCCACCTTCGAGTCGCGGCGCTCGATGCGGTCCTCGCCCGCGCCGCACGAGGCGTCCCCGCGATCGGGGCATACCCGGCATAGGGAACCGCGGGCGATAGCATCGGCGCATGGTGTTTGGGATCGCTGGTCGGAGTCGGATGCTGGTCGGTCTATCGGTGGCGCTACCCGCGCTGGTCGCGACCGGTGCGCAGGCGGGGCAGGCGCAGGCCGACGCCGCGGTCATCGAGCAGCGGGGGTCGGTCGGGTCGGCGGCCGGGACCGACGGGCTCGATCCCCCGCTGGCGCTCGCGTACACCCTCGCCGAACGCGAGGCGCACGCGCAGGGTGTGCCCCTGTCCATCACGTCCGGATACCGGACGCCCGCCGAGCAGCAGGCGCTGTGGGAGGACGGTGTGGCGACCTACGGTCCGGACGACGCGCGCCGGTGGGTGCTCCCGCCGGAGGAGTCCACCCACGTCTCCGGGCAAGCGATCGATGTCGGTCCGCAGCAGGGCGCGCGGTGGCTCGAGGTGAACGGCTACCGATGGGGGCTGTGCCGGACGTTCGAGAACGAGTATTGGCACTTCGAGTTGCAGACGGTGCCCGGCGCGCCGTGTCCGCCCATGCTGCCCGACGCCAGCGTGCGGTGAACGGCGGGTTCACGTCGGCCACCATGCCGGACCGATTGCCGATGACGCGGGACGCGAGGGCGCGCCGACACCGCCCGGCCTGCCGGCCGCGCTAGACCATCGGGTCGGGGGCGGCGGTGATCAGGCCTCCGTCGACGAGCAGGTCCTGCCCGTTGATATACGACGCCTCGCCGGAGGCGAGGAAGGCGACGGCGTCGGCCACGTTCTCGGCGGTTCCGACGCGCCCCGCCGCCACCGTGGCACTGATCGCGGCCTGCGCCTCGGCGGAGACGTTCGCGCGGAACGACGGCGTCGCGATGTAACCGGGACTGACGGAGTTCACCCGGATGCCTCGGGGCGCCAGCTCTGCGGCGAGGCTGCGCGCCAAATTGTGCACGGCCGCCTTGGTCGCCGAGTAGAGGGACGCGCCCGGAACCCCGCGATGCAGCGCCCAGGAGGCGTTGACGACGATCGCCCCGTGCTCCGCCACCAGGGGGAGGGTCTTCTGGATGGTGAAGAACACCCCTTTGAAGTTGGTGTCCACCACACGGTCGAACTCGGCTTCGGTGATGGTCTCGGTCGGCTGGAACGCCGCGATGCCCGCGTTCGCGAAGACGACGTCCAGCCGTCCGTGTCGTTGCGCCACAGCCGAGACGAGTGTGTCGAGATCGCCGAGGTCGGCCGCGTCACCGGCCACCGCGAGAACGCGGTCGTCGCCACCGAGTTCCGCGGCCGCGGCGTCGAGGCGGCCCTTGTCGCGGCCGGTGATGACCACGTGCGCGCCTTCGGTGAGCAGGCGTCGTGCGGTGGCCAGGCCCATGCCGCTCGATCCACCGGTGATCAAGGCGATCTTGCCGTCGAAGCGATCGATGCCGGTGCCCATGAGAACCTCCCAGAGATCATCTAATTGTACGAATACTCACGTACAGTTCGACTGTATGTCAACTGTCGCGCTAACCTGGTTCGCGTGATCGCGGCACATCCCGAGCGAGCGCAGATCCAGCTGACGAATGTGCTCACCGCCCTGGGCAACCCGCTGCGGCTGCGGGTGGTGCGGGTACTGGCCGACGGCGGCGAGCACACCTGCGGCTCGGTGCTGCCGGACGTCGCCAAGTCGAACCTGACCCACCACTGGCGGGTGCTGCGCGATGCCGGAGTGATCTGGCAGCGGCCCTCCGGCCGGGAACTGCTGCTGTCCCTGCGGCGCGATGACCTGGACGCCCGCTTTCCCGGCCTGCTGGACACCTTGCTCGACGCCGCCCGCCGCGAAACGACGGCCTGATCGCCGCCGCTCGGTGAGCCGGGACGGCTAAGTCACCGGCGTGAGTTCCAGGCCGCCTTCGATCGTGGTGGGCACCCGGCGGCGATCGGGCGAGCCGAGCGCGGCGGTGAGGTCGGTTCCGTCGTGTTCGGCGAGCAGATCGCCGCTGTCCCACACCAGCAAGGTCGCGCTGACGGTGTTCTCGGCCGCCGCGTGCGCCAAGTCGTAGTGCGCGCACGCCGGGACGTGCGGATAGGTGATCCACAGGTCGTAGCCGGTCATGAAGAGATCGAGGTCGAATTGCACGCTCAACCCCAGCAATTCACTGCGGCCGTTGTCGTCGACGCCCGCGAACGCCTCGTCCAGCGCCAGCAGGCGCGGGGCCTGCGGGTCGGCCGAATCGAGCATGACGTGCGCCGCGGCGAACAGCGGCAGGTGCAACGACACCGACTGCTCCCCGCCCGAGAGCGCGCTGTGCCTGGCCACGGTGAGTTTGTCCTCGCTGCCGTCGGCGGAGATCAGCGTGAACGAGAACACCCGCCAGGTGCGGTAATCCAGCGTCGCGGCCAGGATCTCGGGGTAGGAGCGTTCCGGGTGCGCGGCCCGTGCGGCCCGGATCTCGGCGGCGAAGTGCGCCCGGATCGCCGCCAGGTCCTCCGCTGTCAGCGCCGAGGCATCCCGGTCCAGCAACTTGCACATCGCCCGCGCCGCGTCGGACAGGCTGTCGGCGAGCACCCAGTGCACGCCGATGGTGTTGCCCGAGGACATCCGTCGCTGCTTCATCTCCGCGCCCATCCTGGCGATGAGATCGCGTGCGTCGCTCGTGCGTTCGTGGATCTGCTGGGCCAGGCCGGTCAGCAGCGCATCCTCCAGGATGCGGCGCTCGGCGTCGGTCAGCAGAAGTTCCTGGTCGCGGCGCGCGGCGTCGATGCGGGTGGCGAAGTCGGCCAGCGCGGAGACGCCGTGCTCGTCGTGCACCTGGACGACGGTGAGGCCGTCGGCGGCGTCCCATTGCAGCCGGTAATCGCGGCCCGAACCGGCGAGCGCGGCGTCGAATTCCTGCAACGCCGCGGTCACCGCCGTGCGCGTGGACTTGCGCGTCGCCTCGCCCGCGCGCACCGACGCGGTCGCCGCGGTGAGGCTGTCGAACAGCGCGTGGACTTCGTCGGGCAGGACGCGCGGTGCCGCCTCCGGTCCCGCCGTCGAGATCCGGTACAGCAGTTGCTCGGGCGTCGACCACGCCGCGTCGCTGCTGGGCCAGCGGCCCTCGGGCGCCGCGCCGAGCAACCTCAGCAGATCCGGCTGAGCGTAGGGCGCGAGAGCGCGAACCTCCGCCAGCACCTCGGTGAGCGCGGTGGCGAGGGACTCGTGCGCGGTCCGGTAGGCGGCCTCGGCGTCGCCGACCGCCTCGATGGCCTGGTTGGCGGCCTTACGGGCGGCTTTCTGCTCGGACTTGGTCGCCTCGATCCGCTGCCGGGCCTGTTCCAGTTCGCGGTCGATATCGGCCGCGTCCGCGCCGAGGGCATCGCGCAGGGTCTCCAGCTTGCGCAGTTGTTCCTGATAGCCGGTGCGCGCGGCCTCGGCCTCTTCCGTGAACGCCTCGGCCAGGTCGGTGGCCTCGGTCAAGCGGTCGGCGGCCTCGCGTTCGCGCTCCCGTTCCCGTTCGTGGTCGCCGCGCAGCCGCAGCAGTCCCGTGCCGGTGTTCTCGAAATGCCGGATGGCGGCGGCGAGGGCGTCGATCTCCTGTGCCGTGCGCGGCGTGCGGTGGGTGGTGGCGGCGGCGCGCAGCTTCTTGTCCGCGGCGGACAGTTCCGCGACCGCTCGGTCGAGATCGCGCTCGGCGTGGGCGGCGGCCTCCGCCCGCGATCGCAGCACGCCCGCGGCCTCGGATACCGCGCGCAAGGCCGTGGTCACCGTGGCCGGGCGGGGAAGCGCCTTGGTGGCGGCGGAGATTCGGGCGAGTTCGGCGGTGGCGGCGGCCTCCTGCTGTTCGGCGGCGCGCCGGTCCTCGTCCGCGGCCGCCACGGCCGAGGCCAACTCGGCCGAGCGGAGCTCGCGGCGCCTGGCCCGCGCGGTGGCGCCGATGAATTCGGCGTCGGTCTTGCGGTGCCTGCCGATCTGCACGCCTTGCCGGAACGCGCCGTCCGCTCCGATCGTCACCGGTCCGCTCGGCTCGCCCGCACCCTCGTGCAGGGCGATGGAGGCGAGCACGTCGGCGACGACCTGCCGCGGCACCGTCATGGTGTCGGAATCGTCTTCTATGACCAGCACGTCGGCGAGTGTGCGACCGTTCGGGCGCTCCGGCGCGGGCAGCGGTACCAGGAACTGATCGGAGTCGTAGTCCGGCGGCACCTCGCCCTCCGGACAGACCCAGGCGTCCAGCAGATTCGCGGCGTGCAGTGCGGCCTCGATGCCCGCCGCGGACTCGGGCGTCACGCCGTCCGCGAAGCGCACCAGCCGCCACAGCGGGGCGCCGGGCCGGTCGCCGGTCCGGCCGCGGCGGCCCGCGAATGCCGGTGGCGCGTCGTCTCGCCGGGCCGTCACGCGTTCGTGTTCGGCGCTGAGCTCACTGCCGCGCGCCGCCGCCGCGGCCACGCGGGCGCGTGCCTCCTGGCGGCGGCCGCGAATCTCCTCCAGCAGCGGCTCGGTGCGCTCGGTCAGGACCTCGCCGATGGTCGGCGCATCGGAACCGGCCTCGGCCAGAGCCGAGTTCAGCGCCTCGAAAAGACCGGCGCGCACCGGGGTGTAGACATCGTTGTGCTCGTCCCACCAGGCGCGCAACGCGGCCGCGGCCTCGGAGCGGGTCAACGCGACCTTCGCTTCGGCGTGCGCGACCTCCGCCGCGGCCGCGTCACGCAGCTCGTTCGCGCGCTCGGACAGCCGCTCGGCCCTGGTGCGTTCGGCGGCGGCGGTCTCCATCGCCCCCACCGCCTTGCGGACCGCGCGCACGTCGGCGTCGCGTTCCTCGGCGTGCCCGCGCACCGCCGCGGTGAGCTGCTCGGCCCGGATCGATTCCGGCAGCGGCGCCCACGCGATCCCCGCCTCCTGCGCGGCGCCGCGCAGGTCGTCCTCGCCGCGGGCGAGCGCGGCAGCGGCGGTGCGCACCGCGGTTCGCGCGCGCTCGGCCTCCACGGTCCGCTGGTCCAGGGTCTGGCGGGCCTTGAGCGCCTTGTCGGCGTGCACACCCGCCGAGGTCTCCAGGCGCCGCACCGCGTCGGCCAGGTCGTCGAGCTGCTGTTTGCCCTCGTAGGCGCTGGAGCGCTGGAGGTTCTCCCGATCGGCGAGGGCCTGTTCGTAGGCGCGGTCGGCGTCCTCGGCGCGGGCCTCGGCGGCGGCGCGCTCGGTGTCCCTGCGCTCACGCAGGGCCGTGGCGGCGAACAGCGCCGTACCGGCGTGGGTCACCGCGTCCAGCCGCACGCGGACCTGGTCGACGTCGGTCTTCGCTTGGACGGCAAGGTATTTGCGGTACACCTCGACGAAGGCCCGTGTCGCGGTGTCGGCGAACACCAAACCCTCCAGAGTGCGCCCGACCTCCTCCATATCGCTGAACGACCGGGCGGCGTCCAGGATCAGCTGCTCGTCGAGCGGGCGCAGGCCGTCGGTGAGGGCCTGCGACAGCCCGCGCGGGTCCAGGTTCTTGGCCAGCTGCGGGCGGCGGAGCGTGAGGATCAGATTGATGAGCTGGTCGTAGCGCTGCGTGCCGAGTCCGAACATGCGCGCGTCGATGGCGTTGCGATAGTCCACCGGCCGGTCGACGATCGAGTCGGTGCCGATCTGCTCGGCGAGTTGTTTACGGGTGAACGGCCGGTCGTCCGGGCCGATCAGGGAGAAGTCGACGCCGACCCGTCCGTCGGCGACGAAATACCAGCGGGTCACCTTGTCCGAGGAACGGGTGGCGCGCATGCCGATGCCGACGGTGACCGCCTCTGGGTCCTCCCAGCGACCGCGCGCGAATTCCATCCAGACATAGGAATAGGCCGAGTCCTGCTTGCGGTAGAGCAGATTCGACTTCATCGTGCGTTCCTCGCCGGCGAACGGATTGAGCCTGCGCGGCTCGATCCGGCCGTCCAGCACGAACGGGAACAGCACCTCCAGCGCTTTGGTCTTGCCCGACCCGTTCGGCCCGCGCAGCACCAATCTGCCGTCGGCGAAACAGAACTCCTGGTCGCGGTAGTCCCACAGGTTGACGATCCCGGCGCGGGTCGGGGTGAACCGCACTCCGCCGTGAATGAGCGACATCCCTCAGTTCCCTTCCGTGCCGGTACCGCCGGGCCCGTAGGTGTCGGCCGCGGTGACGAACAGTTCCGCGGCCCGCTTGGTGCGGACCGTCACAACCGCGCCACGGTAGCGGGCCAGGGCAGGCAGCACGAGCAGTCCCTCCTCGATCGTCCGGACCAGCCGTAGTCGTTCCAGCAGGGCCACCACCTCGGTGGTGAGGCGCGCGACGTCGGCCTGCCACTGCGCGGCGAAGGTCGTGCCGTACCGGTCGGCCAGTGCCTGCACCGTCTCGCGCAGCCAGGTCCGCTCGATCAGCGGATAGCCGGGCGTTGGCCGGTCCCCCTGCGCCTGGAAGTCATCCGGGGGATCGAGATCGTCGGCGGGCGCCGCCGCTGCACGCGTCTCGGCCAGTGGTGCGAACACCGTGGATTCGGGGATGGCTTCATCGAGCTGGTCGGCCAAGGCCGCATCCGGCTCCGCGACGGGGTGGCGTCGCGGCAACGGGTGGTCGATATCCAATACCCGATCGGCGATCTCACCGGCCAGCAGCAAAGCGACCTGCGCGAGCGTACCGGTCCCCGGGAAACGGACGTCCGACAGCCGCCCCGAGGTGTCGATCAACGCGACCCCCTCGGCACGGCGTTCGGCGCGCAGCCCGGTGAACAGCTCGACCTCCGCTACCAGCCGCTCCTGGGCGAGGGCGGGGCGCTCGTCGGGCGCGAGGTCCTCGGCGTACACCACCGGTCGTTCGACCAGCGCCCTGCGCACCCGGCGCGCGATCTCGGCGCCGGTGGTCCCGGCGGCGGTAACGGTGGTGCCCGTTGCCTCCTCGCCGAGCAGCCCACGCACGCTGTGCAGATGCTGCAATGCCCGCGGCGGCCGGAACAACGCGAAAACCACCGGCCGGTCGATGTCGTAGAGCGCCTCACCGGCATCCGGATCACTGGCCCACCCGCCCGCGTCACCGTCGGCCAAGGCGAGCGCGCCGCGCGCGGTCAGCCAGCCCACCGCGTCGACGAACGCGTCGCGGTCGGCGGCCCGGTCGGTGGCCAGCTCCAGGCCGTCCACCCGGCCGGCGTAGGCCGCGACCTGATCGGCCAGCTCCGACAACGTGATCTGGTCCCCGGCCCGCCCCAGCGCGGCGAGCGCGAGCGCGAGGTAGGCGTAGCGGCGGCGGTCGAAGACGCGCTCGGCGGGCGTGCGCGCGGGCCTGCCCGCGTCGAGGTGGTCGAGTACCGGGAAGACGCGTGCCGTCGTCTCGGTGACTTCGAGCCGATAGCCGAACAATTCGGCCAGGTCCTCGCGCAGCTCGGTGGCCCAGCGCCGGATCAGCGGCAGCGCGATCCGGTCCGGATAGGTGCGGGTCACCAGGTGGTTGGCCAGGATGACCCGGGCCGCGCGTTGATAATTGTCCAGCGCGAGTGCATCGATGGTGCGTCCGTGCATCAGCGGCGCTCCCCGCGCGACCGCGCTCCGGTCGTCTGCTCGATCTTCAGCGCGCGGTTGTTCAACCGCAGCAGCCCGCGGGTGGTGCGCACGACGGTCGGGCCGTCGTGCTCGGACACCGTCAGGTTGACGCCGCTGTCGGAACCGGTGGTGCCCGCCACCCGGCCGCGCACCGGAACCCACGCGGTCGACGCGGCGTCCAGCAACCGCAGCAGCACTTCGGTTTCCCGTTCGTCCAGCACCCGTTCGTGCACGTCGCCGGAAGCCAGTGACCGGGCGGCCTCGGCGCGGGCCCGTTGCGCGTCCAATTGCGCCTCGCGCAGACGCCGGATACCGGCGTCGTTGCGGTGGAGGCGGGCGGGCGCACCAGCCGAGGGCGGGCGCCCGGTCTCGGCGAGCGTGCGTGAGATCTCCAACGGCGGTGCGTCCCACCAGGACCGGATCGCCGGGATCACGTCGGCGTCGGGGTGTTCCATCGCCAGGTGCCGCGGCTTGCCCAGCCCGAACACCGCGTCGAACAGCGCGTGGGCGCTGTCCGCGCTCGGCGCCGCGGTGAACCAGCCCGCCAGATGCCGTAGCGCCGACTCTCGGCTGACTCCGCCGCGCCGCGTCTCGGTGACCCGGCGCAGCAACGACAGCACCGCGGCGATGGCGCTCATGGTGGCCTCGCGCAGCCGCTCGGCCTCCGTGGTGCCCGCAGGCTCTCCGCCGCCGGAGGCGACGAACCAGGTCCGCAGTCCGTCCCATCTGGCCTGCCAATCCGATCGGCGTTCCTCGATGCCCAGCAGCACTCGTTCGTCGCAACGGGCCGCGCGGTCGATCAGGTCCTCGACGCCGGTCTCCTCGATCTCGGCGATGGCGGCCGCCAGTCGCGGCGTGAACCGGGCCAGGTCGAGGCTGAACTCACGCATGTGCGCCAGCAGCGCGTCCTTGTGCGCGAGAAACGATTCGGGGGTGATCTCGGTGGTGCGCACCAGGTCGCCGAGCCCCAGATAGAAGTGCGCCGCGCGAGCGGCCAGGTCGGACAGCGCGGTGTCGAGGCGGCGCAGCGTGCGGTAGACGCGTTCGGCGTCGCCCGCCCGGTTGGCTTCGGCCAAGGTGTGCAGATCGGCCAGCAATTCCGGCAGGACCAAGCGCGACAACGAGGCCTCGTCGAGGCGCGCGCTGAGCACATCGGCGACCGCCCGGTATGCCTGGAATCCGGCCTGGGAGAACTGATATACGTAGTGCCGGTTGCGGTATTCGGCCAGCGTCGCGGCGCGGGTTCCGTCGTAACTGCGCTCCAGCACGCCCCACTGGTGCAGCTGGTCGAGCAGCGGACCGATCTCGGCGGCCGTCAGGCGTGGGGCCGCCGCCGGGCCGCTGGTCTCCGGAAATCGGTCCGGCGGGTCGGTCTCCGGTTCCGGCCGGCCACCTTCGTGCGGGCCCGCGGAGCTTCGCGATTCCCCGGCATGCTCCTTTCCACCGGCCATCGCGACCGGTTGGTTCGTAGCCACCAGATCGGGCGTGCGCAGGGAATTTCCGTTGCGTCCGATCCACTCCGCGACGTCGTCGGCATGCAGCAGCACCACGTACGCCGCACGCGCACTGTCGAACGCGCGCAGCACCCGCAGGTAGTCGGCGCGCCGCTCGGCGGTGGCGAAGGAGAACAGCCGCAGCCGGTCGTCCCACCGGGTATCGGCACAGCTGTCAGCGGAGTCGGTCACCGGGAACAGGGTAGTAGCGGGCTGATCGCCGCCCGCACGACGTTCCGGTGTCCGGCGTGGCCGCGTCCGGTTCGGCACCGTTCGCCGCGGTCGCGGCGCGGGCCGGGTCATTCGACGGACATCGAACGCATCTGGTCCAGATACGCGCGCGTGCGCGGGTCGCCGGGGAAACGCTCGATGATCTCGCGCGCGACCTCACCCGCGATCCACATCAGCGAGGGCAGGGAGCGCCTGCTGCCGGCGAACGCGCGCATGCCCTCGGCCACCGCCAGCTCCAGGTCGCGGTCGCGCACCGCGACCACGGCCAGCGTCAGGTGTGCCTCGGAGACCCGCATCGGGTTGCGCACCGTGCCGTCGGGACGGGTGGCGTTGCGAATCACTTCGCGCGCGTAGCTTTCGGCAAGCCGATCCTCGCCCGCGACGCGGCAGCAGTCCATCGCGTAGAAATCGAACTTGTTCGCGTCGATCACGAAGTGGTTGTCCAGATTCGCCGGATGTTCGAGTCGCTGCAAGATAGCTCGACCTTCGTCCAGCGCGGTCTCCACCTCGCGCGTATTGCCGAGCCTGGCCCAGGCTTTGGCGCGCTGGGCGGCGAGCTGCACGCCGACGCGCAGGTGCTGGCTTACTTCCAGCGTCGGCTGAACGGCCTCGATGACGCCGCGGTAGTTGCCCTGGGTCAGCGCGAACCACGCGGTCATTTCCGCCGTCCACGCGGCGATCTCGACGTTCTCCGCCTCCTGCGCCAGCGATTGGGCGGCGCGGCGGGTCGCCTCGGCGGCGGTGCGCCGGCCGAGGTCGTAGTCCACGCAGCCGACCAGCAACGCGACCCATCCGGCGAGAACGAGGATTTCGCGGTGCTGGGCCAGGGTCAGGCGACCGTCCAGCAACGAGGTGATCCTGCGCAGCCACGCCGTGCCCTCGGCGTGCAGGTCGTGCGGGTCGGCATAGGAGTATTCGCAGCACAGGCGTTCGGCGGTGATGCGGATGGCCTCCAGCGTCACCGAGGACACATCGGACATGCGCAATCGTCCGATGAACTCGAGCGTGTCCATGCCCGTCGCCGAGAGCAATTCGTCGTCCCGGTTCGGTCTGGTCTTGGGGAAGAACGCCGCGGGCACCGTGTCGAAGGTGGCGGCGATGATGGGCGCGTAGAAGTCGTCGGGGCGTGATTCGCCCGATTCCCAACGGCGCCAATTACGTAGGAGAGTACTGTCGGTCGGCAGGTTGTGCGAAGACTTTCCACGCATCACGCGAACAGCGTCGGCTTGCGACCACCCCCTCGCGTCACGCTCGGAGCGCATTCGGACAGCCCAGACGGGTCGATCGTCGGTAGCGGCCACGTCTGTAGTATCGCACCAGT
Organism: Nocardia sp. NPDC047648; assembly: GCF_040642815.1. NCBI lineage: Bacteria > Bacillati > Actinomycetota > Actinomycetes > Mycobacteriales > Nocardiaceae > Nocardia > Nocardia sp. NPDC047648. Next base: position 547,586 of record NZ_JBEYSX010000001.1, on the reverse strand, counting down.
TAACGTTTGGTGGCCCCAAGAGGGCAGGCAGATGTCCGTGTGTTGACAGCTACATTCGCGCCGCCGCATTGTGCATGCTGGTCATGGCGCCAGAAGTTAGCCAGCCCCTCCTGCAAGAGCAACTGCAAGTACATCTGCTCTTGCACGAAGCGCAAATACCCCGTAAAACGGGTGGATCCACATAAGAGAACAGCGATCCCAATCCAACGGAGGTTCGGGTGGAAGCGTTGATCTATGGATACTTGCGTGACGATCTGGCCGATGGCCATAGCAAGGAGCTCGAGGCCGCGATGAGCAGCCTCGCCCGCGAGGAAGGGCTGTGCTTCGCCGCAACGTTCCATGAATCGACCGGCGGCGACGGGACGGCTTTCGTCGAACTCACGGCGGAACTCAAGCGCGCGGACGCGCATCATGTTGTGGTTCCCTCACTCGATCACTTTGCCGGTCAGACGATTCCGCGCGACATCCTGATCGCCAAACTGGCCCAGGAGGCGGCGGCGCGGGTGTGGACCGTGGAGAGCTGACCGCCGCGACCGAATTGCCCGATACCGCACCGATCCCCAGCGTCGCAGCCAGGTAACCGTACCGCTGGCCAGTACACCCGCTGCCAGGGAAGCGAGCAGCCCCGCGAGCCGGTGCTGTTCGAACAGCGGGTACACCTGCCAGTGCAGCAGATAGACGAACAGCGATCCGTCGGCCAGCACCGCCGCGCAGACGGCGACGACGGCGGGAACCCGGACCGCGGACAACCACACCAGTGCGAGCAAGCCCGCCATGATCAGTCGCTCCCGCTCGGGAACGCCGAAATAGCCGGGCACCGTGATCAGTACGACGGCACTCACCGTCATCCGCTGCCACACCGACGTCGCCTTCGCCGCCGCCCAGCCGAGCGCGAAGAGCCACACCACCAGCGGGGAGAACGGGATGTCCTTCGGCGAATACAGACCGAACGCCTGGTATCGGAACACGAGACATATCGCGACCAGCGCCATCGCGAACCAGAACGGCTCGGCGCGTTGCCATCGGTCCAGCACGGGGATCCGGATCAGCAGCGCGGCGGCCAGCGTGAAGTACACGAGCACCTCGAGAAACCACAGGTGCCCGGCGGTGGCGCTGTCGTGCGGGCCGAGAATCTTGTTCAGCAACAGGACATTCTGCCACCCGTAGTAGTCGCTGAAGGGTAGCGTCAGCGCGACCCACAGCGCCGTGGGCGCCGCGATGGAGCCCGCGGCGCGCAGCGTATGCCGCAAGCGCGCGGCGGGTGGCGCCACGGTCACGGCGAACCGTGCGAAATTGAATCCGGCCACACCGAGCAGCACGTGCGCCGCGCCCCACCGCACGAATACTCCGGCGTGCGCGCTCACGATCAGCACGATGCCGATCGCGCGCAGCAGCGTTCCGGTGTCGAGGGCCCGTCCGAACCTGCTGCGACCCTCCGGTATCCGCTCCAGGTCCGCCACGGAGGTGTTCGGCCAGTCGGTTGGGAGGTCGCCGAGTGTTCGCTCCAGTCGTGCCGCGGTGGTCACGTAGGTCAGCGAATTCCCGCCGAGATCGACGAACGTGCTGTCCGCGCGGATCAGCGCGGGGTCGATGCCCAGGGTGGTGGCGTAGAGGGTGCGGATGTCACGCACCTGCGGCGCGGATCCGGCCAGCCGCCGGATCGCGGGATAGTCGGGTTTGCCATTCGGTAGCCGTGGCATTCGCTCGACCGGCCGGATCCGGATGGCGGCGGCGGGCAGGCCGGACAGGCGCGCGGCGATTTCGGTCGGATCGGACCGAGGAGTCTCCACCGCGACGACCAAGTGGGTGTCGTCGTCGGCGCAACACGCCGTGAAACCGGCCGCCGCCAGCCCGGATTCGAGCCGCTCCAGATCGATGCGCAATCCGAAGATCTTGGCGAAGCGGCTGCGCCTGCCGACCACCTGATACAAGCCCTCCGGTGTGCGCCGGGCCAGGTCGCCGGTGCGCAGCGCGTCGAGCGTGCGGCCGAGCGCGAGGTCTGCGGCCGACTTCGCGTAGCCCATCATCACATTGGCGCCGTGATAGACCAGTTCGCGCGGTTCGTCCCCCTCGTCGGCTTCCTCGATCGGCTCGAGGGTGAATTCGCCACCGGGGATCGCTATCCCGATGCAGTCGGGATGTGCGCTCGCCAGATGCGCGGGCAGGTACGCCATCCGGGCGGTGGCCTCGGTCTGGCCGTACATGACGACGAAGTCCCAGCCGTTCGCCCGCCCGAGTTCGGCGTATTCGCGCACTCGCCGCGGCGCCAGCCTGCCGCCCGCCTGGGTGACGTAGCGCAGGTGTGGCAGATTCATGCGAGCGAAACCGATGCGGTCGAGCAGATCGATGGTGTAGGGCACCGCGGCGAAAGACGTTGCGCGACATTCCCGGAACGCGCGCCAGAATTCCGTGTCCAGTACCGACCGGTCGGTGAGCAGGAGGCTCGCTCCGCGCAGCAGATGACTGTGCACCACCGACAGGCCGTAGCAGTAGAACATCGGCAGGGTGGTGGCCGCGCAGTCCTCCGGGCCGATGGCCAGGTACTCGGCGATGGCCGCGGCGTTGGCGCGCAGGTTCCTCGCCGAGAGCCGGACGAGCTTGGGCGACCCGGTGGACCCCGAGGTGCTCAGCAGCAGCGCGAGATCCGGATGCAGACGATGCGCCGAGCGCTCCCGCACCACGCGGGCGCGGCCTCCTTCGATGAGGACGTCCGGATCGTAGGCGTCCCGCAACTCCGCAGTGATCTGCTCGGTGAGCAACACGACGCAGCCGGCGCTGAGCGCTCCGAGATACGCGACGAGCGAGGCGAGGTCATTGCGCGCGGCGAGCGCGACGAGGCGGCGGGCCGGGCCCAGTTCGGCCGCGTAACCCTCGACCAGCGCCGCAAGCCGAGCGTAAGTGACCTGCCGCGCGGATTCGGGCGCGGCGCCGTCCGCGTCGGCACGGTCGGGGCACCGGACGGCGATCCGTTCGTCGAAGGTGCGCAGACGCTCGACGATCGGATGGACGGTCACCGGCGAAAGTGTAGGAGGCGGCCGTTCCCCGGCCCGAAGGTGGCCCCTGGCGAACTTCCGGTGAACGGTCGTCCATCCCGAACGCGCCGCCGCGCCGCCGATCAGAGACCGAAGCTGCCCGGACCTCGTCTGCGCAGGTACTTCTCGAATTCCGCCGCGATGGCGTCGCCGTCGATCTTGGCCATCGCCTCGTTCACGTCGACCGCCGCGTCCCCGCGCTCCTCCAGCGAGCGCACGTACTCGCTGATCTCCTCGTCGCCCACGGTCATCTCGTTGACCGCGGTCTCCCAGTCCTCCGCCTGCTTGGGCAGCTCACCCAGCGGCACTTCGATGTCGAGCACGTCCTCCACCCGGTGCAGCAGCGCGATGGTCGCCTTAGGATTGGGCGGCTGGGAGACGTAGTGCGGGACGGCGGCCCAGAACGACACCGCCGGGACGCCCGCCTTCACGCACTGGTCCTGCAGCACGCCGGTGATCCCGGTGGGGCCCTCGTAGCGGGTCTGTTCCAGGTTGAACCGCTCGGCCGCCTCCTTGCTGTAGGCCGAGCCGGTCACCGGCACCGGTCTGGTATGCGGAGTGTCCGCCAGCAAGGCGCCGAGAATGACCACCGTCTGCACCCCGAGCTGCTCGATGAACTCCAGCAGGTCGCCGCAGAAGCTGCGCCAGCGCATGTTCGGTTCGATGCCGCGCAGCAGCACCACGTCGCGGTCGCTTCCGGGCGGCGAGCAGACCGACAGCATCGTCGACGGCCACTGGATTTCCCTGGTCACCCCGTCCACCTGACGCACGGTCGGCCGGTTGACCTGATAGTCGTAGTAGTCCTCGGAGTCGAGTTCGGCCAACGGTTCGGCGTCCCAGATCAGTTCCAGATGCTCGACGGCGCCGCTGGCCGCGTCACCGGCGTCGTTCCACCCCTCGAAGGCGGCGACCAGCACCGGATCCCGCAACGTCGGCAGTTCCGGATCGGGAGTTTCACTGGCGTTCACTCGGTCAGCCTACGGCGTGCGGCGATATGGCGTGTCGTATGACGGCCGGACCGGGTGGCGTGTTTCCGCGAGCGGATGCGGCGGCGTCGCGCCGGGTGTGTGGTCCAGGCCACCGAGCCTCGACGCGGTGGCCTGGAACGTCCCCCCTGCCCACTACGCTGGAACGCATGTCTGCGTCCATCCCCGCCGAGTTCGACACCACGCTACTCGACACGCTGCGCCGCCGTGTCGTCATCGGCGACGGTGCGATGGGCACCATGCTGCAAGCGGCTGATCTGACCCTGGACGATTTCCGCGGGTTGGAGGGCTGTAACGAAATCCTCAACGACACCCGCCCCGACGTCCTGCGCGACATCCACCGCGCCTATTTCGAAGCGGGCGCCGACGCGGTCGAGACCAACACCTTCGGCTGCAATCTGCCCAACCTCGCCGACTACGACATCGCCGACCGGATCCGCGACCTGTCCGAGCGCGGCACCAGGCTGGCCCGCGAGGTCGCCGACGAGATGGGTCCGTCCGCCGACGGTACGCCACGGTACGTGCTCGGTTCGATGGGGCCGGGCACCAAGCTGCCCACGCTCGGTCACGCCCCGTTCGCCGCGCTGCGCGACGCCTACACCGAGGCCGCCCTCGGCATGCTGGACGGCGGCGCCGACGCCATCCTCATCGAGACCTGCCAGGACCTGCTCCAGGTGAAGGCGGCGGTGACCGGCAGCAGGCGCGCGATGGCGAAGCTGGGCCGCCGGATCCCGATCATCACCCACGTCACGGTGGAGACCACCGGCACGATGCTGGTGGGCAGCGAGATCGGCGCGGCGCTGACGGCGCTGGAGCCGCTCGGCATCGACATGATCGGCCTGAACTGCGCGACCGGCCCGGACGAGATGAGCGAGCACCTGCGCCACCTGTCCCGGCACGCGCAGGTGCCGGTCTCGGTGATGCCGAACGCCGGGCTGCCGGTGCTCGGCGCCCACGGGGCGGAGTATCCGCTCACGCCCGAGGAGCTCGCGGTCGCGCTGCGCGGGTTCGTCAGCGAGTTCGGGCTGGCCCTGGTCGGCGGCTGCTGCGGGACAACGCCCGAGCACATCCGTCAGGTCACCGCCGCGGTGCGCGAGGTCGAACAGGCCCTGCCGCCGATCGCCGAGCGGCGCGCGCCGGTGCACGAGCCGAGCGTGTCCAGCATGTACACCGCGGTGCCGTTCGAACAGGACGCCTCGGTCCTGATGATCGGCGAGCGCACGAACGCCAACGGCTCCAAGGCCTTCCGCGACGCCATGCTGGCCGAGGACTGGCAGAAGTGCCTGGACATCGCCAAGGACCAGACCCGCGACGGCGCGCACATGCTCGATCTGTGCGTCGACTACGTCGGCCGGGACGGCACCCGCGACATGAGGGAGCTGGCCGCCCGGCTGGCCACCGCCTCGACGCTGCCGATCATGCTCGACTCCACCGAGGCCCCGGTGTTGCAGGCCGGGCTGGAACATCTCGGCGGGCGTTGCGCGGTCAACTCGGTGAACTACGAGGACGGCGCAGGCCCCGATTCGCGTTTCCAGCAGACCATGCGGCTGGTCGCCGAGCACGGCGCCGCGGTGGTGGCGCTGACCATCGACGAGGAGGGCCAGGCCCGCACCGCGGCGAAGAAGGTGGAGATCGCCGAGCGGTTGATCGCCGACATCACCGGCAACTGGGGGCTGTCGGAGAGCGACATCATCATCGACACGCTCACCTTCACCCTCGGCACCGGCCAGGAGGAGTCGCGCCGCGACGGGCTGGAGACCATCGAGGCCATCCGCGAGCTCAAGCGCCGCCATCCCCGGGTGCAGACCACCCTGGGTCTGTCCAACATCTCCTTCGGTCTCAACCCGGCGGCCCGGCAGGTGCTCAACTCGGTCTTCATGCACGAATGCGTCGAGGCCGGTCTGGACTCCGCGATCGTGCACGCCTCGAAGATCCTCCCGATCAGCCGGATCCCGGACGAGCAGCGCGAAACCGCGCTGGATCTGGTGTACGACCGTCGCGCCGAGGACTACGACCCGCTGCAGAAGCTGATGGCGCTGTTCGAAGGCGTCTCCACCTCCTCGTCGAAGGCGTCGCGTGCGGAGGAACTGGCCGCGCTGCCGCTGTTCGAGCGGCTGGAGCGACGGATCGTCGACGGTGAACGAGCGGGGATGGAGGCCGACCTCGACGCGGCCATGACCGAGGTGCCACCGCTGCAGATCATCAACGAGACCCTGCTCGCCGGGATGAAGACGGTCGGTGAGCTGTTCGGCTCCGGTCAGATGCAGCTGCCGTTCGTGTTGCAGTCCGCCGAGGTGATGAAGGCCGCCGTCGCGTACCTGGAGCCGCATATGGAGGCCACCGACGACAGCGGCAAGGGCCGCATCGTGCTGGCCACCGTCAAGGGCGACGTGCACGACATCGGCAAGAACCTGGTGGACATCATCCTGTCGAACAACGGCTACGAGGTGGTCAATCTCGGCATCAAGCAGCCGATCGCCACCATCCTGGACGCGGCGGTGGACAAGAAGGCCGATGTCATCGGCATGTCCGGCCTGCTGGTGAAGTCGACGGTGGTGATGAAGGAGAACCTCGAGGAACTCAACGCCAAGGGCGTGGCCGAGCAGTTCCCCGTGCTGCTCGGCGGCGCGGCCCTCACCCGGTCGTACGTGGAGAACGATCTCACCGCGGTGTACGAGGGCGACGTGCACTACGCGCGCGACGCGTTCGAGGGCCTGCGGCTGATGGACGACATCATGACCCGCAAGCGCGGCGGCGAAGCGGACCCGGACAGCCCGGAAGCCGTCGCCGAGCGGGAGCGGGCGGCCGAGCGCAAAGCGCGCCACGAGCGCTCCAAGCGGATCGCCGCGGAGCGCCGGGCGGCCGAGGTGCCCGTCGTGGTGCCCGAGCGCTCCGACGTCGCGGCCGATCTGCCGGTGCCGGTGCCGCCGTTCTGGGGCACGCGGCTGGTGAAAGGTCTTGCCCTGCACGAGTACTCGGGTCTGCTGGACGAGCGGGCGCTGTTCCTGGGCCAGTGGGGCCTGCGCGGGCAGCGGGGCGGCGACGGACCGAGCTACGAGGAACTGGTGGAAACCGAGGGCAGGCCCCGCCTGCGCGCCTGGCTGGACCGGTTGAGCACCGAAGGCGTGTTGCAGCACGCCGCGGTGGTGTACGGCTACTTCCCCGCGGTGTCCGAAGGCGACGAGGTCATCGTGCTCACCGAACCGGAGCCCGACGCGCCGGAACGGTACCGGTTCACCTTCCCGCGTCAGCAGCGCGACCGTTTCCTGTGCATCGCCGACTTCATCCGTTCCCGGGACTACGCCCGCACGACCGGTCAGGTCGACGTCCTGCCGTTCCAGCTGGTCACCATGGGTCAGCCGATCGCCGACTTCGCCAACGAACTGTTCGCGGGCGACAGCTACCGCGACTACCTGGAGGTGCACGGCATCGGCGTCCAGCTCACCGAGGCGCTCGCCGAGTACTGGCACCGGCGCATCCGCGAGGAACTGGTGCTCGAGGGTCACGCGGTCGCCGAGTCCGACCCGGCGGACGTGCTGGAGTACTTCAAGCTCGGTTACCGCGGCGCGCGTTACTCCTTCGGCTATGGCGCCTGCCCCGACCTGGAGGACCGCGCCAAGCTGGTCGACCTGCTCGAGGCCGATCGTATCGGCGTGGTGTTGTCGGAGGAGCTGCAGCTGCATCCGGAGCAGTCCACCGACGCCTTCGTGCTGCTGCATCCGGAGGCGAAGTACTTCAACGCGTAGGCGTGCGGCGGGCCGCGAGCCATAGCGAAATGCTCTCGTGCCAAGGGCCTTTGCTACCTGGCCGGATGCCGGTTCTCGCGCGAATCGGGTGCGCGTCGGCGCGTCATGGCGCGCGGGCGCGCGGTGTTGACCTGGGCGATCGCCCGGGCCAGCGCCGGGAGGTGGATGTCTGTCGGGTGGATGTGCCATTGTCGAAGGCGTTGTAACTGCATCCGGAGCAGTCGGCGGATGCGTTCGCTTCCCTGCTCAGTGGTGCGAAGCACCTCGGCGCGTACGCCTTCGGAGTTCTTGGCGGACTTACGCGCGGAGTGCGAAACGGCTAGGCGCGTGAGTAGGAGAGGCACACCACCATGACGGCGGATCGATTGATCGCGGGACGGTACCGGCTCACGGATCCGATCGGCACCGGCGCCATGGGTGTGGTCTGGCGAGCGACCGATGTCCGGTTGCAGCGCGCCGTCGCGGTCAAACAGGTGTTGCTCGGTCCCGGACTGTCCGGGTCGGCGGCGCTGGAGGCGAAGCGACGTGCCATGCGGGAGGGGCGGATCGCCGCCCGGCTGCACCATCCGAATGCCATCACCGTGTTCGACGTGGCCGAGGAGGACGGCCAGCCCTGGTTGGTCATGGAGTACATGGACGCGCCGAGCCTGGCGACCAAACTGTCGGGCAATCGGACGCTGCCGCCGATCGAGGTCGCCGAGATCGGCGCGCAAGCGGCGAGCGCCCTGGCCGCCGCGCACGACGCGGGGATCATGCACCGGGACGTGAAGCCGGCGAACCTGCTGGTCGCCGACGACGGCACGGTCAAGATCACCGATTTCGGCATCTCCCGCGCGGTCGGCGACGTGACGGTCACGGCCACCGGCTTCCTCGCCGGGACGCCGGCCTATCTGTCGCCGGAGGTGGCGCGCGGCGAGGATCCGGAACCGGCTTCCGATGTCTTCGCCCTCGGTTCGACGCTGTACGCGGCGGTGCAGGGCACCCCGCCCTTCGGCGAGGGCGACAACCCGCTCGCCCTGCTGCACGCGGTCGCGCGGGGGGAGATCCCGCCCCCCGAGGCCGCGGGCCCGCTGGGGCCGGTGCTGATGTACCTGCTCGCTCCGTCCGTCGCCGACCGCCCGACCATGCGGGAGGCGAAAGCGGTCCTCGAAGCCGTTGCGGCGGGCCGGAATCCACAATTGCCCGTAGCGGTGACCAAGGTGATTCCCGCCCCCGCCACGGCGACGACCGTCCTGCCCGGCCGAGCCGCCGCCGTATCGCCGGAGCAGCCGGTGGACGACGAGGTCACCGCTGTCGTGCCCTTCGCCGGGCCGAGTCCGTTCCCGCCGCAATCGGTCACGCCGCCGCCGGCGCCGAGGCGGCCCGGGCGAGCGGCGACGTTGCCGGGCGTGCTGCGGGGCAGGCAGCGCGGCCGGTTGATCGCCGTGGAAGTCGCCGCGGTGGTCGGGGTGCTGATCCTGGTCGCCATCATCGCGACGCTCACCACCGTCGACAGCGAGGGCGGCGACGCGGCGACGTCGTCGGCGGTGCCGCCGGCCGCCGGGGCGCCCGAGAACGCGCCGTCGACGGCCGACTCGGCCGGATCGCAGCCGCGACCGGCCCCGGCCCAAGCTCCCGCCCAACCCCCGGCTCAGGCGTCCTCCTCCCCGGCGCCCGCTCCCGTGCCCGTGCCCGCGACCACTTCCGCAGGAGCGCCGCCGCCCCCGCCCCCACCGGGAACCGCCCCGCCCGCGCAGACGACGAATCCGGCACCGAGCACCACCCCGCCGCCCGCCACCACCCCCCAGCCCACCACGTCGGGCCCCGCCCCGACCACCACCGGCCCCACCGCCACCGCGACGACCGCGCCGTCCGGGCCGCCGACGCCCGACCGGATCGCCTCGTTCATCCAGGGCTATTACGGCATGCTGCCCGCCAACGTCTCCGGCGCCTGGACACAGCTCGCCCCTGGATACCAGTCGAAGACCGGTTACGACTCCTACGTGAACTTCTGGGGCTCCATCCGCTCGGTGAGCGTGGGCTCGGTCACGCAGAACGGTGCGAACCGGGCGGTGGTCGCGCTGACCTATACCCTGAAGAACGGCACGACGACCTCCGAGAACCGATGGATCGAGGTCGTCGGGGACAGTGCCAAGCTGCAGATCGCCGCGTCGGGCACCTAGACCGGTTCCTCATCGCGGTCGGCGCCTGCTGTGGGCGACTTCGCCGTGACCGCACCGATCGGGCGCGGCCCTTGCTCGGGCTCGGCGTGGGGGCGCACCCGACGGTGCGCTTCGGGTAGCTACCTCCGCCTCACGCGGCACGATGGACGAACGCCGGGCAGCACCCGGGCCATCCGGCTGTACGGGTGAGCGGGGCTTCGCCCGGCGGTACGGTTCCGTGGGCGCACTTCGCGGTGGGGCGCGGACCGCCCGCCGAGCTGTGCCCATGACATGGACGAGATCTAGGAGAAGGACCGAACGTGACAGCGCGATTGGCCGGAGTGCTCTGGGACATGGACGGCACGCTGCTGGACTCGGAGAAACTCTGGGACGTCGCGGTGCGCGAACTGGCGCGCGAGCACGGCCGCGAGATGACCGACGCGATCCGGCACGCGCTGATCGGGGCGTCGGGCCCGAACGCTCTGCGGATCATGTTCACCGGTCTCGGCATCGCGCCCACGCCCGACTCACTGCGGGCGGCGGGGGAGTTCCTGGAACGGCGGGTGACCGAATTGATGACCGGCCCGATCCCGTGGCGGCCGGGTGCGAAGGACGCACTGGCCATGGTTCGCGCGGCGGGGTTGTCGAGTGCGCTCGTCACCAATACCAAGCGGTCGCTCACGGAATTCGGTCTGGACACCCTGGGGCGCGACTTCTTCGACGTCTCGGTCTGCGGCGACGAGGTGGCGCACGGCAAGCCGGAGCCGGATGTCTACCTGCGCGCCGCCGAACTGCTCGGACTGGATCCGGAACACTGTGTGGCGGTGGAGGACTCGCCCACCGGCGCCCGTGCGGCGCAGGCCGCGGGCTGTGCGCTGATGGTGGTCCCGTGCGAGATCCCGGTGCCGCACGCGCCGGGACGGATGTTCCGGGATTCACTGATCGGGCTGACCGTCGCGGATCTCGAACACGCTCTGCGCGTACGTCGTTGAGCTGTTCGGGCGAATCGCCCGCCGCGCCGCTGCGCGCCGTTGCGCGCCGATGTGAACCGAGAGTTACTGTGCCGCAACGGGAGTGCGCGCAGATAATAGGTGTGACCGTGATCACCGGCAATCTCGCCGAATCCCGGGCGTGTCGGCGACGGGTCCACCAAAATGACGCCATGGCAGCGTTGGGCGTACTCGACGAGATCGTAGATATCGCACAGTATCCCCTGGCGGATCCGGACGGGCCCGCGCTGCGGGAAGCGGTCCGGCGCGCCCGTGCGGAACTGGCCGACACCGGCTGCACCGTGTTGCGCGGGTTCGTTCGCCCGGAACTCACCGAGACCCTGCGGACCCAGGGTGAGCTGATGGCTCCGCACGCGCACTACGAGGTCGAGCGGGTCAACGCCTACAACATTCCCCTGGACGCCGAACTGCCGGAGAATCATCCGGGCCGGATCGTGCTGGAGCGGGGTAATGCCTTCGTGCCGCGCGACCGCATCCCGGCCGACGCGCTGATCCACCGGCTCTACACCGACGAGCTGTTCCAGCGGTTCGTCGCCGACTGCTTCGGATTGGCCGAATTGCACGAGTTCGCCGATCCGCTCGCCGGACTGTGCCTCAACGTCGTCGCGCCGGGTATGTCGCATCCCTGGCATTTCGACACGAACGAATTCACCGTCTCGATGCTGACCCAGCCCGCCGAGGACGGTGGCGTCTTCGAGTACTGCCCCGCTATCCGCACACCCGAGGCGGAAAACCTCGACGACGTCCGCGCCGTGCTGACCGGCAACGGCGAACGTTTCGTCCAGCGGCTCGAACTGCGCCCGGGCGACCTGCAGCTGTTCCAGGGTCGCTTCTCGTTGCACCGCGTGTCACCCGTGCGCGGTGCGCGCCAGCGCCATTCGGCCATTTTCGCCTACACCGATCGTCCCGGAATGGTCGGCACGGTGGAACGTACCCGGCAGTTGTTCGGCCGCGTGCTTCCCGACCACCTAGCCGCCGCGGCCGCCGCCGTGCGGGGCGATCGACTGCTCGACTGAGCCGAACGGCTCGACTGACCGAGCTCGACCCGAGAGGACCGACAGTGCCAGTGCCGTTACACACGACCGGGAAAGCGTCTTTCGACGACATCTACGACCGCCCCGATCCGCGCGCGTACTACGCGCGCATGTCCGATCTGGACTACCGCATTCCGGAACTGGCGAAACCGTTCTTCCAGCAGCAGATTCGGGAGTTCCGCGCCTCCGCGCGGGTCGCCGTGCCGACCGTGCTCGACATCGGCTGCTCCTACGGCGTGAACGCGGCGCTGTTGCGTTTCGACACCACGATCGGCGAACTGGCCGAGCACTACGCCGTGGCCGACATCGATCGGGCCGGTCTGATCCGGCGCGATCTGGCCCGCGTCGCGGCGCGGGCCGTGGCGGACGACGTGCGTTTCCTCGGCATGGACGCCTCCCGCCCCGCCCTCGACTACGCGCGGGAGGCCGGGCTCCTGCACGACGTGGTGCACGCCGACCTGGAGTCCGGCGAACCGACCGACGAACAGCGCGCCCTGCTGGCGACCGCCGATCTGGTCGTCTCCACCGGCTGTATCGGCTACGTCACCGAGAAGACCTTGACTCGCGTGGCCACCGCGCACCCCCGCAGGCGGCCGTGGATGGCACACTTCGTATTGCGCATGTTCGACTTCGCACCGATCGAGGCGGAACTCGCCGCGCTCGGCTACCGGACCGAGCAGGCGCCGGGGTTGTACGAGCAACGCAGGTTCGCCGCACCGGCCGAGCAGGCGCAGGTGCTGAACACCCTGTCCGCCAACGGAATCGACACGACCGGCCGGGAAGACCAGGGATGGTTGTATGCCAACCTGTACGTGTCCAGGCCGCTGCCGAAACATCACGCCGACACCGAGGACTCGCATTGACCGAACGCACCTTCGCCGCCGACGACCACCTGCCCCGGGTGCCCCTGCCGACGCTGGAGGACAGCTGTGGGCGGTTCCTGCAGTGGTGCGAGCCGCTGCTGACCGCCGACGAACTCGCCGCCACCCGGGCGGCGGTCGACGACCTGCTGCGACCCGACGGGCCGGGGCGCACGCTGCACGCGGCGCTCGCGGAGTACGACGCGACGCCCGGTGTCGGCAGCTGGCTGGACCTGTTCTGGCCGTCGCGGTACCTGGGCAGGCGGGACCGGATCGCTCTCAACGCGAACTTCTTCTTCCTGTTCCGGGACGACACCGCCTTGGCCGCCTCCACGGCCGCCACCCAGGTGGACCGCGCGGCGGGCATCATCTCCGCCGCCGTGGACTACAAGCTGGCGCTGGACCAGGAGACCGTCCCGCCGGTGACCCAGCGCGGACAGCAGCTGTCGATGTGGCAGAACAAGTATCTGTTCTCCGAGACCAGGATCCCCGGTGTGGAGCAGGACACCGTGCGGGTCCCCTACAGCGAGGAATGGCCGGGCCCCTCGCAGGCCCGGCACATCGTGGTGTTCTTCCACGGCAGCCCGTTCCGGATGGACGTGATCGGACCGGACGGAGCGCCGTACTCGCCGGAGGATCTCGCCGACGGGTTGCGCGCGGTGCTGAAGGCGGGCGCCCGCCCGGCCCGCACCGACACCGCCGTCGGTCAGCTCACCACCAAGGCCCGCGCGGAGTGGGCGCAGAGCAGGCAGCGGCTGCTGGCCGAACCGGCGAACGCCGCGGCGCTGGACACCATCGAGACCGCGCTGTTCGCCGTCTGCCTCGAGGACTTCGCCCCGCGCGACGAACTGCACGCCTGCGACGAGCTGCTGCACGGTGACAGTGCGAACCGGTGGTTCGACAAATCGGTATCCTTCATCGTCTTCGACGACGGCCAGGCGGGCATCAACGTCGAACACTGCGGACTCGACGGCACCACGATCCTCTCGTTCGTGGACGCCCTGCTGGAGACCCCGGTGCAGGAACACGCCACGCGCTCCGGCGCGCAGGCCCAGGGCCTGCCCGCGGTGGAGCCGATCGAGTTCGTGCTGGACGAGGCGCAGCGCGGCGATATCGCGGCGGCGGGCGCCGCCTTCGCCCGGTACGCCGCGGAGAACGCCACCCAGACGCTGTCGTTCCCGGACTTCGGCACCACCGCGGCCAAGGCGTTGGGCATCTCACCGGACGCGTTCGCGCAACTGAGCTACCAGCTCGCCCATCGGCGCAGCAAAGGGCTCACCGGCGCCACCTACGAGTCCATCGCGACCAGGCAGTACCGCAACGGCCGCACCGAGGCCATGCGGGTGGTCACCCCGGAGATGATCGCCTTCGTGGACGCGATGCAGGACCCGGACGCGGGCGCCGAGGCCCGGCTCGCCGCGGCGCGGACGGCGGCGGCCGCGCACGTGGAACGGGCCAAGCAGTGCCAGACCGGGGCCGCCCCCGAGCAGCACCTATGGGAGCTGCAGTGGATCCAGCGCCGTCGCGGCGCGGAGCTGGGCGTCACCGACCCGATCCCGCTCTACGACAGCCCGGGCTGGACGATCATGCGCGACGACTACCTGAGCACCAGCTCCGCGCCGTCGGTCAACATCCGCTACTTCGGTTTCGGATCCACCAGCTCCCGGTGCATCGGCATCGCCTACGTCCTGCTGCCGGACCGCTGGAATCTCTATCTGGCCACCCCGAAGCCGGTCGCCGACCAGATGTACGCCTTCGCCGACCACCTCCGTACGGCGGTCGCCGATCTGCAGGCGTTGCTCGCCGCGAACTAGGCGCCCTCCGCCCGGTTCCTCCGCACCCCGCCCGGGGCGGAGGAACCGGGCGGTCGCCGTTCCCGGCCATAGTGGGCCGGAGCAACGGGCCCGCATCCGGGTCTGAAACAATGGCTCATCGTGAAGAACTTCGAATCCCTGTTCGCCGAGCTGCAGGATCGTGCGGTCAACCGCCCCGAGGGGTCCGGAACCGTTGCCGCGCTGGACGCCGGCGTGCATACCCAGGGTAAGAAGGTGCTCGAGGAGGCCGGTGAGGTGTGGCTGGCCGCCGAACACGAGAGCGACGAGTCGCTCGCCGAGGAGATCTCCCAGCTGCTGTATTGGGTGCAGGTGCTGATGGTGGGCCGCGGGCTGAAGCTCGAGGACGTGTACCGACATCTGTGACGGCCGTCCGACACCCCGTTTCTCCTCCCGAAAGGACTCCTCCCATGCTGCGCGTCGCAGTTCCCAACAAGGGCGCCCTGTCCGAATCCGCCGTCTCGATCCTTACCGAAGCGGGCTATCGCAAGCGCACCGATTCGCGTGATCTGACCGTTCTCGACCCGGCCAACCAGGTCGAGTTCTTCTTCTTGCGGCCCAAGGACATCGCCATCTACGTCGGCTCCGGAGAACTCGATCTCGGGATCACCGGACGTGATCTCGCGCTGGATTCCGGCGCGCCGGTGCAGGAACGACTCGCGCTCGGGTTCGGCCGCTCCACCTTCCGCTACGCCGCCCCCGCCGGGCGGGAGTGGAAGGTGGAGGACCTCTACGACAAGCGGATCGCCACCTCCTACCCGAACCTGGTGCTGAGCGATCTGCGCCGCCGGGGCATCGAGGCCGAGGTGATCCGCCTCGACGGCGCGGTGGAGATCTCCATCCAGCTCGGCGTCGCCGACGCGATCGCCGATGTCGTCGGCTCGGGGCGCACGCTGCGCCAGCACAATCTGGTGGCCTTCGGTGAATCGCTGTGCGATTCGGAGGGTGTGCTGGTCGAACGCAAGGACGCCGACCAGGGCGACCGGGCGCGCAACCAGCTCGTCGCCCGGATCCAGGGCGTGGTCTTCGCCCAGCAGTACGTCATGCTGGACTACGACTGCCCGAAGGAACTGCTCGACGACGCGTTCGTCATCACCCCCGGGTTGGAGTCGCCCACCGTCGCGCCGCTGGCCGATACCGGCTGGATGGCCGTGCGTGCGCTCGTTCCGCGCAAACAGAGCAACGAGCTGATGGACCAGCTGGCCGATCTGGGCGCCAAAGCCATCCTGGCCACCGACATTCGCTCCTGCCGCGCATTCTGAACGCCGGATTCGTCCGATACGCCTGATCCGCTCAGGCTGAGCGCAATCGGTGTGCGCTGTGACCGCGTGTTGCTACCGTGCGGCCTCTCGATGAGGAAACGCAAGGAGTCCCCGTGTCACAGTCACCACCCGAGGAGCAGTCGGGCAGCACCTTCACCTGGAACGAGGATTGGCTGGCGGCGATCGCCGGGCTGGTGCTGATCGCGCTGGTCCTGCTCGGCGCGATTCCGGACTGGCTGGTGCCGTGATGGCCGAGACCGGCGCCGGAGCGGCGAACGAACCGAACGCCCTGACCGAGAACAGGCCCGCGGCGGGACGTGCCGAGGTGCCATCCTCGGAAACCGAAGCGCTGCAGGCGGTCCCCCGTCCGACGGCCGCCGCCATCGCGGCCGGCATCGTCGTCGTGATCGTGCTCGGCGCCCTCACCCGGTACTTCGAGACGCACGTCCCGCGGTGGTCGGTGGACACGCCGTTCCAGCGGGTCGCCAAGTCGATCGAATACCCGGTGTACGCCATCGCGCTCGGCTTGATCGGCAACCTCGTATTGACGAAACTCGCCCTGCGCGATCGGCTTTCGGGGGGCTTCCGCACCGAGTTCTTCATCAAGACCGGCGTGGTGCTGCTCGGCGCGTCGATCAACCTGAAGATCCTCGTCACCGCCGCGGGCCCGTCGATCGTGCAAGCGCTGCTGCTGATCACGGCCGTATTCGGGTTCACATGGTGGCTGGGCGGGCGGCTCGGCCTGGACGACAAGCTGCGCGCGCTGCTGTCCTCGGCGGTGTCGATCTGTGGTGTCAGCGCGGCCATCGCCGCGGCGGGCGCGGTGCAGGCGCGGCGCGAGCAGATCGCCTACGCGGCGTCGCTGGTGATCGTCTTCGCGCTGCCCTCGATCTTCCTGCTGCCCTGGCTGGCGGAGGTGCTGGGGTTGCCGGACGCGGTCGCGGGCGCCTGGATCGGTGGCAATATCGACACCACCGCGGCGGTCGCGGCCTCGGGCGCGATCGCGGGGGAGCAGGCACTGCAGATCGCCACGATCGTGAAGACCACGCAGAACGCACTGATCGGCGTCGTCGCGATCGCGCTGACCGCGTACTTCACGCTGCGCGTCGAGCGCGTGCCCGGCGCGGTGCGGCCCTCCGCGCGCCAGTTCTGGGAGCGGTTCCCGAAGTTCGTAATCGGCTTCGTCGCGGCCTCGATCATCGGCACGCTGTACCTGCAATCGGCGGACAAGAAGTCGGGCGCTGCGCACATCGCGATCGTCAACGATCTGCGCACCTGGTTCCTGATCTTCGCGTTCGTCTCGATCGGCTTGGAGTTCTCGCTGCGCGGGCTGCGCGAAGCGGGCTGGCGGCCGGTCGCGGTGTTCGGATCGGCGGCGGTCGTGAATCTCGCGGTGGGGCTGGGGCTTTCGGTGCTGTTGTTCCACGACTTCACCGCCTGAGGCGACTCGCGGCCGAGATCCGAGCCGCACGCCGCGTGCCCGGCCCCGTGCCGCGGGATCAGTCCGAGACGGCGTCGGCCAGGGTCTCGTCCGGAGACTCGGCCGCGCCGCCGCTCGGCCAGCCGGGGTAGGGGGGTGGCGTGCCGCCGAACGCCGGGCACAGCGGCTTGTAGTCGCAGTACGAGCACATCCGGCCGGTGTTCGGCGGGAAGTCTCCGGTGCGGCCCGCCTCCAAGATGGCCGCCCACAGCGCGCAGAGCGTGCGCTCGAAGCGCAGCAGCTCCTCCTCGTCGGGGGCGTAGGTGAGGATCTGCTCGTCGGCCAGGTAGATCAGCCGTAGCTGGGCGGGCACCAGGCCGCGGGTGCGCAGGACCACCAGCGCGTAGAACTTCAGCTGGAACAGCGCCTTGGTCTCGTGCGTCGGCCCCGGTACGCGACCGGTCTTGTAATCGACGACGCGCAGGGCGCCGCTCGGCGCGATGTCGATCCGGTCGACGAAGCCGCGCAGCAGCGCGCCGTCGGCGAGTTCGACCTCCACCCGCGCCTCGCGCGATTCCGGGTCGAAACGCGTCGGATCCTCCAGCCGGTAGTAGCGGCGCACCAGTGCGCGCACCTCGCCGAGGAAGACGTCGAGCCGCTCGCCGGCGATCAGCTCCGCGACCTCCGGCTGCTCGGTACGCACCCGCGCCCACGCCGCGGGGACCAGGGCCTCGGCGCGCTCGGGCACGCGCTCGGCCGCGGGCAGCCCGTAGAGATCCTCCAGCACGGCGTGGACCACCGTGCCGCGCACCGCGTGCACCGACGGTTGCTCCGGTATCCGATCGATCGCCCGGAACCGGTATTTCAGCGGACACTGCTTGAAATCCATTGCCCGGGAAGGCGACAGCGCGGGCCGGGCGCGGCTCGCCGTCGCGTCGGGCTCGGAGGTCCGCGCGTCGTCGGCAGGGGGCGTGGACACGGGCGAGCACATACCTGGCAGGCTATCCGGCGGTACCGACACGCCGGTGCCGGACAGCACGGATTCCAACCAGCGGAACGGAGATTCATGACGGCCAGACGGACCGGGCCATTCACCATCGGTGACCGGGTGCAGCTGACCGATGCCAAGGGGCGCCTGTACACGGTGGTCTTGGAGCCGGGCAAGGAGTTCCACACCCATCGCGGCGGGATCAAGCACGACAGCCTGATCGGCGCCGACGAGGGCAGCGTGGTGCACTCCACCAACGGCACGCCCTACCTCGCGCTGCGTCCGCTGCTGATCGACTACGTGCTGTCCATGCCGCGCGGGGCCGCGGTGATCTACCCCAAGGACGCCGCGCAGATCGTGCACGAGGGCGACGTGTTCCCCGGCGCCCGCGTGCTCGAGGCGGGCGCGGGGTCCGGCGCGCTGACCTGCTCGCTGCTGCGGGCGGTCGGGCCGCAGGGACAGGTGGTGTCCTACGAGATCCGCGCCGATCACGCCGAGCACGCGGTCCGCAACGTGGAGACGTTCTTCGGCGAGCGCCCGGCGAACTGGTCGCTGACCGTCGGCGACGTGGCCGACTACACCGGAGAGCCGGTCGACCGCGCCGTGCTGGACATGCTCGCGCCGTGGGACGCGCTACCGGCGGTGTCGAAGGCGCTGGTGCCCGGCGGCGTGCTGATCGTCTACGTGGCCACCGTGACGCAGCTGTCCAAGGTGGTCGAAGCGCTGCGCGAGCAGGAGTGCTGGACCGAGCCGCGCTCCTGGGAGTCGCTGGTGCGCCCGTGGCACGTGGTCGGCCTGGCCGTGCGGCCCGAACATCGCATGCAGGGTCACACCGCCTTCCTGGTCAGCGCCCGCAGGCTCGCCGAGGGCACCGTCACGCCCAAGCCGCAGCGCAGGCCGTCGAAGGGTTGAGCGCGGCAGGGCGACGGGGGTGATCGGCGTGCCGGACTCAGACCGGGACGCAGGGCGCCTGCGCGAAGCCGAGCAGCAGACAGCCGCTCGCGTCCGACAGCTTCCAGGTGCCGTCGACGTTTTCCCAGGTCAGCGGTACGGCCGGGGCGGCGCCGTGCGGCGAGCTGATGGTCACCTGCGCGTTCGCGGTGTTGCCCTGGGTGGTGAGGTCGGCGACGGCGAAGGTCAGCGTGTAGCCCTGCAGGCCCGCGTTCATCTGGTCGATGTTCGCGGTGCGCTTGTCACCGTTGACGATCAGCTTGGACTTCTCCGCGGTGGGTACGTTCGGATCGGCGAGCCTGACCAGCATCGCCTGCAAGGTCTCGGCGGTCGGCGCGCCGGCCGCATGGTCGCCGTGATCATGGGTACCCGACGCGGCGGCGCTGATGGTGGCGGAGGTCGCCGCGCTGGTGGAAGAGTCGTCGTCGGAGCCGCACGCCGCCAACGCGCCGGAGATCGCCAGCGCCGCGGCGGCGGTGGCAAGGGAAACACGCAGGGTTCTCGCGGGAAGGAGCATGGTGGCAACCTTTCGGCTCGGGCGGCGAGCAGGCTCGCCTGGGTCGGGTTAGGGCAGGCTAACATGGTGGTCCGGCCGCTGATCGCGGCCCAGATGTGATCACCACGAAACCATGTCGGAAAGCGAGAACGGGTCGCGCCCGGTAGCGTTGATAGACCGGGACTGGGAGGAGCAGCACATGAGCCCCATCGAGAATTCGGATTCGGCGGCCTGGAGAGAGCTCGAGGCGGTACGCGCCGAAGCGGCTGCACTCCGAAGGCAACTCGCCGACTCGCCGGATCGCACACGGGAATTGGAAGCCCGCATCGATTCGCTGACCATTCGCAACACGAAGCTGATGGACACCCTCAAGGAAGCGCGCCAGCAGTTGGTGGCGCTGCGCGAGGAGGTCGATCGGCTGGGTCAGCCGCCGAGCGGATACGGCATTCTGATCGGTGTGTACGACGATCAGACGGTCGACGTGTTCACTTCGGGTCGCAAGATGCGGTTGACGTGTTCACCGAACATCGAGACCTCGACGCTCGAATACGGTCAGACCGTCCGCCTCAACGAGGCGCTCACGGTCGTCGAGGCCGGGCACTACGACGCGGTCGGCGAGATCGGCACCCTCCGGGAGATCCTCGACGACGGACGTCGCGCCTTGGTCGTCGGCCATGCCGACGAGGAGCGCGTGGTGTGGCTGGCAGGCCCGCTGGCGAAGGTCGCCGAGATGGACGACCTGGACGACCCCGATTCCCCCATTCGCAAGCTGCGGCCGGGCGACTCGCTCCTGGTGGACACCAAAGCCGGATTCGCCTTCGAGCGCATCCCCAAGGCCGAGGTCGAGGACCTCGTGCTGGAGGAGGTGCCCGACGTCGACTACGGCGACATCGGTGGTCTCGGCAGGCAGATCGAGCAGATCCGCGACGCGGTGGAGCTGCCCTTCCTGCACAAGGACCTCTTCCGCGAGTACGCGCTGCGTCCGCCGAAGGGCGTGCTGCTCTACGGTCCCCCCGGTTGCGGCAAGACGCTCATCGCCAAGGCGGTGGCCAACTCGCTGGCCAAGAAGATCGCCGAGGCGCGCGGTGAGGATGCCAAGGAGGCCAAGTCCTACTTCCTGAACATCAAGGGCCCCGAGCTGCTGAACAAGTTCGTGGGCGAGACCGAGCGCCACATCCGGATCATCTTCCAGCGGGCTCGCGAGAAGGCGTCCGAGGGCACGCCGGTGATCGTGTTCTTCGACGAGATGGACTCGATCTTCCGCACCCGCGGCTCGGGCGTCTCCTCCGACGTCGAGACCACGGTGGTGCCCCAGCTGCTGTCGGAGATCGATGGTGTCGAGGGCTTGGAGAACGTCATCGTGATCGGCGCCTCCAACCGTGAGGACATGATCGATCCGGCGATCCTGCGGCCGGGCCGCCTGGACGTGAAGATCAAGATCGAGCGTCCCGACGCGGAGTCGGCGCAGGACATCTTCTCGAAGTACCTCACCGAGCACCTGCCGCTGCACGACGACGACCTGGCCGAGTTCGGCGGCGACAAGAACCTGTGCATCCGCGCGATGATCGAACGGGTCGTCGACCGGATGTACGCCGAAAGCGAGGACAACCGCTTCCTGGAGGTCACCTACGCCAACGGTGACAAAGAGGTCCTGTACTTCAAGGACTTCAACTCCGGCGCCATGATCCAGAACATCGTGGACCGCTCCAAGAAGTACGCCATCAAGGCGGTGCTCGACACCGGCAACCCCGGCCTGCGCATCCAGCATCTCTACGATTCGATCGTGGACGAGTTCTCCGAGAACGAGGACCTGCCCAACACCACGAATCCGGATGACTGGGCCCGCATCTCGGGCAAGAAGGGTGAGCGGATCGTCTACATCCGCACGCTGGTCACCGGCAAGAACGCCAGCGCCAGCCGCGCCATCGACACCGAGTCGAACACCGGTCAGTACCTGTAGAGGTTCGCCGGACCGCGAAGGGCCGCGTCTCCTCGGAGGCGCGGCCCTTTCGCCGTTCGTGCCGGAGCGCAATCGCGCCGGTCACTCGGGCGGCGGGCCGGCCGGCAAGCGGTCGGGCAGGCCGAACCGCGGATAGAGAGCGTCGAGATGGAAACGGGTGATCCTGCCGATGCGGTTGCCCGCGGGAGTGAGCACGATCAGGCCGGCCGGAGTCGCGACCGGTCGCAGTGCGTCGTCGAGGTATGCGCCGAACGCGGGCAGGCCGTTGGCTCCCGTCGGCACCAGGTGGATGCGGCGCTCACCACGGTAGGCGAAGGAAGCGGACAGGAATTCCGCGATAGCGGCCGGGCCGTGATACTCGTGCGGCGCGGGCGGCATCGAAAGCCACGCGTCGTCGGTGAGCAGCGCGATCACGCCGTCGACGTCGCCCGAGAGGTATGCCGAGGCGAAGCGGCGTGCGACATCGTATTCGTCGGGAGCGGCTGGGCGCGGGATTGTTCGACCCCGATGCCGGTCGAGCGACGCTCGTGCGCGTTGCAGCTGTCCCTTGACCACGGTAGGCGTGACGCCGAGGAGGTCGGCCACCTCGGCGACGGGGAAACCGAGAACATCGCGCAGCACCAGGGTCGCGGCTTGGCGCGGCGAGAGTCGCTGCAACCCCATGACGAAGGCCAGCTCGACCGCTTCGGTGGCCGTGTAGCGGGCCTCCGGACCGGGCGCGGGGTCGGCGATGTCCAGCTTGCTGTCGGGGTATGGCTGCAACCAGCGCACCTCGTCCCGGCGCGTGGCTTCGGGCGGCGAGAACGGTGGCACCGGCTCGGGCGGCATTCGGCGACGGGCGTCGCGCAGCGCGTTGAGGCACCGGTTGGTGGCGATGCGATACAGCCACGAGCGCAGCGATGACCGCTGCTGGAACCCCGGCAGGCCGCGCCAAGCCGCCAGTAAGGTCTCCTGCACCATGTCCTCGGCATCGGTCAACGAGCCGAGCAGGCGGTAGCAGTGCAGCTCCAGTTCGCGCCGGTACGGGTCGGTGAGGATCCGAAACGCCGACTCGTCGCCCGCGCATGCCCGCTCCAGGGTCGTCTGCTGCACGCCGTCGATGGTGCCAGTTCGTCGTCGGACGTTCCATCGGGCCGGTTTCCGGTGTCACTACCTACAGCACGGCGAAGCGCCGATGCGCACCGGAAGGAGACACAATGTCGGAACCCATCGCTCTGCGGACCTCGCTGGCGTTCTATCGCGCCTGGACCGGACACGATTTCGGCAACGCCATGACCTACGTCGCCGACGACATCATCTGTGACGCACCGGCCGGGCGGATCGCGGGCGCCGCGGCGTTCCGCGACTTCCTCGAACCGTTCAGCCGGATCCTCACCGACTCGACCTTGCTCGCGTCGTTCGGCGATGACCGCACCACGCTGCTGATGTACGACACCGTGACCGTTCCGGTGCCGAACGCGCCTGGCGCGGAGTGGCACACGGTGGTCGATGGACGGATCACCTATGTCCGGATCATCTTCGACCGGGCGCCGTTCGACGCGGTCCGGGCCGCCGCGCGCTAGTCCGGAAGGGTAGGCCGCTCGTGCTAAAATTTGTCCATGCGACCAGAAATTGATACGGGTGGCCAACGTAAGTCGTTCATCGAAGAGGCGCGGCGCAGGCAGATCATCGCCGCGGCGGTGGAGGTGATCTCCGAGGCCGGGTACACCAACGCCTCGCTGGCGCGCATCGCCGAGCGTGCGGGAATCTCCAAAGGCGTCATCTCCTACCACTTCGAGGGCAAGGACGACCTGATGACGCAGCTGGTCATCCAGCTGTACGTCTCGGCCGCGGAGTACATCGCCCCGCGGGTGGGCGCGGCGGCCGGGGCGCGCGCAAGCCTGCTGGCCTACCTCGAATCGAACCTCGGCTTCATCGCGGCGAACACCACCTACGTGGCCGCGCTGGTGGATGTCGTGACGAATCTGCGGGACGCGGAGGGTAAACCGAAATTCGCCTCCGCCGACGGGGAGCGTGACATCATCGCCCCCTTGGTCGAGATCATGACCGAAGGACAACGCACCGGGGAGTTCGGCGAGTTCGATCCGCTGCTGATGGCCAAGTCGATCCGCGACGCCATCGACGGCGCGGCCGGGCGCGCCGTGCGGGAGCCGGATTTCGCGATGGACGCCTACTCGGCGCATCTGTGCGGGCTGTTCGACACAGCGACGCGGAAGGCAGGCGAAGATGACCGACGTGCTGAATGTTCCACGGCGGCCGACTGATTCCGGCGAACCGCTACCGCCGTTCGCCCTCGGCGGCGTGGGAGCGGTGGCGGCGCTGGGTGCGCTGGCGCTGCTCGTCTCCATCGGGCAGTACGGATTCTTCGGTGACGAGCTGTATTTCGTCGCGGCCGGGCGCAGGCTCGCGGCCGGCTACGCCGACCAGGGGCCGCTGCTGCCCGCGATCGCTGGGACGATGGACCTGGTCGCCCCCGGTTCGCTGGTGGCGCTGCGTCTTCCGGCCGTGCTGGTCACCGTGGCGGCCGTGCTGGTGACCGCGCAGATCGCCCGGGAGTTCGGCGGCGGCCGCGCGGCGCAGATGTTGACCGCGGCCGCCTACGCCACCTCACCCTTCCTACTGGTGCAGGGCAGTCTGCTGGCCACCAACACGATCGACACGGCGCTGTGGGTGGTGGTGAGCTGGTTGGTGGTCCGCTGGGTCCGCACCCGCCGCGACGGCCTGCTGTTCGCCTCGGGGCTGGTCACCGCGCTGGATATGCAGGTCAAGTGGTTGATCCCGTTCTTCTGGATCGCGCTCGCGGTCGGCGTGGCGGTCTACGGGCCGCGTGAGCTGCCGCGCCGCCCGGCGCTGTGGTACGGCGGCGGGGTCGTCGCGCTGATCTCGGCACCCAGCCTGGCGTGGCAGGCGGCGCACGGCTGGCCGCAGCTGCGTCTGAGTGGTGTGGTCGCCGCCGAGCAGGCCACGATCGGCGGCCGGGCTGTCTGGCTGCCGCTGGCGCTCGCCTCGGCAGGCTTGCTCGGCGGCATACTGCTGATCTACGGCGTGTGGACGCTGTTGCGGGCGGAGAACTGGCGGCCCTACCGATTTCTCGGGCTGTTGCCGCTGGTGCTGGTGGTCGTCTTCATCGCGACCAACGGACGTCCGTACTACGCGGCGGGCTGCTATGGGGTGCTGATCGCGGCGGGCGCGGTGCGCTGGACGGAGAATATGCGGCGCTCGCGGGTGCTGCTCACCACCCCGGTGCTGGCGATCTCCGCCGCACTGCTGGTGTTCTCGCTGCCGCTGCGTCCGGAGGCGGACATCGAACCGGTCGCCGACCAGGCCGAGGCGGGGCTGGAAATCGCGGTATACGGGCGATTCGGGTGGCCGGAGCTCGCGACGGGTGTGGCATCCGCGTACCGGGCGCTGCCCGAACAGGAGCGGGCGGTGACGGTGGTGATCGCCGATTCCTATTGGCAGGCAAGCGCTCTGGACGTCGATCGCGCGGCATCCGGCTTGCCCGCCGTGTACAGCCCGAACCGCGGTTTCGGATACTTCGGTGCCCCGCCGGACACGGCGACCACGGTGCTGTGGGTGGGCGGCACCGAGGCCGATGTGCTGGCGCGCTGCGGGGAGGTGAGCGCGATCGGGCACGTCGACGCCCGGCTCGGATTTCCCGGCGTTACTCGCGCGGTCACCCTCTGGCGCTGCGCGCGACCGCATGCGCCGTGGTCGCGGGCCTGGCCGGACATGTTGCGGCTGAACTGATTCCGCTTCACCACCAGCCGAGGATCGGCGACAAGCGCCTGCCGAGTTCCGGTGCGAGCGAGCGCGAATAGCTCGCGGTGAGGTGATGCTCGTCGTGGTAGATGAGGATGTTGCCCTCGGCGACCGCGCAGACGTCGCGTTCACACAGCGCGTCGGACAGATCCACCGGGAACACGTTGGGGAACGAGGCGGCGAACTCCAGTGCCGGGTTGACGGCATTCAGCGCGGCCGCGCGCGGCATGCCGCAGCTGATCCGGTCGCCCTGCTGGGCGAGGCAGTCGATGGCCCGGTACCGCACCCCGTCGCGGCGCAGCCATGGTGTGTCGCGAATGGCGAGCACGTTGAGTCCACGGTCGGCCAGCCGGGCCCAGACGTCCAGGTAGTCGCCCGGGGTCTCGTCGCCGTCGCCGTCTCGCGGCCGGGTCGCCGTCGTGAAGACCCACTCCGGGCGTTCGACGGCCAAGCGGTCGATCACCTCCACCGACCAGTCGCGGCAATCCGGATTCGCTTCGCCCTTGTACATCGGCTCCGCCGCCACCGTCAGCGGGCAGCCCATCTTCAGATACACCTCGACCCGGAAGGCGTGCTCGCGAGCGAGCAGGTCCAGGGCAGGCACCCAGTGCTCGGCGTGCGAGCTGCCCACCACCGCGAGGGTCCGCTCCGCGTGGGCATCCCCGTAGGTGCAGGTGATGACGTCGCGGGTGTCCCAGTCCGCGATGCAGCCGTCGCGAGACGGGTAGGCGGCGTCCGCCGGAGCTTCGTACATGGTCGGCCGCATCGGAGCCTCGGGCGTGCTCGCGCCGCCGACCAGCGCCTCCGCGCCGGGATAGTGCACCGGTTCCAGCGCCGTCACCGCCCGCGGCGGATTGGCCCTGGTCGCCACCTGCTCCCCGAGCGACACCGCGAGCACCGCGATGCCCAGCGCCGCGACCAGCCGGCCGGTGTGGCGGGGGCGGACGGGTGTCTCGCGCGCCGAGCGGCCGGACCGCATCCGCAGCGGCTCCTCGACGAACCGGTTCGTCAGGTAGGCGAGCACCAGCGACGCGCCGATCACCCCCAGGCCGACGCCGAGGCCGGCGGTCGCGGCTCCGGTCCGCGCCAGCACGAAGATCAGGATCGGCCAATGCCACAGGTACAGCGCATAGGACAGTTCGCCGAGACGGACCGCGGCCGCCGCGCCGAGCAGCCGGTTGGGCAGCGGTTGCTCGGCGGCGGTCAGGCCGCCGCCCGCGAGGATCAGCGCCAGCGTGGCGCCGACCGGCACCAGCGCGGCGGGACCGGGAAACCGGTCGGCGCCGTCGATCAGCCATCCGCAGGCGAGCACCATGACCGCACCGAGGACGGCCGCCGCGACCCGCACCGGGCGCGGCGGTTTCAGCCAGGGCGCCACGATCGCCAGCAGGCCGCCGGCCGACAACTCCCAGGCGCGGGCGAAGCTGTCGTAATAATTCCAGCCCTGCTGCACCGCGGTGCCGTGCGCGGCGTAGACGAACGAGGCCACCGTGCCCGCGACGAGCAGGACGGCCAGCATGGGGCGCAGCGCCCCGGGGCGGGCGAAACGCAGGCACAGGGCCGCCGCCGACGCCACGACGAGGATGGCGAGCAGGTAGAACTGCATCTGCACGGCCATCGACCACAGGTGCTGGAGCGGGCTCACCGACGGATCGGCGGCCAGATAATCCGACCAGGACAGCGCCAGATACCAGTTCTGGTAGTACAGCAGCGACGCCAGCGTCTGCGCCGCCATCTCGCCCCACTGGGTGAACGGGCGCAGCAGCACAGTCGCCGCGACCACGGCTGCCAGAAGCGTCACCAGCGCGGGCAGCAATCTACGGGCGAGCCTGCCCGCGGTGTGGAGGACGCGGACGGTGCCGGTGGATTCCGCCCCGCGCACCAGCGAGCCGGTGAAGAAGAAGCCGGACAGCACCAGGAACACGTCCACGCCGCCCGAGACCCGCCCGAACCAGATGTGGAACGCCACGACCAGCGCTATCGCCACGCCGCGCAACCCGTCCAGATCGTGCCGGTATCCACCGGCGCCCCCCTGCTGCCCCGCCGGGGCGATCGCACCCGGCCGGAGGAGCCGGTTCACCGCTCGGGCGACCGTCACCGGACGCGCACGGCGCGGTCGCCGCGGCAACGGAATGCGACGGCTCGGCAACGGGACGATGTACGGGACACGTCATCTCTCTTACCACGGGCGGTGAACCATGGTCCAACTCACGGGGCCGGGCTACCGTGCGAAAACAGCCGCTTAATCCGGACAATTCGGGCACCCCTAGATCGGCCGGCCGAGGCCGGTCGTTAGGGTGGAGTCGTGAACGTTGAGGTGACACCCCTGCCGGGTATCGGTGTGCGTAAGGATTTCCCGCTGACCAATACACGACGCCGGATAGGAGTGATCAACCATCGCGACGGCACGATGGACCTCATCGTGAGCAAGCCGGACGACCCCGACGAGACCGAACAGGTACCGCTGACGGCGAAGGAGGCGGCGGTGCTGGCCAGCCTGCTCGGCGCGCCGCAACTGGTCGAGCAGCTGCGCGAGGAACACCGGGAGTTCACCGGCCTCACCACCCGTCAGCTGTCCATCCCGGACCGGTCCCGCTTCGACGGTCGCATGCTGGGCGAGACCCAGATGCGTACCCGGACCAAGGCGTCCATCGTCGCGGTGGTGCGCAGCGGGCAGCCCATTCCCTCCCCGGGACCGGACTTCACCTTCACCGCGGGGGACGTGCTGGTCGTCGTCGGCACCGCGGAGGGCCTGGAGGCCGCCGCCAAGATCCTGTTAGACGGCTGAGCGCATGGTGGCACACGAGACCGCGCTCGCGCTGATCCAGCTGGGCGCGGTATTTTTCGGCCTCGGCCTGCTCGGGCGGATCGCCGCGCGCATCGGCATGTCGCCCATCCCGCTGTACCTGATCGGCGGGCTGGTGTTCGGCACCGGCGGCCTGGTCGAGTTGCGGCAGGTGGACGACTTCATCCACCTCGCCAGCGAGATCGGCGTCGTCCTGCTGCTGTTGCTGCTCGGCCTGGAATACAGCGCACCGGAACTGGTCACCGGCATGCGCCGATCGTGGGCCGCGGGCGTGCTGGACCTCGTGCTCAACGCGACGCCGGGTGTGCTCGTCGCGTTCGGGCTGGGCTGGGGGTTCACCGGCGCCATCGCCATGGCCGGCGTGACCTACATCTCGTCCTCGGGCATCGTCGCGAAGGTGCTCAACGATCTGGGCAGGCTCGGTAACCGCGAAACGCCGGTGGTCCTGTCCATCCTGGTGTTCGAGGACCTGGTGATGGCCGGATACCTGCCCGTGCTGACGGCGGTACTGGCCGGTGTGGGCTTCGTCGCCGGACTGAAGACACTGGGCATCGCCCTGGCGGCGGTCACCGTCGTGCTGATCGTCGCGCTGCGCTACGGCCGCTACGTCTCCGCGATCGTCGACAGTGCCGACCGCGAGATCTTCCTGTTGAAGCTGCTCGGATCCGCGCTTCTGGTGGCGGGCGCGGCCTCCGCGGTCCAGGTATCCGCGGCGGTGGGCGCCTTCCTGCTGGGCATCGCGATCTCGGACTCGACCGCGCACAACGCGACCAAACTGCTCGAACCTCTGCGCGATCTGTTCGCCGCGCTGTTCTTCGTGCTGTTCGGCCTGAGCACCGACCCGGCGAGCATCCCGCCGGTGCTGGGCTGGGCTTGCCTGCTGGCGCTCGTCACCACGGCCAGCAAGATCGCCACCGGCTGGTGGGCGGCCAAGCGGGCCGGTGCGGGCCGCCTCGGCCGGGCGCGCGCGGGCACCGCGCTGGTCGCCCACGGCGAGTTCTCCATCGTCATCGCGGGACTCGCCGTCGCCGCGGGTGCGGTTCCCGCCGAATTCGCCGCCCTGGCCACCACCTACGTGCTGTTGATGGCGGTTCTGGGTCCGGTCGCCAGCCGGTTCGTCGAGCCGGTCATGGCGCTGGTGCTGCGGCGGCGTGCCGGCGTGTCCTGACCGACAGCGGGCTGAACCCGCGGTGGCGACGCCGGAGCGCACCGCCACCGCGGCGGGATTCAGTTCCGTCCGGCGGCGACGGAATTCAGCACGACCTCGACGGCGGGCTCGCCGTCGGACGAGCCGTCCTTGACGCCCGCGGCGGCGATGGACGACAGAACATCCATGCCCGCGGTGACCCGTCCGAACGGGGTGTAGCTCGGCGGCAGCGGCGCGTCGCGGTAGACCAGGAAGAACTGGCTGCCGTTGGTGCCGGGCCCGGCGTTCGCCATGGCGACCGTACCGGCCGGGTAGGTGGCGCCCGCCAGGTTCTCGTCGGGGAAGAAGTAACCGGGGCCGCCCATGCCGGTGGCGGTCGGGTCGCCGCACTGCAGGACGTAGATGCCTTCGGTGGTCACCCGATGGCACTTCGTGTGGTCGAAGAACTGCTCACCGGCCAGGAAGACGAACGAGTTGACCGTGCGTGGCGCGCGGGCCGCGTCGAGGGCGATGGTCACGGTGCCACAGCTGGTGGTCAGCGTCGCGGTGTATCCGGCGTTGGCGTCGATGGTCATGCCGGGTTCGGCGGGCCACTGCTTGCCGTTCGGCTGACCGGCGGCCGGCGCGCCGCAGCCGGCCGGGCCCTGCTCGCGAGCAGGCGCGGGGGTCGCCGAGACGACACCCGTCGCGGACGCCACCAGCGTCACGCCCACGGCGAGTACCCCGAGGATCCGCAGCGATCGCCACGGTAGGCTCCGGCGCCCCGCGCGCCGGCCGTTGACGAGTTCTCGCGCTTGCACTTCGCTGCTCACCGCTGAAAAGCTCCTTCACTCGGGGTTGCGCACCGGACGATGCAGCGCGAATCATTCCATCTCCCCCGCAGTGGTGGGGGAGTACGGCTCGATTTCCGCCTGCGCGGTCCGAAGCCAGGGCCTGCGATGGCCGCAGATCGGCCACAAAATGTTTCCGGCAACTTGTTGGACAACAGAATTTGTTCCCGGTGACGTATAACAAAGCATGGGAATCGTTCGAGCGGCGCTGGTCCAAACGAACTGGACCGGCGACAAAGAGTCGATGCTGAAGGCGCACGAGGCGTACGCGCGCCGGGCCGCCGCGGAGGGGGCCGCGGTGATCTGCTTCCAAGAGCTGTTCTACGGGCCTTATTTCTGCCAGCGGCAGGACACCGGGTTCTACGACTACGCCGAATCCGTCCCAGGGCCGACCACGGAGCGATTCGCCGCGCTGGCGAAGGAATTGCGCCTGGTGATGATTCTGCCGGTGTACGAGCAGGAACAGCCGGGCCTGCTGTACAACACGGCCGCGGTGCTCGACGCCGACGGCAGCTATCTCGGTAAGTACCGCAAACACCACCTGCCGCACGTGCACGGGTTCTGGGAGAAGTTCTACTTCCGCCCGGGCAACCTCGGCTGGCCGGTGTTCGACACCGCGGTCGGCAGAGTCGGCGTGTACATCTGCTACGACCGGCACTTCCCGGAAGGCTGGCGCGCGCTGGCCCTGTCCGGGGCGGAGATCGTGTTCAACCCGTCGGCCACCTCGCGGGGTCTGTCCGGCTACCTCTGGAAACTGGAACAACCGGCGGCAGCGGTGGCCAACGAGTATTTCATCGGCGCCATCAACCGCGTCGGCGTCGAGGAGTACGGCGACGACGACTTCTACGGAACCAGCTACTTCGTCGACCCGGAAGGCAAGTTCGTCGGTGACGTCGCCTCCGACACCGACCCCGAGCTGGTCGTCCGCGATCTGGACATGGACCTGATCAAGGTGGTGCGCGATCGCTGGGCCTTCTACCGCGACCGCCGCCCCGACGCCTACGGGCCGCTGGTGGCCCCCTGAGACCGGGGAACGACATGGCGCGCACTCTCATCCACGGCGGCACGGTCGTCTCCGCCACCGGATCGCAGCCGCTCGACGTGCTCGTCGAGGGCGAGACCATCGTCGCCGTCCTCCAGCCGGGCTCCGCCGCGCTGGGCGCGGACCTCGCCGCCTCCGCCGATCGGGTGCTCGACGCGACCGGCAGATACGTCATCCCCGGCGGTGTGGACGGCCACACCCACATGCAGATGCCCTTCGGCGGGACCCGAGCCTCCGACACCTTCGAGACCGGCACCCGCGCCGCCGCCTGGGGCGGCACCACCACCATCGTCGACTTCGTCGTGCAGAAGCCGGGGGAGCGGGTGCAGGACACCCTGGCCGCCTGGCATGCGAAGGCCGCCGGACAGTGCGCGATCGACTACGGCTTCCACCAGATCATCGGTCAGGTCGACGACGAGTCCCTGAAGGGAATGAGCGAATTGGTGGCCGAGGGTGTCACCAGTTTCAAACTCTTCATGGCCTACCCCGGTGTCTTCTACTCCACCGACGGCCAGATACTGCGCGCCATGCAGTCCGCGGCCGAGCTGGGTGCGCTGCTGATGATGCACGCCGAGAACGGGATCGCCATCGATGTGCTGGTCGAGCAGGCCCTCGCGCGCGGGCAGACCGCGCCGTACTTCCACGGCACGACCAGACCGTGGCAGCTGGAGGAGGAGGCCACCCACCGCGCGATCATGCTGGCCGAGCTGACGGGCGCGCCGCTGTATGTGGTGCATGTGTCGGCCCGGCAGGCGCTGGCCCAGATCGCCGCCGCCCGCGACGCCGGACGCAACGTCTTCGGCGAGACCTGCCCGCAGTACCTGTACCTCTCGCTCGAAGACCAGCTGGGCGCAGCGGGTTTCGAAGGCGCGAAGTGGGTGTGCTCGACACCGCTGCGATCGAAGGCCGAGGGGCATCAGGACGAACTGTGGCGCTATCTGCGCACCGGTGACGTCACGACCGTGGGCACCGACCACTGCCCGTTCTGCATGAAGGACCAGAAGGAGCTGGGTCTCGGCGACTTCAGCAAGATCCCCAACGGCATCGGCGGCGTCGAGCATCGGATGGACCTGATGTTCCAGGGCGTCCGGAGCGGGCGGATCTCGCTGGAACGCTGGGTCGAGGTCTGCTGCACCGCGCCGGCCCGGATGTTCGGCATGTACCCGCGCAAAGGAGTGATCAGCCCGGGGGCGGACGCCGACATCGTCATCTACGACCCGGACGGCCACACCAGCATCGGTCTCGGCAAGACCCACCACATGAACATGGACTACTCGGCCTACGAGGGATTCGAGATCGACGGCCACGTCGACACGGTGCTGTCCCGGGGCCGGGTGGTCGTGGACGGCGGCGGCTATCTCGGTCGCGCGGGACACGGCCGGTTCGTCAAGCGTGACCTCTCGCAGAACCTGATCTGACGCGCCTTTCGATCCTCGAACGGAGAGTGCCGCATGGACATCGGTCTGGTGCTGCAATGCACGCCCCCGGCCTCGCGGGTGATCGAACTGGCCAGGCTCGCGGAGACTTACGGGTTCTCCCACGTCTGGACCTTCGACTCGCATCTGCTCTGGCAGGAGCCGTACGTCATCTACAGCCAGATCCTGGCCGCCACCCGCAGGGTGATGGTCGGTCCGATGGTGACCAACCCGTCCACCCGGGATTGGACGGTGACCGCGTCGACCTTCGCCACGCTCAACGAGATGTTCGGCAACCGCACACTGTGCGGGATCGGCCGCGGTGACTCGGCGGTGCGCACGCAAGGCGAGAAACCCGCCTCCCTGGCAACGCTGCGGCAAGCGGTGGAGGTGATCCGGGAGCTGGGCAACGGGCGCAGCGCGCGAATCGATGACACGGTGGTCCGGCTGCCGTGGGCGGCCGACTCGCGGCTGGAGGTATGGGTAGCGGGCTACGGGCCACGCGCTCTCGACTTGACCGGCGCGGTCGCGGACGGCTTCATCCTGCAGCTGGCCGACCCGAACATCACCGCGTGGACCATCGCGCGGGTGCGCGCGGCGGCCGAGCGCGCGGGCCGGGACCCGGCGGCGGTGCGGATCTGCGTCGCCGCGCCGGCTTACGTCACCGACGGGACGGACGCGGCGCTGGCGCACGCGCGCCGACAGTGCCGATGGTTCGGCGCGATGGTCGGCAACCACGTGGCGGAGATCGTCGCGAGATACGGGACGACGGGCGATATTCCGGCCGCCCTCACCGACTACGTCGAAGGCAGGCGAGGTTACGACTACAACCAGCACGGACGCGCGGACAACGTGCACGCCGAATTCGTACCCGACGCCATCGTGGACCGCTTCTGCCTGCTGGGCACGCCCGACGACCAGCTGTCCCGGCTGCGCGGCCTCGCGGAACTCGGCGTGGACCAATTCGCCGTCTATCTCCAGCACGACGCGAAAACCGCGACCCTGCAGGCGTACGGTGAATCGGTGCTGCCTCGTCTCGCTCCCCTCGTGACCGCTACCCAGTCCACCGAAGGGAGCGACTAGCGTGGTCGATCACGTCTTCTATCCCTGGAGTGCCCAGGCCGAGCTGAACCCGGCCCCCATCACCGGGGCGTTCGGCTCCTACTTCTGGGACGACACGGGCAAGCGCTACCTGGACTTCTCCTCACAGCTGGTCAACGTGAACATCGGTCACCAGCACCCGGACATCGTCGCCGCGATCGTCGCCCAGGCGCAGCGGTTGGCGACCATCTCGCCGACCGTCGCCAACGACGTACGCAGTGAACTGGCCCGGCTGATCGTCGAGCGGGCTCCGGGCGAGCTGAACCGGATTCTGTTCACCACGGGCGGCGCGGAGGCCGTCGAACACGCGGTGCGCCTGGCGCGAAGCTACACCGGGCGCACGAAAATGCTCGCGGCCTACCGCTCCTACCACGGCGGCACGGGGGTGGCGATCGGCCTCACTGGGGAACCGCGGCGCTGGGGCGCGGAGCCGACCAACGTCGACGTGGTGCGGTTCTTCGGGCCCTACCCGTATCGATCGCCCTGGGGCACGGCCGGTCCGGAGGAGGAGACGGCCGCCGCGCTGGCGCACCTGCGGCAGGTGATCGAGCTGGAGGGTCCGCAGAACATCGCCGGGCTGATCCTGGAGACGGTGGTGGGCACCAACGGTGTGCTCGTCCCGCCGCCCGGTTACCTCGCGGGCGTGCGAGCGCTGTGCGACGAGTTCGGCATCGTCTACATCGCCGACGAGGTGATGGTCGGGTTCGGCCGGGTGGGTGAATGGTTCGCGGTGCAGGCGTTCGGTATCGAGCCGGACATCATCACCTTCGCCAAAGGGGTGAACTCCGGCTATGTCCCGCTCGGGGGCGTACTCATGGCCGAACGCATCGCGCAGCGCTACGACCATGTGGTGTATCCGGGCGGCCTCACCTACGCGGGGCACCCCTTGGCCTGCGCGGCAGGCGTCGCTTCGATCGCGGTGTTCGAGCGTGAGGGAATTCTGGATCACGTGCGTTCGGTGGGCGCCGATGTGCTCGGAAAAGGCCTGCGCGAGTTGGCGGCTCGCCATCCGAGCGTCGGCGAGGTCCGTGGACTGGGGTTCTTCTGGGCGCTCGAGCTGGTTCGGGATCAGCGCAGCGGGGAACCGCTGATCCCGTTCGCGGCGACGGGCGCGGACGCCGAACCGATGCTCACGGTCACCGCCGCGGCCAAGGCGCGCGGGCTGTGGCCGTTCAACGCGGGCAACCGTTTCCAGATCGCGCCGCCGCTCACCACGACGGCCGACGAACTGCGCACCGGCCTGGAGATCGTCGACGAAGTGCTCGACGTCGCCGACGGCTACGTCCGGAACTGACCCGCCCGCTCAGTGCGGCGTCAGTTCCACCACCGCGCCGCCCTGCTGCCAGGTCTGGTAGATGTCGGCCTTGGAGGGCGAACCGTCGGCGGTGAAGCCGATTCCGTTGTATTTCGCGTTCTGCTTGTTGTCCCGCGCGACGATCTCGTAGAGCCGCAGCACGTCGGCCTCGGCGGTGTGGACGACCGGGACGAAGGTGCGCGGTTCGCCGCCGAAGGAGCCCCGCACGGGATCACCCGCCCGCAGGTTCTTCACCCACGGACGCAGGGCGGTGCCGATCAGCAGGCTGTCACCGTGCCGGGTGTAGGCCAGCGGCACATCGTAGACCTTCCCGGACTTGCGTCCGACGACGTGCAGGACCATCAGCCGTTTGCCGACGATGCCGGATATGCCCGGCACGCGCAGCAGCGTCCGCACGACCCGATTCATCAGGACCTGGTACGACGGGATGGGTTCGGGACCGGCCGTGGTCGGTGTGCCGTAAGGGTTTTCGGACGATGCGTGCTCACTCATGCTTTCAGTATCGGAGTACGCGCCGCACTTCGCGGGACGACGTCCGAGATCCGCGAATGGGCACCGGATGGCGGCGGCGGGAGCCCTGGGTACCCTCCGTGTATGACTTCCGGGCAAACAGAGATCTGGCACAACCCGCGGTGCAGCAAGAGCCGCAACGCCACCGCGTTCCTGGATGAGGCCGGTGTCGACTACACCGTGCGGAAGTATCTGGACCAGCCGCCGACTGCCGCCGAGCTGCGCGAGGTGCTGCGGCGGCTGGGTGCCGAGCCATGGGACATCACCCGCACCGGCGAGCAGACCGCCAAGGATCTCGGCATGGCGAGCTGGGCGCGGACCGCCGCCGACCGCGACCGCTGGATCGAGGCACTGGTGGAACATCCGGCACTGATCCAGCGACCGATCGTGCTGACCGCCGACGGCGGGGCGGCCGTGGCTCGCGACGACGCCGCGCTGCGCGACCTGCTCTGACGGCCGTGCCCGCGGGGCAGGCCGCAGCGGTAGGGTCGGCGGGCATGAAGGTACAACTGCGCCACAGCCCGGCCGCCGCCATCGCGCGCTGCTTCCTCGCGGGTGGCGAGCCGATGCGGGTCGAGAGCGGCGCCATGGTGGCCCATTCGGCGGGAGTCACGCTGCAGGCCAAGGCCGAGGGCGGCATCCTGGCGGGGTTGAAGCGGTCGGTGCTGGCCGGGGAATCGTTCTTCGTCTCGACGTTCACCGCGCCGCCGCAGGGCGGCTGGGTCGACGTGGCGCCCGCGCTTCCCGGTGACGTGCTCAATCTGCAGATCGCCCCGGACCGGCCGTTCTTCATCAGCCGCGGGGGCTGGATCGCCAACTCGCACGGCGTGCAGGTGGAGAGCAAGTGGGGCGGTTTCGCCAACCTGTTCGGCGGCGAAGGCGGGTTCGGCCTGCGCGCGCACGGCGAAGGCGAGATCGTGGTGGGTGTGTTCGGTGCGATCGATGTGATCGACTTGCAGCCGGGCGAACCGATCACGATCGACACCGGGCATGTGGTCGCCTACGACCTGGCGATGAATTTCACCATCCGGCGGGCGGTTTCGGGTCGATCGATCCAGTCGTTGAAGTCCGGCGAGGGCTTCGTCTTCGACTTCACCGGCCCCGGCCGGGTGCTGCTGCAGACACGCAATCCCGGCGCGTTCGCCGCCTGGGCCGGGTCGGCCGCCTCGCCCAGCTGATCACGGCGTCGTCCTGCCATTACCCGGCGCTCACCAGCAGGTCCCCGACCAGCAGGCGGGTGTCGGGGACGAACGGCCAGTCCGGATCGGCCAGACGAGCGCGCAACTCGGCGTCGGTCCACCACCATCCATCGGCGATCTCGTCGGGTTGGTGACGGACGGGACCGTCGTAGCGCAGTTCGTACGCGTACAGGTGGCATCGCATCGGCCGGCCGTCCCATTCGCCGTCCCAGGAGACCCGCGCCAGCGGCTCCGAGGGCAGCTCGGGGGGGTCCGGCGTCACACCCAATTCCTCGGCCAATTCCCGCAGGGCCGTCTCGCGCGGCGCTTCGCCCGCCGCGACCACACCACCGGCCAGGCAATCGTGCATACCCGCGAAAACGAGCTTGGTGTCGGTGCGACGGTGCACATAGACGCGCTCGCCGTCACCGGACCGCAGGAGCACACCGGCGCTGGCGTGCCACAATCCCTCGCGATAGACCGTGGCCCGCTCGGCCTCGCCGACCGGGTTACCGGCCCGGTCGTAGACCGCGATCGACTCTGCCCTCGGATCTCCGGCGTGGGGCGACGCACGATGCGGAGCGGACATGGATCGAGAGTAACGTGAACACCGCACGCCACAGGGAGAGAGGATCGCCGCCCATGGTGCTTCCGCACGCACTGGCGAATTTCAACCGGCATGTCACCAATCCGACCGCGGGCCTGGTCGCGGGCCGCGCCCCCGGCTTCGGCATCGTGCTGCACAAGGGCCGGAAATCGGGACGGTCCTATCGCACTCCGGTCATGGTCTTCGAGCAGGACGGCGCGTACCGGATCGCGCTGACCTACGGCCGGAATGTCGACTGGGTCAAGAACATCAGCGCGGCGGGCACATTCGCGGTGGAAACCCGCGGTCACGTCGTCGAACTGACCGATCCGGTGGTGCGGCGCGACCCTGCCGCGGCATGGGCGCCGGTGGGGGTCCGGCAGGTGCTGAAGACGATCTCGGCGGACTATTACGTCGAGTCCCGTCCGGCGGGGTGAAAGGCTGCCGTCAGGCGGGGGCGCCACCGCGAAGCCAGTCGGCCCACGGGATACTCCAATCGCCGTTGTGCCAGATGTCGAGGGGGTCGCCGCCGGTGTTGCGGACCTCGACGACATCGCCGGGGATGACGAAGTCGTAGAACCACGCGGCGTCGGCAGGGGAGATGTTCAGGCAGCCGTGTGAGACGTTGGTGTTGCCCTGGGCCCACATGCTCGCGGCTAATTCGTGCACGAAGATTCCGTCGTGGCTGATGCGGACCGCGTGGTTGATGCTCGTGCGGTAGCCGAGCGCGGAGCCGGTGGGCAGGCCGTAGCTGGCGGAATCCATGATCACCGGATCATTCTGGTCCAGCACGGTGTAGATGCCCGGGCGAGTCCAGAACGACATGACTCTGCCGCCGACGACCGTGGTGCCGCCCATGCCCATCGACGTGGGCATGGTGCGCACGAGGTTTCCGTTGTCGAAGACCTCGATCTGTTTGGTCTCGTCGTCGGCGATCGCGATGTGCGCGGGCCCGATATTCACCGAAACCCGTTGGTCGCGCGCGCCGTAGCGGCCATCGCCCAGCGCGCGGCCGAAGAATTCGGCCGCGATCGTGATCCTGGTGCCCGGTGCGTGATAGTGCTCCGGGCGCCAGTGCGCGTTCTGATCGTCGAGCCAGTACCACGCACCGGCGACGGCAGGCTCGGTGATGACCTTCAGGTGGCGTTCCACGGCGGCCCGGTCCACGGGTTCGTCGAAATGGGCGACGAGCACGAAACCTACTCCGTAGCTGTCGTTTTCGGTCAGATCGACGAGATTGGCGGAGCGTAGGGAGACGTCGATGAGCTGTCGCGGTGCCACCGTGGTGCAGGTTGTGGTCGCGGTGACGTCGCCGGTCTCACCGTGAGCGACGGCCTTCGCGGTGTAGGTGTGTCCGTAGCCGAGTGGTTCGGCGGTGGTCCAGGACCGATGATCGGGTGCCGGTACGCCCGGCAGCGATCTGCCCGTTTCATCGGTCCATTCGACCGATCGCAGCGTCCCGTCGGTGACGGTGATCGTGCCGGGACTGCGTGCTTCGACATCGTGTGCGCCGGGTGCGGGGTCGAACCGGATTGTGGC
The DNA here is from genome assembly GCF_040642815.1 of Nocardia sp. NPDC047648. Lineage (NCBI taxonomy): Bacteria > Bacillati > Actinomycetota > Actinomycetes > Mycobacteriales > Nocardiaceae > Nocardia > Nocardia sp. NPDC047648. The sequence continues at coordinate 508,637 of NZ_JBEYSX010000001.1, read as the reverse complement.
GGGTACGGGAGGTGGCGCGAGTTCTCGCGTCCACCCCCATCCGGCCAAGGCGAGGCCACCCGCACCGGCGAAGCCGATCAGCAGCCGACGACGTCCCAATGCCACCGTCTATCTCCCTTCTCCGGGGTGCTGGGCCGACCTCCGTCCGTCAGCATGCGACAGCTGAGCGCCGCCAGGGATACCGACGCCCAGCATCTCCACCGATCCGCCGCACAACCGATACCGTTCCTCGATCGATCCGGGTTCTCGTCAGACGCTCGACGGTGATCTGCCAGGACCTGGATCAGATGTTCGCGCCGACTCCACTCACCGGCGGCCTGCCCGCGACCGGCCCGGCCACCTCGGGCACCTCCTATTGCGAGCCCGTTGCCCCGGCCACGTGCTCGCACCGCCACGCCGGCGGCACTGCACGGGCGGGAGACTCTGCCCCATCACCGGTGACGGCGGCAGCTGGTCGGGCGCCGGTGTCGAGGCGGTGGCTGCCGGATCGTCGCATCGGCCTACGCGACGGAGAAGAACGCTCGGCGAGTACGGGCGAGCGCGAGCCGGTCGCCGGACGGAAGAGTTACGCGTCCGCAGTCGATTCGTCGGTGCGGCTCAGTACCGAGGGCGGCAGCCCGAAAGTCCGGCGGCAGGTGCGGGTGAGGTCCGCGCCGTCGGAGAAACCCGCCGCGTGCGCGGCGGTCGTGAGGTCGTCCCCGGCGAGTGCGCGGGTCCGCGCGATGTGCAGCCGCAGCCAGACGATGTAGCGGCGCAACGGGATTCCCATCTGCTCGGTGAACAGATGGGAGAGCCGGGGCGCCGGAATGCCGAGTTGACGAGCGACGTCCGAGCCGCGCACGGAGCCCGTGCGCACCAGAGCGGGCAGCAGTTGCAGGGCCGCCGTGATCACCGCGTGCCGCTCGCCCGCGCCGGACGCTGCGTCCTGCGGCAGCAGTTCGTCGACGACGGCGGTGACCTGAGCGGTCAGATCGCCGCTACCGGCCGTGATGCCCAGGGTGTCGGTGCTGTCGGCCCAGCCGTTGAGATGGGCCCTGCGGTCCGCCGCCGCACCGGCGGCGGTCTCGGGATCGAGGTAGACGGCCGTGCCGTGCGCGGCGCCCACGTCGATGCGGTGCGGTGCGTCGGTCGGCACGATGACGTGGGTGCCCTGCCTGCGGACGCCGCTGCCGTCCACCACCACGATCGGAGTGCTCGCGGCGACGATCTGCACCGCGTGGTGCGCGTGCAACTCCGACGGACCGATCGATCCGGCGAAAGCCAGGACCCCGGGCCGCAGCAGCGCGACACCCGCCTGCGATGGTTCGTCCGCTGCGCCCACAGGCGACATCGAGAAGCCGTTGGTGACCAGAGCCTTCATCATGGGATGCTCCCGGCTGAGACACTCGCGCTGAATCCTGGGATGAGCGTATCGGTTTCGCGCGGGCGGTATTCCCGATTCCTCCGATTACCGCCCGTCGCCGGGGATCGGGCCCGCGGTGCCGCCGACCCGGCCCGCCGATCACCGCCCGGACGGCCTCACGACCGGATTCCGGCATCGATCATGAGTTCGCTACTCGATTGCTCGCAGCGAAAGTCCGCCGGTCAGTTCTCGGTCACCTCGACGCCGCGCCAGAACGCGACATAGTCCTTGATCTGCGCCGCCTTGGTCTTCGGCTCCGCGTAGTACCAGGCGGCATCGGTATTGGAGTCTCCGTCGACCACCACCGTGTAGTAGCTGGCGGTGCCCTTCCATGGGCAGTAGGTGTGCGTATCGGAGGGCTGGAAGAACTCCGGCTGGATGGAGTCCGGCGGGAAGTAGTGGTTTCCCTCGATGAGGATGGTGTCGTTGCTGGTCGCCAGGACGCGGCCGTGCCAAGTTGCCGTTGCCATCCTTCGATTCTGCCCCGATTCCGTGGGTGGTGCGGGGGCGAACAGGCCGGGCCGAGGCCGGGCGGTCACACGGGACGATCGGGCCGCGACGCGGGCCGGTGCAGCTCGACGGCCAGCGCCACGAGTTCGCTCATGTGCTCGCCGTCGGATTCGGCCCGCCGCATCGCCTCGGCGACCGGAAAAGTGCGTACCTCGAGGATCTGCTCGGCGTCGTCGGGATTGGTCGGCGCGGAATCGAGCACCACGTCGGCGGTGCACCAGAGCCACGCCTTGTGCGGATGGGGCTGCCACTCGCGATAGGGCGCGGCGCTGTTGCTCGTGGCGTGGTGGGCGCCGAACCATGCGATCGGTCCGATCGGGCGCGCTCCCGCCTCCTCGAGTAGTTCGCGGCGTACACACGCGTCGATCGACTCGCCGTGTTCCCTGGTGCCGCCGGGAATCAGCCAGACGTCGCGATCGTCGCGGCACAGGACGATCTCGTCGCCGACGAAGCAGACCACGTGGATGTTGGTGACCAGCTCGTCGGACGGGAGCGTGGTGGAGAACCGCACATCCAGATCACCCCATGCCCAGTGGGCCGGGGTGTGCAGCAAGGGGTAGCGATCGGCGAGCGTCACAGTAAGACGGTAACGGCAACCGAGCACCGCGTCCGGCCCTTTCGTCCGCGCCCCGGTGCGACAAGCCCAGCGGCGCAGCCGAGTTCGGCGCCGAGCCGCTCGGCATGGTCAGGCCCGTGGGCGTTCCCGGGCCAGCGTCCGGTAGCTCACGTTCCAGAACCACTCCACCGGCCCTCGCTCGAAGCGGCGTAACCACAGGTGCGCTCCGCTCGCGATGATCACCGCCACCAGCAGGTAGACGCCGATGGTGAACGGGACGCGGTCGCCGGGTGAGACGCGGGTGGCGAGTCCGAAACCCCAGCCGTAGCAGAGCATCGATGCCACCAGGTTCTGCAGGATGTAGCAGCTGAGCGCGGTGCGGCCGATCTCGGTGAGGCGCCGCCCGGCGAACCCGGCCACAGGATGCCGCAGGTACCACTCGGCGACCGCCGCCAGAATGCCGAGACCGACGAACGGGGCGCTGCCGTAACGGGTGAACAGGATGAGATCGCCGCCGCCGATGAGGCCGACGGCCGAGTCGATCGGCGCCGCCACGCCGAACCCGAGGATCATCAGCCGCTTCCGGATCCGGCCGCCCTCCGGGTCGAATACCCCGGCCCGAAACAGCCGGGCGCCGGTCAGGAACAGCGCGACCGACATCGCGAAGACGAAGACCGCCTCCACCCGGAACAGCCCGGCGTGGCCGAGCCGGAACAGCGCGAGATCCCAGAACGAGCCCTCCGCGTACGGATTCGGGTCCAGCGCGGGAGGTGCGGCCGCATCCCGGCGCGGTGCGAACACCAGAGCCAGTGCGATCAGCGTCAACAGCGACACGTGCACGGCCGCCGCGCCGACCAGCCAGCGCCGCTGCGCACGCTCGCCGGTGGCGAGCACGAACGCGACGACGAGTCCGGTCACCGCGTAACCCATCAGGACGTCGAACTCGGCGACGAAGACGAAATTGAGCAGACCATCCAGCAGCAGGAGTCCCGCGCGCCAGGGGTACTCGCCCGGCCAGCGGCGCCCGGCCGTCGTCGCGGAGCGCTGCTGGATGGCCAGGCCGATGCCGAACATGACGGTGAGCAGACCGAGGAACTTGCCCTGCGCCGCCTGCTGGAGCACCCGCTCGGTCCACGTCCATCCGCCGGCCTGCTCGCCCAGGTCGTGCAGGTAGCCGAGCAACCCCTGCGGGTTGGTCATGATCCAGATGTTGGTGCCGAGGGTGCCCAGAATCGCGATCCCGCGTAGCACGTCCAATGTGACGAGCCGGGTGCGCGCGGGCGGCGCGGGCGCCGATCGGCGCTGTTCGGTGGCCGCCGCGCTGCGGTCGGCGATCGATTCGGACATGTCCCGACTATCGCGCCGACCTGCGCCGCGACGAGTCCTCCGGAAGTACCACCTGCGGTATGACATTGGACTCCGCCGGTCGCGACCGGTTGCGCCGGGTGCGTCGCATAGGCTCGACAGCATGCAGCGCATCATCGGAATAGAGGTCGAATACGGCATCTCGACCCCGACCGAGCCGTCGGCCAACCCGATCCTCACCTCGACCCAGGCGGTCTTGGCCTACGCGGCGGCGGAGGGCGTGCCGCGCGCGAAGCGCACCCGCTGGGACTACGAGGTGGAGTCGCCGCTGCGCGACGCGCGCGGATTCGACCTGAGCCGGATGAACGGGCCCGCGCCGGTGATCGACGCCGACGAGGTGGGTGCCGCCAACATGATCCTCACCAACGGCGCCCGGCTCTACGTCGACCACGCCCACCCGGAATACTCCGCGCCCGAGGTCACCGACCCGCTGGACGCGGTGATCTGGGACAAGGCGGGCGAGCGGGTGATGGAGGCCGCCGCGCGGCACGCCTCGAGCGTGCCGGGGGCCCCGCGGCTGCAGCTGTACAAGAACAACGTCGACGGCAAGGGCGCCTCCTACGGCACCCACGAGAACTACCTGATGAGCCGGGACACCCCGTTCAACCAGATCATCGTCGGGCTCACGCCGTTCTTCGTGTCCCGGCAGGTGGTGTGCGGCTCCGGCCGGGTGGGCATCGGCCAATCCGGCGACCACGCGGGCTTCCAGCTGTCCCAGCGTTCGGACTACATCGAGGTCGAGGTCGGCCTGGAGACCACGCTCAAGCGCGGCATCATCAACACCCGCGACGAACCGCACGCCGACGCCGACAAGTACCGCAGGCTGCACGTCATCATCGGGGACGCCAACCTGGCCGAGATGTCGACCTACCTCAAGGTCGGCACAACGGCCCTGGTTCTCGACCTGATCGAGGCGGGCGAGGACCTGTCGGATCTGCAACTCGCGCGCCCGGTCACCGCGGTGCACACGATCAGTCACGACCCCACGCTGCGGGCGACCGTCGCGCTCGCCGACGGCCGCGAGCTGACCGGTCTCGCGTTGCAGCGCGTCTACTTGGATCGGGTGGTGAAATTCGTCGACCGCACCGGCAACGACGACAAGCGCGTCCACGACATCATCGAGAACTGGGCGATGGTGCTCGACCTGCTCGAACGCGATCCGATGGAGTGCGCCAACCTGCTCGACTGGCCCGCCAAGCTGCGCCTGCTCGAGGGCATGCGCAGCCGGGAAGGTCTCGGCTGGGCGGCCCCCAAGCTGCACCTGATGGACCTGCAGTACTCCGATGTGCGCCTGGACAAGGGCCTCTACAACCGTCTGGTCGCCCGCGGCTCGATGAAGCGCCTGATCAACGAGCAACAGGTCCTCGACGCCATGACCAACCCGCCCACCGACACCCGCGCCTACTTCCGCGGCGAATGCCTGCGCCGCTTCGGCGCCGACATCGCGGCGGCCAGCTGGGACTCGGTGATCTTCGACCTGGGCGGCGACTCCCTGGTCCGCATCCCCACCCTGGAACCCCGCCGCGGCACCAAGGCCCACGTCGGCAAGCTCCTCGACGGCGTGACCACCGCCGCCGACCTGGTCGAACAGCTCACGACGTAGTCTTCGGCAGCGCGTGTCCCGGCCATCCGGCGGGTCGGCCGGGCTACGCGTGTTCGGCGACGCCGGGGACGCGCTGGATATCGGCGATGCTGCCGAGGGCGTAGACCGAGGCGTCGTACTCGACCGCGGACCCCGCGTCGGCGGTCGCGCCACTGGGTGCCCGCTCGCGAATCTTCGGCGAACGCGTTGCCCGCGCACCAGCAGGGGCTGCGAGACACAGGTGCTCGGCCTGTACGCCGGGCCGCGAACACGCAGCGCCGCAGGTGCTGCAAAACGAATACCGGCCGCGAACACGCCGCGCCCGCGCGGCCGATGACACAGCAAAATAGGCACACTGTCGGTGCTGGTAGGTAGTGTTGAGGAACGAGCACGGACAATGCTCATGATCGGGATCGTGCTCACGATGGGTCCCGGTCATGGTGAGGACAGAGGAGGTCGGCTGCCATGGCACAAGAGCAGACCAAGCGCGCCGGGGGTGGCGACGAGGACGAGGGCCCGGACGGTGTGGATGCCGCCGGTCAGGAGCGCCGCGAGAAGCTGGCGGAGGAAACCGACGACCTGCTCGACGAGATCGATGACGTGCTCGAGGAGAACGCCGAGGACTTCGTCCGCGCGTACGTGCAGAAAGGTGGCCAGTGACAGTCGGTGACCCCTCGCGTCTCCACCTGGGGTACGCCCTCTCTTCCTTCTCCGACTATCTCCGTATGCATGCTCCGGACCTGTTGCCTGCCACCAGGTTCGGACAGGGTGCCGCCGGAATATCCGGCGGCACTTCCGCGAAGGAGATAGCCCCGCACGGCACCACCATCGTCGCGGTGAGTTATCGCGGCGGTGTGCTGATCGCCGGTGACCGGCGAGCGACGCAGGGGAATCTGCTGGCCAGCCGAGACATCGAAAAGGTCTACATCACCGACAGCTATTCCGCCGCGGGCATCGCGGGCACCGCGGGCATGGCGGTGGAGATGGTGCGGATCTTCGCGGTGGAGCTGGAGCACTACGAGAAGCTCGAGGGCGTGCCGCTGACCTTCGACGGCAAGGCCAACAAGCTGTCGAAGATGGTGCGCGAGAATTTGCCCGCGGCCCTGCAGGGTCTGGCGGTGGTGCCGATGCTGGTCGGTTACGACCTGGACGCCACCGACCCGGACAAGGCGGGTCGCATCGTGTCGTTCGATGTGGTGGGTGGACGCAGCGAGGAGCGTTTCGGGTACGCCGCGGTCGGTTCCGGCTCGGTGTTCGCGAAGTCCGCGCTGAAGAAGTTGTACGCCAAGGGAATCGATCAGGATCGCGCGCTGCGCATCGCCGTCGAGTCGTTGTACGACGCGGCCGACGACGACACCGCGACGGGTGGCCCGGATCTGGTGCGCGGCATCTTCCCGACGGCGATCGTGATCGATGAGGAGGGTGCGGTCGAGGTGACCGAGTCGCGGCTCGCGGAGATCACTCGCGGAATCGTCGCCGACCGTGAGGCCGCCGAAGAAGGGACCGCCTGAGCATGACGTTGCCGTACTACGCGTCGGCCGAGCAGATCATGCGCGACAAGACCGAACTGGCCCGCAAGGGCATCGGTCGGGGGCGCAGCGTCGTGGTGCTGACGTACGAGAAGGGTGTGCTGTTCGTCGCGGAGAATCCATCCACGACGCTGCACAAGGTGAGTGAGCTGTACGACCGCATCGGGTTCGCCGCGGTCGGCAAGTACAACGAGTTCGAGAATCTGCGCAGGGGCGGCATCCTGCAGGCCGACATCCGCGGGTATCAGTACGATCGCCGCGATGTCACCGGTCGTGCGCTGGCCAACGCCTACGCGCAGGCCCTCGGATCCATCTTCACCGATCAGCTCAAGCCTTACGAGGTGGAGATCTGTGTGGCGGAGGTGGGTTATCCGGAGCAGGCGCCGCAGTCGGTGCTGTACCGGATCACGTTCGACGGGTCGATCGTGGACGAGCGGGAGTTCGTGGTGATGGGCGGCACGACCGAGCCGATCGTCACCGCCTTGAAGTCGTCCTACCAGCCGAATCTGGACCTGGCCTCCGCGGTCGGCGTCGCGGTGCGCGCGCTGCAGGCGGGCGTGCCGGAGGGCACGGAGAAGGAGAAGCGGGTCCTGGGCGTGAACACGCTCGAGGTCGCGACCCTGGAGCAGGCGCGTCCGCGCCGGGCGTTCCGGCGGGTCGCGGATGCCGCCCTGGAGCGGCTGCTCAGCCCGGCGGAGGCGACCGATACGTCCGAGAAGGAAGCGGAGCCCCCGGCGAAGGACACCCCGCCGGCGGAGTGATCCGCCCGGGCCGACGAGCTCGGCGGCCCGCGAACGACACCTCGTTCGCGGGCCGCGTCGGCATGTCCGCAGCCGGTGTCGAGGAGGGCATCCTTCGGTCGAAGCGGCGTTTCGTCCGGGCAAATTCCGACAAAGCGGGCCAAATCGTTGTGAAGACGTATGCATACGGGTTGTTCGGTGCACCCCGCAAGTCCCGCACATGGCTGTAATGTCGATGGTGTGCAGCGACGAATTATGGGGATCGAGACCGAGTTCGGTGTGACATGCACCTTCCACGGTCACCGTCGACTGTCCCCCGACGAGGTGGCCCGGTATCTGTTCCGCCGGGTGGTGTCCTGGGGCCGTAGCTCGAACGTGTTCCTCCGCAACGGTGCTCGGCTCTACCTCGATGTCGGGTCCCATCCGGAGTACGCGACCGCGGAGTGCGACAACCTGGCGCAACTGGTGACCCACGACCGTGCGGGCGAGCGGGTCCTCGAAGAGTTGCTGATCGACGCCGAGCAGCGTCTGGCCGAAGAAGGCATCGGCGGCGACATCTACTTGTTCAAGAACAACACCGACTCCGCGGGCAACTCCTACGGCTGCCACGAGAACTTCCTGGTGGTTCGCGCGGGCGAGTTCTCCCGGATCTCGGACGTGCTGCTGCCGTTCCTGGTCACCCGCCAGCTGATCTGCGGCGCGGGCAAGGTGCTGCAGACGCCGAAGGCGGCCACGTTCTGCCTGTCGCAGCGCGCCGAGCACATCTGGGAGGGAGTCTCCTCGGCGACCACCCGCTCGCGGCCGATCATCAACACCCGCGACGAGCCGCATGCCGACGCGGAGAAGTACCGCCGCCTGCACGTGATCGTGGGCGACTCCAACATGTCCGAGACCACCACCATGCTCAAGGTCGGCACGGCCGCCCTGGTGCTGGAGATGATCGAGGCGGGCGTCTCGTTCCGCGACTTCGCCCTGGACAACCCGATTCGTGCGATCCGCGAGGTCAGCCACGACCTGACCGGTCGCCGTCCGGTGCGCCTGGCCGGTGGACGGCAGGCCAGCGCCTTGGACATCCAGCGCGAGTACTACGCCCGCGCCGTGGAGCATCTGCGCAATCGGGACCGCGATCCCCAGATCGACCAGGTGGTCGACCTGTGGGGCCGCACCCTGGACGCGGTCGAGGCGCAGGACTTCGCGAAGGTGGACACCGAGATCGATTGGGTGATCAAGCGCAAGCTGTTCCAGCGCTACCAGGACCGGTACGGCATGGAGCTGTCCGATCCCAAGATCGCCCAGCTGGATCTGGCCTACCACGACATCAAGCGCGGGCGCGGCGTCTTCGACCTGCTGCAGCGCAAGGGTCTGGCCAAGCGCGTCACCGAGGACGAGGCCGTGGACGCGGCGGTGGACACTCCGCCGCAGACCACCAGGGCCAAATTGCGCGGTGACTTCATCACCGCCGCGCAGGAGGCGGGCCGCGACTTCACCGTCGACTGGGTGCACCTCAAGCTGAACGACCAGGCGCAGCGCACCGTGCTGTGCAAGGACCCGTTCCGCTCGGTGGACGAGCGCGTCGATCGCCTGATCGCGTCCATGTGACCGGGCGGGCATGATCGAGGCATGATCATCGCCTTCTCCGTCACACCGCTCGGGACCGGCGTGGACGTCGGGCGCGCGGTCGCCGAAGCGGTCCGCGTGGTGCGCGCCAGCGGACTGCCCAACCACACCGATGCCATGTTCACCACCGTCGAGGGCGAGTGGGACGAGGTGATGGCCGTGGTGAAACAGGCGACCGATGCCATCCTGGCCGTAGCGCCACGGTGCAGCCTGGTGCTGAAGGCCGACATCCGGCCCGGCGTGACCGATGCGATCACCGCAAAGGTGGAGAAGGTCGAGCGATACCTGGCCGAGGGCTGACAGCGGTTTCGCCCGGGCCCCCTGTCCCTGGCGCTGCGAATTGTCGACGTCGCGGCCGAAACCACGCCGAATCGCGCGCCGCCGCGCGGTGGCGCGGGTGCGCAGATTACCCTCTATCGGGTGGCGATATCCAAGGTCGAGCGGCTGATGAATCTGGTCATCGCGCTGCTGTCGACCCGGCAGTTCCTGACCGCTGAGCGGATCCGGGACAGTGTGGCCGGATATGAGGACTCCGCCAGTGACGAAGCGTTCAGCCGGATGTTCGAGCGGGACAAGAACGAACTGCGCGATCTGGGCATTCCGCTGGAAGTCGGCCCGGTGAGCCGGTACTCGACGATCGAGGGCTACCGGATCAACCGCGACGCCTACGAGCTACCCGACATCGACCTGACCGACCAGGAAGCCGCCGCGGTCGCGGTGGCCGTGCAGATGTGGGAATCGCCCGAGCTGGCCGCCGCCGCGGAGGGCGCACTGCTCAAGCTGCGCGCCGCGGGCATTCACGTGGAGACCGACGTCGCGGTGGCCTCGGTGCCCGCCGTTCCCGCTCGCACCCGTGGCTCGGAACCTGTGCTCGGGAAGCTTTTGGCCGCGATCGATGCCGGTCAGGCGGTGCGGTTCGAGCACCGCGGCGCGATCAACGCCCCCTATCTGATGCGCGACGTGGAGCCCTGGGGGGTCGTCACCCATCGCGGCCGCTGGTACTTGGTGGGGCACGACCGTGACCGGGACGCGGTGCGCAGCTTCCGGCTGTCGCGCATCGGCGACGAGGTGACCGCGTACGGTGCGCGCAATGTGGTCCGCAAGCCCGCGGGCGTGGATCTGCGTGCCATCGTCGACCAGGTCACCAGCACCTCGCCGGTCAGCGGGTCGGCCACGGTATGGGTGGCCGAGGGCCGGGGACGTGAGCTGCGCAGGATCGGGCAGGTCGTCGGCGAGCGCACCGTGGGCGGTCGCGCGGGTTCGGTGGTGGAGCTGCCGGTGCAATCGCGCGACTGGCTGGCCCGGCTCATCACCGGCCTCGGCCCGGACGCGGTGGTGCTGGCTCCCGAGTCGCTGCGCGCCGATGTCATCGCGCGGTTGCGTTCGGTGTTCGACCGGACGGAGGTGCGGGCATGAGCTCGCGGCTCTCGGTGCGGCTTTCCCGGCTGCTGAACATGATCCCGTACTTCATCGCCCACCCCGGCATCAGCGCCGCCGAGGCCGCCGCCGACCTGGGCGTCACCACCAAGCAACTGATGAGCGACCTCAACCAGCTCTGGATGTGCGGGCTGCCCGGCTACGGTCCGGGTGACCTGATCGATCTGTCGTTCTCCGAGGAGAGCATCGAGGTCACCTTCTCCGCGGGTATCGACCGGCCGTTGCGGCTGACCTCCACCGAAGCGACCGCGCTGCTGGTCGCGCTGCGCTCGATCGTCGACATGCCAGGCATGGTGGACCCCACCGCGGCGCACGCGGCCATCGCGAAGATCGAATCGGCGATCGCGGGCGGCGCGTCCACCGACGCCGACGGGCGATTCCCGACGCCGCCGCAGGAGGCGCCCACGGTGGCGGCCGTGCGCTCGGCGCTGGCGCTCGGCCGGGCGCTGCGGCTGGTGTACTACTCCGCCAGCCGCGACGTGGTGTCCGAACGCATCGTCGACCCGATTCGTATCGTTCTCGTGGACGACAACAGCTACCTGCAAGCCTGGTGCAGGCAGGCCGAGGGAGTGCGGCTGTTCCGCTTCGACCGGATCGAGGCCGCGACCGAGTTGGACGAACTCGCCCGGCCGCCGAAGCATGCCACCGAGGCGACGGCGGGCCTGGACCTGTTCCAGGACGATCCGGCGGTGCCCTTGGCGCATTTACGAATCCATGCCGACTACGCCTGGGTTCTCGATCAGTACCCGATGCACCGGCTGGCGGTGCATCCCGACGGCAGCTTGGAGGCGACCATGCGGTTCGCCACGCTGGACTGGATGGCCCGCCTGCTGCTCGGTTTCGGTGCGGGCGTCACCGTCCTCGGGCCACCGGAGCTGGTCGCGGCGGTGCGCGAGCGGTCCAACGCCGCGCTGGCCGCCTACGAGGAAGCCGGATTCCTGGGGGCTCGATGAGAGACGAAGAGGCCCTACCGGCATGAACAGTCGTGTGCTGGTGGTAGGCGCGGGCAGCATCGGCAACTTCGTCGGCGGCAAACTCGGCGTGGCGGGCGCGGAGGTCACCCTGGTCGGCCGCAGACGGGTGCTCGACGAACTCGGCTCGTCCGGGCTCCGGCTCACCGACCTCGACGGCGGTGACGAGGCGTTGCCCGCGGACCGATTCCACCGCGCCACCGAACCGGATGACGTCGGATCGGCCGATCTGGTGCTGGTCACGGTGAAATCGGCGGCGACAGCGGCGGCGGTGCGCGATCTCGCGGGCAAGATCAGGCCGGGCACCGTGGTGCTCAGCCTGCAGAACGGTATCGGCAACGACTCGGTGATCCGCGAGATCCTGCCGCATTGCGTGGTGCTGGCGGGCATGGTGATGTTCAATGTCGTGCACCATCCGGGCGGCCGTTTCCATCGCGGCACCGAGGGCGGGCTCGCGGTGCAGGACGACCCGGCGCTGGCGCCGTACCTGGACGTGTTCGAGCGGGCGGGACTCGGCCTGCGGCGGTATGCCGACCTGCGCCCGGTGCAGTGGGCGAAGCTCCTGCTCAATCTCAACAACCCGATCAACGCGCTGTCGGGGCGCCCGCTGCGGGAGGAACTCGCCGAGCGGGACTACCGTCGCTGTCTCGCGCTGACCCAGCGCGAAGCGCTCGCGGTGATGAACAAGGCGCGAATTCGCCCCGCCCGGCTGACGCCGCTGCCGCCCCGGGTGATGGCCACGCTGCTGACCGTCCCCGACGGCCTGTTCCAGCGGGTGGCCGGACAGGTGCTCGCCATCGATCCGATGGCGCGTTCGTCCATGGCGGACGACCTGGAACTGGGCCGTAAGACCGAAATCTCCTGGCTGTGCGGAGAAATCGTGGGATTGGGCGCGATGGTCGGAATGCCGACACCGGTGAATCAGCGGCTGATCGAATTGATCGTCGCCGCCGAACAGGGCGGCGGGCGCGCGTGGACCGGCCGGGAATTGCTCGGCCAGTTGCGGGCCGCCGCGGCGGGCGCCGTGCCCGGACGCGGGGCGAACGAGCAGTGACGGCAGCGTTCGCGCACGTCACGGTCCGGTAGCATCGAGGCATCACAGTCTTGGGAGGTAGATCATGGGCAGTCTGAGCATCTGGCACTGGCTGATCATTGCGGTGGTTTTCGTGATGTTCTTCGGCGCGAAGCGGATGCCCGACGCGGCCCGCAGCCTGGGCCGGTCGTTGCGCATCTTCAAGAGCGAGGTCAGTCAGATGCAGCACGAGAGCAACGCGTCCGACGGTGGCGCGCCGGCTCAGCAGCCCGCACCGCAGCTGCCCGCCGCGCAGCAGTCGCCGCAGGCCACCGAGCCCCGTACCGAGCCGAAGTCGGTCTGAGCGGATCCGCTCGCGCCGGAGTGAGGAACAGCTCACTCCGGACTCAGTGCTGTTGCCGAGCTGAGCGAGGCACGTGAACCCAGGGGCGATCACCAACCATGCGAATCCCGTTCGATCCGCGGCGTAGCAAGCGCAGGATGAATCCCGACGGCACGATGTCGTTGGTCGAGCATCTGCAAGAGCTGCGTTACCGGTTGCTGGTGTCGATCGCGGCGGTGATCGCGACGACGGTACTGGGTTTCCTGTGGTACGGGCACGGGTTCCTGGGGGTCGAGAGCCTGGGTGAGATCCTGCGCGGGCCGTACTGTTCGCTGCCCGCCTCGGCGCGCGCGACGTTGAGCCAGGACGGGGAGTGCCGTCTGCTGGCGACCGCGCCGTTCGAGCAGTTCACGTTGCGATTGAAGGTCGGCATGACCGCGGGCGTCGTGCTGGCGGCGCCGATCTGGCTGTACCAGCTGTGGGCGTTCATCACCCCGGGGCTGTATGCCAAGGAACGCAAATACGCGATCGGGTTCGTTTCCTCGGGCACGGTCTTGTTCGCCGCGGGGGCGGTGCTGGCCTATGTGGTGATCGCGCACGCGTTGAGCTTCCTGCTGACCATCGGCGACAACGTGCAGATCACGGCGCTGAGCGGGTCGCAGTATTTCAGTTTCATCCTGCAGTTGCTGATCATCTTCGGGGTCAGTTTCGAGACGCCGTTGCTGATCGTCGGGTTGAACCTGGTGGGAGTGCTGACCTATCAGCGGCTCAAGGCGTGGCGGCGCGGGATCACTTTCGGCTTGTTCGTGTTCGCGGCGATCGTGACGCCGCAGGATCCCTTCTCGATGCTGGCGCTGGCGTTGGCCCTGACGGTGTTGTTCGAAGTGGCGATCCAGTTCTCCCGGATCAACGATCGCCGCCGGGCGCGCAAGGATCGCGAGGGCCTTGGTGCGTTGTCCGACGAGGAGGCTTCCGATCTGGGCGCCCCGGAGCCGATCGATCCGGCCGAGTCGCTCACCACCCCCGCGGAGAAATCCACACGACCGGTGTCGGACTACTCCGATACGCTCTGACGAGTGACAGATGACCGGTCGCAGATGGGCGAGTTGGCCGTATTTTCCGCCGAGCTGAAGTTCCGGCTGGATCCCTTTCAGCGTGCTGCCTGTGCGGCGCTCGAGGAAGGCCACAGCGTCTTGGTCTGCGCGCCGACGGGCGCGGGCAAGACGGTTGTGGGCGAGTTCGCCGTCCACTTGGCGCTGGCGGCCGGTGGCAAGTGCTTCTACACGACGCCCATCAAGGCGCTGTCGAACCAGAAGTTCGCCGACCTCACCGAGCGCTACGGCCGTGACAGCGTCGGACTGCTGACCGGCGACCAATCGATCAACCCGGGCGCTCCGGTGGTCGTGATGACCACCGAGGTGCTGCGCAACATGCTCTACGCCTCCTCGGACGCGCTGCGCGGACTGTCCTACGTCGTGATGGACGAGGTGCACTACCTCGCCGACCGGTTCCGCGGCGCCGTGTGGGAAGAGGTCATCCTGCACCTGCCTCCGGACGTGCGGCTGGTCAGCCTTTCGGCCACGGTGAGCAATGCCGAGGAGTTCGGCGCCTGGATGGAAACCGTGCGCGGCGACACCGCGGTGGTGGTCGACGAGACCAGGCCCGTGCCGCTGTGGCAGCACGTCATGGTGGGGCGGCGGATGTTCGACCTGTTCGACACCAAATCCACCGAACAGAAGGTGCTCGTCGACGAAGATCTGGTGCGGTTCATCCGCCACCGCGAGGCCGCCGACCGGATGAACAGTTGGGGCCCCCAGCGCAACGGCCGCGGCGGCCCGCGCCGGGATTTCCGTCCGCTGCCGCGGCCGGAGGTGCTCGCCAAACTGGACGAAGAGGGCCTGCTGCCCGCGATCACGTTCATCTTCAGCCGTGCGGGTTGCGACGGCGCGCTCGCGCAGTGCCTGCGTTCGCGGCTCGACCTGAGCCGTCCGGAGGAGCGCGACGAGGTCGACGCGATCATCGACAAGCACACCGGCGATCTGCCCAAGACCGATCTCGAGGTGCTCGGTTACTGGGAGTGGCGCGAGGCGCTGCACCGCGGCCTGGCCGCGCATCACGCCGGGATGCTGCCCGCGTTCCGGCACACCGTCGAGGAACTGTTCGTCAACGGGCTGGTGCGTGCCGTCTTCGCCACCGAAACGCTGGCCCTCGGCATCAACATGCCCGCGCGCACCGTAGTGTTGGAGCGGCTGGTCAAGTTCAACGGCGAATCGCACGCCGAGCTCACGCCCGGCGAGTACACCCAGCTGACCGGGCGCGCGGGGCGGCGCGGCATCGACGTCGAAGGCCACGCGGTGGTGCTGTGGCAGCCCGAGGTGGACACCAGCGCGGTCGCCGGTCTCGCCTCGACGCGCACCTACCCCCTGCGCAGTTCGTTCCGGCCGGGCTACAACATGTCGATCAACCTCATCGACCGGATGGGCGCCGACGAATCGCGCGCCCTGCTGGAGCGGTCGTTCGCCCAGTTCCAGGCGGACCGGTCGGTGGTCGGGCTGGTGCGCGGCATCGAGCGCAACGAGTCGGCGCTGCGCAAGCTGCGCGACCAGATCGGCGGCGCGGAAGGCGGGTTCCTGGAGTACCTGTCGCTGCGCGACCGGATCAAGCAGCGCGAGCGGCAGCTGACCCAGCAGAGCCGCGCCGACCGGCGAGGTGCCGCGGTGGACGCGCTCGGCGCGCTGCGGCGTGGCGACGTGGTGGCGATTCCCTCCGGCCGCCGCGCCGGGCTCGCGGTGATCCTGGAGCCGGACGCGACCCCCGGCGATCCGCGGCCGCTGGTGCTCACCGAGGACAAGTGGGCAGGCCGGGTGTCGGTCGCCGACTTCCCGGTGCCCGCCGAGGCACTCGGGCACATGCGGCTGCCGCGCCGGGTGGATCACCGGACCGCGCGCATCCGCCGCGATCTGGCCTCCGCGCTGCGCAGCACGGGGATCTCGGTGCCGGGCAGGCCGCGGCGCGGCAGGCAGTCCGCCGCTGGCGACGACCGGGAACTGGCCACGCTGCGCCGCAGCCTGCGCGCGCATCCGGCCCACTCGCGGCCCGATCGCGAGCAACTGGCTCGGGTGGGTGAGCGCTACAACCGGCTGCTGCGCGAGACGGAGGCGATGCGCCAGAAGGTTGCCGCGACCACCAATTCGCTGGCGCGCACCTTCGATCGCATCCTCGGCCTGCTGGAGGAACGCGGATTCGTGCAGGAGAGCGAGGTGACTCCGGACGGACGCAGGCTGGCTCGCCTCTACGCCGAAAGCGACCTGCTGGTGGCCGAATGCCTCAGGAAGGGGCTGTGGCGCGGCCTCGGCCCGGCCGAACTCGCCGGCGTTGTGTCGGTCCTGGTTTACGAATCCCGCCAGGAGGGTGGTTATCTCGGCGCGAGCGGTCCGACGGCGCCGATCCGGCGGGCGGTCGGCGCGACCATCGGGGTCTGGTCCGAACTGCGATCCGACGAGGCGCGGCACAAGCTGCCCCCGACCAGGGAGCCCGATCTGGGTTTCGTCGACGGCGTCTACAAATGGGCGCGGGGCGATGGATTGGCGGAATCGTTGCTCGCCAGCGGTGACCAGGGCGCCCCGCTGTCGGCCGGTGATTTCGTGCGCTGGTGCAGGCAGGTGATCGATCTGCTCGACCAGATCCACAGCACCGCCGACGATCCCGAGGTCGCGGCCACCGCGGCCAAGGCGGTGCGGGCGATCCGCCGGGGCGTCGTGGCGGTGGACGCCGCCTGAGCGGCGTGAGCGTCGGGCGCGCGGCGGCGGCAATAACAACACGGCGGATTCGATTGTGATTTGATTTCTTTCGCGTACCGACCGTGGCGGAATAGTCGTGTCATGCGACGAGGCCCACGCGGGGGGCTACCGTGTGTACAACGATGCGAGTGGAGGCAAGCAGATGAGCGGCCCGTACGGACCGAACGACCCCGGGGAGGGACGCAACGATCCCACCCAGCAGTGGAGTGGACAGCAGGCGCCGGGCGGAGCCGGTCCCACACAGCAGTGGGGTGGTCAGCCGCAGACCCCGGCCTCCGCCCAGCCGACCCAGCACTGGGGTGAGCAGCAGCAACCGCAGCAGCAGTGGGGCCAGCCGCAGCAGCAACAGTGGGGCCAGCAGCCCCAGCAGCCCCAGCAGCCGCAGTGGGGTCAGCAGCCCGCCCAGGGCCAGCCGCAATGGGGCCAGCCGCAGCAGGACTGGGGCCAGCAGGGGCAGCAGCCGCAGTGGGGGCAGGCGCAGCAGCCCCAGCCGCAGTGGGGCGCTCCCGGCCAGCAGCCGCCGCAGCAGGGCGGCAAGGGTAAAGGCCTGATCATCGGTCTGTCGCTGCTCGGCGTCGCGGTGGTCGGCGCGATCGTCGCGCTCGTGCTCGTGCTGACCGCCAAGGATCAACTGGACCAGGCCGCGGTGCAGGACGGCGTGAAGAAGGTGCTGTCGGACTCCTACGGCATCCAGGACATCAGCGACGTCTCCTGCCCCTCCGGACAGGAAGTCAAGGTCGACGCTACCTTCGAATGCAGCGTGAAGGTCAGCGGCGAGGCCAAGAAGGTGAACATCAAGATCACCAAGGACGACGGCACCTATGAGGTCGGTCGCCCCAGCTAGGGTGTCGGTTTTCCAGCGCTTGCGGCGCTGGGTGTTCGCTGACCCTCCGGTGGTTCGCGTCCGAGCGACCGCCGCTTGCTCCTTCGTCGGGTACGCGGCGGCCACTCGGTTGTGAGTCGGGCTGTGTTGGGTTTTGCAGCGCCTGCGGTACTGAGTGTTCGCGGCCCGTTCTCGGCTCGCGTCCGAGCGACCGTCGCTTGCTCCTTCGCCGCCTACGCAGCGGCCACTCAGACGTGAGCCGGGCCGCGAACCGCGGATGCTCGGTCTCGCTTCGCTCGAAACCTGTAGTTGAGCCGGTGTGATGCGCCGGAGGTAGCCGCCCCTCGGACCCTGGGCTGAGCCGCGAATGGCGCTGCTCAGGGCTTCGCTCGGTCGGGCCGGAGTTGTCGTGCGTAATGCGGCGGGGCTTCCGCGTCTCCAGGATTTCAGCTGGAGCGGGCCGCGAGGGCGGTGATCAAGCGCGTGACCGGGCTCTCGGCGTTGTAGGCGGTGGCCAAAGCGCGCAGACGGTCCGGGTCGGCGGGTTCGGCGGGGAGAGCGTCGCTGCGGGACAGGGTGACCTCGGCGTCGCATACCACTCGCACCACCGGCGCGGCGGCCTTCAGGTAGTCCTCGGCGGCGCGCAACCGGGCGCGCACGCTTTGGGACAGGTCGGCATCCGGGTCATCGACGGCCGCGACCAGTGCTTCCAGGGAACCGAAACGGGAGATCAGCGTGGAGGCGGATTTCTCGCCGATGCCCGCCACCCCCGGCAGGCCGTCGGAGGCGTCGCCGCGCAGCGTGGCCATGTCGGCATAGGCCGGGCCCGCGTTCCGCAGCGGTACGCCGTACTTCGCCGATACCTCGGCCGGGCCGAAGAGTTCCGCCTTGACCAGCCCCCGTCCGGCGTAGAGCACCCGCACCTGGGGCGTCGGCTCGTCTCGTACCAGTTGCAACAGGTCGCGGTCGCCGCTGACCACGATCACCTCGTCGGCGCGCTCCCGGGTGGCCAAGGTGCCCAACACGTCGTCGGCCTCCAAGCCCTCCGCGCCGCCGGTCGCGATGCCCGCCGCCGCGAGCACCTCCAGGATCATGTCCACCTGCGGGGTGAGCGTGTCCGGAACGGTTTCGGCGCCGGGTGCGGCATCCGGTGAGGTATCCAACCGGTGTGCCTTGTAGGACGGCACCAGCTCGACCCGGTACGCCGGGCGCCAGTCCAGATCCAGGCACACCACCAGCCTGCTCGGTGCGAACTTGGTGATCAGCGACGCCACCATGTCGGTGAAACCGCGCAACGCGTTCACCGACCGCCCGTCGGGGGCGGTGATCTTGTCGGGGATGGCGTGGAACGCGCGGAACCACAGACTGGCGCCGTCCAACAGCAACAGGGGCCCACCGGCAGCAGAGGTCACGGGCTGAGGCTACTCGCCCGCACCGACAGCGCCCTGGCGAAGTTCGGCGTTCCTCCCACGCGCCCGGCAGGTAACGTCGGACGAATGAGCTCGCATACGGAATCGAGGTTCGCGGCGGACGTCTACGGTGCCCGGCTGGAGCGGGCAGTGGAGCTGATGCGGGCCGCCCATCTCGACGCTTTGCTGATCACCCCCGGGCCGGACCTGCGCTATCTGATCGGCTCGGCGGCCGAGTCGTTCGAGCGGCTGACCTGCCTGGTGATCCCGGCGGACGGGGCCACGCCGTCGGTCGTGATCCCGAAACTGGAGCTGGCGTCGCTGGAGGGCTCGGCGGCGGGTGAACTGGGCCTGCAAGTGCTGGACTGGGTCGACGGCACGAACCCGTACGGCCTGGTGAAGTCCGCGCTGCACGTGGGCTCCCGGGTGGCCGTGGCCGATGTGATGCCCGCGCTGCATCTGCTGCCGCTGGCCGAGTCGTTCACCGGTCTGCCGGTATCGGCCACCCCCGTGCTGCGCGAACTGCGCATGATCAAGGACCCGGCCGAGGTGGACGCCCTGCGCCGAGCGGGAGCCGCGATCGACCGGGTGCACGCGCGAATGGGGGAGTTCTTGCAGGTGGGGCGCACCGAGGCAGAGGTCGGCCGCGATATCGAAGCCGCGATCCTCGCCGAGGGGCATACCGAGGCGGCGTTCGTCATCGTGGGCAGCGGTCCGCACGGCGCGGACCCCCATCACGGCGTGTCCGAGCGCCGGATCGAGGCCGGGGACGTGGTGGTCGTCGACATCGGTGGCCCGGTCGAGCCCGGCTACTACTCCGACTCCACCCGCACCTACGTCTTGGGCGAACCCGATCCGGAGGTGGCCGCGCGGTACGCCGAACTGGAAAGCGCCCAAGCGGCGGCGATGGCGGCCGTCCGTCCCGGCGTCACCGCGGCCGCGGTGGACGCCGCGGCGCGAAACCCGTTGACCGAAGCCGGTTTCGGGCCCGCTTTCGTGCACCGCACCGGCCACGGCATCGGCCTGTCGGTGCACGAGGAGCCCTACATCGTCGCGGGCAACGACCTCGTCCTGCGGCCCGGCATGGCATTCAGCGTCGAGCCCGGCATCTACTTCCGCGGCGAGTGGGGCGCGCGCATCGAGGACATCGTGGTGGTCACCGAGGAGGGCGGCGAATCCCTGAACAAGCGGCCGCACGGCCTCACGGTCCTGTGATCGACGGCTGAAGGCCCAGCTGTCGCGGCGAAGCTGCTAGGCGCCTGCGCCGTTCCCGTCGGCGGCCGGTGCGACGAGCGTGCTGCTGGACAGGACGCGCCGGACCTGGATGGCGATCACCACACGGGTCGGGTTCTCCCGCGGCACGCGATAGCGGCCCGCGTACCGCTCGACCGCCTCGGCGACGTCGTCCGGGGCGTCGAGCACGGTGGCCGGGCCCTCCAAGGTGATCCACCGGATCCCGTCGACCTGACTGACCGCCGCGTATCCGGAGCGGCGCACGTTGCGTACCTTCACCGACCCGTCGTTGGTGATCACGCGCGCGATCCCGGCGTCCTGGTCCCAGGTGAACCCCACCGCCACGACATGGGGCGTTCCGTCCGCCCGCAATGTCGTCAGCGTGGCGAGATGCCGTTCGGCGACGAACTCGAGGGCGGCGAGCGACAACTCAGCAGTACTCGTCGGCATCCCCCGACCGTAGCCGCCGGTACGCGCCGGCGCCGCACCAGCCCGGTCCGCGACAGGTGAGCGATGAAGGGCCGCGCCCATGGTAATGAAAGACTGACCCCATGGGAACGCGTGGATTGGCCGACGGCACGGTACTGCTGCTGGGCGGTCGCAGCGAGATCGGGCTCGAAGTGGCGCGGCGGCTGGCGCCCGGGCGCGCGGTGGTTCTGGCGGCCCGGCGTAGCGGCGAGCTGGACGCGCAGCGGGCGCAGATCACCGCGGCGGGCGCGAGCGAAGTGCACGCCGTCGAATTCGACGCCGACGACGTGGCGAGTCATCCGGCGCTGCTGGAGAAGATCGCCGCCGAGCACGGGCCGATCGGCATCGCGGTGCTCGCCTTCGGCGTGCTCGGCGATCAGCAACGCGCCGAGCGGGATCCCGCGCACGCGGCGGCGATCCTGCACACCGACTTCGTCGCCCAGGCGAGTGTTCTCACGTCACTGGCGAACCTGATGCGCGCGCGGGGAGCGGGACAGCTCGTCGTGTTCGGTTCGGTCGCGGGCGTGCGCGTCCGGCGTGCCAACTACGTCTACGGGTCGGCCAAGGCGGGACTCGACGGATTCGCTTCCGGTCTCGCGGATGCCCTGCACGGCAGCGGGGTTCGGTTGCTGCTGGTCCGGCCAGGGTTCGTCATCGGGCGGATGACCGAGGGGATGTCTCCGGCGCCGTTCTCCAGTACCGCTGATCAGGTCGCCGGCGCGGTGGTCGCGGGTTTGCGCCGCGGCGCGAGCCGGGTCTGGGTACCCCGGATCCTGCAACCGGTGTTCTTCGCGATGCGTCTACTGCCGCAACCGATCTGGCGTCGGATGCCGCGGTGAGCGCCACGCCCGCGTCGTGGACCGGTGCGCCGATCGCGGTCGTCGGCATCGGCGCCGACGGCTGGGACGGTCTCGGTCGCGCCGCGCGGGAGGCGGTCGGCGACGCCGAATTCCTGTTCGGTTCCGCGCGTCAGCTCGCACTCGTGCCACCCATCGTGGCGGCGCGGCGGATGACCTGGCCGTCGCCGCTGCTGCCCGCGCTGCCCGGCCTGTTCGAACGGTATTCCGGCGCGCGATTGTGCGTCCTGGCCAGCGGCGATCCCATGTTCTACGGGATCGGCGTCACCTTGACCCGGCTGCTGGGCCCGCAGGCGCTCCGGGTGCTGCCCCAGCCGTCTTCGGCTTCGCTGGCCTGCGCCAGGCTGGGGTGGGCGCTGGCCGGAACGCCGGTGGTCAGCGTGGTCGGGCGTCCGCTCGCGACGGTGCTGCCCGAGTTGGCCGACCGCAGGCGGCTGCTGGTGCTCAGCGCCGACGAGCACACCCCGCAACGCTTGGCGCAGTTGCTCGGCCGGAACGGTTTCGGCGGTTCCGAGCTGACGGTCCTCGAGCAACTGGGCGGTTCCGCCGAACGGCACCGTGCCGGAATCGCGAAGCAGTGGGAGCACCCGCCGGGCGACCCGTTGAATATCGTGGCGATCACTTGCGCGTCCGACCCGGACCAGCCGCGTGCAACGCGCCTGCCCGGGCTGCCGGACGAATTGTTCGGGGGCGACGGGCAGCTCACCAAGCACGAGATTCGTGCGCTGACACTGGCGGCGCTGGCGCCCGCACCCGGTGAACTGCTCTGGGATGTGGGCGGCGGGTCGGGCAGTATCGCCATCGAATGGTGCCGGGCGCATCCGGACAACCGGGCCGTCGCGTTCGAACGGCTCGAGCGCAGACGGCGGCAGATCTCCGGCAACGCCGACGCTCTGGGCGTGCCGCACATCCTGGTGCGCGGCGAGGTGTGTGCCGAACTCGCCGCCGACAACGAGATCATTGCTCCCGACGCTATTTTCGTGGGTGGGGGCCTGACTCAGGATGGCCTGCTCGAGACATGCTGGGCGCAGTTGCGCCCACGCGGCAGGCTCGTCGCGAACGCGGTGACCGCCGAATCGGAATCACTGCTGCTCAGCTGGTCAAGTGCCCAGGGCGGTGTCTTGCGGAAGTTCCAGATCTATCGCGGGGAGCCCCTGGGGTCTTTCACCGCTTGGCGCCCGCAGCTTCCCGTCACGCAGTGGTCGGTGGTGAAAACCGCGGCGGCGTTCCCCGCAGAGGGGTGAACACGTTACCGGTCTCGCGGTAGGGTCGGGGCCGAGTTCCGGTCGTGACCGGAAATCCGATTCCTGTTGGGGAGATAGATGAGATACAAGAAGTTCGCCGCTACCGCATTGCTGGCCGTCGCCGCCACCGGGGTCACCGCCGGTACCTCCTACGCCGCTCCCACGCCGCCCGCGGCGCAGGACCAAGCCGCGGCCGCGCCCACCGTCACGGGCACGGACCAGGGCGTCGGCTACGCGTTGCAGCTCGCCGACGCGGGCAAGTCGGTCGTCACCAGTGTGACCGGCGGCGCGTTCAGCGTCGACACCGACAACCGGTCGGTCACTCTGAAGAACTCCGCGGGCGAGACCGTCACCAGCATTCCGCTCACCGCGACGGCCAAGGGCCAAGAGGTGAACATCGCGGCGGCCGTCGCCGACGAGGGCAGGCAGCTGACGCTGACCCCGCAGGTCGCGCCGACCGCGAACGCCCCGGTCGCCGCCGAGTTCATCGGCGCGCAGGAGTGGTTCTTCGCCGAACTGCAGCGCGCCTCGCTCGGCGCTCTGGTCGGCGGTCTGATCGGCGCCGCCATCGGCATCGTCTTCTTCGGTGTCGGCATCCTGCCGGGCGCGGTGCTCGGCGCGCTGATCGGCTTGGCCGTCGCGGGCGGGCCGTCGCTGCTGAACGCGGGTATCGCCTACTTCAGCGGCCAGCCCTGAGAGTTCTGATTCTGGGCGGCACCCGGGAAGCGCGGGAGCTGGCCCATCTCGCTTCCGGCGAGCGAGGATTCGACATCGTCTCCTCGCTCGCCGGTCGTGTGCGCGCACCCTTGCTACCGGAGGGCGCGGTCCGCGTCGGCGGTTTCGGCGGCGCCGAGGGACTGCGCGCCTGGCTCGCGGCCGACGAGACGGCCGCGATCGTCGACGCCACCCATCCGTTCGCGGCGGTCATCAGCGCCAACGCGGCGGCGGCCGCGCATGCCTCCGGTGTGCCGCTGGTGCACCTGCGGCGGCCCAGCTGGGTGGAGCGACCGGGGGACCGGTGGGTGCGGGTACCCGATCTCCCCGCCGCGGCGAGGGAAGCGGCCGCTCTCGGCGAGCGAGTCTTCCTGACCATCGGCAGGCAGGGTGTCGACGCGTTCGCGGGATCGGTCCGGCAATGGTTCCTCATCCGTGCCATCGACCCGCCCGAAGGCGCGATGCCCCCGCGCCACGAAGTGCTCCTCGCCCGTGGGCCCTTCGCGGTGGAGGACGAATCGCGGCTGCTCGCCCAGCGCCGGATCGACGTGCTCGTCACCAAGGACAGCGGCGGCGAGCAGACCGAAGCCAAACTCGCCGCCGCTCGCGCGGCCGGAATTCCGGTCGTCGTCGTGGACCGCCCGCCGCTGCCCGAGGGCGCGCCGGTCGTGGAATCACCCGAACAGGCACTGAATTGGTTGCGCGACAGGCGAACCCGGCGCTCGTGAGTCGGTCTCGCACCGCTCAGCTGTCGAGCAGCTCCGGCAAATGGTCGAACCACTCCAGCACCGCCCGCTCGTAGCGGATCCCGAAGTCCAGTGTGGCGCGGGCGAACGTGGGCTTTCCCTCCGGATCTTCGGCGAGATACCGCGTGAGCCGCGCCTGATGGATCTCGCGATTGGCTGCGACGATGCCGTCGAGCCGGCCGCGATCGAGATGCTCACCGAAGGAGAGCGTCAGCAGCAACGGCACCCGGATGGTCTCCCCGCCGGGATCGCGGGCGACCCACTCCAGAAACGCTTCGCGCCCCGCGTCGGTGATGCGATAGGGCGTGCGTTCCCTGGCCCCGGTCTCGCCCTTCTCGACGAGTCCCGCCGCGTCCATCGTGGCGAGTTCCCGGTAGACCTGGCTCTGCGTGATCGTCCAGAAGTCGCCGATCCGGTCCTGGGCCTGGGTCACCAGATCCCATCCCGACATGGGCCCTTCGTGCAGAAATCCGAGCAACGACGCCGCCGTCGAGTTCAGTGGTTTGCGCTTGGTCGCGGTGTTGGTCAACGACTGCTCCCTTCGCTCTCAACATTCCATAGTGGAATGTTACCGGAACGGGTCGGATCAGGCGTCGCCGGTCAACTTGTCGAGCCGGGCGAGCACCCGCGCCATGCCCTGCTCCAGTCGCGCCTGTCCCTGTTCGAGCTGCGCCTGGCCGTGGGCCAGCGCGGTCTGGCCCTGTTCCAGCCGGATCTGTCCTTGTTCGAGCACGGTGACCCTGCGGTTGAGTTCACCCACATTCTCGCGCAGGTTCCCGACATCCCGGCGAAGCTCGCCGACGGCTTCCCCGACGGTCTCCGCGCGCCGGTCGATCCGGCCGATGCCGTCGAGCGCCTTCCTGGTCAGTGCCGCGAGTTCGTTGAGGACCTCGCCCTGCTCGTCGAGCGCTTGTTCGCTCGCGGTGGCCCTGGCCTCCAAGGCGCGGGCGCGCAGCGTCAGCTCCGGCAGTGTCGCGGCCAAGGTCCCTCCGATCGTCGGTGCGTCTGGCGATCTTACGCGCCGCCGACGGCCGCGTCGTGCGCGCGATCGTAACGGCGGGAGGTGTAGACCCGTGTGCCCGCGTCGGTCTCGCGCGCCGTGGTGGTGGACGCGCCGATGATCAGCAGCGTACGCATGTCCACCTCGTCGGGGTCGAGGTCACCGAGCGACACCACCCGGACGGATTCGGTGGGTCCGCCCACATCGCGCCCGACGACGACGGGTGTGTCCGGCTTGCGATGCTCCAGCAGCAGGTCCCGCATCGCGCCGACCTGCCAGGTGCGCTGCGAGGACGCCGGGTTGTAGACCGCGATCGCCATATCGGCCGCCGCGACGGCGGAAAGCCGCTGCGCCACGACCTCCCACGGCTTGAGCCGGTCGGAGAGCGAGATCATCGCGTAGTCGTGCCCGAGCGGCGCGCCCACCCGGCTGGCCACCGCGTTCGCCGCGGTGAGGCCGGGCAGCACCCGGACCGGCACACCGTTCCACTGCGGATCGCCCGATTCCTCCAGCACCGCCGCCGCCATCGCGAACACGCCGGGATCTCCCGAGGAGACGACCGCGACCCGCGCGCCGCGCTTGGCCAGATCCAGGGCCATAGCCGCGCGCTCGGACTCGACCCGGTTGTCGCTGGCATGCCTGCGCTGCCCGGGGCGCTCGGGCACCCGGTTCAAGTAGGTGGTGTAGCCGACCAGATCGGTGGCGTCCGCCAACGCCGCGCGCACCTCGTCGGTGGTCCACTCCGGCGCGCCGGGACCGAGTCCCACCACCACGACCTCACCGGCGCCCTCGGTCGTCTCCGCGTCGGCGACCCGCTGAGCCGCGACCGTCTCCGCTTCGAGGCGCGGCAGCGGCGTGGTCGGTTCGGGGCCCGGCACGAGGGCGATGGCGAAGTAGGGCACCTCCGCGTCGTCGACCGCCCCCGCGTGCAGCACGCGCTGCTGGGTGGTGCTCGCGCGCTCGACGTAGTACGCGCCGGCGAGCCGTCCGGAATCCGAAAGTGCCTGGCGCACACCGGGATAGGTGCGTCCCAGTTTCATGATCGCGGCCGCGTCGGTCGTGCGCAGCCGCCGGGTGAGTTCATCGACCGGCATGGTGCCGGGCAGCACGGTGAGCACCTGCTCGCCCTCGACCAGCGGGGTCCCCAGCGCTGCCGACGCCGCGCTCACGGAGGTGATGCCGGGGATGATCTCGGCGTCGAACCGGTCGGCCAGCCGCCGGTGCATGTGCATGTACGAGCTGTAGAACAGCGGGTCGCCCGCGGCGAGCAGCGCGACCGACCGGCCCGCGGCGAGGTGCCCGGCCAGCCGCTCGGCGGCCTGTTCGTAGAACTCGTCGATCGCGCCCTGGTAACCGCCGGGATGATCGGTGGTCTCGGTGGTCACCGGGTAGACGAGATGCTCCTCCAGTTGGCCGGGGCGCATGTACGGCGCCGCGATGCGGCGGGAGATGCTGCGGCCGTGGCGCGCGCTGTGGAACGCGACGACGTCGGCCGCGCCGATCACATTCGCCGCTTTGACCGTCACCAGTTCGGGATCGCCCGGTCCGAGCCCGACGCCCCACAGCTTGCCCGGAGTGGTCATTCCTGTTCGCTCGCAATCGCGTTCAACGCGGACGCGGTGATGGCGCTGCCGCCGCGCCTGCCGCGCACCGTGAGGTATTCGACGCCGCCGAATTCGATCAGCGCGTCTTTGGATTCGGCCGCACCGATGAATCCGACCGGGATGCCGAGCACGGCGGCGGGCCGGGGCGCTCCCGCGTCGAGCAGGTCGAGCAGATGGAACAGCGCCGTCGGTGCGTTGCCGATCGCGACGACGGCGCCGTCGAGACGGTCGCGCCACAGGTCGAGCGCGGCGGCGGAGCGGGTGGTGCCCTTGGCCGCGGCCAGCTCCGGCACGCGCGGATCGGCGAGGGTGCAAACGACCTCGTTGCCCGCGGGCAGTCGTTTCCTGGTCACACCCGAGGCCACCATGGTCGCGTCACAGAGAATCGGCGCGCCCGCGCGCAGCGCCGCCCGCGCCGAGGCGACTACACCGGGGGTGTAGGCGATATCCGCGGCGAGATCCACCTGACCGCACCCGTGGATCATCCGTACGACCACCTGTGCCACATCCGGCGGGAAACCGCCGAGATCGGCCTCGGCGCGGATCGTCGCGAACGAGCGACGGTAGATCTCGGCCCCGTCGGTCAGATAGCTGGCACGTACGTCGGACATGCGGTCCACCCTATGGGGGCGGGTCCGGACAGATCGGTCCGGGTCGGGCGCTGCGCATTCCGGGACTGCGACCGGCTACCGGCGCGCGGGCGCCGCCGGATCAGGTGCGCGGGCGCTCCAGAATCCGGGACATGACGATGGCGCTGCGGGTACGCCCCACCCGGGCGTTCTCCCGGATCCGTTCCACGGTCACCTCGATCTCGGCCATGTCGGTGGCCATCACGTGCACCAGCGCGTCGGCCTCGCCCGCGATCGTCCAGACACCGACCACCTGCGGGATCGGTTCCAGACTGCGTTTGAGTTCGGCCGGGGAGATGTTGTCGCGGTAGTACACCTCGACGTACGCCTCGGTCTTCCAGCCCAGCGCCGCGGGATTGACCAGCGCGGTGAACCCGGTGATCTGCTTGGCCGCGACCAGCCGGTCGACCCGCCGTTTCACCGCGGGCGCGGACAAGCCGACCGCGCCACCGATCTCCTGGAACGAAGCGCGAGCGTTCTTCAGCAGTTGCGCGAGAATCCGCCGATCGAGGTCGTCCACATCACACCTTCTCGCTATGGAAGCAATGATTCGCTGTTTTCGCGCTGATATGCGCAACGAATCGTCATTTCTGGCGCAATGCTAGGCCCTTTACCGTCGAATCAGCCGAAAACCCACGCTCACTCCGGGAGTTCCGTTGACCTCTGTAGCCACCCTCCCTGTCGAGTCCGCCGCCCGCCGTTCGTCGCCGCGCCGGTTCGTGATGTGCCGTCCCGATCATTTCGAGGTCGCCTACGCCATCAATCCCTGGATGAATCCCGCCGAGCCGGTCGACCGCGCGCTGGCGCTGACGCAGTGGGAGACGTTGCGCGCCACCTACGCCGAACACGGACACACCGTCGAGGTGGTGCCCGGCGTGGCGGGCCTGCCCGACATGGTGTTCGCCGCCAACGGCGGTCTGATCGTCGGTGACCGGGCCATGTCGGCCCGCTTCACCCACCCGGAGCGCGCCGCCGAAGGCCCGGCCTACCACGCCTGGTTCGCCGGATACGGCTTGCCGAATCTGGTGGCCGCCGCGGAATGCAACGAAGGCGAAGGCGACTTCCTCCTGGTCGGTGACCGCCTGTTGGCCGGAACGGGCTTCCGCAGCTCGCTCGCCGCGCACGAGGAGGTGTCGCGCCACTTCGGGCTGCCCGTGGTGTCGCTGGAACTGGTCGATCCGCGCTTCTACCACCTGGACACGGTGCTGCTTCCGCTGGACGCCGAAACCATCGCCTACTACCCGCCCGCCTTCAGCCCGGCGGCGCGCGCGGTGCTCGCCGCGCTCTATCCCGATGCGATCGTGGCCACCGACGCGGACGCCGCGGTGCTCGGGTTGAACGGAGTCTGCGACGGTTTCCACGTCTTCCTCAGCAGCGCGGCCACCGACCTGAGCGAAGCCCTGCGCGCCCGGGGCTACCGTCCGGTGGGGATCGAGATGTCCGAGTTGCTGAAGGCCGGCGGCTCGGTCAAGTGCTGCACGCTCGAGATCCATGGCAGGTGACCGGCCGGTGCCGCCGGAGAGTCAATCGACGCGATAACCCTCGTCGGTCGCGACGATGTCGGTGACCTCGCCCTGCGGGCGGCCACAGCGGCGGTCGCACCCCGACCAGTGCTGACGCCCGGCCACGGTGACGTCGGTCGCGGACATCGGCCGCGCGCCGTGGAGCGGGTCGGCTGCCCCGGGCAGCACCCGTCCGGAGTCGACCGCGTCGGCCGCATCGGCCCGGACGTCGGTATGCGACTTGGCGCAGCCGGGCTGTCCGGCGCAGGCGCTGACCAGCAGCCACGGCGAGTCGGCGTCGAAGATCAAGCCCATCGGCGCCAGCACCCGCACCACCTGTTCGGCGGCCCACTCCGCCAGGTCGGTGATCACCAGGCTGCGCCACGGCGTGACGAAGATCGGTCGCTGCACCGCGGCGAGGAACTCGGCGGTGCGGGCGGGCAGCGAGCCGAGGCGCACGCCCGCGCCGAGCCCCACCGATCCGTTGTCCTGCTCCAGCCACCCGATCGGAACCTGCTGTTCGGTGGAGAATTCGAGTCGTTCGGCGGTCGGGGACAAGCCGAGGCGATCGACGACGCGTTCGGCGCCGTGTTCGATCTCGTGCAGCCGCCAGCGGCCCGCGTCGCCGCCGCGCAGGTCCAGGAACGCGTGCGCCGCGGCGAGCGCGACGTCCACCGCGTCGGCGGCGCGCAGCCGCAGGCCGCTGTCGCCGCCTGCCAGCAGCAGGGCGAACTCGTCGGTCCCGGTCGCGTGTACCCCGACGTCGGGGCCGAGCCCACTGACATCTCCGCGTCCGTCGTCGAGGGTGAACAGCACCCGGCCGGGCAGGCCGGCCAGCCGCGGCGACGCGAGCAGGCCGGTGTCCAGCGCGGGAACCAGGGGGTGCACGTCCGCGAGGCCGCCGATCCGGCCGGACAGCGGTGAGGCGATGATGTTGCGCACCCGTTCGTGCGTGGTGCTCGGCAGGAGGCCCGCGGCCGCGAGCCGGTCGGTCAGCGTCCCGGCGTCGCGCACCCGGCGTAATTGGACGTTGCCCCGGGAGGTGAGCTCGATGTTCCCGTCCGCCAGGTCGAGCGCGGCCTCGGCCAGCGCCTGCACCTGGGCGGGATCCAGGCGACCGCCGGGCACGCGGATTCGTGCCAGCGGCCCGTCGGCGGCCTCGTGCAGCCGCAGCACGCCCGGGCAGGAGTCAGGAGCACGTCGTGTCATAGCGCATCCAGCCTACGGACGCGCGAGCCCGGCACAGCGAACGGCCGGTCACCCGCCGATCGAACGTACCCAGTCGATGACGGCGGCTCGATACTCCGCGGTGTTGCGCGCGAGATTCACCGAGTGCCCGCTGCCGGGCAAGACGTACGTGCGCAGTCGTGCCGCCGGGCCGAAGAACGGCGCCTCGGTGGCGCGCAAGGTCTCGGCATCCGCGCAGACGGCGTAGCCGGGGCCGCAGGAGAGCCGGTCCAGACTGCCGTTGACGACCAGCACCGGGACGTCGATGAAGTTGGTCATCGGCGGGAGGGTGGAGGTCAAACCGTCGGGATACTCCGTGGGCGAGAAGACTTCCTTGGTCGCTTCGTCGACGGCGAGTACTTCGGGATCGGCAGTCTCGGGGGCGAAGAAGTCGCCCGCGCGGGTACCGGGCCGAGTGGTCAGGTAGCCGGGGTCGAAGCCGCGCCCGGCGAAGCGCGGATCCTCGGCGGCTTGGTGGTAGGTCGAGATCACGCCGAGGACTTCGGGCACGTTGAGTGCGTGGGAGAAGCCGGTGAGCAGGACGCCGTCGACGTCCTGGTACGTGGTCGCCTCCAGGACGTCGATGCCCGAGCTGAGCGAATGGCCTCCGGTGATGACCTTCCCGAAGGGCGGTGCGCCCGCGAGTCCCCGGCGCAGCGCCTGCACGATGTCGTGCAGGGCGCGAGCGGAAACCGTCGCCGTGACCTGCGTGCTCGGCGGCCTGGTGCTCGCACCGTTGCCGAGCCGGTCGACCACCAGCGTCGCGATGCCGGCGGCGTTCATCGCGCGCCGGAAGTTGTAGGTCTCCGGCGCGTAGGGGAAATCCCAGTAGGTGTGGTTGTAGTTGGAGCCCGCGATCAGCACCATGACGGTATCGGTGGCGCCCGCGGCGGGAGTGCACAAGGAACCGGCCATTTCCCCGAGCGGCACGGGAAGGGAAACCGCTTCGCAGCGGCCCGGCGCGGTGTCGTCTGCGTGGGCGGTACCGGGTGTCAGGCAGAGCAGCATGGCGGCCGCGGACGCGACGACCGACCGTAGCGAGGTTCGCACGCGACGCAGGCTATGCCCGAATGTCATGGCGCGCAATACCTGTCGCCGACGACCCGGACTTCACCCGGAGGTGTGGCAACAGCCGTTGCGGCATGGATTTCGCGGCTCGGGCAGTCAATCGCGCACCGGTGGAACGCGTGTGGCGAAGTCGACTCCGGCGGCTCCGTCGTCGACCGCTCCGGCGACGACCTCGAACGAGCGGGCGTCGAGGGCGGTGCAACCCAGCGCGGCGAGACTGGCGAACCGGTACTCACTGTCGGCTTCGCGCATCGCGTTGTCGAGGTCTTCGCGAGTGTCGTAGATCGTGATCGAGAAGACGGTGTCGTCCTGCCGATCGACGAAGAAGAAGATCTGCCGGGCGCCGTGATCGGCCATGGCATGCGGGACGATCTCGTGTTGCAGGAACGGCACCGTCGTCTCCATCGTCTCCGGGTCGATGGGGCAGGCGGCCTTCATCATGCGGGCGTAGAGCTTCTTCATGGCCGAATGCCTTCCGAGCCGGAGACGGTCATGCCTGGTGACTATCGGCGAATGACGATACCGCACACAATGTTCGGTGGCTATCGCATAGTTGATGCCGCACGCGTGCGCCCGGCCGCGCCCGATATCGCGTCGGGAGCGCGGATGTCCGGGACGACGCGGTGAACGAGGAGCGCGGGAACATGGGTCCGACGGGACAAGGAGCGGGGACGCGAACGGTGCACTTCGTCGGAAGCTTTCCGGCCGAGAGCACGGACGTCGCGATGAAGGCCATGCTGGACAGCGCGGGGGCGCGGCTGCGAACCCTGCCGACCGGGGAGACGCGGCGCTACGAGTTCTACATCCAGCCGATCATCGAAGACCTGGTCACCCAGGGTGTCCTGGCGGTGAAGAAGCCGGGGACGTGGCGGTCGAGCCGGGACCGGACGATTCATCGCGTCGCTCGCGGCGCCGAATTGCGCGGGGACTCGATGGATCTCGGATATCTGCGCGAGGCGGAGGAGGCGCTGCCGATCTTCCGCGAACTGCGTGGCGTGCGCGAGTTGCCCGGCCTCGCGCTCCAGATCGGCATGCCGACCGACTTCACCCTTGCGTTCGTCGCCATGGGAGCCGCCGGTCTGCGGCGCCATCGCCGCGCCTTCTTCGACGCCACCGTGCGCGAGATCGCGGCTGTTCGCGCGCTGGCCGGCGACGACGTCGTCGTGCAGTTGGAGGCCACCGCGGAACTGGTGCTCACGGCCAGGGCGCAGCCGTCGCACCGGCTGGTCGATCGGGCGCTTGGACTGGGCGAGGGGATCGCCGCGCTGGCCGCGGCCGCTCCCGAGGGGACCCGTTTCGGGGTGCACCTGTGCCTCGGCAGCCTGCGCAACAAAGCCCGGGGAAAGTTGCGTGACGCCAGGCCGCTGGTCGATTTGGCCAATTCCGTCGTCCGGCATTGGCCGCAGGGGCGCATCCTGCAATTCGTGCACGGCCCGGTCGCCGCCGGCGACATACCGCCCTCGGCCGATCCGGAATTCTATGCGCCGCTGGCGGATCTGGCTTTGGCGGCGGGCACCGATTTCTATGCCGGGTTGGTACACGATGTTCCTACCGAGGCACAGCAGTTGGAGACGTTGCGGACTCTGGAGAATGCGCTGGGCCGCCCGGTCGACGGAGTCGCCT
This sequence comes from Nocardia sp. NPDC047648, assembly GCF_040642815.1. NCBI lineage: Bacteria > Bacillati > Actinomycetota > Actinomycetes > Mycobacteriales > Nocardiaceae > Nocardia > Nocardia sp. NPDC047648. The sequence goes on along the minus strand of NZ_JBEYSX010000001.1, from coordinate 475,626 downwards.
GCGCGTGTGGTCTGGGCCGTCGCCCCCGCCCGGTGGCGGACGTCCTCATGGCGAGGGCCGAGGTGCTCGCGGCGGCGACCGATTCCGGGACGCAACGGTAATTCGCTCTCCCGCAGCGTTTTCGACCGGCAGATGTTCGCTGTGCCGGAGCGAACGGCGGCGACGGAAAGGGACATTCGTTACGAACCCGACCGGAGTGATCGAAGAGGTACGGTGTGCGGCATGGAGCGAGCACCGCGGGGCGTCGATCCGAATCTGCCGAATTCCGCCCGGGTATACGACTATCTGCTGGGCGGCAAAGACAACTACGAGGTCGACCGGGTGGTCGCGCACCGGATGCTGTCCATCGCACCGGATACCCGCACGTTGGCCTGGTTCAGTCGAAAGTTTCTGGTGCGGGCGGTCGAGCTGGCCGCCGAGGCGGGGATCCGGCAGTTCATCGATCTCGGCGCGGGTATCCCGACCTCACCGAACGTGCACGAGGTCGCCCGCAAGGTCGATCCATCGGCGCGGGTCGTGTACGTCGATTTCGACCCGGTCGTATACGCGCACTGCGGCGCGCTGCTCGCCGGGGCCGAGGGGGTCACGGCCATGCTGGGCGACGTGCGCAGGCCGGACGACATTCTCGATCGGCTGCGCAACGAAGGGGTGATCGACTTCGGTGAACCGGTGGCGATCACGCTCGTCGGGGTCCTGCACTTCGTGATGGACGACGAGGACCCGGCCGGGATCGTCGCCCGCCTCGGTGCGGCCATGGCGCCGGGAAGCCACCTGGCGTTCACCCACGGCTCCGCCGACAGCGATCCGGATTTCATCACGCAGTCGTCGTCGGATACCGCCAACTCCTCGGCCCAGGTGGTCTATCGGTCTCCCGCCGTGGTGGAGTCGTTCTTCCAGGGCTTCGAAATGATCGATCCCGGTGTCGTTCCGCTGCAACGGTGGCTCGACGACGATCTTCCGGACACCGGGCTGGTGCTGCTGGGCGGGATGGCCCGCAAGACCTCGCACGCACGCGCCGACTAAGGTCGCCGTATGTCCGAAATCTCCACGGTCGCCGACCGGCTCGCCATCATCGATGTGATCACCAAAATGTTCGTGTACACCGATCAGAAGCGCTGGGAAGACCTGTCGGCCGAGGTCTTCACGCCGAGCGTGGATTTCGACGGGGGGTTCGGCGGGCCGGTCGGGGAGCGGGCCGCCGCCGACATCATCGCGGATTGGCGCGCCGGGCTCACCGACCTCGACGGGGTGCACCACCAGTCGGGCAACCATCTCATCGATCTGGACGGTGACACGGCGCGCGTGCACGCGGACGCCATCGCGGTGCACGTCAAGAACGCCGCGGTGGAGGGCAAGACCCGCACCTTCGTCGGCAGCTACTCCCTCGGCGTCGAACGCACGGCGGACGGGTGGCGGGTCAACCGATTCCACTACCACCTCAAGGTGATCGACGGGAACGCCGACCTGGTGTAGGCCCGGTCCGTGCGGCCGGGACCGTTCGGCGACCCGGATCGGTTTCGCGCAATCGTCTCGCGTGCCGCTGTCACATCGGCGACGGTGTCGTGCTGTGCGGTCGTGCGGCGGCGGCATCGCGACCTGTCATCGCGGCGTGGTGGGTTGCGTTTCCGGCCGCGCGGCAGCGGGTCTCGCTTTCGCGCGCGACCGTCCCGGCGCCCACACACCGATCGGTATCGCGGCGACGAGGGTGAGAATGCCCAGCGCCAGCGCGGATTGCTGGGCGCCGTAGACGAAGGCGGACTCGGCGAATTCGGCCAGGGGCGCGGCCTGCGGGCCCACCCGCTCGGTGAGCTGGAGCGCCGCGGCCAGTGAGTCGCCGACCGGTTCGCGAATCTGTTCGGGCACCTGCGGCAAGGCGGGCGCGATGCGGGTGCTGTACCCGGCGGCCAGGATGCTGCCCGCGACGGCGATGCCGACCGCCGCGCCCACCTCGCGTGCCGCGTCGTTCACCGCGGCGGCGACGCTGTGTTTCTCCACCGGGGTGCCCGCGATGATCGCGGCCGTCGCGGGTGCGGTGCACAGTCCGGTACCGCTGCTCATGATGAGGAACGGCCAGAGCAGATCGACGTAGGTGCTGTCGACGTCGAGGCCGGAGAGCGCGACGAGCGCGATCCCGATGATCACCAGCCCGCCGGCCATCGGTAGCCGCAGTCCGGTCCGTTCGGCCAGCCGGGGCGCCACCGCGGAGATCGCCACCATCGGCGCGACCATCGGCGCCATCGCCAGCGCCGACATCAGGGGCCCGTACCCGAGGATCAGCTGCAGGAACTGGACCATCAGCAGGAAGGTCCCGAAGCACACGAGGAACTGGAGGGTCACCGCCGCGGTCCCCGAACCGAAGCCTCGATGGGTGAACAGCCGCACATCCAGCAGTGGGTGCGCCACCCGTGTCTCCACCACCACGAACGCCACCGCCGCCAGTGCCGCGACGACTGCCGTGCCGATCACCAGCGGATCCAGCCAGCCGCGCTCGGGCGCCGCGATCGTGGCCACCACCAGTGATCCGACGGCCGCGGCCGAGGTGAGTGCGCCCCACAGGTCTACCGCGGGACGTGCCCGGTCGACCGATTCCGGCAGCGTGAAACCCGCGATCATCAGGAGCAGGCCCGCGATGGACATGGCGAGCAGGATCGACGCCCACGACCACTGCTCCAGCAGCAGGCCCGACCCGAGGATGCCCAGCACCGCACCCGCGCCGGCCACACCCGCCCACAGCCCGACGGCATTGCTGCGCCGTGACTCGGGAAATCCGGCGGTGATCAGCGACAGCGTCGAGGGCATGACCAGAGCCGCCCCCACACCGGCCACCGTCCGGCCCGCGATCAACCAGCCGGGCGTGTCGAGCAGGACGGGCGTCGCCGAGGCCGCCGCGAACACGAACAGCCCGATGATCAGGACGGCGCGCCGCCCGTACCGGTCGCCGAGCGCGCCCGCCGGAAGAACCAGGCAGGCCAGCGCCAGGGTGTACCCATCGATGACCCAGGTGAGCTGCTGCTGACTGGCTCCGGTGGCGGCGGCGATCTCCGGCAGTGCGGTGTACAAAGCCGCCATCGACGCGACGACCAGGGCCACGGTGGCACAGGAAATCGTCAACATCCAGCGCTGAGCGGCTGACAAACGTCTCGTACTGGACTCCATGGCGCCTCCCGGCATAACAGAACTGTCAGTATCGCTACGCTACTATGAGTAGCATAAGTTGGCGGGGTGGCGATAGGCGTCGCGAAGGAGGAATGTTCGACCCATGACCGGTGCCGCAGAACCGCCCCCGCACCACCCTGATCCCGGTGACGAGGTCGATCCGCGCAAGCTGCGCTCCCGGGCCAGGCTGCTGGACGCCGCGACGGCGCTGTTGAAATCCGGTGGGCTGGAAGCGGTCACCGTAGAAGCGGTGACGACCATGTCCAAGGTCGCGCGCACCACGCTGTACCGGCATTTCGACAACGCCGTGCAGTTGCGCGCCGCCACGCTGGAGCGGCTGCTCCCTCCGGTCATCGAGGCGCCGCCGGATGGTCCGCTGCGGCAACGGCTCACTGAATTGCTCAGCAGGCAGGCCGCGGTCGTCAACGAGGCCCCGTTGCAGATGTCCACGCTGGCCTGGCTGGCCACCGGCGAGCGCGGCGCGTCCGGTGCGGGTCCGGCGTTCACCTCGCTGCGCCAGCGGCTCATCGAGCAGTACCGCAAGCCGTTCGACCAGTTGTTCGGCGATCCGGAGGTGCGCGCCCAACTCGGCGAGTTCGACGTGACGCTGGCGCTGGCCCAACTCGTCGGCCCGATCGTCTTCGCCAGGCTGGTCGGACTCGCGCCGACCACCCCGGCCGAATGCGCGCGGCTCGTCGACGACTTCCTGGCCGCCCGGTCGAGCGACCGCGAACGCCGGACGGTGCAGCGGGGCGGACGCGTGGACGAGCCCGGCCCGAACGGCAGGTAGCATCGGCGTGCTCGGCGGACGACGAGGAAACCGGTGGAAGTCCGGTGCGGTCGCGCCACTGTAGAAAGCCAGACCCTCCCCGGCGAGCAGCGAACCCCCCGATGGGCGCGTCACCCGAGGAAGGCTGCCACCCGTGATTGTGTTGTTGTCCACGTCCGACACCGATCTGCTCAGTGCCCGCGCCAGCGGCGCCGACTACCGCTGGGGGAATCCGGCTCGCCTGCTGGTCGACGACCTGCCCGGCCTGCTCGACGGCGCCGATCTGGTCATCGTGCGCATCCTCGGTGGCAAGCGGGCCTGGGAGGACGGGCTGGAGGCGCTGCGCGCGAGCGGGATCCCGCTCGTCGCGCTCGGCGGCGAGATCGCCCCGGACGCCGAACTGATGGAATGCTCCACCGTGCCGGGTGGTGTCGCGGCCGACGCGCACAACTACCTCGCCGCAGGCGGCCCGGAGAACCTGCGCCAGCTGCACAATTTCCTGTCCGACACCGTGCTGCTGACCGGCCACGGTTTCGAACCCCCGATCCAGTTGCCCAGCTGGGGCGAACTGGACCGGGTCGCCGCCGGGCAGGCCGACGGGCCGACGGTGGCGGTGATCTACTACCGCGCCCAGCATCTGGCGGGCAATACCGCCTACGTCGACGCGCTGTGCACCGCGATCGAACAGGCGGGCGCGCGGGCGCTGCCGCTGTACTGCGCGTCGCTGCGCACCCCCGAACCCGAGTTGATCGCGACCCTGCGCCGCGCCGACGCGCTGGTGGTGACGGTGCTTGCCGCAGGAGGCACCAAGCCCGCCACCGCGTCGGCGGGCGGCGAGGACGAGGCTTGGGATGTCGGCGCGCTCGCCGACCTGGACGTGCCCATCCTGCAAGGGCTGTGCCTGACCACCGGCCGTGCGCAGTGGGAGGCCAACGACGATGGGCTGTCACCGCTGGACGTCGCCACCCAGGTCGCGGTGCCGGAATTCGACGGACGGATCATCACGGTCCCGTTCTCGTTCAAAGAATTCGACGCCGACGGCCTGTCCACCTACGTCCCCGATCCCGAGCGCGCCGCCCGGGTCGCGGGCATCGCGACGCGCTACGCGCGGCTGCGCCACATCCCCGCCGCGCGCAAGCGCATCGCGGTCATGTTGTCGGCCTACCCGACCAAGCACGCCCGCATCGGCAACGCCGTCGGCCTGGACACGCCGGCCAGCGCGATCCGCCTGCTCACCGAAATGCGTGCCGCCGGTTACGATCTCGGCGCACCCGGCGAGGTACCCGGCCTGGACGAGCGGGACGGCGATGCCCTCATCCACGCCCTGATCGCGGCGGGTGGCCAGGACCCCGACTGGCTGACGGCCGAACAGCTCGAGGGCAACCCGATCCGCATCGGCGCGGCCACCTACGCGGCCTGGTTCGACACCCTGCCCGGCGACCTGCGCGAGGCCGTCGTGGAAGCGTGGGGCCCGCCGCCGGGCGAACTCTACGTCGACCGCTCGTCCGACCCGGGCGGGGAGATCGTGATCGCCGCGCTGCGGTTCGGCAATGTCGCGCTCATGGTGCAGCCGCCGCGTGGTTTCGGCGAGAACCCCGTCGCGATCTACCACGACCCCGATCTGCCACCCAGCCACCACTACCTGGCGGCCTACCGGTGGCTCGGATCGCCCGACGGTTTCGGCGCGGACGCGATGGTGCACCTGGGTAAGCACGGGAACCTGGAGTGGCTGCCGGGCAAAACGCTCGGCATGTCGGCCTCGTGTGGAACCGATGCCGCCCTCGGCGACTTGCCGCTGATCTATCCGTTCCTGGTGAACGACCCCGGTGAGGGCACCCAGGCCAAGCGGCGCGCGCACGCCACCCTGGTGGATCACTTGATCCCGCCGATGGCCCGGGCCGAAAGCTACGGCGACATCTCACGTCTGGAGCAGTTGCTCGACGAGCACGCCAATATCTCCGCGCTGGACCCGGCCAAGCTGCCCGCCATCCGCCAGCAGATCTGGACGCTGATGCGCGCCGCGAAGATGGACCACGACCTCGGCCTCACCGAGCGCCCGGACGAGGACTCCTTCGACGACATGCTGCTGCACGTCGACGGCTGGCTGTGCGAGATCAAGGACGTGCAGATCCGCGACGGCCTGCACATCCTGGGACAAGCCCCGGCGGGGGAGAGCGAACTCGATCTGGTGCTGGCCATGCTGCGCGCGCGCCAGCTGTGGGGCGGCGAGCGCACCGTGCCCGGTCTGCGCGAAGCCCTCGGCCTGGACGAGTCGGGCGGGGAGGCGCGCGAACGCGTGGACGCCGTGGAGGACCGCGCCCGCGCGTTGGTCGCGGCGTTGCAGGCGGCGGACTGGTCGCCCGAGGCGGTGGACGGCATCACCGACGACACCGAGGTGCGCCGAGTGCTGCGGTTCGCGGCCACCGAGGTGGTGCCGCGCCTGCGGCAGACCGGCGTGGAGATCGAGCGGGTGCTGCACGCGCTCGACGGCGGGTTCATCCCGGCGGGCCCGAGCGGTTCGCCGCTGCGCGGCCTGATCAACGTCCTGCCGACCGGACGCAATTTCTACTCGGTCGATCCCAAGGCCGTGCCGTCCCGGCTGGCCTGGGAGACCGGGCAGGCCATGGCGGAATCCCTGCTGGAGCGCTACCGCGCCGATCACGGCGAGTACCCGCGGTCGGTGGGCCTATCGATCTGGGGCACCTCCGCCATGCGCACCTCCGGCGACGACATCGCCGAAGTCCTCGCGCTGCTGGGTGTCCGGCCGGTCTGGGACGAGGCGAGCCGCCGCGTCAGCACGCTCGAGGTGATCTCGCTCGCTGAACTCGGCCGTCCCCGCATCGATGTGACGGTGCGCATCAGCGGCTTCTTCCGCGACGCGTTCCCGCACGTGCTCGCTCTGCTCGACGATGCGGTCCGCTTGGTCGCCGACCTGGACGAGCCGGGCGAGGCGAACTACGTGCGGGCGCATGCCCAGGCCGATCTCGCCGAGCACGGCGACCGGCGGCGCGCCACCACCCGCATCTTCGGCTCCAAGCCCGGCACCTACGGGGCAGGCCTGTTGCAACTGATCGATTCGAAGAGCTGGCGCACCGACGACGATCTCGCGCAGGTGTACACCACCTGGGGCGGCTACGCCTACGGCCGCGACCTCGACGGCGCGCCCGCCGCCGAGGACATGCGCGGCGCGTACCGGCGGATCGCCGTGGCGGCCAAGAACACCGACACCCGCGAGCACGACATCGCCGACTCCGACGACTATTTCCAGTTCCACGGCGGCATGGTCGCGACGGTGCGCGCGCTGACGGGCAAGAACCCGGAGGCCTACATCGGCGACAGCACCCGCCCGGACGCGGTGCGCACCCGGACGCTGTCCGAGGAGACTGCGCGGGTGTTCCGGGCCCGGGTGGTGAACCCCCGGTGGCTCGAGGCGATGCGCAGGCACGGCTACAAGGGCGCGTTCGAAATGGCGGCGACCGTCGACTACCTGTTCGGCTATGACGCCACCACCAACGTGGTAGCCGATTGGATGTACGAGAAGCTCTCGGAGAGCTACGTTTTCGACGAGGTGAACCGGAAGTTCATGGAGCAGTCCAATCCTTGGGCGCTGCACGGCATTGCCGAGCGGCTGCTGGAGGCGGCCGAGCGCAAACTGTGGGAACACCCCGAACCGGACACGCTCGATCGACTGCGGCAGGTCTACTTGGAGACCGAAGGGGAGCTGGAGTAGCGGCAGCCGCCTTCCCGTCCTCTCCTGGATGACCGCCGAACCGCTTGGCGGGCAAGACATTTCGGACATTCTCAAGTGCCGGAAATGGTGATGCCCAACGCCTATAATCGCTAGTGTTTCACGGCTGTACCCAGGTAACGACAGATCGAATCTGCTGAGGATGGGAAGGCTCATGAAGTTCAGAGAATTGGTTGCGACCACGCTGCTGACCATTGCCGCCACCGGCGTGACCGCGGCGACGGCGTACGGGCAGGCCGAGATCTACGACCCCGTGGTGAGCGGGAACGAGAGCGGTGTCTCCTACACCACGTCCGTCGCGCCGGACCGGACGAGCGCTGTGGTCACGCTCGACTCCGGTACGTTCGCCCGCACGCCGGGGGGTATCGCGGTGCTGGGGCCCGACGGGTCGGTCGTGACCACGGTGCCCACGACCATGGTGTCCATGTTCGGCCAGCAGGTCGAAGTGGCGCCCGACATCGACGCGGCCGGGACCACATTGACCCTGAGCCCCATCGGAGCCGCCGTCCCGGAACCGGGCGCGCCGCAGTTCATCGGTGACGCGGGGTCCACATTGGGCGGGGTGGCGATCGGCTGTGCCATCGGGGCGCTGGTCGGTCTCGTGTTCTTCATCGTGGGGGTCTTCCCCGGTTGCGTGGTCGGCGGCCTCATCGGTGCCGCCGCGGGCGCCAGCCGGTAGTACGGGACTGATTCGCGGGGCGCTGTCGGCCGCGCCCGGTGCCCTGGCATCGAGCGCGGCCGTTTCGTAAAAGCTCGCGATCCCACGTCATTTCCGCCCGGCCGCCCGCCGGAAACGGTCGGCCGTGGCGACCAGGTGTTCGGCGAGCGCGGGGGAGTCGAGCACCTCGAATTCGACATCGGCGAGGCCGAGATACCACGTCAGCATTCGAGGGGAATCCGAACCAACCAGCGCCACACAGTGTTCCGGCCCGTCCGGTATCACCTCCACCGCCGCGGGCAGCCGGGCCCGGATCACGTCCGCCGGGGCGGCCATGCGGACGCGGGCACGGTAGCGCCACGTGGCGGCGCCCACGCCGCGCTGCACTCGCTCGGCGATCTCCTCCTCGGAGACGGCGCGGGGCGTGAATCGTGGCCCGTACGGAACCTTCGGCGCGATCCGGTCGACGCGGAAGGTACGCCAGTCGCCGCGCCCCACATCCCACGCGACCAGATACCAGCGACCCCACCAGTGCACCATCCGGTGCGGCTCGACATCCCGGCTGGAGGGTGCGCCGCCATGGCTTTCGTAGTCGAAGCGCAATCGCTCGCTCGCCCGGATCGCGTCCGCGACCGCGGTGAGCACCGCCGCGTCCACGGTGGATTGTCCGTCGCCGGACACGTGCACGGTGGCCGCGGTCAGCGTGTCGACGCGGTGCCGCAATCGGGACGGCAACACTTGCCGCAGTTTCGTCAGCGCCCGCACCGACGTCTCCTCGATGCCGGTGACCGCTCCGTTGGCGGCGGTGACCAGTCCGACCGCCACCGCCACGGCTTCCTCGTCGTCCAGCAGCAGCGGGGGCAATGCCGATCCGGCCCCGAGCCGGTAACCCCCGGCGACGCCCGGCGTGGCATGTACGGGGTACCCGAGCGTCCGCAGGCGCTCGATGTCGGTGCGCACGGTCCGGGTGGAGACGCCGAGCCGTTCGGCCAGCGCGGGCCCGGTCCAGTCGCGCCGCAGTTGCAACAGCGACAGCAGCCGCAACAGGCGTGCGGAGGTTTCCAGCATGGCTCGATCATGGCAGCTGTCACGGAAGCGGGCCTTCCGCGATAGCCGATCAGCCGGCCTGCGTCATGCACGGCTCGACGGTGAAGTCGAGCCCGAAATTGTTCAAGGTCACCGGCAGCGGAGCGTCCGGGTTCGGCCGGGGCGTCGACCGCAGCCGGAAGTCGGCGGAGGTCAACAGGTGCGCGAGCAGCGCGCTGGTGACGAACAGCACCAGGTTGCGGCCCGGGCAGTCGGCGGGGCCCGCGCTGAACGGCACCAACTGGGGGTACTGCTCCGCGCGGCCGTCGAGCCAGATCTCCGGGACGAACTGGTCGGCGAACGGCAGCAGCTCGGCGTCCCGGTGGAACGCCGCGACCGCGATCATCAGTGCCGCGCCCGCCGCGATGGTGAAGCGCTCGTCGCCATCGCGCCATTGGGTGTCGGCGGTGATGTCGCGCAGCAACATGGGCGTGGTCGGCCACAGCCGTACCGACTCGAGCACGCAGGCGCGCAGATAGCCGCGCAGGTCGACGCGGTCCGGGTCGACGGCGTCCGCCAGCGCGCGGGCGTGGTGCTCGGGATGGGTGCTCAGCACCGCCAGCGCCCGGCTCAGCGCGATGCCCGCCGCGTCGAAGGCGAACAACCAATGCGGTATCTGCCCGACCGGATCGGTCGCCCCGCCCGCGGGCACCGCGGCCAGTGCCCCGGCCAGGCTGTCCGGGGGAGCGGACTCGACGTGACGGTAGAGCCGATTGGTGAACTGATCGCGCTGCCTGCGATGCGCGGGCGCCAGGAACGACCAATTGCCCGCCGAGCGCAGCCGGGACAGCTCGTCGGTGAGCACGGTGTCGTCGCGACCCCGCTCACCGAGCACGATTCGTCGCACCAGCCGCCACCACCGCGTGGTGAACTGCCGCGCGTCCAGGTGACCGCGGTGCAGGGCGGACACGATCATCTCGCGCGCCTCCTCCGCGATGGCCTCGGCGAACGGCCCGGCCAGGCGGTGCAGCGGCTCGGCGGACTCCAGCGCCGCCTCGTTCACGGCCCGGCGCTGATCGCGGATCGGGCCTTCGGACAGCAGGACACCGTGCGGCTGGAACTGGCGCAGTGCGGCGCGCTTCTCGCGATTCGCCGGGTGAAACGGCGTCGGCGCGTCGGCCAGGACCCGCCCGACGTCCTGCGGGTCGAGAACGACCACGATCCGGCGCCCCGGCACCACCAGCTCAACCGGACCAGCGCCGAACTCCCGCCGCAGCTGCCGCACGCGCTCGATCGCCCGCGAATCGGCCCCGGTGCGTTCGAGCAGGCCCAGGACCGGCCGACGTCGCGCGATGACCCCCGAGGCGACCGAGGCGAATCCGAGATCCGCCAGTGCCGCCACCGCGGGCACCCCCACCAGTCGGTGTTCGCGGTTGTCTGCCATACGGCCTCCTCCCGGTGCGCTCAGATCGGCACGGTGCCGACGACCGGGCAGATACCCGGCGACGCGGGGTCGAAACCGTGGCGGGGTCCGAGCGGCACCGATGCGGTGCCGGAGGCTCAGCTGGGGGCTTGGGTCTCGTCGACTGCCAGCGCGGCCTCGACGGAGTCGCATACCGTGAGCAGACGGTCCAGCGCGGTGACCTCGATCGGCCTGCGCGCCGCGTCGCTGGGGACCACACGCAAGCCACCGGAACCGGTGGCCTCCGAGGCCGCCAGCAGGACGCTCAGCCCAGCGGAGCCGAGGAACCCGACGTTCGACATGTCCACCACGACCGCGGCCGGTGTGTCGCGCAGCGCCTCGTCGAGCGCCGATTGCAAGCGCGGCGCCGAGGCCATGTCGATCTCGCCGTGCACGGTGACGACCACCGTGCCCTCCGCCGACCGCACCTCGACCTCCAACGCCCGGGGTGCGCTTTCGGAACTCACAATCCACCTCCCGTGCCGGCCACGCGTCCTCGGCAGTACGCCACGTCGACCTCCGCTCAGGTTCGCATCTCTTGCACAGTCGGACACGGCGCAGAGAGCGAGCATTCCGCGGCCAACTTACCCCATCGCGCTCCGGTGCGATCACCCTGTGCGCCGCGTCCCGCCTCAGACCAGGCGGTATCGGGGCTGGAGGACGCTGTCGCGCGGGGACGGAAATCGGCCACCGTGCACAACGAATGCCGCCGCCGCGAGTTCGGGCACCTGGAAGAGTGTCCGAACCCACGGCGGCGGCAGCGGTTTCGAGCGGCGGCGGACTGCCGCTCCGGGACGGTGGCGCTATTCCGGCCAAGTGCCGGTGAGCGATTCGTAACCGCTCGCGCCCGCACGATCGATCGCGGCCTTGACCAGGCCGAACACCGCGCCCTGCAAGGCCGCGGCGAACAGCACCTCGCGCCAGGAATGGTCTCGTGCGGTGGAGGACGGGGCCTGGTCCTCACCGGTGATCTGCGTCCACACCTTGGTGAACACCGCGTTCGCCGCCAGGCCGCCGAGCACGCTGATCACCAGGCCGAGCGGTTTGTAGAGCGTTTTCATCGCCGCCTCCGCACGATCTGCCACACCACCGCCGCGATCACCGCCGCGCCGAGGGCCGCCGGGATCGGGTGCGCGCGCAACGCGCCACCGGCCTGCCTGCCGCGCGCGGCGACCGGCTCCGGCGCCGCAGCCGCCACCCGGTGGGCTAGATCCGCGGCGCCCGCCCGAGCCTGCTGCGCCTTGTCCGCGACGGCGAGCGCCGCCTCGGACGCCACATGCTGGGTCGCCTCGACAGCCTCGTGCGCCTTCTCCTTGCTCCGCGCGGGCACGTCGAGCTTGTGGCCCAGCTCTTCGACCGTCCTGCCCAATTCCGCTCTGGCCTCGTCGCGGTCGCGCCGCAAGGCCGCGACCTCGTCGGTGGGCTGCCCGGCCCGGGGTCGGCTGTCGCTCATCCCCGCCTCCTGTCCTTGATCACCTCGATGTCCTCGCGCACACCCTCGACCGCTTCCTGCGGTATCGGCGGCGCCGCGTGCTCAACGCTCTTCTTCCCGGACAGCCCGAAGACGGCCGCGACCACCAGCAGCGCGCCCGCGACGATGAGCGCGGACGCCCAGCCCGGCAGGACCTCGGCGAGGCCGAGCACCGCCGCGGCGACCAACGCCGCTCCGCCGTAGAACGCCAGCAGCGCCGCGACCCCCGCCAAGCCGGCGCCGAGCCCGAACCGCTTGCCCTTCTCCCGCATCTCGGCACGAGCGAGCTGTAGTTCGTCGCGGATGAGCCGGGACACCTGTGCGGTGGCGTCCTCCACCAGTTCGGTGACCGACCGAGCGTTCGCGGGCGGCCGAATCTGTGTCGTGTCGGTCATGAGACCTCCTTCGGCATGTCACACCTCCTCCACCGCGACTACCCGCGCGACCGGATTCCAATCGGACATCGGGCCGGTCGGACGCGGCTCGGGTAACCGGCGCGCGGGGCGGGCCGACCCGCGATCGCTGGGCGCCGGTGGTCTCCGAAGCGATTGCGGTGCAAACGAAATCGCCGGGAGGTCACTCGATGTAGGTGCCGATCTGCGAAACGGCCTCGACCGGGTGCCGCGCCTGCAGGCCCGCGCCGATGCCCTCGAAGTGCCAGCCGCCACCGGCGCGACGCACTCGACCGAGCACCATGCTGGTGTGCGAGCCGCCGCCGGTCAGCTCGTGGCGAGCGAGCTGGGTACCCGCCGCGGTGTCGATCACCCGGCAGTAGGCGTTCGCGATCCGATCGAGCGTCCGGCCGGTGTAGCTGGTGATGAGGAACAGCACGGTGGTGACGTGTGGGGAGAGGCGGGACAGGTCCACGCTGATGACCTCGTCGTCACCATCCCCTTCTCCGGTGAGGCTGTCGCCGTGCAGGCGGACGGCCCCGTCCGTCGAGGTGAGCTGCTCGTGATACACCACGTCGACGAGCCGGTCCGCGGCGAAGATCAGGGCCGCGACGTTGAGATCGATCTCCTTGCGCCGGCCGAACAAGCGGGAACGGGTAGCGGGGTCCCAGCCCAGCGCCACGGTGACGTGCTCGAGCGGGACATCGCGTTCATCGCGGAGCACTGTGAGCATCGGTGTTCTCCTCTGCGTCGGAAAGCGGTCGGGTTGCGCCGTCGAGCGTGGACGTGCCCCGGGGCGTAGCGCGCGGCCTTCGGTGCGCCCGGCAACGCGCTGAGCGAGACGATAGGGACGATTCCGGCGGACGAGCAGCGTACCCGTGTTCGTGCCGGATATGGCGAGAATCCAATCCGCGAGGCCGTTCGCCGCGAAGTCAAGGCATGCGGGTTGGCACAGGGCAGGTGCGCCGAAACCGCGGCGCGGGTCCCACCACGCGCGGTCGTTCGCCTGCGGAGTCCAGGGACGGTTCGCGTGCGGAGGTAGCGGCGAGCGCTCTACCGGTGGATGGAGCGCACCCACGGCTACCGACCGGAGGCGACCGGCGATGACCGGTACCGAGACCTCGCGCGCGGATCTGCTCGACCTGGCGTACCCCTACGCGATGGACGCGGTCGCCGAGATCGAGCGCAGGCGCATCGAAAACCGGCTTGCGAAGACCGATTCCGGCACGGCCGCGGCGTTCACGGCGGCGGTGTACGGGATCCGGGAGACCCTGGCGGCACTGAGCGCGAGCGCCGCGGTGAATCCTCCACCGACCCTGGAGTCGAAGATCCTCGGGGCGATCGACGACTCGCGTCCCGGCGCGCGGCGCCGTCGCGAAATCCTCGCCCGCCGCCGCGTCGCAAGGTTGGTGGTGGCCGCCGCGGTGGTCGTCGCGGCGGGTGCTGGCGCCGTGGTGGTGGCCGAGCGGATCGCGGGGCCGCATGCCGAGGCGGTCACGGCCGACCAGGTCTCGAGGCAACCGGACGCGCGTTCGCGGGTGATCGAACTGTCCGTCGGCGGCACGCTGACAGTGAGCATCTCCGACCGGCTCGGCGCGGTCGCGGTCACCTTCGACGCGGTGCCCGCGCCACCACCCGGGCGGGGGTATCAGCTCTGGGTCGTGTCGTCCGCGGGTACGCCGCGTTCGGCGGGCGTGTTGACCGGCGTGTCGCGGGCGGGCGTGGCGACCGGAATCGATTCCACGGACATCCTCGCCGTCACGATCGAACCAGCGAACGGATCGCCGCGCCCGACCTCGCCGCAGATCGCCGCCGTCACGCTGGGCTGAGCGTCTTCGAGCCGCCGGTGCCTGCGCCCGGACGCCCCTGGCTAGTCGCACCCTTCGAGGGTCGCGCGCGCGACCTCCTCGACGACGTCATCGATCTCGCCGCGTGCCCGCAGCGCCGCGACCTGCCGATGCGCGCCGTTGCCGCGTGCGAGCAGGTGTGCGAACGCCTCGTCGACGAACTGCCGGTCGCCTGCCTCGTCCAGCGCGGGGGCCACGTGCTCGATCAGCCGGAACAGCAGGTCGCGCACCGGCGCCACATTGCTGTCATAGGGATCGACACCGTCGCCGTCCAATCCCGAACGGGCGGCTTTCCAGTACGCCGCCCGCAGCACCTCGGCGGGGACCGGCGGTGCGATCTGACCCGCGGCCAACGATTTCCGTGCCGTGACGACGATGGCGCGCACCAGCGCCGCCAAGAGCGCGGTCTCCTCGACCGTGGCGGGGATGTCGCTCACCCGCACTTCGACGGTCGGGAACGAGACCGACGGACGAACGTCCCAGTAGACCATCTGCTTGTCCAGGATGCTGCCGCTGTTGAGCATCATCGCGACCATCGCCTCGTAGTCACGGGCGGACTCGAAATACGGCGGTGGCCCCGCGCTGGGCCAGCGCCGCCACAGGATGCTGCGCCAGCTGGCGAATCCGGTCTCGGTGCCGCGGTAGATGGCCGAATTCGCGGTCATCGCCAGCAGTTGCGGCAGCCACGGCCGCAGGTGGTTGCTGACCTGGACCGCGGTTTCGGCGTCGGGGACGCCGACGTGCACATGGCAGCCCGACAGTCCCTGCTCGTGGGCGAGCATGCCGAAGTTCTCGGCGATGCGCTGGTAGCGCGGCGTATCGGTGACGGGGAAGTCGTGCGGGACGGTGGGCGGTATGCCGACGGCGAGCAGGCGTGCGTCGTTGCGCTCGGCGCAGGCGGCGATATCGCGGCGCAATTCCCGCAACTGCCGGTGCAGTGCGCCGATATCGGTGTGGACCGCCGTGCTGGTCTCCACCTGACAGCGCGTCAGCTCGAGTTGCAGGTCGACCCCGATCTCCTCGGCGGTGCGCGCCACTTCCACATTGCGTGCCAGCGGCTCGCCGGTACGGGGGTCGACAAGCAGGAACTCTTCTTCTACGCCGACCGTCAGGCGCCCATCGTCCATGTGCGGGCAATACCCAGGGTCGCCCCGGCTAGTCAGCCGAAACGCGCGGCTCCCCACGGGCGGTGCTGCGGCAACAGCCCCTGCGGGCGAGGGTCGATAATGTCGCCCGCATGCGGATCGTCGTCCTCGGCTCGGGCATCACGGGCCTGTCCACCGCGGCCGAACTGCTCCGGGCCCGGCACGAGGTCATCGTCGTCAGCGCGGAGCCGATCACGGCGACGACGTCCTTCCTGGCCGCCGCGGTCTGGTTTCCGACCGCCGCTGGCCCCGCCGATCGTGTGCGGGCCTGGGGCGAGATCACTTTCGAGCACTTGGCGGGGTTGGCCGCCGCGGGCGCGCCGGGTGTGCGGATGTGCTCGTCGATGGCGCTGTATCGCGACGAACCCCCGATACCGGCGTGGTCGCGATCGGTGCGCTCGTTCCGGTCGGCCGATCCCGCCGAACTGCCGCCGGGCTACCGATTCGGGTTCCGTTTCGAAGTTCCCTTGGTGGAGATGCCGACCTACTTGCCCTTCCTCAGCGCGCAAGTGGACGCGGCGGGCGCGCACCGCGTGCCGCGCACTGTGCGACGGCTCGACGAGCTCGCCGACCTGTCGCCGGACGTCGTGATCAACTGCGCGGGCCTGCGGGCCGCCGAGCTGGTCGGCGACCGGGAGGCGTATCCGATCCGCGGTCAGATCGTGCGGGTCGCGAATCCAGGACTGTCGGTCTCGGTCCGCGACGAGGCGCATCCGCTCGGCCGTGCCTACGTCCATCCGCGCGCGAACGACTGCGTGCTGGGCGGGTCCCTGGACATCGGCGAGTGGGACACGGCGCCTGCTCCCGACCTCACTCGATCGATTCTGCGGCGCTGCCGGGATCTGGTTCCGGCTCTCGCTGGCAGCGAAGTGCTGGAAACCGTGGTGGGACTGCGCCCCGGTCGCCGGGAAGTCCGCGTGGAACTCGACACCGCCGTGCTGCCCGGCACGCCCGTCGTCCACAACTACGGCCACGGCGGCTCCGGCATCACCATCGGGTACGGATGCGCGCTGGAGAGCGCGGCGCTCGTCGCCGCGCTGTGAGCCGACCGTGACCCGTTCGGATCAGTTGGCGTAACTGCGCGCCACGACCGAGTTCAGCGCCTCGAGGAAGTCGCTGAGAACGCCGGGTTCGACCTGGTCGCGCGGGGTGCGTCGCCCGGGCGAACCGGCTACGGGCCCGGCGAGGCCCGCGTCGACGCCGTCGCGCAGAACGGCGTGCACCGCTTCGATCGGGATGCCCGCCTGGGCGCACCGGGTGGCCGCGTGCTCGAACCGGCCCAAGGCGAGATTTCCGGCCGCCTCGGCCGCGTCGACCAGCACGAGGGCCAGCTCCAGCCCCATTCGAATCAGCGCGTCGGGGCCGCCGCGACGGGTGCCACGATCGGATCTCGCGGACACCTCGGCGATGTCCCGATCTTTCTCGTGCGGGCCGATATTCATGGCCCTCCCTCCGCCCGGCGACCCTGCTGCTACCGACGTTACGACGGGGATCGAAAGAATTCGACCGCGCGAATACGACTTGTGAGGCTTCACAGACGCACACCGCGTGGTTCGGGTGGTGTCCCCAACCGGGGGCGCGACCCTCGGCACGCCGACCCGGTCAAGTTACCGTGGAGTACTTTCCGTGATCGGGGACTGAAGGAGTCACATGTCCATCACCGATTCGGCAGGCCCGGATCTGACCCTCTCGGGCCGCCCGGCCAGTTCTTCCCTGCGGGACGTGCGGAATCTGTCGCGCAAAATGGTCGGCCACTTCATCGAGACCGTCGCGCACTGCCGGACCCTCCCCGGCGAGGCGCTCAACGGCGACATCACCAACATCACCCGCTTGTGCCTGGAACTGGCCGTCAGCATGCTCGACGGCAGCGACATCCCGGAGAAGACCCTGCTGCTGCGCAACGCCGCGGCGGGCTGGGCGCGTGAGGGCATCCCGATCGACACCATCCACCACGCCGTGCACGAAGGGTTCAAGCTCGGCTTCGACCTGATCGTCGCGAACGCGACCGCCGCGGACTTCGACAGCCTCAAGGACATCAGCCGCCGTCTGCTGGAGATCCTGGACACCATCACCTCGACCGTCTCGCGCGCGTACGTGACCGAGTTGCGCGCGGTGGTCGGCGAGCATCACACGGCGGCGCACACCCTCGCCTCGGCCCTGCTCGGCGGACACCCCACCTTCACCATGGCCCGTGAGTGCGGCATCCAGATCGCCGACTCGTATTCGGTTCTCGCGCTGGCGATTCCCCCCCATCCGGACGAACGCAATCCGCAACTCGACGGTGCGGTGGTGGCGCGGCGGAAGCTGCGCAGGGTGCAATCCGAACTCGCGACCCGCTGCGGGGAGACGGTGCTGTCGCTGCTGAGCGTGGACGGCGGCACCGTCCTGCTGCCGTCCGCCTCGACCGAGGACAAGGCCCTCGACGACCTGGTGGAGGGGCTCGGCCGCGCGGCCCAGGTGCCGATCGTCGCGACGGTGATCGTCGCGGCCCCGGTCGAGGTGCCGACGGCCGCCGACCGCGCCCACGAGCTGCTCGACATGGTGCAGCGGCTGCGCTGGAGACGCGGGCTGTTCCGATTCGACGACCTGGCGCTGGAATACCAGCTCACCCGGCCGGGCCCCGGCTTGGAAACCCTCCGGACGCTGCTCGATCCGCTCGACGAGCACCCCGAACTCCTCGAAACGCTCAAACGGCATATCGGCACGAACCTGAATCGCCAGCGCACCGCGCGCTCGCTGCACATCCACACCAACACCGTGGACTACCGGCTCAAGCGCATCGGTCAGCTCACCGGATTCGACCCAGCCCAGGCCTCCGGGGTCTGGTACCTACGCGCCGCGTTGGTCGCCCGCAGCTACCGGGACAACGAGGACGAGTCGCCGGTGGGGGATTGGACCCGGGCGGCCGCGGTCTCCTCGTAGGTTCGCCGCCGCGGCTCCTTCGCGCCGATCAGTTCGTGCACCGCTTCGGGCGTCCATCGCCGGTCGGCGCCGGGACGAGTGGCGAGGTAGCCCGCGGTCGGCCGGCAGGACCAGCCGTGCGCGGTACGCAGGCCCGCGGCCAGGTGCCGCAGGTAGGCGGCGGCGGGCGGATTGCCCCGCACGTCGCGACAACGCCACGGTGCGGTGAAGGTGAGCACCGGGTGTCCGGTATGGGTTCCCGTGCAGACCAGGGTCTCGTACCGGCCGGGACCCAGCGTGGTCGTCCCCGTCTCGAGCACCTCGGTCAAGCTCAGCTCCGTGCCAGGCGCGCGATACATCTCCTGCGCCACGATGTCGGAGAACTGGGCGGTGGTGAGCAGGTGGGCGCGCACGGCCATCTCGCCGGGGCAGCCCGGGTCGTAGAAGGCGCGGCCGCCGGTCCAGGTCAGCGATTCGGTGGCGAAATACAGCACGCCCGGGAGCAGGAGGGGGATCGAGCGGAGCGGGTCGGCGTGGTCGCGGCAGCCGGGCAGGGTGAGCGCTCCTCCCTCCGGCCTGCCGCCGCGAAGGTAGGTGCGCAGCCTGGTCAGGCTCATATTGGAGCCGTAGGCGGCGTACCAGACCAGGTCGCCGCGCGAGCGGTGCCGATCCGCGTCCGATGCCGCTCGCGGTGTCGCCGAGCCGGCTGTGCCCTCGAGATGCCGCGCCATCATGACACCCATTCTCGGCTCTTCGCCGCACCCGCACACCGTCCCCGGCACCCGACCGGAAACCGGTGCGACAAAGTCGGCACATTGCGGAAGCAAGTCTTCCGCAATGGCCGCAAAAGTGGCTCTCATGACGAACACGAAGCAGATCCGGCCTTTCCGCATCGACATCCCACAGGCCGACCTCGACGACTTGCGGGAGCGGCTCGCCCGGGCGCGCTCGCCGTACGTGGTGCCGGGCACCGAGGGGGACTGGGACCGCGGGATCGCGCCGGACTACCTGCGCGAACTGGCGCAGTACTGGCGTGACGAATTCGATTGGCGCGCGCAGGAGGCGCGGTTGAACGCCCACCCCCAGTTCACCACCGAGATCGACGGCCAGACCATCCACTTCTTCCATGTGCGCTCGCCCGAGCCGAACGCGATTCCGCTCCTGATCACCCACGGCTACCCGGGATCGGTGGTCGAATTCCTGGAGTCGATCGGCCCGCTGACCGATCCGCGGGCGCACGGCGGTGACCCGGCGGATGCCTTCCACCTGGTGATCCCCTCGCTGCCCGGGTTCGGGTTCTCCACGCCGCTGGTCTCGACGGGGTGGGAGCTGGCGCGCACGACCGAGGCGTTCGCGGAGCTGATGAGCAGGCTGGGTTACGAGAAGTTCGTGGCGCAGGGCGGAGACATCGGCGCGGGCGTCACCGGACGCCTGGCCGCCACCCATCCGGAGCGGGTGATCGCGACGCATGTCAACAGTGACCCGGGCACACTCGGGCTGGTGGGCGAGCAACTGCCGATGCCGGATGGGCTCACCGGCGACGAGCTCGCCGCCATCGATGCCGAACGGGAGAAGTGGGCCCAGCAGAAGG
This sequence comes from Nocardia sp. NPDC047648, assembly GCF_040642815.1. Lineage (NCBI taxonomy): Bacteria > Bacillati > Actinomycetota > Actinomycetes > Mycobacteriales > Nocardiaceae > Nocardia > Nocardia sp. NPDC047648. The sequence goes on along the minus strand of NZ_JBEYSX010000001.1, from coordinate 455,460 downwards.
GATACCTGACGCTGCAGACCACTCAGCCGAACGCCATAGCGGCCGCCCTGACCGATTCGCCCGTCGCGCAGCTCGGCTGGATCGCGGAGAAGTTCCAAGCCTGGACCGACCCGGCACGGCCGGTGGGTGAGGCGGTGGAGCGTGACCTGCTACTGACCAATGTCAGCATCTACTGGTTCACCCGCAGCGGCGCGTCGGCGGCGCAATTCCTCTGGGAGAACGCCCATTCCGGGATGGACTGGGTGATGCCCTCCGGGGTGCCGCAGGGATGGGCGGTGTTCGGCACGCACCCGTTGATGCGCCGAGTGATGAATCCGGAGGGGCACATCGAGCATTTCACCGAATACAGCGAGGGCGGGCACTTCGCCGCGGCGGAGCAACCGGAACTGTTCGTGGCCGACGTCCGCGCCTTCTTCGGCAAGCATCGCGGGTAGCGGTCGAGTGGGCGGCGGAGCGAGCGCGTCGCCGCCCACGTCCGTCGGAGAGCTACGCGCGAAGGCGTAACGGCGAACCGTTCTCCGGTCGGATGTCTGCGCCGATGTTCGGGTCTACCGTTTCCCTATGACGTGGAACGAGATGAGCCAGAGCAGGACCGTCCTGCTGACCACCTTCAAGAAGGACGGGACACCGGTCGGCACACCGGTGTGGGTGGCTCCGGAGGGGCACCGGATCGTCGTCTGGACCAATCCGAAGACCTGGAAGGTCAAGCGGATCCGCCGCAATCCCGACGTCACGCTACAGGCCTGCGACGGGCGCGGCCGTCCGACCGCACAGGAGGTCTTGCCGGGCCGCGCACGCATCCTCGACGCGGACGGCACGCAACGGGTCCGGGACCTGGTGGCGAGTAAATACGGCCTCATCGGCCGGCTCGCCATTCGCGGCCACAAGCTGCTGCGCGGCGCGGACGCGTCCGTCGGCATCGCGATCGATCCGAGGACGGCGGACGATCTGCCCTAGGCGGATTCGGCGAGTCCCGCGGAGCGCCAGATGTCCGCGAGATCGTCGAGCGGGACCGCGAGCGCCTGCCCCAACGCGACGACGGTGCCGAAGGCCGGAGAGGGCAGTCGGCCGGTCTCGATCTTGCGCAGCGTCTCCGGGGAGATCCCGGCCGCCCGCGCGACCTCGGTGAGTTCGCGGTCCGCGCGAGCGGCGCGCAAGGCGGTGCCGAGGCGGCGGCCTGCCTCGATCTGCGCGGGAGTCAACGGGAGCCGGACCATGCGCTCAGGCTACGGACGGCCTGTGAGCGCCGCAAGCGACCCGATTGGTATTAAAATACCGGCACGGCTATCGTGGTATTAAAATACCGATATACGGAGGATCGATGGTCGAGTTGAAGAGCCCCGCCGAGATCGCGCGAATGCGAGTGGCAGGGCGTTTCGTCGCCGGCGTGCTCGCCGAGCTGTGTGAGCGCGCGCGGGTGGGGGTGAATCTGCTCGACCTGGAAGCCCACGTCCGCGAGCGCATTCGCGAACGCGGCGCGCAGTCCTGCTACTGGGACTACGCGCCCTCGTTCGGGCGCGGGCCGTTCCGCAATACCGTCTGCTTGTCGGTGAACGATGCTGTGCTGCACGGACTTCCGTTCGACTACACGCTGCGCGACGGCGACGTACTGAGTATGGACCTCGCGGTCGGGATCGATGGCTGGGTCGCGGACGCGGCGACCACGGTGGTGACCGGTTCCCCCGCGGACGAGGACGTGCGGCTGGTGCGGGCCACCGAGGAGGCGCTGTCCGCGGCGATCGTGGCCGCGGTGCCCGGCAACCACATCGGCGATATCTCCGCCGCGATCGCCGCCGTGGCGCGGGCGTACGGCTACCCGGTGAACACCGAGTTCGGTGGGCACGGCCTCGGCCGCACCATGCACGAGGACCCGCACGTGCCGAACGCCGGCAGGCCCGGGCGCGGCTATCGGCTGCGGCCCGGACTCACCATCGCGATCGAACCGTGGTTCGCGCGCACGACCGACCGCATCGTCACCGATCCCGATGGCTGGACCATCCGCTCGGCGGACGGCTCACGGACCGCCCACTCCGAACACACCATCGCGATCACTCCGGACGGACCGGAGGTGCTGACCGCGGCGTGAGGGGCGCCGACCGGCGGCTATGTCTCCGAGAGCCATGCCGTCAGGTCGTCGGAGGCGCGCAGTTCCCCGGCGATGGACGCGCGTTCCGCAGCGGACAGCTCCATCGCGCGCAACCCGTCGCGGAACTGCTCGGCGCGACCCGGTTCTCCGATCGCGACGGCCAGTTCGGCGAGCGCCGCCAGCGCCCGGGCCACGTCGAGCCGCGGCGCCTCGGCCCGGAACCGGCCGAGGCCGACCTCGAGCACGCGGAACGCGGCCTTGTCGTCGGTCTTGAAATCACGCAGGATGCGAGCGTTGTCCAGCACTCTGGCCAGCCCGTCCAGCTTCTTCGATCCGCCGTATTCCACTTCCGGGGGTTCGTCGCGCTGGATGTAGATCACCTGATTGCCCGCCGGATCGACCACGGTGAACCGGGACTGGCCCGGCCGGAAGCGGGTGATCCGGGGCAGCCCCTTCGCGGGAACCTTGCCGTAGCGCGTGCGCAGCGCGGTGCTGAAGGCCTGATGCCTGCTCGCCACGTCGTCGACCATGACGAGACAGCCCGCGCGTTCGGTGGGGACGCCGCCGTCCTTGGGTGCGGGCACGAAGTGCAGGGCGCAGTCGTGGTCCTCTATCGCGCCGTAGACGTAGGGGCGGGTCTGCTCGTGCGTCACCGTGTAACCCAGTGTTTTGTAGAAATCCAGCGTGCCGGACAGGTCGTCGGTCCAGAGCTGCGGTACCGCCGTGTCGGCCATGAAACCCTCCCGATTGCCTGCGGTAGTCAATTTTGACTAGCAGAGGGTAGGCCCCTGTCCGCCGGGAAGTCAAACTTGACTACCATGCGGTTGCGGAGGCGAGAGGAGTTCACGATGTCGGTGGTGCGCCTGCTGGTGCTGGGGGTGATGCGCCTGCGTCAGCCCGTACACGGGTACGCCCTGCGCCAGGAACTGCTGTCCTGGCGCGCCGAGACCTGGACGAATGTCAAGCCCGGCTCGATCTATCACGCGCTGAAACAGCTCACGCGGGAGGGGAAGCTGAGCGCGTTCGCGACCGAGAACAGCGATCAGGGTCCCGGGCGCACGCTGTTCGAGCTGACCGAAACGGGCGAGGCAGAATTCCGCAAGCTGATGGACGAGGCACTGGTCAGCATCGACATGGAGGAACTCGGGGCGGCCATCGCCTTCATGGACGCGCTGCCCAGAGCGCACGTCATCGCGAAGCTGCGCGAACAGAGCCGCCGCAGTGCGGCGGTGCGCGCCGATCTGCTGGCCATGATCCCGGACTTTCCCGGGCGATACGAAGCGCCGCACGCGACCGATCTGCTGGAACTGTGGAGCGGCGTGTTCGCGAACCTGTCGGCGTGGACCGAGGGCGTGCTGGCGCGCCTGGAAGCGGGGGAGTACCGGATGCCGGAATAGGTCGTCGGCGAGCAGGCCGCCTTTCCCGCCCAACTCCCCGCGCCGGGATGCGGGATACGCTGCCCGGCATGACCAATTCGCTGGACGCCGTCGCCGAGGCCGACTACGTGCTGCTGACCACCTTCCGTAAGGACGGAACTCCCGTCGGCACCGCGGTGTGGGCGGTGAGCGACAACGGCAAACTCTACGTCTGGACCGTCACCGACAGCTGGAAGGTCAAGCGCTTGCGCCGCAATCCGGCAGTCACCCTGCAAGCGTGCAATGCCACCGGCAAGCCGCGCGGTGCGGTGATCGAAGGGACCGGGCGACTGCTCGACGCCGAGGGCACCGAACGGGTGCGCAAACTGCTGCGCCGCAAGTACTGGCTCACCGGGCCGCTGGTCATCCTCGGCAGCAACCTGCGGCGCGGCAAGTCCGGCACCATCGGCATCGAGATCACCCCCGCTGCCTGACCCGCGCCGATCAGGTCGCCTGGCTGACCGACGACATGTGGAAATCGGGAATCCGCAAGGGCGGCATGGCGGTCCGGGTGAACCAGTCCTTCCATTCGCGTGGCAGCGTGAGTTCGGTCGCGCCCGCCTCGCTCACCCGCCGGAGCAGGTCCAGTGGGCTCTCGTTGAACCGGAAGTTGTTCACCGCCGCGGTGACCTCGCCGTTCTCGACGAGGTACACCCCGTCCCGGGTGAGTCCGGTGAGCAGCAGCGTCGCCGGGTCGACCTCGCGGATGTACCACAGCGTGGTCAGCAGCAGACCGCGCTCGGTGCGCGCGATCATGTCATCGATCGTGGCTTCCGAACCGCCGGTGAGCAGCAGATTCTCGCCGGGAACCGTGGCGGGTGCGTCGAATTCGGCGGCGCTGGCGCGCGGATAGATCAGCGCGGAGATCACGCCGTCGCGCAGCCAGTCGACGCGCTCGGCGGACAAGCCGTTGTCGAACACCGACATCGATTCCGACGACGCGGTGGCCGCCACGAACGGACGGTATTCCAGTCCGGGGGCGTGCGGGTCGGAGTAGAGGGTGAGCGGGATATCGCTCAGGCGCTCGCCGACCCGGGTGCCGCCCGCCCGCGCGAACGCCGTGTGGCCCTCCTGCGCGCCCCGGCCCTCCATCGACCAGGCCAGATAGATCATCAGGTCGGCGACGGTGGAGGGCGGAAGCAACGTCTCGTAGCGGCCCGCGGGCAACTCGACCTTGCGCTCGGCCCAGTCCAGGCGGCGGGACAGGTCCGCGAGCAGGCCGGATACGTCGACGTCGGTGAAGTCCGCGGTGCCGACCCCTACCCACGCGCTGGCCAGATCCGCGCCTTCGCCGCGCTTTCCGTTGATCTCCACCGAACCGGTGGGCTGCACGAAGCGGCGGCGGATGCCGGTCGAAGTGCCCAGCCACGTGGTGTGCATCTGATGGTGGGCGAAGCCGTAGAGCCGGTCGGCGCCGTCGAATCCGGGGGCCAGGCCCTCGGCCAGATCGGTGAACACCTCGATGCCGGTGCCACCCGCCGGGGCGGTCCAGTCGTCGTCGGCGGCGTCCGGCTCGAGCAGCGGCATCGCGTCTCGCGCGGGCTCGGCGTCGCGCGCCGCCGCCTCACTCGCCCGCACCACGGCCTCGATATCGCCGGGATCGACACTGGTCGAGGCGATCGTGCCGACCCGGGCGAGGGTAGGTCCCTCGCGGAACACCGAGACCACCGCCCAGTGCCGCGACACCGACGACCCGTTGGTGGTCATGGAGTTCCCGGCCCAGCGCAGCGACGCCTCGTGCTCGTCGCGGACGATCACGATCGCCTCGTCGGCGCGCGACAGCGCCAGCGCCCGCTCCACGGTCGCGCTCGCGGGGAACAGATCGTCGCTCACTGGCCGGCCTCCGTCCGGGTGTTGAGAATGTTCACGCCGCGCACCAGGATCGACGGGCAGCCGTGGCTGACCGCCGCGACCTGGCCTGGCTGCGCTTTGCCACAGTTGAACGCGCCCCCGAGCTGCCAGGTGGACTGTCCGCCGACGGCTTCCATCGCACCCCAGAACTCGGTGGTGGTGGCCTGGTAGGCGACGTCGCGCATCTGGCCGTCCAGCTTCCCGCCGCGGATGCGGAAGAACCGCTGGCCGGTGAACTGGAAGTTGTAGCGCTGCATATCGATCGACCACGACTTGTCTCCGACGATGTAGAGACCGTCGTCCACCCGCGAGATCAACTCCTCGGTGCTGGTGTCGCGGTCCGGATCGGGTTGCAGCGAGACGTTGGCCATCCGCTGGATCGGCACGTGATGCGCCGAGTCCGCGTACGAGCAGCCGTTGGACCGTCGCAGACCCAGGCGCGGCGCGAAAACCCGGTCCAGTTGATAACCGACCAGGACGCCGTCGCGGACCAGGTCCCAGCGCTGCCCCGCGACGCCCTCGTCGTCGTAGCCGACGCTGGCCAGCCCGTGCGATTCGGTGCGGTCGCCGGTCACGTGCATGATCGGGGTGCCGTAGCGCAGCGACCCGAGCTTGTCGGGCGTGGCGAAGGAGGTGCCCGCGTAGGCGGATTCGTAGCCGATGGCCCGGTCGTACTCGGTGGCGTGACCGATCGATTCGTGAATCGTCAGCCACAGGTTGGTCGGATCGATGACCAGATCGGTCGGCCCGGCCTGCACGCCGGGCGCTTTCACCTTCTCGGCCAGCCACTCCGGGATACGCGCGAGTTCGCCGTCCCAGTCCCATACGCCGTCGGCGCCGGTGACGTATTCCCATCCGCGGCCAACCGGCGCGGCCAGCGTGCGCATCGTCTCGAACACTCCCGCCGAGGTGTCCACCGTGATCGCCTCGAGGCTCGGGTGCAGCCGCACCCGCTGCTGGGTGATCGATGAGCCCGCGGTGTCGGCGTAGAAGGTCTGCTCCTTGACCTGCAGCAAGCTCGCGGTGACGTGGTCCACCCCGTCGGCGTGCGACAGCCGCTCCGAATATTCCTGCAGCAGCGCCAGCTTCTCGCCGGTCGGCACGGTGAACGGGTCGATGTCGTAGGCCGACACCCAGCGCGCGTCGGCGTAGCGCGGCTCGTCGGCCAACTCGACGCGTTCGCGGTTGAGCGCCCGCAACGTGGTCGCGACGGTGACCGCGGTACGCGCCACCTCGGCGGCGGTGTCGGGTGTCAGCGCGGCGTGCGAGGCGAAACCCCAGGTGCCGTCGACGATCACCCGCACGGCCAAGCCGAGCCGGGTACTGTCGGTGACCGCCTCGACCCGGCCGTCGCGCAAGCGGATCGACTGGGTGACCAGGCGATGCACCCGCAGGTCGGCGTGTTCGGCGCCGGCTGCCGTCGCCGCGGCCAAGGCGGCGTCGGCGAGCACGGCCAGCGGCAGATCGAGGAACTCGGCGTCCACGTCTCTGGAAGTCGCGATGCTCACCCGCACCAACCTAGCCGGTGGCGCAAGTGCGTGCGGGCGCGGTGAACACACGCCGTGCAAGAATGCATCGCGTGCCGGTTCGCGCGGAATACGCCGCTGCCGCAGGGCGAACGGCGCGCGCGACACTCGTACCTCCGGCGTGTTGCTCGCCGGATGCCGTACTGTGCCCGCGTGCCGCCATCCGCCCTTCGTGACCGCAAACGCGAACGTACCCGCCGAGCCATCCTGGAAGCCGCAGCCGAGCTGTTCGAGACCAGAGGCTACGAGGAGACCACGGTGGCCGACATCGCCGCCGCGGCGGACGTCGGCACCCGCACCTTCTTCAACTATTTCGCCAGCAAGGAAGAGTTGCTCTTCCCGGAATCCGACCAGCGCGTGCGCGCCGCGGTGGCGGCCATCGCGAGCCGGCGACCGGGGGAACGGCCGGTGGAGGTCTTGCTGCGCGCCTTGCGCGCCGCCGGTGACAATCCCGGCGAGCATCTCGTCGACGACCTCTATGCCCGGATCGGCGCGCTGCGCGCCCAGCTGTCACGGACCGTGCCCGCGGTGAGCGGCCGCGCCGCGCACGCCCAGTTGGTCACCCAGCGCGAGATCGCCAGACAGTTGCACAAGGCGTTTCCCGCCGAACTCGACGAGGTCGGCGCCGCCGCTCTGGTCGGCGCGGTCGTCGGCGCGGTGTCGGGTGCGCTGACCGTGCTGTTCCAGCAGCCGGTGGCCGGTGTCGAGGACGCCGAGCGCCTGCAGCGCAGGATTCACGAAACCACCTCGCGGGTGCTGCAACCCTGGCTCGCCACCCAGCGCGCCGAACCGGTGGGCTGATCAGCCGAACTGCTGCCAACCCAAGCGGATCACCATCCCGATCACCACCACCAGCAGCACGACGCGCACGAACTCGGCGCCCTTGCGCAGCGCCATGCGCGCGCCGACCACGGCACCGAGAACGTTCGCCACGGCCATTCCCGCGCCGAGCGCCCACAGGATGTGCCCCGTCGCGCCGAAGAAGATCAGCGCTCCGGCGTTGGAGCCGCAGTTGATCACCTTCGCCATGGCGGCGGCCCGCACGAACTCGGTGCCGAGCATGGTCGCGAAGGTGATGATCAGGAACGTGCCGGTGCCGGGACCGAGCAGGCCGTCGTAGAAGCCGATCAACCCCGCCGCCAGCGCCACCGTGAGCACGATCTTGCGCCGGGTGGGCGGATGAGTGGCCAAGGTGACGCCGATCGACGGACGCAGCGTCACGAACACGGCGACTCCGACCAGCACCACCATCACGATCGGGACGAACAGTTCGCGGTCGATCAGCGAGACCGCCGCGGCGCCCACCGCGGCCGCCGCCGCGGCGATCACCGCCGCGGGCAGCAGCACCCGCCAGCGCATCGGCACCTTGCGCGCGAAGGTCAGCACCGAGGCGCTCGTCCCGGCGACCGCGGCGAGCTTGTTGGTGCCCAGCGCGGTCTGCGGCGCGATGCCGGGGGCCACCACGAACAACGTCGGCAGCACGATCAGCCCGCCGCCACCCACCACCGCGTCCACCCAGCCCGCGGCCGTCGCCGCCGTCAACAGAACCGCCCAGTCTCCGATCTCCACCCCGGTAGACAACCAGACCCCGGCCTGACCGGGTGTTCCGCCTGCATCGGTTTCCCAGTGCTGACCGGATATGCCGTCGTCCTGGGAGACATCGGCGCGCGTGCGGCCGCGATATCGTGCGCGGGCAACCCTCGGACGCCTCGACCAGTAGTCGACGGCCGTGGCGCGCCGGAAATCGCGCAGCTCCACCGTTCCGACGACCAGGAACGTCGAACTCGCGCGCGACTTCCCCGAGGCCCGTGACGAATGTGCCGGTCAGGGGCTCGGCAGCGCTGCGGCCGACAACCGTCCGTGACGGAGCCCGCCGCCGGGGCCGCCTGCCTTCCAGCCGGGCGCCTCTAGGCTGAGCGCGTGCGTCGTTTCAGTCTGTGGCTCCGGGGCAAGCCCGTCGTGGCCGATTCGGTGCTCGCGGCGGTATTCGTGCTGCTCGAGATCATCGGCATGGGTAACGCGCACAACAAGCTGGCCTACCTGGCCATCGGGGTGCTGCTCCCGCTGCCGCTCACCCTGCGCCGGGTGTACCCCCGGGCCATGGCGGCCACCACCTTGGCACTGTCGTTGACCGCGACGCTGGTGGGCTTCCTGTCCGAGGACGACGCCGACCACATCGCGATGCTGTCGCACGGCATCATGCTCTACACCCTGGTCGCCTACGTCGGCCGGCGGGACGGACTGTGGTACGGGCTCGGGCTGGCGGTGGATCTCGGGCTCTCGATCGTGGCGATCGGGAAACCCTCCGGCTCCGACAGCGTGTTCACCATCATGTTCTACGCCTTGTGCTGGACGCTCGCGGAGTTCATCGGCGCGCGGCACGCCTACGACGCCGAGGTGGCGGCCCGGCTCGCGGTCGCCGACTACGACCGGGAACGTCGCGCGCACGACGCCGTCGCGGCCGAACGCACCCGCATCGCGCGGGAACTGCACGACGTGGTGGCCCACGCGGTGAGCGTGATCATCGTGCAGGCCGACGGCGCGAGATACGCGTTGCGCCGCGACCCGGACGCCGCCGAACAGGCGCTCTCCACCATCGCGGGAACCGGCCGTGAAGCACTGCGCGAACTGCGCAGAACCGTGGCTCTGCTGCGCACCGAGCACGCTCCCGACCAGTTGCCCCAGCACGGCACCGCGGGCATCGCCAAGGTCGTGGAGATGATGCGGGGCACCGGTCTGGCCGTGGAACTCGAGCTGACCGGCGAACTCGACGACATCGCCCCCGAGGTCAGCCTCGGCGTGCATCGCATCGTGCAGGAATCGCTGACCAACACGCTGCGGCATGCCGGGCCGCACCCGAAGGCGTGGGTGCGGGTCCGCCGCACCGACGCCGACGTGCTGATCGACGTCACCGACACCGGCGGGGTCCCGCTGCACGAATCGGGCACGCGCATCGAGGGCAGCGGGCTCGGCTTGGTCGGGATGCGCGAACGCGTCGCGGTGCTCGGCGGCAGCCTGGAAGCGGGCCGCGACGCCGACGGAGCCTGGCGCGTGCACGCCGGCATCCCGCTGCGACCGGTCGCAGCGGAGTGAGCCGGGACACCGGATTCTTCCGCGACGTGTAGGGCGCTGCGCCGCACAGGGTTTCGTCCCCACGGCCGGGTGCGCGTGAGCCGTCACGGCACAGGTCGCCCGGCGCGCCGAAGCGGTCACGTTACATTGGGCAACGTGCCGATCACCGTGCTCGTCGTCGATGACCAGGAACTCATGCGAATGGGATTGAAGATGGTGCTCGGCGCGCACCCCGACATCGAAGTGATCGGCGAGGCGGCCAACGGCGCAGCGGCGGTCGCCGCAGCGGCGGAACTGCGCCCCGATGTGGTGCTGATGGACGTGCGGATGCCGGTGGTGGACGGGGTCGTCGCCACCACCCGCATCGTGGAGGCAGCACACGGCAGCCGGGTGCTGGTGATGACGACCTTCGACCTCGACGAGCACGCGCTCGGCGCGCTTCGGGCCGGGGCCAGCGGATTCCTGTTGAAAGACACCCCGCCGGAGGATCTGGTCTCGGCGATCCGCAGCGTCGCCGGCGGTGACGCCGTGGTCTCACCCAAGGTCACCAAACGCCTGCTGGACCGGCTCATCGCGGAGAACCCCGCACGGACCCGCGACCCGGGCGTGCTCGACGTGCTCACCGCCCGCGAGCGCGAGGTGCTCGAGCAGATCGCGGCCGGACGCTCCAACGCCGAGATCGCCGAACAGTTGTATCTGTCGGAGGCGACGGTCAAGACACACGTCGGCCGGGTGCTCACCAAACTCGGTCTGCGCGACCGGGTTCAGGCGGTCGTGCTGGCCTACGAGACGGGGTTGGTGCGGCCGGGCGGCTGATGCGAGGCGGATCTCAGCGCCTTATCAGGCGGATTGGGGAGAAAAACCCGGGTGCGGAACGTTGACCGGGTAGATCGTCCGAAAGGATCGCCATGCCCGCCCTGTTGTTCGTGCTGTACGTCGTCGTCGAAGTCGCCGCCCTGGTCGCGGCCGGTCAGCTGATCGGCGTGCTGCCGACCATCCTGGTGCTGATCGCCGGATCGGCCGCGGGCCTGCTGCTGGTCGGCTCCCAGGGGCGGCGGGTGTTCGAGCAGTTCCGCCGGGCCGCGCGCGGGGAAGTGGCGCCCGGGACCGCCGTGGCCGACGGCGCCCTGGTCGCGGCGGGCGGGGTGCTGATGTTCGTGCCCGGCCTGGTCACCTCGCTGTTCGGACTGCTCCTGCTGCTGCCTCCCACCCGAGTCCTGGTGCGCCCCCTCGTGCTGGCCTTCGCCGCGCGCCGCTTCCGCAGGCTCGTCGCGGCCGCGCCCTATCGCGGCGTGATCGTCGACGGAGGCGGCGTGGTCGTCGACGGAGGCGACGTGGTCGACGGCGCCGTCATGGGGCAGTGGTACGACGACGGCCAGGGCAACGCACGCCGCGCGATCACCTCGGCCTGAGCGCCGGAGTCGGCGTACCCGGTTCCCTGTCGCGCCGCGAAGGGCTATCGTGGCGCGATGGCCACCGAGCAACTCACCGTAACGGTGAGCGAGGAGCTGGCTGCCGCGGTCAAACGAGCGGCGGCCGCTGCGGGACAGTCGATTTCCGGATTCACGGCCGCGGCGCTGCGGCTGGAGCTGATCGCCGTGGAGGCGGGCTGCCTGCCCCCGGCGGCCCCGGCAACCGGCGGTGCGCCGCCGGAATACGCGGAAGTGATGGCGGTGCTGGCGCAGCCGGAGGATCTGGCGCGCCACCCCCTGCTGAACGGCTGACCGAAACCGCCGGATCGGGCATACGGCAGACTGGTGCCTCGTGAGTACCCAGTTGCTGATCGGCGGCCGTTTCTACAGTGCCAGTTCACCCGACGCCACGGCGATGGCGGTGAGCGACGGCACCGTCGTCTGGCTGGGCGCCGAGCAACCGGGTCGCGCGCTGCACCCGGAGGCCGAGATCATCGACCTCGACGGCGCCTTCGTCGCGCCCGCGTTCGTCGATCCGCACGTGCACGTCACCGCGCTGGGCCTGAAACAGAGCGGGCTCGACCTCTCGGCCACCCGGTCGCTCGAGCACTGCCTGCGGTCGCTGCGCGAGTTCGCCGAGGCGCACCCCGACGGCGCGATCCTGGGCGACGGCTGGGACGAGACCGCCTGGCCGGAGCGACGGCCGCCCACCGCCGAGGAACTCGATACGGCGGCGGGTGAGGGCAGGCACGTCTACCTCTCGCGGGTGGACGCGCACTCGGCGGTGGCGTCCTCGGCGTTGCTGGACGCGCTGCCCGAACTGCCCGCGACCGACGGATTCACCCGTGGCGAGCCCGTGCGAGCCGCCGCCCATCACGCGGTGCGCGCCGCCGCGCTCGCGAATCTCACCAGGGCGCAACGGGATCGAGCGCGCGCCGCGGCACTCGACCATGCCGCCGCGCGCGGGGTCGTTGCGGTCCACGAGTGCGCGGGCCCGGAGATCGCGGGCCGCGCCGACGTGCGCGAACTGCTCGAATTCGAACACGGTGTCCAGGTCCGGGCCTATTGGGGCGAGGCGGTGGGCAGCGCCGAGCAGGCCCGCGCCCTGATCGACGAACTCGGGGTGCACGCCCTCGGCGGTGACCTCTTCGTCGACGGGTCCCTCGGTTCACACACCGCATGGCTGCGTGCGCCTTATGCCGACGAATCCGGCTGTGGCCGAAGCTATCTCGACGCCGAGTCGATCGCCACCCACGTCCGCGCCTGCACCGTCGCCGGTATCCAGGCCGGATTCCACGCGATCGGCGACGCCGCCATGGACGCCGTCCTCGCCGGTGTCGAACGGGTGGTCGCCGAACTCGGCGTCCCGGCGGTCGCGGCGCTCGGGCATCGCGTCGAACACGCCGAACTGGTCGACGGCGAGCACATCGCCCGCCTGGCGCGCTGGGGTGTGATCGCCAGTGTGCAACCGGGATTCGACGCCGCGTGGGGTGGGCCGGAGGGCATGTACGCCGCGCGGCTCGGCGCCGAGCGCGCGGCGGCGTCGAATCCGTTCGCCGCCATGGCCTCCGCGGGCGTCGCCCTGGCGATCGGCTCCGACGCCCCGGTCACCGCGCTCGACCCGTGGGCGGCGGTGCGTGCCGCGACCGCTCACCGCACCCCTGGCCACGGCCTGTCCCCGCGCGCCGCGTTCGCGGCGGCCACTCGCGGCGCTTGGCGCGCGGGCGGTGTACGCGACGGGGTGGCGGGCACCCTGGTACCCGGCGCGCCCGCTTCCTACGCGATCTGGGATACCGGTGAACTCGTCGTCGCCGCGGCCGCCGATTCGGTACAGCGCTGGTCCACCGACCCGCGGTCGCGCGTGCCGGGGCTACCCGCGCTCGAACCGGACGCACCGCTGCCCACGTGCCTGCGTACCGTGCACCGAGGAGTGACGATCTATGCGCGATGAGCGGGCGGTCGCGGAGCCGGCCACGGCTCCCGGCCATTCGGTGGTCGGCCTTCGGGAACGTGCGCTCGGCCGGAGCTTGTCATCTCGCTTCTCCTCTACCGGCCCCAGGTCGGCCGAACGGCGGACGCCGTTTCTCCAGCCGACGACCGCAGGGCAGCCGGGGCCCAGCCCGGAGCATGCGTGGAGGACAGTCGCCGAAGCTGGAGTCCGCCGTGCGGAGTGCGTTCGCGGCAGTGCGGTAACCGGGTTTCTCAGGCGCGATCGCCAGGCAGTGGAATGCCTACGTTCGATGACCCGGCGGAACGCGGACCGCGACATGTTCGCCGCGAGGCGATACCGCACCGGCACGATGACGGGCATGGCACTGAGTGCCAGAAGGGTGGGGTCCTGGAAGGGCGGCGGTGCGAGCGCCGCCGGAACTGCGAGGCAGCGACCTCACGCGTTCGAGTGGCGGATTCACCCGACGCGAATTCGGGCCACCGAGTCGCTGGTTCCGGCCGGAAATTGCCGGTTTGTCCCGGGGAGTGCGATCAGGAAGCCGACATCGTGGCAGCGGCGGTTAACGATCCGGTGGCGGGTGACGATTCTCAGGGGGACGCCCGATTACCCGGTCGTGGCTGGCGTAGTTCTGCGCCGCGCTCGGGTCGAGCCGGTCGTGCGGCGTGAGATCGTCGCCGGTCCGACTCGGTCCGACCGGTGCGCCGAGGGCTGCCCGGCCGGGTTGCTTGTGGCGGCCTTGACTTTTCGTGTGACGAACGCCACATCATCTCGTCGGTCGGGGGTCGCCGAGCGGCGATCCTTCGGTGGGGTGCGTGCGGCGTCGTGCCGGTCGGTCCAACGGCGGTCGGCGGCTGACCGGCGCTCGCCGGTCCGATGGCGGGCAGTGGCCGAGTGATGGTGCGAGAGCGAGCGCTCGGGATGGGGAGGCAGGCGTCCGCGGTGTTACGCGGGCATCCGGTGACGGCGCGCTCGGTGGCGGCGATCGTCGCGGGACTGCTGCTGTTCGGCAGTTTTCCGCCGAGGCCGTGGTGGTTTCTCGCACCGCTCGGGGTCGCGATACTCACCCTCGCCGTACGCGGCGACGGTCGGCTGCGGGCGGGCTTCGGCTACGGATTCCTGGCCGGACTGGCGTTTTTCGTTCCGCTGCTACCGTGGACCGGCATTTACGTCGGGCCGCTGCCGTGGCTGGCGCTGTCCCTCGCCTGCGCGCTGTACCTGGGCGTCTTCGGTCTGCTCGGCCGGCTCGTCGGTGCGTTGCCCGGCTGGCCGCTGTGGGTGGCATCGGCATGGACGGCCGCCGAATGGGGCAGATCCAGCTTCCCGTTCGGCGGGTTCCCGTGGGGACGTTTGGCGTTCGGTCAGGCCGACGGTTGGTTCCTGTCGCTGGCAGCGGTCGGTGGCGCCCCGCTGGTCGGGTTCGCGGTGGCGCTCACCGGTACCGCTACGGCGGCGTTGGTCACGCTGCTCCAGTCCTCGCTTACCCCCGAAGACAGGCGCGAAACCGGCGGTGACGAGACCGGTCCGCTCGGACCGGGCGCCGTGCGCGGGTCCGCGACCCGACTCGGATACGCCGCGGTGATCTTCACTTTGCTCGTCATGCCGCTCACCGGTTTGCTGCTGCGATCCGCGCTGCCCGATCCGGACGTCGGCGTCCGAACCGTCACGGTCGCGGCGATCCAGGGCAGCGTCCCGCGCCTGGGGCTGGACTTCAACGCGCAGCGGCGGGCCGTGCTGGACAACCACGTCCGGCGCACCGCAGAACTGGCCGACGATGTGGCGGCAGGCCGCGCGCCGCGCCCCGATGTGGTGATCTGGCCGGAGAACTCCTCCGACATCGATCCACTCCGCAATGCCGACGCCGCCGCCCTGATCACCGCGGCCTCCGAGCGGATCGGCGCGCCCATCCTGGTCGGTGCCGTGCTGATCAACCAGGATCGGACGACGACCAACTCCGTGATGGTGTGGAACGGCGCGGCCGGCCCGGGTGAGCGCCACGACAAGAAGATCATCCAGCCCTTCGGGGAATACCTGCCGATGCGGAATTTTTTCCGGCTTTTCTCCGAATACGCCGATCGGGCCGGATATTTCGTACCGGGAAATGGTGACGGAGTTGTGCACGCGGCGGGTATCGACATCGGTGTCGCGACGTGCTATGAAGTGGCCTTCGACCGGTCGTTCGAAGACGCGCTGCGCGCAGGTGCGCAGTTGCTCACCGTGCCGACGAACAACGCGACCTTCGGCGACAGCGAGATGACTTATCAGCAACTGGCCATGTCTCGCATCCGTGCCGTCGAGCACGGACGAGCGCTGGTCGTCGCGGCCACCTCGGGGGTGAGCGCCATTATCAGCGCCGACGGCGCTATTCGGCAGGAAACCGCGTTATTCGTGCCCGCCGCTCTGGTCGCGGAGCTTCCGTTGCGCGACGACACCACTCTCGCAACGCGAATAGGGCCTGCGCCGGAGCGGATTTTCGTTATTCTGACCGCTGCCGCCGCGCTGACCGCGGTCGCTCGGCGGCGAGCTGCGCGCAGTGCCCGGCCGACGCCCGGTCTTGTCGGCGAACGCTAGATTTTTCCCCGCCGACCGGACGTTAACCGAACATTCGGTATGTTCTTGCCCCCATTGTCCCGGAAGTGAAGGTGCGTAATTAAGTTGCGCACTGTTCGCCAGACAACGGAGGCGCTCGCGGAGGTACCATCGAACGGTCTGGTCAGGGCCCGTTTTGCTTCGGATCGACCTAGTTGAGTCGCAATGTTTGCGGAAATGTAACCAACCAAAGTGGCCTTCTGCCAAGGACGTTGGATGTGACACAAATCCAAAACGTCGGCAATCCGGTTGATGCGACGCTCCGAATCATAGGGCGTGGATCACGTCCTACAGCTGGCGCGCGCGCTTGCTGGGGTGGTGCTCGGGGAGTTGCGTCAACAGCGGCAGAACGGAGTGATTGATGAGTTCATTGGCCACGGATCGCGTCGACCAATGTTCATCCGGCGAATTCTCTGCACAACCGTTTGCTCTGTCACCCGCACAGACTGCCCTCTGGTACGCGCAGCGCATTCGCCCCGACGTACCGTTGACGATCTCCCAGTACGTCGAGATACACGGCGACTTGGACGAGGGGCGGCTGCTGTACGCGATCGAGCGATTCGGTGCGGAGACCCAAGTTGGTCAAGTTCGCATGGTGGAGATAGATGGCACTCCGTATCAGATCGTGGATCCGGTGCACCGGCCGGGCTGGGTCCGCATCGACCTGCGTGGCGAGGCCGATCCGTACGCGGCGGCGTTGCGCTGGATGCACGAGCACACGAGTTCGCCCATCGATCTGGAACGCGACCCGCTGACCTCCAACGCGGTTCTGCGAATCGGAGACTCCGACTACCTCTGGTACTCGTTCGCCCACCACATCGTCATCGACGGCTACGGCGCGATGAACGCGCTCACCCGCACGGCGGAGATCTACACCGCGCTGGAGAATCGAACCGAGCCGGTCGCGTCCCGGGCGACCTCCCTGGCCGAGATCTACGCCGACGAGGCGCGCTACCACGACTCCAGCCGGTTCCAGAACGATCGCGAGTACTGGCTCGGGCAACTGTCGGGCGTGGGCGAGCCGGTGAGCCTGGGCGGCGCCCGCCTCGGCACCACCACCCATGACGCGGGCCGCAGGCTGGCCACCGCCGTGCTGGACGACGATCACCACGCCGCGATCGAGGCGGCGACCAGCGCGTGGAACACCACCGACTCGGCGGTGTTCGTCGCCGCGCTGGCCGCGTACGTGCGGTCGGTGACGGGCAACTCGGACGTGGTCCTGAGCCTGCCGGTCTCGGCGCGCACCACGGTGTCGCTGCGCCGCTCGGCGGGCGTGATCTCCAACGTCGTGCCGATCCGGCTGCGATTCGACGAGGCGACCACGATCGGCGACCTGGTGAAGGCGGCCGAGTTGCAGATCACCGGCGCCTTACGTCATCAGCGCTACCGCCACGACGACATCCGGCGCGACAGCGGCTACTCCCGGGACGCGCGCGGATTCTTCGGCCCGATGGTCAACCTGATGCTGTTCCACGACGAACTGCGTTTCGGCAGCCTGGTCGGTTCCATGCACGTGCTGGCCACCGGCCCGGTGGAGGACCTCTCGGTCAACGTCTACAACGGCGCGGGCGGCCGCCTGCACGTCGACTTCGAAGCCAACCCCCGCCTCTACGGCGAGGCCGAAGTGAGCGTGCACCATGCGCGCTACCTGGACTTCCTCGGCCGGTTCCTGGCCGCCGATCCGCTGTCGGCCGCCGAGTCCCTCGGCGCGATCACGCACGCCGAGCGGGAACAGGTCCTGCACGGCTGGAACGCCACCACGGCGCCACGGCAAGACGGCACGCTCGCGAGCCTCTTCGCCGAGCGCGTCGCGTCGGACCCGGACGCGGTCGCGCTCGAGTTCGGTGCCGAGGCGCTGACCTACGCCGAACTCGACGCCCGCGCCAACCGCCTGGCCAGGCTGCTGATCGCGCGCGGCGCCGGACCCGATACGACGGTCGGTCTGTGCCTGCGCCGCAGCCTCGACCTGGTGGTCGGCATGTACGCCATCGTCAAGGCGGGAGCGGCGTACCTGCCGCTGGACACCGAGCATCCGGCCGAGCGGATCGGGCAGATCGTGCGTCAGGCCGAACCGCTGTGCGTGCTCACGGCGTCCCGCGACGATGTCGAACTGCCCGCGACCGTCTCCCGGCTGGAGATCGACACCGCCCGGGTCTCCGGATTCGACGACGCGCCGATCACCGACGCCGACCGCAAGGCCACACTGCGTCCCGATCACCTCGCCTACGTCATCTTCACCTCGGGTTCGACCGGAAAACCCAAGGGCGTCGGCGTAACTCATGCCGCGATCGTCAACCGGCTGCGCTGGATGCAGCACGAGTATCCGCTCACCCCCGGTGACGCGGTGCTACAGAAGACCCCGGCCACCTTCGACGTCTCGGTGTGGGAGTTCTTCTGGCCGTTGCAGATCGGCGCTCGTTTGGTGATCGCCGCCCCGGACGGGCACCGCGACCCGGCCTACCTCGCCCGGATCATCTCCGAAAAACGGATCACGACAGCGCATTTCGTGCCGTCCATGCTATCGGTGTTCGTCACCGAGGCCGATCTGAGCGGCTGCGCCTGCCTGCACCGGGTGTTCTGCAGCGGTGAGGCGCTGCCCGCCGCCACCGTGCGGGAGTTCTACGCGGCCTTACCGGCCGCCGAACTGCACAATCTGTACGGCCCGACCGAGGCCGCCGTCGACGTCACCTACTGGGCGTGCCCGCCCGACGCGAGCGTCGTGCCGATCGGTTCGCCGGTGTGGAACACCGAGACCTATGTGCTGGACGACCGGTTGCAGCCCGTCCCGCCCGGCGTGGTCGGCGAACTGTATCTCGCCGGAGTCCAGCTGGCTCGCGGCTACCTGAGGCAACCGTGGCTGACCGCGGACCGTTTCGTGGCGGATCCGTTCACCCCGGGTGCCAGGATGTACCGCACCGGTGACCTGGCGCGCTGGCAGATCGGCCGCTCCGGCGGCGAGCCCGGTGTGCTGGAATACCTGGGCCGCAGCGACTTCCAGGTCAAGATCCGTGGCCTGCGCATCGAGCTCGGCGAGATCGAGGCCGCACTGCTCGACGACCCGAAGGTGGCTCGCGCGGTGTGCGTGGCGCACACCGGACGCACCGGTGACGAGCTGGTCGCCTACGTGGTCGCGGCGAAGCACGAGGACGACGACGCTCCGCTGGACACGGCGGCGCTGCTGACCGCGCTGCGGCACACGCTGCCCGGGTACATGGTGCCCTCCGCGCTGATGGAACTCGACGAGCTGCCGCTGAGCGCCAACGGCAAGATCGATCGCAAAGCGCTGCCCGCTCCCGCGCCGAGTGTGCGGTCGATCCGGCCGATCGCCGAGCCGCGCACCGAGGTGGAGCGGGTCCTCGCGGGCATCTTCGCCGAGGTGCTCGACACCGAGGTCGGCGTCGAGGACAACTTCTTCGATCTGGGCGGCAACTCGCTCATCGCCGCGCGGGCGGTGTCCAGGATCAACGCCGCGCTCGGCACCGCCCTGACCATCCGGGATCTGTTCGAGGCCGCGACGATCGACGCGCTCACCCGTCGCTTCGCCACGCAGACCGCCGACGTCTCCTCGCCCCGGCTGGCGCCCGCCGAACGACCCGAGCGGATCCCGCTGTCGCAGGCACAGCAGCGGCTGTGGATCCTGAACCGGTTCTCCGAGCATGCCGCCGCGTACAACATGCCGCTGGCGGTGGCGGTGGAGGGACCGCTGGATGTGGCCGCGCTGCGGGCGGGTCTGGTGGACGTCATCGAACGGCACGAGAGCCTGCGCACCACCTTCCCGGAGTCGCCGGACGGGCCCTACCAGCTGATCCACCCGGCCGAGGCGATACCGCTGACGCTCGACCCGATCGATGCGGCCGAATCCGACGTGGCGGAGCTGGCGACCGAATTCGCCGGGTACGGGTTCGATCTGCGCCGCCAGGCCCCGATCCGGGTGGCGCTCTACCGCACCGGTCCGCAGCGGCACGTCTTCCTCATCGTGTTGCATCACATCTGCGGTGACGGGTGGTCCATCGCACCGCTGGCCAAGGACCTGATGACGGCGGTGGCCGCGCGCGCGAACGGTGTCGCGCCGCAGTGGACGCAACTGCCGGTGCAGTATGCCGATTTCGCGCTCTGGCAGCGCGAACTGCTCGGCGACGAGTCGGACCCGGGCAGCGCGCTCAGCAGGCAGCTCACCCACTGGCGCTCGGCGCTGGCCGGCCTGCCCGAGCAGCTCGACCTGCCGCTGGATCGCCCGCGCCCGCTACGCAGATCGACCGTCGGCGGCCGGGTCGAGTTCGCCATCCCGGCCGAGATCCGCCGGGGCGCGATCGAACTCGCGGCCAGCCGGGGCGTGAGCATGTTCATGGTGCTGCACGCGGCGCTGGCGACGTTGCTGTCGCGGCTGTGCGCGAGCGATGACATCGCGATCGGCACCCCGATCGCGGGCCGCTCCGATCCGGCGCTCGACGATCTGGTCGGCATGTTCGTCAACACCCTCGTCCTGCGCACCGCGGTCGACCCGGCGGTCGGATTCGACCGCATGCTCGATGTGGTGCGCGAGACCGATCTCAACGCCTTCGCCAACGCCGACGTGCCGTTCGAGCGGCTTGTCGAGGTGGTCAACCCGGAGCGATCCCCGTCGCGGCACCCGTTGTTCCAGGTGATGCTGTCCTACGACCACGCGCCGGACCTGCGGATCGATCTGCCCGGGGTGCGCGCCGAAGTGCTGCCGATCGCTTCGGACGTCGCCAAGTTCGATCTGCAGCTGGTCGTCCACGACGACTCGGGCGACGGCCCGCTGTCGGCCGAATTCGGTTACACCACCGACCTTTTCGACCAATCCACGGTGCAGTCGTTCGCCCGCCGGTTCATCGCGGTGCTGGCGGGCGGCGTGGCGGCCCCTGAGCTTCCGGTGGGCGACCTGCCGATCCTGGACCGCAGGGAAACCGAGAACCTCGTGCCCATCGCGGGCGCGCCGGCCGAGCCGCCGATCACCTTGGCCACCTTGCTCACCGCCACCGCGCGCCGGCTGCCGGACGCGGTGGCGGTGCGCTACCTCGGCGCCGACACCACCTACCGCGAACTCGACGAGCGCTCGAACACGCTGGCGCGCGCCCTCATCCAGCACGGCGCCGGGCCCGAGACGGTCGTCGCGATCGCGCTGCCGCGCGGTCTCGACGCGATCACCGCGATCTGGGCCGTCGCCAAAACCGGTGCGGCCTATGTGCCCGTCGACCCGAACTACCCGAGCGAGCGCATCGCGCACATGATCGGTGACTCCGGCGCGATGCTCGGCCTGACCGACTCCGATTGCCTGGCGGCCCTGCCCGCCTGGCCCTCGCGGGGCAAGCACCGCAAGGGTCGGGCCGACTGGCTGGTCCTGGGCTCCGGCGAACTGACCGCAGCGTCGTCGGGCCGCCCGGCGGACCCGATCACCGACGACGAGCGCCACCACCCGATGCGGGTGAGCCACCCGGCCTACCTCATCTACACCTCCGGGTCCACCGGCATGCCGAAAGCGGTCGTGGTGACCCACGCGGGCATCGCGTCCCTCGCCGCGGAGCAGAACTACCTGTTCGGCATCTCGGACGCGGCGCGTACGCTGCATTTCTCCTCGCCCAGTTTCGACGCCTCGGTGCTGGAGATGCTGCTCGGCTTCGCCGCGGGCGCCACGATGGTGATCGCCCCCTCGGGCATGTACGGCGGCGCCGAGCTGGCCACACTGCTGCGCGATGAGCGGGTCACCCACGCCTTCGTCACTCCCGCCGCGCTGGCCACCGTGCCGAACGAGGGGCTCGACGAGCTGGAGACGGTCATCGTCGGCGGTGACGCCTGCTCGGAGGAACTCGTCGAGACCTGGACCGCCGGGCATCGCATGCACAACATGTACGGTCCCTCGGAGGCCACCGTCGCGGCGACCGCGAGCCGGCCGATGGAGCCGGGCCGCCCGGTGCCGCTCGGTTCGCCCGTCCGCGGCATGCGACTGTTCGTGCTGGACAACCGTTTGCACCCGGTGCCGCCCGGCACGCCGGGCGAGCTGTACGTGTCGGGTCCCGGCGTGGCCCGCGGCTACCACGGACGTTTCGCCCTGACCGCGCAGCGGTTCGTGGCCAACCCGCACGGCAGGCGCGGGGAGCGGATGTACCGCACCGGCGATCTGGTCGTCGTGGAGCGGACGGGGCAGCTGCGGTTCCTCGGACGCGCGGACGACCAGATCAAGATCCGCGGCTTCCGCATCGAACTGCGCGAGATCGACAACGTGCTGCGCCTGCATCCGGGCATCCGGTTCGCGCTCACCGTGGTGCACACCGACGAGCACGGTCAGGTACGGCTGGCGTCGTATGTCACGGCCGACCGGCCGGTCGAGACGCGGGCCGTGCTGGAGACCGCGCGCAGGCAGCTGCCCGGCTACATGGTGCCCGCCTCGGTGGCGGTGCTCGACGAGATCCCGGTCACGCCCGCGGGCAAGCTGGATCGAAAGGCGTTGCCCGCCCCGGTGTTCGCGGCCGCGGGAACCTCCCGCCCGCCGCGCACCGCGCTGGAGCTGGGCGTGGCAGGCGTGTTCGGCGGGGTGCTCGGACGCCCGGTCCTCGGAGCCGAGGACAGCTTCTTCGATCTGGGCGGCAACTCGCTGCTGGCCACCCGGCTCGCCGCCGCGGTGCACGCGGAGTTCGGTGTGGAGCTGCCGGTGCGGTCGATCTTCGAGGCGCCCACGGTCGCCGGGATCGCCGGGCAACTGGATCGAGCGCCCCGGACGCAGCGGCCGGCGCTGGCGGTGCGGACACCGCGTCCGGGACGTATTCCATTGTCGCTGCCGCAGCAGCGTTTGTGGTTCCTCAACCGATTCGCGCCCGAATCGAGTGCCTACAACATCGCTTTCGTGATCCGCGTCGCCGGTGATCTCGACGTGCCCGCACTGCGCGAAGCGCTCGCCGATGTGCTGCGGCGGCACGAGGTGCTGCGCACCGTCTTCCCGGAAGACGCCGAAGGCGCCCAGCAGGTGGTCCTGCCGGTCGAGCGCGCACTGCCGGAGGTGGCGGTCACCGACATCGACGACTCCGGCGCGAAGGCCGCGCTGGAAGCGCTGGCGCACACCGGGTTCGACCTCACCGGCGAGCCGCCCCTGCGACTGTCGCTGCTGCGCACCTCGCCCGATCGCTACCTGCTCGGTGTCGTGCTGCACCACATCGCCGCCGACGGCTGGTCGCTCGGCCCGCTGACCGGTGACCTGGCCGCCGCCTATGCGGCACGGCACGAGGGCGCGGCGCCGTCGTGGACGCCGCTTCCGGTGCAGTACGCCGATTTCGGACTCTGGCAGCGTGCCTGCCTCGGTGAGGAGAGCGATCCGGACAGCGCCGCGGCGACCCAACTGGAGTACTGGCGCACCGCGCTGGCCGACCTCCCCGACCAGCTGCCGCTGCCCTATGACCGGCCGCGGCCCGCTGAGCCGACCCAGCAGGCCGGGACGGTGCGTTTCACGGTGCCGGAACAGGTGCAGCGCGAACTCGCCGCACTGGCCCGCGAGCGCGGCGTCAGCAAGTTCATGGTGCTGCGTTCGGCGTTCGCGGTGCTGTTGCGCTGCGTCACCGGTGGTCGCGACATCGTGATCGGCACCCCCGTGGCGGGGCGCACCGACACCAAGCTCGACCGATTGGTCGGCATGTTCGTGAACACGTTGGTGCTGCGCTCCGACGTGGATCCGGATCGCAGCTTCACCGACCTGCTGCGTGCGGATCGGGACACCGAGCTGGCCGCGCTGGCGCATGCCGACATCCCGTTCGAGCGCATCGTGGACGAATTCGGCGCCGAAGCCCGCTCCTCGGGCAGGCACCCGCTGTTCCAGGTCGCACTGAGCGTGCAGGAAGGTCCGGCGCCGACGCTGGAACTGCCCGGTCTCGCACTGCGCGCGGAGCCGCTGGACATCGCGTCCGCGAAGTTCGATCTGGAGCTGCGCGTCGCGAACGACACCGGCCGACCGGGGTCCATCGCGGGCGAGGCGGACAGCGTTTTCGAATTCGTCTACGCCGCCGAGCTTTTCGACGCGATGACGATCGAGACGCTGGCGGACCGATTCTTGCGCGTGCTCGCCGCCGTCACCGGCGACCCGCGCGTGCTGATCCGCGACGTCGACGCGCGCACCGACCACGAGCGCCGTACCCTCGCCCCCGCACGGGGCGGCCAGGCGGCTCCGCCGTGCACGCTGGCCGAGTACTTCACCGCGACCGCGCAGCGGTATCCACACCACACGGCGCTGTGCGCGGGCACGACGTCACTCACCTATGCCGAGCTCGACCGGCGCTCGAATCGCCTGGCGCGCGCGCTGATCGCGCGCGGACTCGGGCCGGGGACGCGGGTGGCGCTCGGGCTCACCCGCTCGATCGACTCGGTGGTGGCGATGCTGGCGGCGGCGAAGTCCGGCGCGGCGTTCGTCCCGGTGGACCCGAAGTACCCCGCCGACCGCATCCGGCACATGCTCGCCGACTCCGGTTGCGCGATCGGCGTCGCGATCACCGCGCATGTGGAGCACCTGCGCGAGGGCGCCCCGGCGGGTCGCGACATCGAGTGGTTGCTGCTGGACCGTCCCGAGTTCGCCGCCGAACTCGAAGGCCACGACGACGCGCCGATCCACGACCACGAGCGTTCGCGCGTCATCCAGGTGGCCGATCTGGCCTATCTGATCTACACCTCGGGTTCGACCGGAACGCCGAAGGGCGTCGCGGTGACCCACAGCGGTCTGGCCAACCTGGCCGAGGAGATCCGCGACCGCATCGGCGTCGACGAGCATTCCCGCACACTGCACTTCGCGACGCCGAGTTTCGACGCGGCGATCCTGGACCTGCTGATCGCGCTGGGGGCGGGCGCGGCGATGGTGATCTGCCCGACCGACATCTACGGCGGTGACGAGCTGGCCGCGCTGATGGAACGCGAGCGCGTCTCGCACGGCTTCATGACCCCGGCCGCACTGGCCACGATCGACCACGAACGCTGGCCGCTGCCGCATATGCGGGCGCTCATGGTCGGCGGCGAGGCGGTGGCGCCGGACCTGGTGTCGCGGTGGGCGCCGGGACGGGTGATGTGCGATGTGTACGGGCCCACCGAGACCACGGTGGTCATCACCATCTCCGGCCCGATGCGCGTCGGCGACCCGATCACCATCGGCACGCTGGTGCGGGGCGCCCGGGCATCGGTGCTCGACGAGCGGCTGCGCCCGGTACCGGTCGGCGTCCCCGGCGAGTTGTACCTCTCGGGGCATGGCGTCGCGCGCGGGTACTTCGACCGGTTCGGCCTCACCGCAACACGTTTCGTGGCCGATCCGCACGGCCCCGCCGGCGCCAGGATGTACCGGACGGGTGACGTGGTGCGCTGGAACGCCTCGGGCGAGCTGGTCTACCTCGGGCGCAGCGACCACCAGGTGAAGCTGCGCGGTTTCCGTGTCGAGCTCGGCGAGATCACGGCAGCGCTCGGCGAACACCCGTCGGTGCGATTCGCGCACACCGAGGTGCGCCGCATCGCGGGCGCCGACCGGATCATCGCCTTCGTCCAGCCCGCCGACCGCGCGGCCGGGGTGGACACCGAAGCGCTGCGCGCCTTCGTCGCGCGCAGGCTGCCCACCCACATGGTGCCCTCCGGTGTCACCGTGCTGGATACCATCCCGCTCACCCCCGTCGGGAAGCTGGACGTCAGCGCGCTGCCCGAACCGCAGTCCGTCGGCGATTCCACCGGTCGTGCGCCCCGGACCGACGCGGAGCGCTTGGTCGCCGCCGTGATGGGCGAGTTGATCGGGGCCGAGGGCGTGCACGCCGACGACAACTTCTTCGACATCGGCGGCAACTCGTTGCTGGCGACCCAGCTCGTCGCGCGGCTGGCCGCCGCGACGAACGTGCGGCTCGCCGTGCGCGCCGTGTTCGCCACGCCTACGGTCGCCGGACTCGCCGAGCTGCTGGACACGGGTGCCGTGTCCGACGCGGACCGCCCCGCGCTGGTGCGCAGGGAGCGCCCGCAGCGCATACCGCTGTCGGCCGCGCAGCGGCGGCTGTGGTTCCTCAATCGGTTCAACGCTGGCGGGTCGAGCGGGGGACAGTCGGCGGGCGCCTACAACATCCCGCTCGTGCTGCGCATGACCGGCGATCTGGATGTCGGCGCGCTGGTCTCGGCGCTGCGTGCGGTGCAGGTCAGGCACGAAACCCTGCGCACGGTGTTCCCGGAGACCGACGGCGCACCCGCCCAGGTCGTGCTCGACCCGGCCGAGGCGGCGATCCCGCTGGCGCGGATGACCGCGCGTCCGGAGGAGATCGAGACCGCCGTACGGCGTTTCGTCGCGCCGGGCTTCGATCTGGCCACCACCGTGCCGATCCGCGCGGCGCTGATCTCGGTGCCGACCGGCGCCGACGAACCGGCGCGGCATGTGCTCGTCGTGGTCGTGCACCACATCGCGATGGACGGCTGGTCGCTCGAGCCGATGGCCGCCGACGTCGCGGTGGCCTACCGCGCGGCCTGCGGCGGCGGCGCACCGGACTTGCCGGAGCCGGAGGTGCAGTACGCCGACTACACCCTCTGGCAGCAGGACGTGCTCGGCAGTGAGGACGACCCGGACTCGGCGGTGAGCGCGCAGCTGGCCTACTGGCGGCAGGCCCTGGACGGCATCCCCGAGTTGCTGACCGTGCCCGCCGACCGCCCGCGCCCGCCCGCTCCGTCCTACCGGGGCGGCACCGTCGACTGCGCGGTGGACCGGGTCACCCACCGCGAGCTGCAGACGATCGCGGGCAGCAACAACGTCAGCCTGTTCATGGTCCTGCACGCCGCGCTCGCGGTGCTGCTGCACCGGATGACCACCACCGACGACATCACCGTCGGCACCCCGATCGCGGGCCGCGGTCATCCCGCGCTGGACCGGCTGGTCGGCATGTTCGTCAACACGCTCGTGCTGCGCACGCGGATCGACCCGGGCGCCCGGTTCACCGACTTGCTGCACGCGGTGCGCGAAACCGACCTGGACGCCTTCGCCCACGCGGACCTGCCGTTCGAGCGTCTGGTGGAGGTGCTCAATCCGGCCAGGTCCCAGGCGCACCATCCGATGTTCCAGGTGATGCTCTCGGTCCGCAACGAGCCGGTCGGCGGGCTGGACCTGCCGGGGATGCGCATCGAGGCCGCCGACATCGACACCGGGATCGCGAAGTTCGATCTCCAGTTCACCCTCACCGAAACGCAGACCGCGCACCGCGATCCGGCCGGCATCACGGTGTCGGTGAACTACGCGCGGGATCTGTTCGACGAGCCGACCGCCCAGCGGCTCGGCAAGCGCCTCGCCCGGCTGCTCGCCGCGATCGCCGCGAACCCGACCACCCCGGTGGGCGATCTGGAGCTGCTCGACGCCGCCGAATGGTCGGGGCTGGCTCCGGTACGCGGAGGGAAACCGGACCGGCCGATCACCTTCCCCGAGGTGTTCGAGCAGGCCGCGAGCGTCGACCGCGCCGCCGTCGCCCTGGTCTCCGACGGCACCGAGGTCACCTATGACGCCCTGGATCGCTGGACCAACCGGCTGGCGCGGGTGCTCATCGCCCGTGGCGTCGGCCCGGAAACCCTGGTGGCACTCGGTATCCCGCGATCGATCGAGTCGGTGGCGACGGTGCTCGCGGTGGCCAAGGCCGGGGCGGCGTTCGTGCCGGTCGACCCGTTGTACCCGCAGCAGCGCATCACGCACATGCTGTCGGATTCCGGTGCGGCGCTGGGTATCACGCTGGCGGGTTACCGCGGCGAGCTGCCCGGGGGCACGGAATGGATCGTGCTCGACGATCCGGCCTTCCGCGCGTGGGTGCTCGACGCGCCGGACGCGCCGATCGCCGACACCGAGCGCCTCGCTCCACTGCGAATCGACAACCCGGCGTACGTGATCTACACCTCCGGCTCCACCGGCACACCGAAGGGCGTGATGGTCACGCACGGCGGATTGTCGAACTTCGCCGCCGAGACCGCCCACCGGTTCGACGTCCAGCCGGGATGCCGCGTGCTGCACTTCGCCACCCCGAGCTTCGATGCCGCGATGCTCGATCTGCTGCTGTCCCTCGGCGGGGCGGCGACCCTGGTGATCACGCCCGGCGGCGTGGTCGGCGGCGACGATCTGCGGCAGGTGTTCGCCGCGGAACGGATCACCCACGCGTTCATCACCACCTCCGCCCTCGGCACGGTCGACCCCACCGGGCTGCGCGAGTTGCAGCACGTGCTGGTCGGCGGTGAAGCGCTGCCGCCGGACCTGGTGACCAGGTGGGCGCCCGGCCGCAGCCTGTACAACGTTTACGGCCCCACCGAGACCACCATCGTCACGGTCATCTCCCAGCCGATGACACCCGGCGAGCCGATCACCATCGGCGGACCCATCCGTGGCGTGAACGCGGCGATCCTGGACGCGCGGCTGCATCCGGCTCCGCTCGGGGTGACCGGTGAACTGCACCTGGCCGGTGACGCGCTGGCCCGCGGCTACCTGAACCGTCCGGGATTGACCGCACAGCGGTTCGTCGCCAATCCGTTCGGCAAGCCGGGGGAGCGGATGTACCGCACCGGCGATCTGGTGCGCTGGTGGGCCGGGTCGCGCGACCACGGGGCGGCGGGGGATGCCGCGCCGGAGATCGAGTACGTCGGCCGCACCGACCACCAGGTCAAGATCCGCGGCTTCCGCATCGAACTCGGCGAGGTCGACGCCGCGCTCGCCCGCCACGGCGCGGTGGCGTTCTCGACCACCATCGGGCATCGCACCCCGGCCGGCGCGACCGTGCTGGTGTCGTATGTGAAGGCGCGCGACGGGGTGACGCTCACCGCGGCCGAGTTGACCGGGCACCTGACCGGATTGATGCCGAACTACATGGTCCCGCAGTCGATCATGTTGCTCGACGAGGTGCCGCTCAGCCCGGTGGGCAAGCTGGATCGCGCGAAGCTGCCGGAGCCGGTGTTCACCGCGGGCGAGGGTTACCGCGCACCGTCCACCCCCGCGGAGGAGGCGCTGTGCGCGGCCTTCGCCGAGGTACTCGGTGTGGAGTCGGTGGGCGTCGACGACGGCTTCTTCGAACTCGGCGGCAACTCGCTGCTGGCCACGAAAGTGGTCGCGCACGTGCGGGAGGCGGGCATCGATCTGCCGGTGCAGTTGATGTTCGGCGACGCGACGCCCGCGGCGATCGCGGCGCGGCTGGACGGTGCGGACGCGTCCTCGGGCAGCGCGGTGGCGGCGATGCTCGCGCCGGTGCTGCCGATCCGGCCGAGCACCGCGGCGAGTCAGGCGCCGCTGTTCTGCGTGCATCCGGCGATCGGATTGGCATGGTGCTACTCGGGGTTGCTCGCGCACCTCCCCGCGGACCGGCCGGTATACGGCTTGCAGGCTCCGCACGTCGCGGGGGAGGACAGCTACGAGTCGATCGCCGAGGCCGCGGGTCACTACGTGGCCGCGATCAAGCAGATCCAACCGGAGGGCCCCTACCACTTGCTCGGCTGGTCGCTCGGCGGGCTGATCGCCCACGAGATGGCGGTGCAGCTGCAGGAGGCGGGTGAGGAGGTCGCCTTGCTGTCGATGATGGACAGCTACCGGCTGTCCGACGAATTGCTCGCGCACGCGACCCCGAGCGTCGCCGAGATCGTCGGAGAATTCGGCAACGACGACCTCGATGGCGAGATCGATCCGGACATGAGCCTGCGGGACGCGGCCGAACTGCTGCGCGCCCGGTCCGGGCCGTTCGCGGCGCTGACCGTGGAGCATCTGGAGCGGCTCTACGCGGGCTACGAGAACGGCACCGTGCTCGCGCACAGCTTCCGGCCCCGGCCGTTCGACGGCGATTTGCTGTTCTTCACCGCGGGCGACGACCCGGTCAACCGGAACGACCCCGACCGGCGCGCCGACGCCTGGCAGCCGCACGTCACCGGTGCCGTCCATGACCACGAGCTGCGCTGCGCGCACTCCGCGATGACCACCCCGGACGCGCTGGCGGTGATCGGGCCGGTGCTGCGGAGGTGGCTGGAGACGAAGGAGACGCCCAGGTGAGCTTCGCGGTGGAGGTAACCGGCCTGGTGAAGAACTACGGCCGGGTCCGCGTGCTGGACGAGGTCAACCTACGAATCCCCACCGGCACCGTGATGGGCCTGCTCGGCCCGAACGGCGCGGGTAAGACGACGACCGTGCGGATCGTCACCACGCTGCTGAAACCGTCCGCCGGGTCGGTGCGGGTAGCGGGCATCGACGTGCTGCGCGATCCCGCGGCGGCGCGCAAACGGATCGGCCTGTCCGGCCAGTACGCCGCCGTCGACGGCAACCTGTCCGGCTACGAGAACCTGCGCATGGTGGCCCGGCTGTACGGCATGTCCCAGCGCCAGGCGTCGGCGCGGGCCACCGAACTGCTCGGCGTCCTCGGGCTCGACTACGCCGCGCACCGCAGGGCCGGAACCTACTCCGGTGGCATGGCCCGGCGGCTCGACCTCGCCGGTGCGCTGGTCGCCCGGCCCGCCGTGGTGGTGCTGGACGAGCCGACCACCGGTCTGGACCCGCGCGGCAGGCTGGACATGTGGCGGGTGATCGGCGAGCTCGTCGACGACGGGACCACGGTGCTGCTCACCACGCAGTATCTCGAAGAGGCCGACCTGCTGGCCGACCGCATCACCGTCATCGACCACGGGCGGGTCATCGCCCGCGGATCGGCCGACGAGCTGAAGACCTCGATCGGTGGCGACCGCCTCACCGTCACCCTGGCCGCCGGGCAGGCCGCCGAGCCCGCGCTGGTCGTGCTGGCGCAGATCGGCGTCGGCGAGCCCGGTCACGAGGCGGGCACCGACGAGGTGTCGGTGGTGGTCGGCGACGGTTCGCGCACCATGGTGGAGGCACTGCGCAGGCTCGACGACGCGGGTGTCTGCGTGGTCGACGCGAACGTGCACCGGCCGAGCCTCGACGACGTATTCCTTTCCCTCACCGGCAAACCGGGCAGCGCGCCCGCCACGGAACCGGAGACCGACGACGTACAAGAGGAGATCATGTCGTGAGCACGGCAATGGTGGGGGAGGCCACCCCGAAGGCGGAGCCGGAGCCGAGAAACGCCGCCGCGCAGCCGAATTCCGCCCCGCGCCTGCGGCTGTTCCGGGACAGCGCAATCGTCGCCCACCGCAATCTGCTGACCATCCTGCGCGTGCCCACGCTGCTGGTGACCGCGACGATCCAGCCGCTGATGTTCGTGTTCCTGTTCGCCTACATCTTCGGCGCCTCACTGGGCGGGGGCCAGTACCGGGAGTTCCTGCTCGCGGGCATCTTCACCCAGACGGTCGCGTTCAACGCCGCGTTCACCACGGTCGGACTGGCCGGGGACCTGCAGAAGGGCATCATCGACCGGATGCGGGCGCTGCCGATGTCGCGGCTGGCCGTGCTGATGGGCCGCACGCTGTCGGACCTCGTGGTGAACATCCTGAGCCTGGCGGTGATGGTCGGATGCGGGTACGTGGTGGGCTGGCGCATCCACGGCAGCGTCACCGATGCCGTGCTGGCGTTCGCGGTGATCCTGCTGTTCGCGTTCGCGATGTCCTGGATCGGCGCCCTGACCGGTTTGCTGTCACCGACCGTCGAGGTGGCGCAGAGCGCCGGGCTGATCTGGCTGTTCCCGCTGACGTTCATCTCCTCGGCGTTCATCTCGGCCGAGACGCTGCCCGGCCCGCTGCGCACGATCGCCGAGTGGAATCCGATCACCGCGGTCTCGGCGGCGGGACGCAAGTTGTTCGACAACGACTCGCCGCCCACGTTCGTCCCGCCCACCGGCTGGGCCGCCGACCATTGCGTCGAGTACGCGGTGGCCTGCTCGGTGGCGATCCTCGTGGTAGCCGTGCCGCTGGCGCTGCTGCGCTACCGCAAGGTGGCCAGTCGCTGACCGGCGTGCGAGACACGAACGGCCGCCGCATCCGACGATGCGGCGGCCGTTTTCCGTGAAGCGCGGACCGTCAGGCGCGGCGGCGGGTCTTGAGCAGTTCGAGGCGCTCCTTGAGCAACTCCTCGAGCTCCTCCTTGCTGCGACGCTCCAGCAGCATGTCCCAGTGCGTGCGCGGCGGCTTGACCTTCTTGGTCTCCTGGCTGGTGCCCTCGATCAGCACGCCCTCCTGGCCGTTGCGGCACAGCCAGGTCGGCGGGATCTCGGCGTCGTCGGCGAAGGGAACGTCGAATTCCTCGCCGTTGTCGGTCCGGTACCGGGCGATCCGACGCGGAGCCAGGTCGTGGTCGCGATCGGTCTCGTAGCTCACCGCTCCGAGCCGACTGCCTCGGAGTACGCGATCTGCCATGGTGTGCCTCTCCCTGTGTGCTCGAGTCTTCGTGCGCTGCGACCGTGTCCGCACGAGTGCGCGGGGCACCCGCCGGACCTTATGTACAACGATCGGGCCTGCGCCGATAGTTCCCGACGCGGCCGCGGTGAACCGTTCCATTGTAGTGCCCGCGTCGCGCGGGCCTCGCCACGCCCGATGCCGGGTGATTCGCGCCGGGGGTCGCTGAGCGGAACGCGGGTGGCGAGCGATTAGTGTTCTGCGTCATGTCGCGCCGCTTGTCCTGCCAGTGGTGTGGGCGGGAGATCGTGGAATCGGAGGCCGGCCGCCGTCGCCGGTACTGCCGCCAGTCCTGTCGCCAACGCGCCTACGAACACCGCAACAGCTTGAAGGGAACCGGGATTCCCGACGACGCGGTTGTACTCAGTGCCCAGGAGGCCGCCGACCTGGCCGATCGCTGGTTCGCGGCCCGCTGCGCCGCCGAGGACGTCGCCACCGCCATCGGGGAGGGCGCGACGCCCGAGGAACTGGCCGCGCTCGGCCGGACTCTGGTCGCGCTCACCCGTGACGCGGAACGTCTGCGCTGACCGTGTGGCGGTGCGCGGCTCCGGGGTCGCGATGGCGGAGGTACACCGCACCGAGCAGTGCTCCGACGGTCGCGACGAGCCCGCTTGCCGCGAGCCAGGTGGCCCGGTCCGGGTGGATCAGCGACTGAGCGCGCATCGCCTGCCAGAAGACCAGCGCCAGCAGACCGGCGTACCCGGCCGCGAGCACACCCACGACGGCCGCGCGGGCGCGTTCCGTACGCAGCCAGCGGTAGCGCGGCGCGAGCCAGGCGAGGGTGACGGCCACCACCAGCAGCACTTGGATGCCGTGCAGTCCGACGAAGTGCGCCACGCGCAGGTCACCGCCGACGGTGCTCCAGTGCGTGATCGGCATACCGCCCATGGCGTCGCGCGGCGCGAGATCGCCCGGATCGGCGACGACGGTGTGCCCGGCGGCCAATTCGACGATCCGTCCGGCGCTGTCGCGCACGAGCTGCTTTCCGGTGAAACCCATCAGGTAACCCAGCGCCATGCCGGCGACGGCCAGCGCCAGGCCTGCGTGGATGGCCCGTGCCACCGGGCGGTCCACCAGTCGCTGCCAGGCCAGGATCAGCACGATGAGCAGGTTCGCGAGGAACAGGCCGGGCACCCCGGAGGCGAAGACGACCTGACCGATCGAGTTCAC
This sequence comes from Nocardia sp. NPDC047648, assembly GCF_040642815.1. Lineage (NCBI taxonomy): Bacteria > Bacillati > Actinomycetota > Actinomycetes > Mycobacteriales > Nocardiaceae > Nocardia > Nocardia sp. NPDC047648. Next base: position 422,080 of record NZ_JBEYSX010000001.1, on the reverse strand, counting down.
CGGGTCGTCCTCGGTGTTGAAGTGGCTGAATGTGCCACGGGCCGCCTGCAATACGATGAAACCGACATCGATGAACCCGGTCACCGCGAACACCGTGCCGAGCCACCAGGTGGCGCGGCTTCCCTTGTGCGGCAACGACAGCAGCCATGCGAGGGTGAGGCTGTAGAGGAAGAACGCGAGGCCGAACTTCATCGGCTTGAGCCAGACCGACTCGCCGAGCAATTGGCGGTTGTCGACCGCCATCGCCGCGAGGGAGAACAAGACGAGCGCGGCCATCGCGGCCACCGTGCCGAGCAGCGGTCGATGCAGCCGCGCGCCCATCGCCGCCTTCGTGCTCGGGACCGACCGCGGCGCTGACGACCCGTCCTGGGTCACGGCGACGAAACGTGTTGTGGACATGCACCGAAAGTAGGAATCGCGCACGCTGTGCGGCGTCCCGCCGCGGCGCTATTCGCGTCTAGTACCTCGGTACCGGGTCGCTCTCGCGGGCGCTACTGCGGGGGCGGACGAACCAAGCCGCAGCGGGTCTGGAGGGCGAGGGGAAAAGAAGCGGGCCGCGAACGCGTCGTTGCGTTCGCGGCCCGTCGCGGGCGACGGCATTGTCGCCGAGTTCATTTCGCGAGCCCCTCATGTCCCGCGAGAAGGATCGGGATCAGTCCTCGGGGGCATGCCCGACGTCGATGCCGCGCTCGGCCAGCCAGGGCTGCGGATCGATCTTCACGCCGTCGGGCAGATGGACTTCGTAGTGCAGGTGCGGGCCGGTGGAGTTGCCCCGGTTGCCGACCGTCGCGATGACGTCGCCCGCGCGGACCGGCTGGCCGACGTCGACCAGGATGTCGTTGACGTGGCCGTAGACGCCGACGGTGCCGTCGTCCTGTTGCACGCGCACCCACAGGCCGAAGCCGGAAGCGGGGCCTGCCTCGATCACGACGCCGTCGGTCACCGTGGCGATCGGCGCGCCGAGCGGGTCACCGAAATCCAGGCCGGCGTGCATCGCGCCCCAGCGAGCGCCGAAATTCGAGGTGAGCACACCGGCCACCGGGCGGACGGTCTTCGGGCGGATGAACTCCTGCGCGGCGCGGTTCGGATCCCAGGGCACCGGCGCAGCCTCCGGCGCGGGGTTGTCGGGCGGGGTGAAGAGGGCGAACTGAGCTGTGCCCTCGGCCGGGGGGATCTCGCCCGACGCGATCTTCCCGGCGACGAGCCGGGCGGACGCGTCGGTGTCCGGGTCCTGCTGTGCTGCGGCGATGATGCCGAAGGAGGCGGTGACGACCGCGGCGGCGGCGACCACTCGGGTGACGGTGCGGTCGCGGCGTAATCGGGTCACGCCGCGACGGATCTGTAACGGAAAGGTCACGGGCATGGAGTCGAACGTACGGTAGCTGCCGCACCGGTCCGCTATCTTGTGGCAACCATCACCGGCGGTAAAAGCCCAGCTCGACGGTCACGGCGAGGTAACGAAATGTGGGTGTGACCCGTGCGAGCTGGGAATATGCCGCCTTTCCCAGCATTTGACCGGTGAAACGCCCGACGCCCACACTGTGTGAGTGGCGACTAATGGAGTTCAGGCCTTGACCGCGCTCGCGGACCCGACCCGCCGCGCGATCTTCGAGGCCTTGCCGCAGGCCGCGCGCTCGGTCGGTGAACTCGCGCACGAAGTCGGTGTGACCAGTTCGGCGGTCTCCCAGCATCTGCGTGTGCTGCGCGATGCGCGGTTGGTCATGATGCGGCCGGAAGGCAACCGGCGGCTGTATTCGCTGGACCCGCGCGGTCTCGCCGACGCCCGCGACTACCTGGAGCAGTTCTGGCCGAGTGCGCTCGCTTCCTACTCCGCGGCGCTCAGAACCGCCGCGACGGCGGAAGCCTGACCGCGGAGGAACCGGGCGCCGCGATCGGCTCCCCGAATGGCGCCGGGGCGGCAGCGGTCAGCCGACGCGCCGATACGCCGCCTTACGGCGGTCGGAGCCCGTGCCGGGCCAGTTGCGCTTGCTCAGCTGCTTGTCGACGGCATTGATCACTTCGGTGACCCCGATCTGCAGCAGACCCGGGTCGGGGGTGTCGGCGTCCGGGTCGCCGACGTGGCCGGTCCACAGCACCGCGTGCCGGCCGAGCAGGTGCGCGGGCGGACCGGCCCGCCGGGGCGGGGTGGGGCCGAACAGCAGCACGGTGCGGGTGCCGAACGCCGTGGCCAGGCCTACGACCCCGGTGTCCCCGCAGATCACCAGGGCGGCCTCGGCGACGGTGGCGGCCAAGTCGATGAGGTTCTGCTCGCCGGCGAGCACCCGGCCGACGGGCAACCCCGCCCGGGCGGCGATGCCCAGCGCGAGCTGGCGTTCGTATTCGTCGCCGGTGATGACCACTTCGCGCCCGAGCATCAACAGGTGCCGGACCACCGCGGCGAAACGATCGGGCGGCCAGCGGCGGGCCGGTGCGCCCGCGCCGACGTGCACGACCACACAGTCGCGGCGGCTGGTCGTCGACACCGGTGGAACCAGTCCGAGATTGCGGCGATCCGCTCCGATGCCGCCGTACTCCAGCAGATGACACCAGCGGTCGACCTCGTGCATGTCGGGTTCCCATTCCGGGCCGGACAGCTCGGGGAACGCGGCGTTGCGAAAGGAGAGGATGCGTCCGGGCCGGGTCTTGGACAGCGCGACGATGCCTTCGGCGCTCGCGCCGTGCAGGTTGACCGCCAACTCGGGGGGCGGCGCGTCCCAGCGGAGGTTGCCCGGATCGGTAGTGGGCGCCAGCGCGTCGACCGAGGCGATCAGATCGACGATCGGCTTCAGTCGCTGCGGGGCCGCCAAAACGATGCGATCGTGCGGTTTGGCCCGGCGCAGTGCGCGGAGAGCCGGGACCGCGGTGAGGAGGTCACCCAGCCCACGCGCCTGCAACACGAGCAGAACCGCCACCCTCTTCTCCTAGCCACCCGAGTCTCACCGAACCCCGACCCACCCGTTCACCCCCGGGGGCGCCAACGAAGAGTCACTCAGAGATGACTACCCGACCGCGTGGGCGGCGAAACGTGAACTCCGGGCAACGCCGCGGTACCGGCCGATCCAGGATGTTGCGGCCCACTGGGCAAATGGTCAGAAAACGCGAGGGTGTGAGCTATAGCATCAATGCATGACGACAAACAGCGTGGTAGAGGGTCCCCTGCAGTCTCTTGCCCGCCGTGCGTGGCAAACGATTCTGCTCACCGGCATTCTGGCGGTGATCCTCGGCATCCTGATCCTGGTCTGGCCGGGCATCACCCTGCTGGCGGCAGGCGTCATTTTCGGCGTGTACCTCGTGGTCACCGGTTTCCTGCAGCTGATCGCGGCCTTCGGAGCGCCCGGCGGGGCCGGTCTGCGGGTGCTGTCGTTCATCATCGGGGTGCTGTCCATCGTGGTCGGCGTCTTCTGCTTCCGCGACGAGTTGGCCTCGATCCTGCTGCTCGGGTTGTGGATCGGCATCGGCTGGCTGTTCCGCGGGATCGCGCTGCTGGTAGCCGCGATCTCCGAACCCGGGATGCCGGGGCGCTGGTGGCAGGTGTTCTTCGGTGTCGTGACCGCGGCCGCCGGCGTCGTGCTGATCGTCTGGCCGGTGCGGTCGGTGGCCACGCTGGCCGTCCTGGCGGGGGTGTGGCTGATCATCCTCGGCATCATGGAGATCGTCGTGGCATTCGGGGTTCGTAAGGACACCGCGGCGATCGGCGCCGCGCACGCCGCCGCCTGATCGCGGAAACGCTCGGCCGGGTGCTACCTGCGCCCGGCCGGGCGATGCCGTGCCTCCCTGCGTCTCGACCTGCACGGTTCCGTCCCGCTGGAACTCGTGACAGAATCACAGGCGCATTTTCACGAGACGTCGGCTTCGGGGTTGGTCGACATCGAAAAGAACTGGAGGCACGAATGATTCGTACTGCTGGGTTTGTCGGTGCGCTGGCCCTGGCGGGGGCCGCGGCCATGCTGTCGGCGGGGACGGCGCAGGCCGCGGTCGGAACGCTGTCGATCAACGGTGAGCTGCACGCGGATCCGGTGGGCTGCTTGAACACCGACGGCACCTTCTACACCACGTTCCAGATCACCGTCGTCAACAGCACCGATCGTGCCGTCACGCTGTACTCCGGCCGGGACTGCACCGGCTCCGTGGTCGGCGAGCTGCCGGTGGAGAAGATCGGCTACCTGCCCAAGGGTGGCAGCGTCTCCGTCAGCTGACAAGTGACCGAGGTGGCGGCCGAGGCGGGATACCGCCTCGGCCGCTTTCTGCTGTTGCGACCCGGCCGCGTGAACACCGCTTCGCCGCCTGATCGCCCGAACTCGCGGACGGCGCCGATCCGGTGTCCCGGATCAGCGCCGTGTTCCGTTCAGCGCGTGCGCGGCCAATCGCCCGCGCTCGGCACCGCGGACTCCGCGGTCGCCTGCACCGGAATCGGCGCGGTGACGGCCGCACGGCGGCGGCCGCGCGGATCCCACACCATCGCCGTTGCCGCTGTGCCCAACAGGACGGCGACGATCATCGCCACAACGCACCACACCAACACTGCCATGCCTCCCGGGCATCACCCATCCGGCTGACAGACTGCGTTGGCTTACCAAGGCGGACAGTTGTTTTCGAGTCGTGCACAGTATCGCCCGAGCGAGAGGCCGACGCGAGTCGGCGGTGGCCGCCGCACGGCGCGACCGAAGCCGCCATCGACGTCTGCCCGGCCCCTCGCACCAGCGCGGACGCCGGTTCCTCTGTGCGGTATGGCTCCGGTGTGGTCGGCGCGGGAGACGAGGATCACGGCGTGCCACTGGAGACCTGGTATGTGGGCCGGGTCTCGGTCACCCGTCGGCGCACCCGTTCGCTGTGCGGCGCGGATGTCCACCATCGGCTCGGCGACCGTGGCGCCGCCACATCCGTCCGCCACGTCGACCACCACGTGCGCCGACAAGCGTGCAGCCTGCCTGTTTGCCCACTTCCCGCTGGGGTAGCACGGGGGCGAAGGTATCCACTACCAGCGGAAAGGGTCGGCTCGGCGATGTCTACTACTTCCCCACCAGGCGCGACAACGGATCGGCGGTCTCCTCTTCAGGTCGCCGCCATGGCCGTAGGAGCCGTATTCCTCCTGGTCGGCATCCTCGGATTCATTCCGGGGATCACCACCGACTACAGCGAACTCGACTGGGCGGGACATCACTCCCAGGCTCAGTTGCTCGGTTTGTTCAGCGTGTCCGTGCTGCACAACGTGGTCCATCTGGCTTTCGGGGTTGCCGGAGTGCTGGCCGCACGCGCCGCCGCATCGGCGCGCGCGTACCTCATCGGCGGCGGTGTGGTCTATCTGATCCTGTGGCTGTACGGACTCGTCGTGAACCCCGACAGCGACGCCAACTTCGTGCCGCTCGACACGGCGGACAACTGGCTGCACTTCGCGCTGGGTGCCGGCATGATCGCCCTGGGAGTGATCTTGGCTCGGCGGCCCGCGACCCAAGCGCCCGGAGCGGGCAGGCAGTCCGGGATTCTGGAATAGCGCGCGCCCGACCCAGCCCGATCGAGTCGCCCGCGGGATGACGGAAGGCGGTGGAGCGGGGGCCTCCGGTAGCGGGAAGTTGGCGCAGGGCGCTTCGACACCGCCCCTCGACTAGAACGTGTTCTAGTCGAGGGGCGGTGTCTTGCTGCTGGGAGATTACCACCGAGCCAATGGATCTCGGCGTCGGTCCGCGAGCCCGGCAATGCCGGAGGGGCGGCGATACGCTCGACGGGTGGCCGTGTCCGGCCCGGGAAAAAGTTGCACTTGTCGCATCCCGCACATGTTGACATCAGCTGCTGTAGACAACATATGATGTCAATACCTTGCTCAGCCCGTTGCTCGATGCGCCGACGCCGCTCGAGCCGTGGGAGTGCAGGCGCTTCGACCACTTCAGCAACGACCGCGCCGAGGGAGTACCGATGAGGGGCAAACCACCCGCGCTGGGATATCTCCGCAAGGACGTCTCGGGTGTGTCCCAGGATTGGGACGAAGCGCAGATGCGGAGTCTGGCGAAGCGGCTCGGTTACGAGCTGTGCAAGACCGTGACCTTCGGCGCCGCTACCGACGCACCGGTCGATCGCCTGGTCGAAGCCGCCCGCACCTTCGGTGTCGATGCGGTCATCGCACCCGGGCTGCAGCACTTCGGCAACGCGGTACCGGCCGAACTCGTCGAGGTGTGCGACCTGATCACGGTCACCCCCCAGCAGACGTACTCCCGCTCGGCGCTGTCGCGCATCTGGGCGTAGTCCGCCCGGTGCCGGGGAGCGTTCTCAGCCGACGGCCAGGCCTGCGCCGATAGCGATGCGGGTCGCTCGACGTGGTCTCAGTGTCGATGATCCGGGCTTCCCGGCTATGGCGCGAGCGGGCCGCGTCGTCGAAGTCGTCACCGACGCCCACGTGGAGACCTATCACCCCTGGTGGCGAAGTGCGGCCGGTCGAGCGTAGGCGGTTGTCGCGACAGGGACGGATAGGCTGGCGGTATGTCGGAGACGGTGTCACCCAACGGATCCTCGGTCGCGCTCGTGCTCGGTGGAGGTGGTCCGGTCGGCCTCGCATGGTTGGCGGGATTGGCTACCGGGCTGCGCGACAGTGGAATCGATTTGTCCCTGGCCGACCGGTTCGTCGGCACCTCGGCCGGTGCGGTGGTCGGCGCGGTCCTGGCCGACGGCGGTGATCCGGCGCGTTTGCTGCGGCCGTCGACATCGGCGCCGGTACAGGCGGATCCGGCGCGGATGGCGGAGATATTCGCCGTCCTGCGCGCCCCCGGGCAGGATCCCGCCCAGGCGCGCCGCCGGGCGGGTGAGCTGGCGCTGGCCGCGCAGGTGGGTGATCCGGACGAGCACATCGCGCGCATGGGTGGGCTGGCCGGTGTGGCGCAGTGGCCCGCGCGCGATCTGGTCGTCACGGCGATCGATATCACCACCGGCGAGTTGCGGGCGTGGACCAGGGACGGCGCGGCGTCGTTGCCCGCCGCGCTGGCGTCGAGCACCGCGGTGCCGGGCGTCTTCCCGCCGATTCCGATCGACGGCCGCCACTACATCGACGGCGGGTTGCGCTCCCCGGTCAACGCGGACCTGGCCGCGGGCGCGGACGTCGTGGTGATCGTCGAACCCCTGGCGCACATGTTCCCGCGCATCACCAGCGATCGTGAATTGGGTTCGGCCACAGAAATTTCCATAGTGCCCGACGATGACGCCATCACTGTGTTCGGGCTCGACGTGTTCGACCCGGCCGCGCTGGCCCCCGCCCATGCGGCCGGTGTGCGCCAGTCCGCCGAGGCGGCGCTGCGACTGAAGGACGTCTGGCCGAACCCCTGACCCGGTGTGCATCCGCTGTCGCGAGTAAGGGAGACCCTGCGGACTCTTGGTGTGCCCGCGGCTGGTGGGGCCTTCCGCACGGGCGAACGGATCATCTGGTCTCGCTCCGCTATGACCCGGCTTCCTCCGGTGCGTATCCGAGGATGCCCTTGATCTCCAGGTAGTCGTGAAATCCGAATTCACCCCACTCGCGGCCGTTTCCGCTCTTGCGGTAACCGCCGAAGGGGGCGTGGAAGTCGAAGGCGTCGTTGATGGTGATCCAGCCCGACCGGATGCGGCGGGCTATGGCGCGGGCCTGGTCCAGATCGGCGCCCGCGACATTGCCCGCCAGTCCGTACTCGGTGTCGTTGGCGATCTCGACGGCGTGGTCGACGCTGTCGTAGCCGAGGATGGTCAGCACCGGGCCGAAGATCTCCTCGCGGGCGATGGTCATGTCGTTGGTGACGTTCGCGAACACGGTGGGCCGCACGTAGTAGCCCTTGGTGAGTCCGTCGGGGCGGCCGGTGCCGCCAATCACCAGCGTGGCTCCCTCGTCGATGCCCTTCTGAATGAACGCCTGGATCTTGTCGAATTGCGAACCGGAGACGACGGGGCCCAGCGCCGCATCCCCGGTGGGGTCGCCCACGCTGAGCTGGGCCGCGGCTCGGCGGGCGGTGTCGATGGCCTCGTCCATGCGGGCGCGGGGGACCAGCATGCGTGACAGCGCGCTGCAGGTCTGGCCGGAGTTCATCATCATCGGGCCGATCGCGGCGGCGACATTGGTGCTGAAGTCCGCGTCGTCGAGCACGATGTTCGCGCTTTTGCCGCCCAGCTCCTGGGTGACCCGCTTGACGCTGGGCGCGGCATGGCGCGCGATCTCGATGCCCGCGCGGGTGGAGCCGGTGAAGGAGATCAGATCCACGTCCGGATGCGCCGCCAGCGGCACCCCGACGCTGGGACCGTCGCCCTGGACCAGATTGAAGACGCCGGCGGGAACGTCTGCGGCATCGAGGATCTCGGCGAAGATCTGCCCGGTGAACGGCGAGCGTTCCGACGGCTTGAGCACCGTCGTGCACCCAGTGGCGATGGCGGGGAACACCTTCACGGCGATCAGGCTCATCGGCCAGTTCCAGGGCGTGATGAGGCCGCACACGCCGATGGGCTCCTTGACCACCAGGGTGGCGCCGCGCCGCTGCTCGAAGGCGAAATTCTCCAGGACTTCGATGGCGGTCGACAGGTGCCCGGCCCCGAGGTCGACCTGGAATCCGCAGGCCAGCGCGCTCGGTGCGCCCATCTCCTCGGTCAGCGCAGCGGCGAGGTCGCCCGCGCGTTTGCCGTACTCCGCGCCGATGGCGCGCAGCAACCCGATCCGCTCCGGCACCGAGGATGCCGACCAGGCGGGAAACGCCGCGCGGGCGGCCGAGACCGCGCGGTCGACGTCCGCGGCCGAGCCGTTGGCGACCGTGCCGCACACCGCTTCGGTCGCCGGGTTCACGACTTCGAAGGACCGCGCCTCGGCCGGGTCGACCCAGGCGCCGTCGATGTAGAACTGGGAATACTCGCGCATGACTACTGTGTCCCTTCCGCGTACCAGGTGCGGAACTCGTCGTAACTCGGCATCTCCTCGGAGTTCGCCTTCGGATCGACGGCCACGTGGATGACGCCCGGTTTGCCGCTGGCGTACGCCCGTTTGACGGCGGGGGCGATGTCCTGGTCGTGGTCGACGAATTCGCCGTAGCAGCCGAAGCCCTCGGCGACCTTGTCCAGGCGGGTGTCGGTGCTCCAGTGCGTACCGGTCTCCAGCGAGCCGGGCCCGAAAAGCCCCTTGTAGACCCCGACTTCGAGGCCCCACGCGTAGTCCACGGCCACCACGCAGACCAGCGGAAGGTGCAGCCGCGCCGCGGTCTCCAGTTCGCCGATGTGGAACAGGAACGACGAGTCGCCGGTGACCAGCATGACCGGCCGCTTCCCGCCCTCGGCCACCGAGGCGCCGATGGCATAGGGCAACCCGGTGCCGAGGTGACCGAAGTTCTGGTTCCAGATCACGTCGTGCGGCTTGGCCTGCGAATAGGTCCAGCCGAAGATCGTGGTGGCGCCACCGTCGCGGACCATGATGCCGTCGGAGGGGAACACTCCGGTCGCCTCGACGACGAGTCGCGCGGGGTGTACCGGGGACCGGCCCGACGGCGCCGTTTCGGACAGTTCGGCGAGCCGGGCGGCGTCCTGCTCGATCCAGCCCGCGAGCTCGGGCGACGGCGTGCGAGGCGTGTCCTCCAGCGCCTCGACCAGCTGCGGGACGATCGCGCGCAGGTCACCGACGAGCGGAACATCGATGGGGCGATTGACCCCGATGGCCTCGGGATTCTGTTCCACCAGAATCCATTTCCGGTTCGCCTCGTTGGCCACCCAGTGCCGGCCCACCCCGTAGTGGACGGGTTCACCGAGTTCGGTGCCGACGGCCAGGCACAGATCCGACCGGACCACCGCATCGATGGACGACGGCGAGAAGCCGTAAGCGAAGGTGCGGTCCTCGAGTCCCTCGATATACGAGGTACCGCCGGAGGTCTGGATGACCGGGCAGGCCATCAGCTCGGCGAGCGCGCGCACCGAGTCCCCGGCGCGCGTGGTGTGCACGCCGTGCCCGACGAGCAGGACCGGCTGTCGCGCCGCGCGGATCAGCCGCGCCGCCTCCTCGATCCGATCTTGGCCCGCGGTCTGGCCGACGAGCCGATACCGGCTGGGCGGCAGAGGTTCTGGAACATCGAGTTCCTCTTGGATGATGTGCTTGGGCCACTCGATGTAGACCGGCCCTGGTGTTCCGGTGAGTGCCCGGCGCAAGCCCTCGCGGATGATCTCGTCGGTCTGGTCGGCGTACTCGATGCTGGCGTGGTACTTCACCGACGGTGCGAAGAGTTCGGCCTGCTTGACGAATTGGATACGCCCGCGCCGCACCCGCTGCTCGGTGATCCGGGCGCGCTGCCCGCCGAGGAAGATCACCGGCGAATTCTCTACCTTCGCGCACATCATCGCGCCCGCCAGATTGGCGACGCCCGGGCCGAGGGTGCCGATGCACACCGCGGCCTTACCGGTCATCCGCGAGACCGCCTCGGCCATGAAACCGGCCGATTCCTCGTGATGGGGCGCGACGACATTCCAGCCGCGTTCCTCGGCGAGGTGGAACATGTGCACGAAATTCGGGTCGGGAATACCGAATATCGTATTGATGCCCTCGGCTTCGAAGAGCTGAAGAATACGTTCGTAGACCTTAACGGGCATGCTGTCCTGCTTCCGTGGCTAGCTCGAAACTCTTCCTGATGTGATCGCTGTGCCCCGAGGGAACGGCAGGCAGAATCCAGGAGCCGGTCGTATCGCGGATCGCGTCGATCCGCTCGCCGATCTCTTCGACCGTCCACGCGGGGCGGTACACCCCGGGCGTCTCGGCGATGTAGGCCCTCGCCACCCGTCCGGCGACCGACACCAGCATCTCGCCGGTGATCGAGCAGGACTCGTGGGCGAGCCAGCCGACGGCCGGTGCCGTCAGTTCCGGTCCCATGGGCGGATAGGACGAGGTGTCGAGTCCGTCGGCCAGTCGCGTCACCGCGGCGGGCACGATGACGTTGCCGAGAATGCCGAATTCGGCTCCCTCCAGGGCGATCACATTCGACAGGCCGATCATGCCCGCCTTCGACATGGCGTAGTTGGCCACGCCCTTGTTGCCGTACAGGCCGCCGATGGACGAGGTGAGCACCACGCGGCCGTAACCCGCCTCGGCCATGACCGGGAACGCGGGCCGGACGACGTGGAACGCACCGCGCAGGTGCACGTCGAGCACCGCGTCGAAATCCTCGTAGCTCAGTTGCCGCAGCGAACCGTAGCGGACGTTGCCCGCGTTGTGCACGAGGATGTCCAGGCGGCCGTACCGGTCGAGCGCCGTGTCGATGATCGCGCGCCCGCCTTCGGGGGTGGCCACCGACTCGGTGCAGACGGCGGCGGTGCCGCCCGCCGCTTCGATCTCGGCGACCACCTCCGCGGCCGGGTTCGCCTCGACGCTGTCGCCGCGCACGCTGCTGCCGAGGTCGTTGACCACCACCTTGGCGCCCTTGGAGGCGAGCAGCAGGGCATAAGCGCGGCCCAATCCCCTTCCGGCGCCGGTGATCACGGCCACGCGATCGTCGAATCTGAGTTCTGGCAAGGTGGTCCTCTCACAGGTGCTTCGTGATGGCGGGGGCTCGTCACTCGCCCAGGACGAGACCCTCCAACCGGCCGGTGTCGCGCCAGTCCCGCAGCAGGTCCTCGAGCACGTAGAAGCCACCCCAGAAGGGGTCACCGAGGAACGACCGCCCGTTCGGTTCGCCCTCGCTGTTGTAGTAGCCCGGGGTGCATTCCCGGACGAAGTTGCTGTTGTCGAACGAATTGGCCCGGATGGTCGCGATCCACGCCTCCTCGGCCTCCGCGCTGGGCTCCACCGTGCTGGCCCCCCGCGCCAGGGCTTCGGAGATGATGTAGGCGATGTGATCGGCCTGCTGCTCGAACATCCGCGTGGTGGACGCGGTCACCCCGCCCTGGACGAACCCGGTCGCGAAGTGATTCGGGAACCCGTGCGACATGATCCCGTGCAGGGTGCGGAATCCCGCGCTCCAGTGCTCGTAGAGCGACCGGCCGCCGCGCCCGGCGAACGGCTGGATGGCGAGCCTGCGGTCGATGTCGCTGCTGATCTCGAAGCCGCTGGCGAAGACGATGCAATCGACCTCGTATTCGACACCGCGCGCGACGATGCCCTTCGCCGTGATGCGCTCCACCCCTTTGGTGTCCGAGACATCGATGAGCGTGACGTTCGGGCGGTTGAACGCAGGCAGGTAGTTGTCGCTGAAGCCCGGCCGTTTGCACAGGTGCCGGTAGTACGGCTTGAGCGCCCCGGCCGTCGCCTCGTCCGTCACGATCTCCTCCACGCGGCGGCGCACACGCTCCATCGCGCGGTAATCCTCGGCCTCCTTGAGCTCCATGACCTTCAGCGGATTCGTCGCCAGTTCGGCCCAGCCGCCGGTGGCGTCCAGGTGGGCGGCCACATTGCGGGCGACCTCGGTCCAGCCGTCGCAGATCAGGTCCGGCTCGCCCGGGGAGTAGAACGCGTAGGCGGCGTTGTGGAAGTTGCGCTGCCGCTCCTCCCGCCAGCCCGGCCGCAGCGAGTTCACCCATTCGGGGTCGGTCGCGGTGTTGCCGCGCTCGAAGATGTAGGACGGCGTCCGCTGGAACACGTACAGGTGTCCGGCGCCTTCGGCCAGATGTGGGATCGTCCCGATACCACTGGCGCCGGTGCCGATGATGGCCACCTTCTTGTCGCCGAGCTTGTCCAGGCCGCCCTTCAGCGTGCCGCCGGTGTACGCGTAGTCCCAACGCGCGGTGTGGAACGTGTGGCCCTGGAACTGCGTGATGCCGGGGATGCCGGGCAGTTTCGGCCGGTTGTACGGACCCTGGCACATCACGATGAACCGGGCGCGGATGTCGTCGCCCCGGTTGGTCGCGATGCGCCACCGTCCGATCTGCTCGTCCCATTCCAGCGATCGGATCAGCGTGTGGAAGATCGCCTTCTCGTACAGGCCGAAGTGCTTGCCGATGCGCTGGGCGTGTTCGTAGCACTCGTCGCCGAAGGAGAACTTCTCTTTCGGCATGTAGCCGGTCTCCTCGAGCAACGGCAGATAGCAGTAACTGTCCGAGTCGACCTGGATGCCGGGGTAGCGATTCCAATACCAGACTCCGCCGAAGTCACCGCCCAATTCGATGATCCGGAAATCGTCCACACCGGCCTGCCGCAACCGGTGCGCGGCGATGAGACCCGCGAAACCGCCACCGAGAATCGCCACCTCGATCTCGTCGGTGATCTCGTCTCGCGGCTCGACCGGCGTATACGGATCCTCTTCGTAGTAATCCGCGAATTCGCCCTCGGTCAGCAGATATTGCTTCTGTCCCTCGGGCCGCAGGCGCTTGTCGCGTTCGGCGAGATATTTCGCGCGGAGGACATCCCGATCGACATCGGGCGTCACCGTGGGCTTGCACTCTTGCATTCGGATTCCTGGGTCTCTGTCTCGGTCATCGGTGGCGAACCGGCGGGTCCCGCTCGTCAGGTCAGATCGCGCGGTTCGCCGGTACCCATGTACTCGGCGAGGTTGTGGTGCAGATTCACCACGCTGCGCTCGCGATAGGGGTTGGGTTTCGGCCCGGAGAAGCCGCGGCTCTTCATGCCCTGCTGGACCGCGGCCATATTGGCGAAATCCTGCGGTAGAACGGTCCGCCAGCCGGGGTCGCCGACGGGGGTGTACTCCCACTCGGTTCGCGGCTCCTCGCCCGGCGGGAAGAGTTCGAACACAGCGGCTTCGAAGATGCACTTGTCCGGGTCGTAGCCGTAGGGCCGGAACCGGTAGCACAGCATGTTGTTCAGTGCGTGGCCGATCTGGAAGTTGGGGAAGATCTGCCACGCGGTGCCCGCCTCGGCGACGATATCGGGGTCGACCTTCGGCCAGATCACGCCGCGTGCCTCGTCCTCCGACCGCGCGGTGTCGAGCCAGTAGCGCAGTACTTCGCCTGCCGGGGTGCCCTCGGGTAGTTCGTCGACCAGCCGATTGGCGACGTCGACCAGCGTGCGGGTGGTGTTGGTATTGGCGTTCTCCCAGGTGAAGTTCTGTAGCGTGGCGGTGGAGACGCGCGCGTCCGGACCGCTGCCGACGCGCACCTTGGCCTGGTTCTCCTCCATGCCCTTGGGAGCGTCGTAGCCGATATTGCTGTGCTTGCCCTGCGCGCGCGACCATCCGAGGAAAGTGCCGAAGTTCATGAACTCCGGGTGGGTGTAGGGCACGTGGTAGGTCTCCATGAACGCCTCGAAGGCGACCTTCCAGTTGCAGTCGAAGGTCAGCCACCGCCGCCAGCGGTAGCGCATGTTCTCCAGTTCGAAGTGTTCGAGCAGACCGGCCGCGGGCTCGAGGTACTCCCGCAGCGGTTGCGCGTCGGGGTCCATGTTGATCCAGATCCAACCGCCCCAGGTATCGACCCGCACCCGGTTCAGCCCGTCGTTGCGCTCGGTGAGACCGCAGGACCAATCCTCGCGCTCGGCCGCGAAGGTGTTGCGGCCCTCCAGGTCGTAACGCCACCCGTGGAAACCGCACACGAACTGTTTGCGACTGCCGCGGGCGTCGTGCGCGCCATCCGGGGTGTCGATCAGTGTGCGGCCGCGGTGCGCGCACACGTTGTGGTAAGCCCGGATGGTGTCCGGTGCGGTGCGCACGACGATGATCGAATCGTCGAGGATCTCGTAGGTGAGGAAGTCGCCGACCCGGGGAATCTCCTCGACCCGTTCGACCTGCTGCCACACCTTGGCCCAGAGCTTGTCGCCCTCGGCGCGTGCGTATTCCGCCGAGATGTACGCCTCGACGCCGATCGTCATCGGCGTCGACAACGGTTCGGCGGTCGCGGAAGTCGTTGCCCCGTTTGCCGTTTCGCTCATGACATGCTCCTGGTGATGACTCGGGTGCGTCAGCGGGTGATGGATGCGCGGAAGTTCTCGTCCCCGAGGAACAGCGAGGTGTGGTCATCCCCGAGATGGGTCCATTTGAGGTTCAGGCCGCCGTCCACCAGCAGGGTCTGGCCCGTGACGTAGGTCGACAGATCCGACAGCAGGAACAGGATCGGGCCCGCCTGCTCCTCCGGTCGCCCGCGTCTGCCCATGGCGATGGCCCGGCGGTCGCGCTCGGGATCGTCGTCGACGTAGGTGCCGGAGGCCGGTGTCTCGGTGACGCCCGGCGCGATGGCGTTCACCCGGATGCCGTCCTGGGCCAGCTCCACCGCCAAGGTCCGGGTTGCCGCGACAAGCGCCGCCTTCGCGGTGCCGTAGGCGATATGGAACGGTGCGGTGTTCATGCCGCTGATCGAGGAGAGCGATACCAGCGAACCGGGCCGGCCTTGTGCCTTGAGCTCCGCGGCCACCGCCTGGCTCATGAAGAACATCGTCTCCAGGTTCTGGGCGAACAACGCCCGCCAGTCTTCCCGGGTCACCCGGGTGGCGGGCATCCAGGTGCGCACCGCGGCGCCGCCCGCCACATTGACCAGTCCGTGCAAGTCGCCGGGCACCGAGCGGGCACGCTCGAGCACGGTCGCGACACCCTCATCGGTGCCGACGTCGGCCGCGACGGACAGCACGGAAAGGCCCTCCGCGGCAAGGGGTTCGACATGCGTGGCGAGGTTCTCCTTCGAGCGGCTCACCCCGATCACGGTGGCGCCCGCGCCGGCGATCAGGCGCGTGACGGCGGTGCCGATGCCGCCGCCGCCCGCGCCTGCGACGATGACGACGCGCCCGGTCAGTCCGAAGAAGTCGTGTGTGCGGCCGTTATCGGTCATGGCCGGGTCACGCCTTCCCGCGCAGGGCCAGCACGCTGCCCTCGGCGTCGGCGGAGAGATAGATCGTGCCGTCCGGTCCGGCGGCGAGCCCCGCGAACGGGCCCATGGGTCCGGAGAACGGGGGAGTGCCGCGCAAGGGTTTGGCGACGACGCCGGGCGGCGCGCCGACCGGAAGGTTCGCGGCGAGCGTCTGCCGCGCCTTGGTCTCGAGATCGACGCTGACCAGCGCTTGCAAACCGGCGTCGAGGATCAGTAATTGTCTGCCGCGCACCAGAATTCCCTGCGGCGTCTCCAGTCCGTCCACCACGGTGTCGACGCCGGCGCCGCTGATCGAGACGATCCGCCCGGCTCCGGATTCGGAGATCAGGGGCGTGCCGTCGGGGCCGAACGCGACACCCATCGGGGCGTTGAGCCCGGAGGCCAGAACCTCGACCTGGCCGGACCGGATCGACAGCACCCGGCCCGCGCCGAGTTCCGCGGCCACGATCATCCCGTCCGTGGATGCCGTGACCCCGTAGAGCTGATCGAACCCGTCGGCGACGATCTCGGGCTCCTCGTCCGTGCCCGGGCGGTAGTACGCGATCTGCCCGGTAGAAGTGGCGCACAGGAACTCACCCGATCCGACGGCGCTGACGCCGCGTACATAGCCGGGGTTGCCCGCGCTGAAAAGGGAGGCGACCGTGCGCAATCCGCCGTCACGCAACACGTAGAAGAAGGTGCCGTCGGCGACGTAGAGATTGCCGTCGTGGCCGACGGTCAGGTCCAGCGGCCACAGCAGGCCGCCTTCCAGGACCGGCCGGGTCCGGCCGCCGGTGAGAATCTCGGTGATCTCGCCGGAGAAGTTCGAGACGAACAGGCGGTCGCCGACGAACGTGCAGTTGTCCAATCCGGGATCCAGGCTCGCCAGCACTCGACGGTCCCCGGTGCGTGGGTTGATTCGCAGCACTTCGCCGGTCTGCACCTGGGTGGAGACGATGAAGCCCGCGGAGTCGAACTTGACCGAGTCGGGCACGCCGAGGTCGCCGGCGACTCGTTCGGGCGCACCTCCGTCGGGATCGATCCGCCAGATGTCGTTGGTCCCCATGACCGGGTAGTAGAGGAGACCATCGGGGCCCACCTCCATGGCATTGGGCATCGGCAGGTTGTCTTGCAGGATGCGCGGCGCGCCGCCGTCCAGCGGCAGCTCCATGAGGCGACCGCCGATCCGGCATTCGTTGACGAACAATCGGCCGTTGTGCACCGTGATGCCGTTGGCGCCCGGCAGATCGTCGCGGATCACGCGGGTGCGGCCGTCGGTCCCGCGCATACTGACCCGCGCGTCCATGTACTCGGTGGCGATGAGATTGCCCTCGGGATCGAAGGCCAGGTCGTCGGGGGCGATGATGTCGCTGCCCTTGGCGCTGATGGTCTCGAGGTCGCCGGTGGCGACGTCGAGTGCGCTGATCTGGCTGCCCGCCACCTGGGCGACGTAGATCCGGCCGTCGGCACCCGTCCGCAGGCCGTTCGCACCGAACAGTCGGCTCGGCGGGGTGAGTCGTCGAACGCTCCACCCCTCGGCGAGGGTTATCGGTGTGGTGGTGCTGTAGCGCGCCCCTCGAGTCAAGGCGGGGCCTCCCATGCGATGAGAAAGTTCGATATCTACTGACACAGCCCGGCCCGGCGGTCCGGGCGACGGGAATCCGGCACCCACGTGGGGCGGGCCGTGTGTCGTGGGCCACGCTACTTCAATCCTCGTAAGGATAGCAATACTTGATTGGTTGACTGCCTCTGAGTAGGTTCGCATCAAGGGTTGACGAGCGTCATCGGAGCGTCGCCGCCGAGCGCCTCGCTACGACCACGTCAGGGCTGAAGGCGCTGTGCGTCATAATTTTCCGCTCGACGGAAGGCCCCGGCGATGGGTCGGCTGGCGGATGGACGCTCTGCGGCCGACCGGAGGGGGCGCTACCTGGCCCTACCGGGTTCTTGCAACCCGATTTCACGCTGTGAAAACGCCATTATCGTACAGCGGGTAAGGTGATGCGCAACCGACTTGCTCTTGCCCGGGCGGAGGCGGGGTGAGGTGCGCGAGACGGCGGCTCGGCGAACTCAGATCTGCGAGCGCAGACCCGACTGGATCGCCAGCCGCGCACCGGCGGACGAAGCGTTCACCACTCCGTCGTCGAACCGCTGCAACACGATTGTCTGGGTGGCGGCGAGATGGGTGCGGTACAGGCGTTCGGCTTCGGCGGCCCGTCCCTCCGCGATCTCGCGGGTGATGCGGCGATGGGTGCGCACGGCTTCGGTCGACTCGGCCTCGGAGGGGTATTCCCCGCGCCGGGTCAGCGCCTCCGCCCACGCCTCCTCCTGTGCCGACCACAGCGTGACCAGCGTGCTCACGACGTAGCGAATGGTCAGGTTCGGGGTGAACGAGACGATCAGGTCGTGGAATTCGCGAGCGGTGTGGGTGAAGGCGACGCCGTCGTCGATGAGCTCGGCCGACTTCTCGACGTTCTCCGTGAGCGCGGGGACGACGGTCTCGGCGCGGTCGGGCCGCTCGGCGCAGGCGGCCGCGCACTGCGGTTCCAGCGTGCGCAGGCCAGCGGCGAGGTCGCCGAGGGTGACGCGCGCACCTTGCAGGGCCAGGCCGAGGTGATACGCCGCCGACGTCTCATCGGGCCGGTGCACTTCGGCGCCCCCCACATTGCCCCGGCGGACGGTGACGAGGCCCTCGGTCTCCAGGATGCGCAGCGCCTCGCGGATCGAGGGATAGCTCACCCCGAAGTCCTGGACCAGCTGATCCTGGGTGGGAAGCCGATAGTTCTCGTCGCCGGCCAGGATTCGAGTGCGCAGCTCCGCGGCGACGGTCTCCGCGATACGACGCTGCGGGACCCGGCCGCGTTTGGCGGCCGTCATGCGGTCCACCTCTGGTTGGTCCTCACCGGGCACGCCTTTCCGTCATGGCGGCAGTGTAGTCACCGCGCAATGACCATACAAATATTGCTATCCTTATGAGGATTGAAGTACTGTGCGCCACATGGACTTCACTATGGGTGAGGCCGCCACCCGCCTCCGGGGTGAACTACGGCGGCTGATTGCCGAGGAGGTCCCCGCCGACTACCTCGGCGCGTTCACCGACGATCCGGCCGATCTGGCTGTCGCACAGCGTTTCTGCCGGGTGCTGGCCGAGCGGGGCCTGCTGTGCGCGGCTTGGCCCGCGCAGTTCGGTGGCCGCGGCGCTTCGGTGTGGGAGCAGACCGTGGTCCGCGAGGAGATGTGGGCGCACCACGAACCTCGCGGGGCGCAATACATGGGCGTCAACTGGGTGGGCCCGACGATCATGCGGCACGGCACGGCCGAACAGCAGCGCGAGCACCTGCCGCCGATCGCGCGCGGTGAGACGATCTGGTGCCAGGGCTTCAGCGAGCCGGACTCCGGGTCCGACCTGGCCTCCTTGCGGACCACCGCTCGCCGCGACGGCGAGGGCTGGCGTATCTCCGGCCAGAAGATCTGGACCTCCTACGCCACCATGGCGCAGTGGTGTTTCCTGCTCGCGCGCACCGCGACCAGGGCGCGGAAACAGCAAGGGCTCACCGTCTTCCTGGTGCCGATGTCCGATTCGGGGATCGAGGTCCGGCCGATCCGGTCCATGCTCGGCCCGCACCACCTCAACGAGGTCTTCTTCGACGGGGTGCGCGTGACGGAAGCCGACGTGCTCGGCCGGGTCGACGAGGGTTGGTCGGTGGTGCAGGAGGTGCTCGCGTTCGAACGGGTCGGCATCGCCCGCTACGCGCGCTGTGAGCGGCTGTTGCAGGCCGCGCCCGATGTTCTCGGCCCGCGGTGGGAGACGGTTCCGGCCGAATTGCGCGGTCGCTGGGCCCGCATGCTCACCCGGGCACGGCGGGCGCGGCTGCTGGCGTATCAGGTGGTCGCGATGCAGAGCGCCGGGCGGGTCGCACCGGGTGACGCCGCGGCCTACCGCATCGCGGTGACCCGGCTCGACCAGGAAAGCGCGAGTGTTCTGGCCGAACTCGCCGCGTTCGCGGGCTCGGAAGACGAGCGCGGGCACCGATTCCGGCGCGCGGTGGACGACCATTGGCGATACGCGAATGCCGCCACGGTCGCCTCCGGCAGTATCGAGATGCAGAAGATCCTGCTGGCGCGCTCGTTGCTGAGCGGGCCGCGCCGGGCGGGGGAGGCCGCGTGACCGCCGCGTCGTTCCCGGCGGGCGGCCGGGCGATGACCATCGAACTGTGCGCCGAGGCAACGGAATACGGCAAGCAGGCCGTGCGCGCGTTGCGCGCGGCAGGCGGCGACGAGCTGGTGCGGTGGGCCGAGCGCGAGCCCGCGCGCCGCGCGCTCGTCGCGACGGTGCTCGGCGAACTCGGCGCGTGGGAGCTGGAGCCGCGGCGCGATCCGGTCGAACTGGAAGCGGCCGCGGCGCTGTGCCGCAGCACCGGCTACTGGGCCACGCCCTATCCGGTCGCGGAGCGGCTGGCCCGCCCCGTCGACTCGGACGTCGACGGGTTGGTGGTGGTGTCGGATGACGAGCCCGCCGCGGCGGTCGCGCATCTCGACCTGCGCTGGGCGGCGGTGACCTTGGATGGTTCCCGAGGCTCGGTGGTGGTGCGACCACCGGGTGCGTCCGCGCGTGAGTCGGCGTTCGTGACGGCGCTGGAGGTGTCGCCGGTGGACACCGGGGGCGGCGCAGACCTGGCGTTGGCGCTGGTGCTGCCGTGCTGGACCCTGCTCGGCATGCTCGACCGCGCCGTCGAACTCACCCGTGCCCACGTGCTGGTCCGGGAGCAGTTCGGAAAACCGCTGGCCGAGTTCCAGTCGGTGCAGTTCCAGTTGACCGACGCCGAGGTCGAACGGCGCGGCGTGGACATGCTCGCCCGCTACGCGTTGTGGAGCATTCAAGCCGAGCACGGCGATGCGCTGATCGACGCGCTGGCTCTGCGTTCCGCGACCCTCGAGGCGGCCGAGGCCGTGTTCCGCGTCGCCCACCAATTGCACGGCGCCCTCGGCTTCTGCGACGAGTCGCCGCTGTCCTGGCTGTCGCGTTACAGCCTGCCGTTGCGCCGACTTCCGCTCGGCTCGGTCGCCACCGAGGATCTGCTGGCCCGGCTGGCCGGCCGTCGCGGCCTGACCGGTTTGTTCTCCGATCCAGGGGAAGGGTGACGCCATGCGCTACGACCTGCCCGATGTGCTGACCGTGGCCTGCGAAGGGCCCGTCCGTATCGTCGTCATCGACCGTCCCGACGAGCTCAACGCGGTGAACGCCGAGTTGCACCGAGCGCTGGCCGGGGTGTGGCGGCAGCTGGCCGCGGACCGGGAGGCCGCAGTCGTGATCCTCACCGGTTCCGGCCGGGCCTTCAGCGCGGGTGGCGACCTGGACTGGATCAGCTCCTTCTCGGACGACCCGGTCGCGCGGGACGAGAGCATTCGCGAAGGCGCTCAGATCATCGAGGAGATGCTGCGCTTCCCGCTGCCGGTGATCGCCGCGGTGAACGGCGCGGCGATGGGGCTCGGCGCCGGCCTGGCGGTGCTGTGCGACGTCGTGCTGATGTCGGATCGCGCCTACCTGGCCGACCCGCACGTGGCGGTCGGGCTGGTCGCCGGGGACGGCGGCGCCGCGTTCTGGCCGCTGCTGACCCCGATCCTGCGGACGCGGGAATTCCTGTACACCGGCGACCGGATCGATGCCGCCACCGCCGTCGAGGTCGGACTGGCGTCGCGGGTCGTCGCCGCGGACGAATTGCTCGACGAGGCCAGGAAACTGGCCGTCCGGTTGGCCGCCCTGCCGCCGGAGGCGCTGCGCAGCACGAAACGGGTGGTGAACATGTACCTGTCCCAGGCGCTCGCTGGTCCGCTGCAAGCCGGTTTCGCCGCCGAGGTGGTCACCATGCGGTCACCGGAACACCGGGACCGGCTGCGGGCGTTGCGACAGCGGGCGCGGGCGCGGTGACCGGGCACGACCTCGACGGGTTCCGCGACGAGGTCCGGGACTGGTGCCGCGCGCACGTGCCCGCCGATTGGCGGCGGTCGCAGACCGGCCCCACGGACGGGGAATTCGTCCGTTTCCAGCACGAGTGGTTCCAGCAGCTGCGCCGTGCGGGATACGTGGTGCCGCATTGGCCGCGCGAATACGGCGGCGGCATGTCGCTCCCGGAACAGATCGTGCTGTATCAGGAACTCGCCGCCCACGACGCACCGCGACTGGTGCTGGCCTTCGTGGCCGTTCACCACGCGGCCGCCACCTTGCTGGCGGCGGGGACCGACGAGCAGCGGCGGCGGCATCTCCCCGCGATCCTGGACGGCGAGATCTGGGTACAAGGCTTCTCCGAACCCGGCGCCGGATCCGATCTGGCCGCATTGCGGACCAGCGCCCGCCGAGACGGTGACGGCTATGTCGTGACCGGGCAGAAAGTGTGGGCCAGCGGTGCGCAATACGCGGACTGGTGCCTGCTGCTGGCCCGTACCGACCCCGGCACCCCGAAGCGGCGCGGCATCTCGTACTTCCTGCTGGACATGCGCAGCCCCGGCATCCAGGTACGCCCGATCCGGCAGGCCACCGGGGAATCGCACTTCTGCGAGATCTTCCTGGACGAGGTGCGGATCCCGGCGGACGGGCTGGTCGGCGCGGAGCACGAGGGTTGGCAGGTGGCGCAGCAGACGCTGGGCGCCGAGCGTGGCCTGACCATGCTGGAGCTGGCCGAACGGCTCGGCAACGCCGGATTCCGGTGGCTCGTCGAAGCGTGCGAGCGAGTCGATCCCGGTGGGCGGCGCGCGGTCGACGACGCGGTCGTGGCCGATCGGCTGGCCGCGCTGGAGATCGAGATCTTCGGATTGCGCGCATTGTGCCGCGACTTGGTGGAGCGGCACGAGGCGGGCGTCGCCGGCCCGGCCGACGCTTCGGTGGTGAAGCTGTACTACAGCGAATTGTTGCAGCGGATGACGGATTTCGGCACGGAGGTCGGGGGACTGGCCGCGCACACGACGCTGCGCAAACCGATGTCCAGCGGCTGGGAGTCGGGCGCCTGGGTGCTCGACTTCGTCGGCTCCTGGGAATGGACTATTCCGGGTGGCACCAGCGAGATCCAGCGCACCATCATCGCGGAGCGCGGCCTGGGCCTGCCCCGGGAACCGACGGGAACATGATGAGCGACGAATTCGCCGAGATCCACGACGAGCTGCGCGCGGTGGCGCGCGACCTGCTCGGCGAAGCCGATTCCGAATCGGCGGTCGACTGGTCGCCGATCGCTCGATCCGGATGGCTCGGTCTGGAGGCGCCCGCCGAATTCGACGGTGCCGGAGCGACTTTCGCCGAGGTCGCCGTGGTGCTCCGAGAAGTGGGCCGAGCCGTCGCCCGTAGTGCCTATCCGTCGGTGGCGGCGCTCGCCGTGGGCGCGCTCGCCTTGCTCGAGCCGAATCCGCAACGGGACGAGTTGTTTCGCGGCACCGTCGCCGGTGCGGTGGTCCCGATTGTCGCGCTTGCGGGGGAGCGGCGGGCCGGCGCCGAGTCGTCAGGTGCGGTCTCCGCACACGCCGATCGCATGCTCGTGGAATCGCCGTTCCGGCTGGTGACCGGTACCGGCGGCCTGCGTCTGCACGGTTGCGCCGACTTCGTGCTCGACGCGCCCGGGGCGGACCGGCTGCTCGTTCCCGCCCGCGATCCCGGCGGCGAGATCGTGCTCGCGGCAGTCGAATCCGGTGCGCCCGGGTCGGTCGTCATCGCGCGACCGGTGGTCGACGCGACCCGCAGCCTCGGGCGCGTGACCGCCGACGACGTCGCGGTGGCGCCGGCGGCGGTGTGGCGATTCCGTGGCGACGGAGAGCGCGCCCTGCGGCGGTTGTACGACCGGGCGGCGGTCGCGATGGCCTGCGACAGCCTCGGGCTGAGCGAAGCCATGCTCGAGGCCACCGTCGGCTATGCCGGGGTGCGCGAGCAGTTCGGCCGTCCGATCGGTTCCTTCCAGGCCGTCAAACACGCCTGCGCGGACATGCTGGTGCAGGTCACGGTGGCCCGGCAGGTGGTAGCGGCTGCCGTCCGGGCCCAGGCGACGTCGGCGCAGGACGCGGGCGACGTGGCGTCGATGGCCAAGGCGTTGAGCACCGAGACGGCGGTGCGGGTGGCGGGGAAGGCCATGCAACTGCACGGCGGCATGGGCTACACCTGGGAAAGCGGGATCCACGCGTACCTGAAGCGGGCCACGCTCGATCGTTCCCTCTTCGGTACGCCCGCCGAGCATCGGAAACGACTGGCCCGGCGATACGCCTCGGCGTAGCGCCGGGCAGCCGTGCGCA
Organism: Nocardia sp. NPDC047648; assembly: GCF_040642815.1. Taxonomy (NCBI): domain Bacteria; kingdom Bacillati; phylum Actinomycetota; class Actinomycetes; order Mycobacteriales; family Nocardiaceae; genus Nocardia; species Nocardia sp. NPDC047648. The sequence continues at coordinate 398,125 of NZ_JBEYSX010000001.1, read as the reverse complement.
GGCGCCCGGAGACCGGGTCAGTCCTCCGGGGTCTCGGTGAAGCGCTGGAGGTACAGCGGCTCGCCCAGCTTCTCCACCAGATCGAGTTCGGTCTCCAGGTAGTCGACGTGCTGCTCCTCGTCTTCGAGGATGTGCTCGAAGATGCGAGCCGAGGTCACGTCGCCGCGCGACCGCATCAACTCGATGCCCCGGCGAAGCCGCTCGACCGCTTCCAGCTCGATCTGCAGGTCGGCCCGCAATTGCTCCGGCACGCTCTGCCCGATGCGCAACGGATTGAGCTTCTGGTAGTTCGGCAGGCCGTCCAGGAAGAGGATCCGGTCGGTGAGGAGTTCGGCATGCTTCATCTCATCGATGGACTCGTGCCGAGTGTGCCGCGCCAGCTTGGTAAAGCCCCAGTTCTCCTGCATCTTGGCGTGCAGGAAGTACTGGTTGATCGCCGTGAGTTCGGCCGTCAGTTGCTCGTTGAGCAACGCCACGATGTCCTTGTCGCCGTCCATAGCTGCGATCGTGGCACAGATTGTGCGCAGCGGCAGGCAGACCGCCTGGTGTGTCGGATCAGGCGGCCGAGGGCTGCGCTTCGGTCGTCGCGCGGGCGCGGCCGATGACCTCGGCCAATCGCGCCGTGCAACTGCCGCAGCCGGGCTTCCAGCCGCAGGCGTTCTTCACTTGGCGGACACTGTCGGCCCCGGCCGCGACGCAGGTGTGCACGTCACCTTCGGACAGCGCGTTACAGATGCACACGTACATGAAGCCTCACAGCCAGGGTCACCGTTTCGATGAGGTTAGCCTCGACTAACGAGGTAAGCCTCCCCTAATGTATAGCATCCGGGATTGGTCGTGTGAAGCCCGGGTGGGTGCGGTGTCGCCGTGTCCGGTGTCGCCGGGCGGAGCGACTTCGGGACGGTCGGCGCGGCAGTGGACGAACTGGACGGGCGAAGCGTCGGCAGGGCCCGTGGCGCTAGCTGTCGGCCAGCCGTTTCGCCGCCAGCTGCCGCAGGTCGCTGGACTTGATCTTCGCACTGCCGGTGAGCGCGATGTCCTCCTCGGCGAACAACAGCACCTGTCGCGGCACCTTGTAGCTGGCCAGCCGCTCGCGCAGGAACGCGCGGACCGCGTCGGCGTCCACGGTCGCGTGCGCGTGCGGCACCACACACGTCACCACGACCTCGCCGAGCGTCTCGTGCGGTACGCCGACGGTGCGTGCGACCTTGACACCCGGGAAGCCGGCCAACGCCTCGTCGACCTCCAGCGGGGAGACATTCGCGCCGCCGGTCTTGATGATGTCGGTCAACCGCCCCTCCCAGTACAGCCGGTCCGCGTCATCGAGGTAGCCGCCGTCGCCGGTGTGGAAGTAGCCGTCGACGTCGAGCGTCTCGTCCAATGCGGTGCCGAGATAGCCGAGCATGAGCGTCGGCCCTTTGACGCAGATCTCGCCGCGCTCGCCGCGCGCCGCGACCGCGCCGGTGAGCGGGTCGACGATCTTGACGGTGTTGCCCGGCAACGGCTTGCCGCTGCTGCCCGCGATCTCGTCCTCGGGTGTGTCGGCCGGAAAACAGGTGGTGATGGTGAAGGTTTCGGTGTTGCCGTAAGCGTGCCCTGGCTCGGTCCAGGTGGTCGACACGCGAGGGTGCCGTGCCGCGGGCGTCTTCACGTCCACGAATCGCAGGCTGCTCAGGTCGGTCGTCGACCAGTTGGGCGCGCCTTCCAGTTGCGCCCACTGGTGCGGCCACGCGACCGGGAAGTTCACTCGCTCGGCCCGCATCAACTCCAGCGCCTCGGCGGCGTCGAAGGTCGATTGCAGCACCAGGCTGCCGCCCGCGGCCAGGGTGGCGCCGAGCGCTTGGCCGAAGTTGCCGGACCAGAAGAAACCGTTGGCGGTCCAGCAGCGCACGTGGTCGTCCGGGCCGAACCCGAACATGCGCCGGAACCGCCACATCTGGATGGCGACGCCGCGGTGCGCGCTGCGGATGCCTTTCGGCTTGCTGGTGGTTCCCGACGAGAAGAACAGCACAGCGGTATCCGCGGGTCGCACCGTAGCGGCCGTCGCCTCGATCAGTTCGTGTGCTTCGGAGTGCCCGCGAGCAAGGAACGTGTGCCAGGAGTCGATCGCCGCATCGGGCACCGGTTCGCCGACCATCGCGAGATGACGGAGGAACGGGTAGGCCGTCGAGCGCAGCGCGCCCGGCGCGGCGGTGCCGACGGCGGGTTCCAGTCCGGTCAGCACCTCGGCGAAATCCTTGTTCGCCACCGACCTTTCGAACAGCAGCATCGAGACGCCGGACAGCCGTAGCAGGTGGTCGAGTTCCGCGGGGCTGGAAAAGGTGCTGAGGGCGACGGCCACCCCGCCGGCCAGCGACACGCCGAACACGGCGGAGAGCCACTCCGGCCGGTTGGTCATCAGCACGCCGACCCGGCTGTCCTTACCGATCCCGCAGGCGCGCAGAGCGCGCGCCACTTCGGTGGCGCGCTCCCACAACTCGGCATAGCTCCAGCGGACGACGCCGGTGCCGGTGTGCGCGACGAGCGCCTCGCGGTCGCCGTACCCGCGGGTGACTTCGCGCAGGAAGCCGGGCAGGGTGAGCGGTCCGAGACCCGGCTCTTCGGACAGCGGCGGCCCGGTGGCGATGGCCACGGCGGGCGCGAGGACGTCGTCGGTGTCGGTGGGCATCGTCTCTCCCGTTTCTTTCCGGTGGCCGTCAGTACGGAAGCTCGACCTCGGCCGTGCAGTCCACCAGCACGCCGAAGTCCTGATTGGTCAGCCGCAGTTTCACCTGCACGAGCGGTACGCCCCAGACCGAATCCGCTTCCTTGCCGATGATCTCGGCGTCGAAGTAGGTCACGTCGCCCTCGAAAGCGGGCAGGCGGAAGTCCGCCTTGCTGTGGCGGAGGATGCCGTCGTGCCCGGCCCAGTAGGAGAGGTAGTCGGTGCACCAGGCGCCCATGGTGGCGCCGTAGCCATAGGCCCGCGCCATCCCGACCTCGCCCGCCTTATCGGCGTCGATGTGCCCACGGGAGGGGCCGACGTACAGGCCGTCGCGCTTGCGCGGGTCGATGCGCGCGCCCTCTTCGTCGAAGCCGAACCCTTCGGTCCAGCCCGGATCCTGGTTGACCCAGGGATCGTCGATGCCCGTCGGCGCGGTCCAGTGAAATGTGCCCCAGATGTTGAACAAGAAGGCGCGGTACTCGGTGGTGAAGCCGGCGATGGTGTGCGGGCCGATCACCCGGCGCGGCAGCCGGTCCCCGACCTTCACTTCGTCGAAGCGCGGCGAGACCCCGGCGCGGTTGGTCAGGATCCACTCGTGCCGCAGCGACTCGATCTCGGCCAGTTCGGCGGCGGTCCAGGCCCGCACCGCGCCGAGCCGACTGTCGTACATGCCCCGCTTGTTGGCCTCCGACGCCAGATAGCGGATGGCGGTGGACCTTTCGCGGGCGACCAGCACGCCGTGCTGATTGCGGTGGACGGTGTCGCCGCGGGAGAACATCGTCGGCCCGGCGAACTTCGTCTCCACCACCTTGTAATCGTGGAATCGCCGGTCCTGGAACAGGGTGTCGCCGGGGCGCACCGGGCAGCCGTAGAACCACCATTCCTCGCCGCCGAAGATCAGGTGGCTGCCGGGGATGTGGCCGACGCAGGCGGGCTGTGCGCCGTGCCCGTAATCCAATGCGACCGCGATGGATTGGGGCGCCACGATTCCGCCGTATCGCGATTCGCGAGCGAATTCCTGGTCCCAATGCAGCGGATTCGGATAATCCATCGCCATCACCCAGCGGCGGATGTCGGAAGAACTGCAAGGGTCCCACAGTTGGCCGCCGCCCACCGGCTTGCCGACCCGGTGGTCGACGTCGGAGAGATCGAGTTCCACAGTCGATTTCATCGATTTCCTGGTCACGGGATGCTCCTGATCAACGATTCACATCGACGACGATCCGGCCGCGCACGGCACCGTCGACGAGCCGGCCGGCCGCGGTGGCGGCCTCGCCGAGGGGGATCTCCTGGGCGATGCTGTCCAGGGCGGCCGGGTCCAGGTCACGGGCGAGCCGCGCCCAGGCGTCGAGGCGCCGCTGCTTGGGCGCCATCACGCTGTCGATGCCGAACAACGTGACCCCGCGCAGGATGAACGGGGCGACCGTGGCGGGGAAGTCCATGCCCTGGGCCAGGCCGCAGGCGGCCACCGCTCCGCCGTACCGGGTCTGGGCGCACACATTGGCGAGCGTGTGACTGCCGACGGTGTCGACCACACCTGCCCAGCGCTCCTTCTGCAGCGGCTTGCCGCGCTCGGCCAGCTCGGCGCGATCCACCACGGTGCCCGCGCCCAGTTGCTGGAGGTAGGCGGTCTCGGCGGTCTTGCCGGTGGCGGCCGCGACGGCGAACCCTGCTCTGCTCAGCAGCGCGATGGCGATGCTGCCCACGCCGCCGGTCGCGCCGGTCACCAGGATCTCGCCTCGGTCGGGCCGAACGCCGTGGCGCAGCAGCGCTTCGACGCACAGGCTCGCGGTGTATCCGGCGGTGCCGATCGCCATCGCTTGGCGCGCGGTGAACTCCGCGGGCCGGGGCACCAGCCAGTCGCCGTTCACGCGGGCCCGCTGCGCGAGGCCGCCCCAATGCGATTCTCCGACGCCCCAGCCGTTGAGGATCACGTCGTCGCCCGCCGACCAATCCGCGTGGCTGCTCTCGGTGACGACACCGGCGAAGTCGATGCCGGGCACCATCGGGAACGCCCGCACGACGGGAGACTTTCCGGTGATCGCCAGGGCGTCTTTGTAATTGAGGGTGGAGTAGGCGACCTCGACGGTGACATCCCCCTCCGGCAGCGTCGCTGCGTCCACGTTCGTCAGCGTGACCTTCGGTCCCGTCTCGCCCTTCTCGATCAGAACTGCGGCAAACATGCGGGATAATTCCCTTCCTAGAACGGGCTGGCAATTTGAGCGTATGTACGTTTTCGATTTGGAGAATTAGATTCTCATAGGCGTTGTCATGCTTTCACCGTGAGAATCGGGTGTCAACGTGGAATCACCGCTCGTTCATCGAGCGGTCCAGCCGCCGTCGACGACGACGGTCTGTCCGGTGACGTACCGGGCGGCGTCACCGGCCAGCCAGACGACGGCCCCGACGATGTCCTCGGCCCGCGCCTCGGTCGGCAGGGGGGTGTTGCGGCGCAGGTAAGCGGCGCCGCGCTCGTCGTCATAGAGGGTGTCGGTGATCTCGCTGCGGAAGAAGCCGGGCGCGACGGTGTTCACCCGGATCGAATGCCGCGCCCATTGCACGGCGAGTTCGGCGGTGAGCCCGGACAGCCCCGCCTTGCTCGCGGCGTAGGACGCTTGCGGGATGCCGGGCACGCCGACCCGGCCGCTGATGGAGGAGACGTTGACGATCGAGCCGCGACCCACCGTGCGCATGTGCGGGAACACCGCTTGGGCGAGCAGGAACGGCGCCGCGAGGTTGAGTTCCAGGGTCCGGTGCACGGCATCGAGCGGCTCGGATTCGGCGCGCTCGGTGGTGAACCGGTTCCCCGCCGCGTTGACCAGGATCTCCGGCGGTCCCAGCCCGTCGGCCACCGTGGTGACCACGGCGCCGATGCTCTGCGGCTCGGTCAGGTCGCACACCACGGGGAGCCCGTCGATGCGCCCGGCGAGCTCGGTCAGCCGGTCGGCGCGCCGGGCCGCGACCGCGACGCGGGCCCCGAGCGAGGCCAGCGTTTCCGCGACCGCGGCGCCGAGCCCGGAGGACGCTCCGGTCACGATCGCCACCCGGCCGTCGAGGTCGAACAGACGCGGGGCGCGCGCGGTCACGGCTGCTCCCGCGTCGTGTGCCGCGCGGCGCTCGCCAGTTCGGTGAGCCGCGTTCGCTCGATCTTGCCCATGGCGTTCACCGGCAGTGCGTCCACCCGGGTCCAGAACTCCGGCACCTTGTATCCGGCCAGCTCGCGTCGGCACAATCGCGCCAGGGCGTCGAGATCCACTGCGGGATCCGCGCTTTCGATCACCGCCGCGACTCTCTGGCCGAGCCGCTCGTCCGGCACCGGGCACACCGCGACCTTGGCCACGCCGGGGTGCGTCGCGATGACCCGCTCCACCTCCTGTGGGTAGACGTTCGCCCCGCCCCGGATGATGACCATCTTCTTGCGGTCCAGGACCGACAGCCTGCCTTCGGCGTCGACGGTGCCGACATCGCCGGTGGGGAGCGGTCCGGGTGGCGGCGGTCGCACCGCATCGCGCTCCCGGTAGCCCAGCATCGGCGTCCAGCATCGGGCCCACGGGCCGGTGGCGGCCGCCTCCAGCCGCAGCTCGCCGAGCGAACCGGACGGTAGCCTGCGGCCCGCGTCGTCGTAGGCGGCGACGTCGTAGTGCGGCAGCACCCGGCCGCTGGCCCCGGGGAACCATTCGTCGCCGGGTGGGTCGATCGAGACCACCGTCGGCGCCTCGGTGAGACCGTAGGTGGCGCGGGGCACCGGCCCGTGCGCGTCGGCGAACGCCGCGCGAACCGAGTCGGGCGTATCGCTGCCGCCGCTCCAGACTTCGCGCAACGAGCCGAGATCGAGCCCCGGCCTGCGCGCGAGGTCGTAGAGCTGCGCGGGTGCTCCGTTCCAGACCGTGACGCGATGCTCGGCGATCCAGTCGGCCACCCCGTCGGCATCGCGGCGGTCCATGACGACCGAGCAGCCGCGGGCCTGCGCGGTGAGCAGGGTGGACAGGACCATCAGATTGAGGATCGTCAGCGGGAAGCTGTCGCCCTTACGCAGATCGGGCCCCCAGCCTCGAGTGGCCGTCAGCACGGCGCCGGGCAGCAGGAGGTTGCGCTGGCTGTGCACCACGGCCTTCGGCTGTCCGGAGGTGCCGCTGGTGAAGGCGATTGCGGCCGGAGCATCGATGTCGTGCTCCACCCGTGGCGCGGGTGCCGCGCGATCCAGCAGTGCCGCCCAATGATCGGGGTCGACCGTACCGGGCGAGTCCACCCGGCAGCGGGATCCGGCGAGTACGACTGCCGGTTCGCACAGGTCGTGCAGGCGCTGCTGTTCGGTCGCGGTCAGCGCCTCGCCGATGCCCGCCCATACCGCACCGATGCGTTGCGCGCCGTGGAAGGCGGCGACGATGTCCAGATCGTTGGGGAGGCAGGCCGCGACGCGATCGCCGGGGCGCACGCCGAGCGCCCAGAGGGCGCCGGCCGCGCGGTGGGCGTGATCGTCGAGTTCGACGTAGGTCCACGCGCCGGAAGCGGCCTCCACCGCCGTGGCGTCGGGGTGGGAGCCGAGCGCGGCGTCCAGTACCTCGGCGATCGGGCGGAGGGCACGCCGAGGGGGTGGGGCGTCAGCGTTGAAATCGTCCACAGCATCCTTGATATCACTATCCTTGCAAAGATTCATCAGATAGGCTCACGGCCGCCGACCGGTTGGTGATCCGTGCGGCGGTGGAGGGTGGTGAAAGAGGCGTGGCGATGGAACATCGTGGTCCGCTGGTGGGGGTCCGGGTCGTCGATCTGACGGCGATGGTCATGGGCCCCTACTGCACGCAGATCATGGCCGATATGGGCGCGGACGTGATCAAGATCGAGCCGCCGGACGGGGACAACACCCGCTACATCTCGGTGGGCCCGGAGCGGGGGATGGGCGGCGTCTTCGTCAACGTCAACCGGGGCAAGCGCAGCGTGGTGCTGGACCTGCGATCCGAGGACGGCAAGCGATCGTTGCGCGAACTCGTCACGCAGGCCGACGTATTCATCCACTCGATGCGCGCCTCCGCCATCGCCCGGCTGGGCTTCGCTTACGACGAGGTGGCCGCGCTCAATCCTTCGATCGTCTACACCAATTGCTACGGCTACGGCCGCCGTGGCCGGGACGCCGGCCGTACCGCGTACGACGACACGATTCAGGCCGAGTGCGGACTGCCCTTCGTGCAGGAGCGGCTCACCGGCGCCGCCGGGTACGTCGGCACCATCATGGCCGACAAGATCGCCGGGATGACCGCGCTCTACGCGACCACGATGGCGCTGTTCCACCGGGAACGCACCGGCGAGGGGCAAGAAGTCGAGGTCGCGATGTTCGAGACGATGGCCGCGTTCATGCTGGTGGAGCACGCCAACGGGGCCATGTTCGATCCCCCGCTGGGCTCCGCGGCCTACCTGCGCGCGGTGACGCCGAACCGCAAGCCCTATCGCACCGCGGACGGTTACCTGTCCGCGCTGGTCTACAACGACAAGCAGTGGACGGCTTTCGTCGAGGCGGTGCGCCCGCCGTGGGCAGGGCCGGAGTTCGCCACGCTGGAGCAGCGCGCGGCCAGGATCGACATCGTCTACGCCCGTCTCGCCGAAACGTTCGGTGAGCGGACCACGGCCGAATGGCTGGAACTGCTGCGCTCGCTGGACATTCCGGCCGCACCGGTGCGGTCGCTGGACGAACTGTTCGACAACCCGCATCTCGCCGACGCGGACTTCTTCGAAACCGTGGATTCACCATATGGATCGGTCCGTTTTCCTGGTCCGCCAACATGGTTCTCCCGCACTCCCGGCCGCATCGCGGGACCGGCACCCAGGCTCGGCGCCGACACCGCCGAGGTGCTCGGCCGGTTGCGCCACGCCGCCGACGACCGCCCGAACGGCCGGGTCCAGCGGTGACCGCGCTGCTCGAGCCCGCCGACCTGGACCTCAGCACGATCCTGCGGGCCGGTGACCGCATCGTGGTCGGGCAGGCGTGCGGCGAGCCCGCCACCTTGATCGAGGCGCTCATCGCACAGGGCGGTGCGATCGGCGGGGTGTCGGCGTTCATCGCGACGAGCTTCTCCGGTCTGTTCACCCCGGCGGCGGCCGAAGCCTTCACCTTGTCCAGCATGGGCGCGATCGGCGCGCTGCGGTCGCTGACCGAGGAGCATCGGCTCGGCATCGTCCCCTGCCACGTCAGCCGGGTGGGGCCGATGATCGAAGCCGGAATCCTCGGCTGCGATGTGGCTTTCGTGCAGGTGAGTCCGGCCGACGAACACGGCGACCACAGCTTCGGGCTGGTCAGCGACCATGTGCGCGCGGCGGTGGCGGCGGCGCGCGTCGTGGTCGCCGAGGTCAACGACCAAGTGCCCTTCACGCTGGGCGAGCGGCTGCCCGGCGCTCGAATCGACTACGCGGTGCGCGTTTCCCGGCCGCCGGTTCAGGTGCCGCCCGCCCGGATCGGCCCGGTCGATGAAGCGATCGCCGCGCACGCGGCGGCCTATATCGAGGACGGCGCGGTGCTGCAGATCGGGGTCGGCGCCGTACCCGACGCCGTGCTGCGCCTGCTGCACGACCGCACCGATCTCGGCGTGCATTCGGGGATGATCGGCGACGGATTGGTCGATCTGGTCGAGTCGGGCGCGATCACCAACGCGCGCAAAGCCATCGATCGCGGGGTATCGGTCACCGGCGCGCTCATCGGCACCGAGCGCCTGTACCGGTTCGCCGACCGCAATGCGGCGATCCGGATGTGCGCGACCGATTACACCCACGACGCGGGCGTGCTCGCGCGACTGGAACGGCTGGTCACCATCAACTCCGCCATGGAGGTCGACCTGACCGGACAGGTGAACGCCGAACAGAGCGGTGCGTCCTATCTCGGAGGCACAGGAGGTCAAGTGGACTTCGTCCGGGCAGGCGCTCGTTCGCCCGGGGGTCACGCGATTATCGCGCTGCCCTCCACCGCCAAAGGCGGGACGGTCAGCCGGATCACCGCGGCGCTGTCCGGGCCGGTCACGACCGCACGCAGCGACGTGGACGTGATCGTCACCGAATTCGGCGCCGCCGAACTCGCCGGGCGGACACTGGCCGAGCGCACCCGCAGGCTGATCGCCGTGGCGCATCCCGATTTTCGCGACGAACTGGAGCGGGCGGCGCGCGTCGTCCAGCGGAGAGGTTTCTGATGTCCGACGCCGTTGTCTTCGATGCCCGCTCCGACGGGATCGCGATCATCACGCTGAATCGGCCGCAACGGCGCAATTGCCTGGCGCTGGACGTGCGGGAGGGGCTGTTCGACGCCTGGGCCCGATTCGAGCGCGATCCCGCGTTGCGCGTCGCGATCCTGACCGGCGCGGGACCGAAAGCGTTCTGCGCGGGAGGGGATCTCGAGGAGATGGTGGCGACTGGCATGACGGTGCCGCCGCGCGAGATGTACCCGTTGCCGTACGACACCATCGAGCTGTCCAAGCCCACCATCGCGGCGGTCAACGGCGCGGCGTTCGCCGGGGGCTGGATGATCGCCCAGGCATGCGATCTGTGTGTCGCGAGCACTACGGCGACCTTCGCGGTCACCGAGGTCAAGGTGGGTCGCAGTTCGCCGTGGGCCGCGCCGCTGATCCACATGATCCCGCAGCGGATCATGATGGAGCTGCTGCTGACCGGAAAGCCGATCGATGCGCGGCGCGCCTACGAGATCGGACTGGTGAACCGGCTGGCCGAACCCGAGGTTCTCTTGGACACGGCACTCGAGCTGGCCGCCGAGATCCTCGCGGGTGCCCCGCTGTCGGTGCGGGCCGCCAGGGAGACGGTCATGCTCGCGACCGAGATGGGCCGCTCGGCCGCGCTGCAAGCCGCCCGGCACGCCTCGGTGCGCTGCTACACGAGCGAGGACGCGCAGGAGGGTCCCCGCGCGTTCGCCGAGAAGCGCATCCCGCGCTGGACGGGCAGCTGACCCGGTCCTCCTCTTGACCCAGCCGGAAGAACCATGCTACGCATGTGCACAGCATGCTGAGCGAGTGCTCAATCTACGCCCCGGCGACATCGGCGTTGTGCGATCCCCATTGATCAGGAGTGTGCGTCATGGCCGTATCCCCACTGTCCGAGTCGCCGGAGACGGCCACCTGCGTGGCGACCGTCCTGTTGGACGGCGGGCAGTCCACCATCGACGTGCGCGCCGACGAGACGGTGCTGGAAGCCGCGAAGCGAGCCGGGCTCAACCCGCCGTTCGCCTGCGAGGAGGGCAATTGCGGCACCTGTATGGCGCGGCTCGTCGCGGGCCGCGTCGAGATGCGGGTGAACGACGCGTTGACCGACGAGGACGTGGCCGATGGTTACGTGCTCACCTGTCAGTCCGTTCCGCAGACCCCCTCGGTGACAGTCGATTACGCATGATCCGTGCCGCGTCGCGACTTCTACCGCAGCGCAACGAATACGGCCGGTCCACCGGATGCGGCGTGCGTCCACCCTCCGACCGTCCTACAGGTCGACCAGCACCTTGCCGATCGCGCGGCCGTCGGCCACATGCCGCAGCGCGGCCGCCGCCTGTTCGAGCGGGTATGCCGCGCCGATGTGCGGACGGATGTGGCCACCGGCCAGCAGCGCCGCGAGTTCCTCCTCGTTGCGGCGGTATTCGACGGGATCGAGATCTCGGAACTGGAAACCCACCAGCTGTACGCCCTTGATCAGCACAATATTCAGCGGGATGCGCGGGATGACGCCGGAGGCGTAGCCGACCGTGACGAAACGCCCGCGGCGGGTCAGCGATCGCAAGGCGGGTTCGGCGACGTCACCGCCGACCGGGTCGATGACGGCGTCGGCGCCTTCGGGCAGCGCGTCGCGCAGTGCCGCGCGTAACGGCCCGGCGGTGTGATCGATGAGCCGCCGCGCGCCGTACCGTTCCGCGGCGGCGAGCTTTGCCGATGACGAGGCCACCGCGGTGACCTCGGTCCCCAGCCGCGCGGCCAATTGCACGGCGGCAAGTCCCACTCCGCCACCCGCGCCGAGCACTATCAGCCGGTCGCCCGCGCCGACCCGTGCCATCGAGCGGAGGGTGTGGTAGGCGGTGCGGTAGGCGACACCGAAGGCGGCGGCGCTCCGCAGATCCACGCCTTGCGGTACCCGGGTCAGCGTCGCGTCGGCCACGGCCACCTCATCGGCGAAAGCGCCGAACAAGCCCGTGCCGGTCACCCGGTCGCCGATCGCGAAATCGGTCACTCCTTCGCCGAGTTCCACCACCACTCCGGCGAATTCGCTGCCGGGCACGAACGGCGGCGCGGCGGGGACCTGGTACTTGCCGGCGATCAGCAGCACATCGGGGAAATTCACCGCGGCGGCGGCGACCCGTACCCGCACTTGCCCGGCCGCAGGTCGCGGCGAGGGCGCCTGCTGTAGTCGCACCACTTCCGGCGGCCCGTACGCCGGGCAGACCACCGCGCGCACCTCAGCGCCCCCGCCACACCGGCGGCCGTTTCGCCAGGAACGCCTGTGCGCCCTCCTTGGCGTCGGCGCTGGTGAATACCGTTTCCTGCCAGTACTTCAGCCGAGCGGCCGCGCGGGTGGCGTCGGTGACCGACAGCCGCACCAGCTCTTTGCAGGCGGCCAGGCCCAGCGGCGCGTTGGCGGCGATCCGCTCGGCATAGCTCAGCGCCGTCGGGAGCACTTGACCTGGTGCGACCACCGCGTTGACCAAGCCGAGTTCGTATCCGCGGGCGGCGGTGATCGGCTCGCCGGTCAGGGTCAGCTCGAGTGCGATGTTCATCGGGATCCGCGAACCGACGAAAGTGCCACCGCCGCCGGGGAAGAAGCCGCGCCGCACCTCGGGAAAGGTGAACTGCGCGGACTCGGCGGCGATGACGAGATCGCTGCCGAGCAGCAGTTCGAGTCCACCGCCGATGGCGGAGCCGTTCGCCGCCCCGACCACGGGGACGGCGATCTCGCCCCGGGTGAGCCGGGCGTAGGCGGCGGTGGCGGGGTCCTCGGCGTCGAACGCGTCGCCCTCGGCGAAGGCGCGCAGGTCCATGCCGGAGCAGAACGCCCGATCACCGGAGCCGGTGAGCAGCAGGACGCGGACGGTGGGATCGGCTTCGGCCGCCAGCACCGCCGCACCGATGCCGCGCATCATGTGCGTGGTCAGCGCGTTTCGCGCTTCGGGCCGGTGCAGCCGGATGAGCGAGACCGCGCCGTGCCGTTCGATCCGGTACTCCTCGCGCTCGCTCATCCCCGGTACTCGCTCGTCTCGGCGAGCTCGGCGGCCGATCGCATGAGCTCGGTGAAATCCCATGCCATGGCAACTCCTCTCAAGCTGGAGAATATACTTCTCCGTACTCAGAATGCAATTCTTGACGAGCGAGGGCTCGGCCCGCGCGAGGCGAACGAATCGCGCGACCGGCTCGGAAATGTGGAGGGAGATGGGTTGTGACAAGCGAGGATGCGGCCGAGGACGTGGCCGCCCGGATCGCCCGGCGGACTTTGGCCAAACGCGGCGCCGACTACACCGTGGAGGTCCGCAAGCTACTGGACGCGGCGTTGGCGGTGATCAGCGCGGCCGGAACCGCGGGCCGTCCGCGGGTGGCCGACATCGTCGCCGCGGCGGGGTTGTCCAACGACGCGTTCTATCGGCATTTCCCGTCCAAGGACGCGCTGGTGGCCGCCCTGCTGGAAGACGGAGCGGAGCGGCTGACCCGCTACGTGGCGCACCAGATGGGCAAGGAAGCCGACCCGCGAGCGCGCGTCCGGCGCTGGGTCGGGGCGATCCTGGCGCAGGCCGAAGGACAGACCGCGGCCGCGACGCTCGCCGTCCTCTGGAACGCCGCGGGGCCAGGGCTGGCGCCGGCGGCGGGGCCGGGCATGGTGGACGCCGCGCTGGCCGTCTTGTTGCGTGACACGCTCGCGGAGTTGGGCAGCGCCGCACCGGATTCGGACGCGGCGCTGATCGCCCACGCCACCATCGGCACGCTGGCCGAGCGGTTGCGGCAGCGCAGTGAACCGGCTGCCGGCGACGTCGAGCGCATCACGGCCTTCTGCCTGCGTGCCCTGACCCCGCCGGGGTCGATCCGTCCCTAGTCCTCGGTCCTCGCTCGGCATTCGTTGTGGTGCGTGATGCGCGCCAGCGTTACCGAGACCGGCGAAGTCCCGCCGTCGGGGTGATCATCGCCGTCGCACCCCGCCGGTATCGCTTCGCGCGGGTCATCGGCCGTGCTCGACCTGGTTGAACGGGATGTCGCGATCGGCGGCGAACTCGCGGGGCATGCCGAGCACGCGCTCGCTGATGACGTTGCGCGCCATCTCGGTGCTGCCGCCCGCCAGACTCCACGCCGAGCGGAACAGGTAGTCGAGGCCGACCTCGGTCGTGTCGGCCGCGTCCCCTCGGCTGTGGGTGGCCGCGGCGGGCCCGGCGATGCGTACCGCGAGATCCGTTTGCAACCAGGCATTCTCGGCGGTGAACAGCCGGGTGATGGCGCCGGCGGAGGGTGGCAGCTCGCCGCAGGCGATCGCCCGCGAGATGTGCGCGATGAGCTGGTCGCGTACCACGTTCATGGCTCGCGCCTCGCCGATGTCCTCCCTGGTGCGCGGGTCGTTCCATTGACCGGTGGCGCGGGCGAGCTCGAGTAACCGGTCGGCCTCGCCGCCCAGATGCGGGCGGGCGCCGCTGGTGTACGGCGAGGTGCCGCCCAGCGCGGCCCGCTCGTGGTAGAGCAGCCGGGACGCGGCGTCCCAGCCACCGTCCACCTGGCCGAGCACCGCCTCCTCGGGCAGCGCGACGTCGTCGAAGAACTCCTGGCAGAACTCGGTCGAGCCGGTCACCTGTTTGATCCGCTGCACCGTCACGCCTTCGGCGCGCACCGGCACCAGGAACATGGTGAGCCCGCGGTGCTTGGTGGCATCCCAGTTGGTTCGAGCCAGGCACAGGCCGTAGTCGGCGGCGTAGGCGCCGGAGCTCCAGATCTTGGATCCGTTGAGGATCCAGCGATCGCCGTCGCGCTCGGCGCGGGTGGTGAGCCCGGCCAGATCCGACCCGCCGCGCGGCTCGGACAGGAACTGCGCCAGGATCTCCTCGCCGCGCAGTACGGCGGGCAGGTGTGCGCGCTTCTGCTCCTCGGTGCCGAGATCGAGCAGGCTGGCCGCGCAGATGGCCAGCGTCGGCACGTTCAGCAGCAGCGGCATCTCGTAGGGAAGCGATTCCTCGGTGAACGCCCGCTGGTGGGCGGTGGTGAGGCCGAGGCCGCCGTACTGCGCGGGGAAGCAGATCCCGGCGTAGCCGCCGTCGTGCAGAATCCGTTGCAGTTGCCGGGCGCGGTCCCACGCCTCCTCGGTGTCGGACTTGTATTCCGTGGCGGAAGCCGGGGGCAGGTTGTCGCGCAACCAGGTCCGCGCACGTGCGCGGAAGTCTTCGACGGGCTCCAGGTCGGTGGTCATAGCGTCGGTGCCTTCCAAGGGAGTTCGATTCGGTTCACGCGGCTGCCGTGTCGAGCAGATCGGTGATGTGGCGCCGGTGCTCTTCAGGAGTGCCGTAGAGAGCGCGGCCCAGGGTGATGCGGCGCAGATACAGGTGCAGGTCGTGTTCCCAGGTGACGCCGATGCCGCCGTGCAGTTGCACACAGTCCTGGGCGATCACGGGGGCCTTCGCTCCCACATACGACTTCGCGATGCTGATCGCCTCCTCCGCGCTCACCGGGTCGTCGTCCCAGGCCGCCGCGGCCGCGGTCGCGGTGGCCCGGCACGCTTCCAGCCACGTCTTGTTGTCGGCCATCCGGTGCTTGAGCGCCTGGTAGGAGGCCAGTTGCCTGCCGAAGGTGTAGCGGTCGAACAACCAGGTCGACGTCGCGGCCAGCGCGGTGTCGGTGGCGCCGACCATCTCGGCGGCGGTGAGCGCGGCCGCCGTGCGTGCCTGCGCTCGGATCGCGTCGGCGGCGTCCGCGCCCACCTGCACGGCGTCGGCGGGCACCGCGACGTCCTCGAAGGTCACACGCGCGGTGCGGCGGACGAGATCCAGGGTCCACGCCGGTGTGACACTCACGCCCGGGGTGTCCGCGGGCACCAGCAGCTGAACCGGGCCGTCGGCGCTCTCGGCGGTTACCAGGAACAGGTCCGCCTGGTCGGCCGACTCCACACGGTCTTTCGCACCGTTGAGCCGGTAACCGCGGCCGTCGGGTTCGGCCCTGGTGCGCGCGGCCCGGTCGGTGGCGCCGGAGCCGGGGGAGAGCGCGTCGAAGCCTCGGCCCGGTTCGTAGACCGCCCACGTGGCGATCGTCTCGCCTGCGGCGATGGCGGTGAGTGCCGCGGCGAAACGACTCGCGTCCGGGGTGAGCCCGGCCAGGACCGCGTTGGTCGTGACGAACGGCCCGGGCGCGCAGGCGCGACCCAGTTCTCCGGCCACCAAGGCGAGTTCGGTCATCGGCCGCCCGGAAATCGTTCCGCCGCCGAATTCTTCGGGCACCAGCATGGCCGTCCATCCCAGTTCCGCGCCGCGCCGCCACCACGTCCGGTCGAATCCCGTTCCGGACGCGCCGAGCGCTCGCACGGTACCCGCCGGGACGGTGCTCGCGAGGAAATCACGGGTGGTCGACTGGAAAAACCGCTGATCGGCGGCGGGTTCGAGGCTCATGATGCCGGTCCTTCGGTTGACGCGCAGCGCTGGATATGGAAATCTCATACTCACAGATGAGAGGCATATTCTCAATCACGGAAGTCGACCGGCAAATCACGCCGTTGGCGATGCCGGCCGGGCGTCGAAGGGATCGTCGAGTGGTGAAAAACTTCCAGGATCTGGACTTCTTCCTCGGGCAGGAGCTGGTCGCCGATCCGTATCCGTACTTCGACGCACTGCGCGAGCAGTGCCCGGTGACGCGCGAGAAGCACCACGACGTGATGATGGTGACCGGTTACGAGGAGGCGCTCGAGGTCTACAACGACGTCGAAAGGTTCTCCTCCTGCATCTCGGTCACCGGTCCGTTCCCCGGATTCCCGGTACCGCTGGAGGGCGCGACCGACGTCGACGCCCTCATCGCCGAGCATCGGGACTCGCTGCCGATGAGCGACCAGTTGCCGACCCTCGACCCGCCGGTGCATACCGATCACCGCGCCTTGCTGATGCGGTTGATCACCCCGAAACGCTTGAAGGAGAACGAGCAGGCGATGTGGGCGATCGCCGACCGGATGCTCGATCAGTACCTGGCCGAGGGCAAGGGGGACTGCATGCGCGAATTCGCGGGCCCCTTCACGCTCTACGTGATCGCCGACCTGCTCGGTGTCCCCGAGGACGATCAGGAGGCGTTCCTGCAGGCGCTGCAACGCGATCCGCACCGCGAGGGCTCCAGCGTCGGCAGCACCGCGGGGGAGAACATGTCGCACAACCCCATCGAATTCCTCTACGCCAAGTTCTCCGACTACGTCGCCGACCGCAGGACCAACCCGCGCGACGACGTGCTGACCAGCATGGCCACCGCGACGTTCCCGGACGGGCGCGAGCCCGAGGTGCTCGATGTGGTCCGGGTGGCGGCGAACCTCTTCTCGGCGGGACAGGAGACCACCGTCCGGCTGCTCAGTTCGGCGCTGAAGATACTGGCCGAGCGCCCCGACATCCAGCAGTACCTGCGCGAGGACCGTAGCCGCATCCAGAACTTCATCGAGGAGTGCCTCCGGATGGAGAGCCCGGTCAAGGGTGATTTCCGGCTGGCCAAGGTGTCCACGACGGTCGGTGGGACCGAGGTGCCCGCGGGCACGGTCCTGATGGTGGTCAACGGCGCCGCGAACCGGGACCCGCGCCGATTCGACGACCCCACCACCTTCGCGGCGGAACGCTCCAATGCCCGCTCGCACTTGGCTTTCGGGCGCGGCGTGCACACCTGCCCCGGTGCGCCGCTGGCGCGGGCCGAAGCGCGGGTCGCCATCGAACGGCTGCTCGAGCGCACCACCGGCTTCCGGATCGACGAGAGCGTGCACGGCCCCGAGGGCGCGCGCGACTACCGCTATCTGCCGACGTTCATCCTGCGCGGGCTCACCTCGCTGCATCTGGAGTTCGACGTCGCGGAGGGCGGGACCCGATGAAGGTCACCGTCGACGAGGATCGCTGCCGGGGGCACGGCGTGTGCCTCGGCCTGTGCCCGGAGGTGTTCTCCTTGACCGACGACGGCTACGCCGAAGCCACCGTCGCCGACGTACCCGCGCACCTCGAGGCGCAGGTGCACGAAGCGGTGCGGGCCTGTCCCGAACAGGCGATCGTCATCGAGTGAGCGTGGCGCGCGCGGATCCCGCACCCTGAGGTATCGGCGGCGCGCAGCGACTGAGACGAGTTGCCCGGCCCAAGAGGCCTGTTCGGCACGGCACCGCACTGCGGGAGTATCGGCTCGCTGATCAGTTGCGGTCGGTCGCGGGTATGCCCGCGTCGATGGCGGCGTCCAATATCCCCAGCGCACCGCCTAATTCGGCGACGAGCGCGCGGGCCACTGCCACATCCTTGCGGAGGAACTCGCCCACCGAGGCGCGGAATGCCTCGACCGCGCCCCTCCCCGCGACGCTGCTGACGGCGCGGCCACCGCTGCTGGCGTGCGGTAGGGCGGCGAGCAGGGTGGCCTCGTTCACACCGAGTTGGCCGCCGAGCCGGACCGCATCGGCGACCAGCCCGATCTGCGCCGCGAACAGCGCGTTGTTCACCAGCTTCACCCGCTGCCCCGCGCCGAGCGGCCCGACGTGCAGGACCGGGTCGGCGTAAGCCGCCACCACGGGCCGCGCACGGCGCACCGCCTCGTCGGTACCGCCCAGAAAGACGGTGAGTTCACCGGTCGCGATGTTGTGCGGTCCACCGCTCACCGGCGCGTCCACCACCTCGACAGCCGGGGCCGCCGCCGCGATTTCGGTCACCGTCGCCGGACTACCGGTCGTGTGCACGATCAGCACGGCCGTTCGCGGCAGCTCATGCAGCAGGCTGCCGCCGAGACATACCTCGCGGACCTGATCGTCGGTGAATACGCACACCACCACGGCCCCCGCCTTGTCGGCTGCCTCGGCGACGGTCGCGACCGGCTCGGCCCCGATCTCGGCGAGGGCCGCGCGCGATTCGGCGGATCGCCCGACCGCCCGGACGGTGTGCCCGGCCGACACCAGCCGCCCGATCATCGGGCGTCCCATCCGCCCGGCTCCCACGAAACCTATGCGCACGTCAGCGCTGCCGGTCCATCAGCGCGAGGGTCGCGTCGGCGGCGCCGAGCACGATCCCCGGAGCCACTCCCGCCGCGTCGGCCAGACCGGCGACCAAGCCGACGTCCTTGCGGAGTAGATCGCCGGCATGTGCGGCCAGCCGATCCAACGTGCCACCCGCCGAGACGATGCGGCCCAGCGCGAAACTGTTCGCGGTGCCGTGCGTGATCACTTCGCCCAGCTTCTCCGGGCTGATGCCGAGTTCCCTGCCGAGCGCGAGCGTGCTGGCGGCGGTGGCGAGATTGGCGGTGAACAACAGGTTGTTCAGCAGCTTGGTGGCCTGGCCTGAGCCCAGCTCGCCCAGGTGGACGATCGGGTTCGCATAGGTCTCGAACACCGGGCGGCTGCGCTCGACGGCCTCGGTGGCGCCGCCTGCCATGACCAGCAGCCTGCCCTCGGCCGCGGCGGGCCCTCCGCCGCTGACCGGCGCGTCGATCACCGTGACCCGCTGCGGCGCAGCGAGATCGGCCAGCTCCCGGCAGGTGTCCGGGTGCACGGTGGAGTGTACGGCGATGATCGACCCCGGCGTGAGGCCTGCCAGGATGCCGTCGTGCCCGGTGACCACCTCGCGCACGTCGGCGTCGCCGACCACGCACAGACAGACCAGATCGCTGCGCGCGGCCAGGGCGGCGGGGGATTCGGCCGTCGCGGCCGCCGTGCCCGCGAACGGCTCCAGCGAGGCGGGGCGGCGCGCCCACAAGGTGGTCGGGTAGCCGCCTTCGATGATGCGGCGCGCCATCGGCGCGCCTTGACTACCCAGTCCGATGAACCCCACACGCATCAGCGCACCTCCTCGGTGCCGATCTCCGGCGCGGGAGCGGGCCGGTAGAAGGCGGTCAGCAGTCCCGCCGTCGCCAGCACCGCCACACCGAGTGCGACGGCGCCACCGGCCCAGCCGGTGATCTCGACGCCCGTCGCGTGGTCCAGCGACAGCCATCCGGGCCCGAGCAGGCCCAGCGTCAGCGCGACCACGGCCAGCACCAAGACGTACTCGTAGCCTTCCTCGAAGACGAAGAATCCGTTGGCGCGATGCGCCAGCAGTCCGGCGACGAGCATGACCGAGATGATCGCCGCGGCGGCGAACGGCGTGAGCAGCCCGAGCACGAGCAGTGCGCCCGCGCCGATCTCGGTGACCACACTCAGCCAGGCCTGTAGGACGCCGTTGCGCAGCCCCAGCCCGCTGAACCACCGCGCCGTTCCGGCGATCCGGCCGCCGCCGATCCAGTGATTGACGCCGTGCGCGATCATGGTGACTCCCACCACCAGCCGCAACAGCAGCAGCGCGACATCGGTGACCTCCATGGCCTCACCTTTCTGGTCGCGCGTGCGCGCGGCCGTCCAATTGAATTGCGGGACCGGTGAATTCGCCGGTGCGGGCCGCGACGACGCACTCTTCGGCGAAGGCGAGCGCCTTGAGGTGGTATGCCGCCGCCGTGTAGCCCAGGCTGGTGTTGTGCCCGGTGTTGGGTTGCTGATTGAGCACCACCCGCGGCGCCGCGCCGAACAGCGCCGCGATGGCGGTGAGTTCCTCGATGTCGTTGCGCCACACCGTTTCGTGATCGCCCGCGGTGAATCGCACGGGGACTCGCACCTGCCCGGCCAAGCGCGGGAAGTCCCGATCGGCCCAGTCGGTGACGATGGTGGCCTCCAGCCGCGGGCCGGGGACGGCGATCGAGGCGCCGCTCAGGTCGGGGGGATACAACCGCCGCGGCCGCCACAGCAGCGCGCCGAGTCCTGGGGGCCGGGTGCCTTCCGGCCGCGGGCTCCACAGCACTTTCTGGGCTTCCGGATGGTGTGTGCGGCCGGTGCCCGCCAACTCGAGGCCGAGCAGCTCGCGGCCGCGTTCGTCACCGGCCATGCGCAGGGCCAGTTCGCATCCCGCCGAGTGCGCGAGCAGGAAGACGCCCGCACCCCGTGGACGGCCGGCGAGCTGCGCTTCGACGGCCCCGTACATCAGATCGACGCGGCGCTGCGGCGGGAGGAGTTCGTCGGCGAACGGACCAGAGGCGCCGTATCCGGGCCGGTCCAGCGCCAGCACGGTGTAACCCAGCCGCAGGCCGAGCCGCAGGAGTGAAAGCTCCGGATGCCCGGGGCAGTCGAAGTACGCCGAGGTGGTGGCGCCACCGTGCAGGGCGACCACTACCGCGCGTGGCGCGGGCGCCTCGGCCAGCAACCCCGACACCGGGATGCCGTCGACGTCGGCGACCACGGGCAGCGGCGCGGTGTCGTCGAGGCGGCCGAGGTGGGATTCGGTGAGTGTCATGGCGTGCCCCTCGCGATCAGGGCTCGGAGCGCAGCAGCATGGCGCCGCCGGGCGTCAGTCCGCCGCTGGAGACGACCGCGACCCGGGCGCCCGCCACCTGCCGCTGCCCGCCCGCGCCGCGCAGCTGCACGACCGCCTCGTGCAGCAGGCCCATGCCGTGCGTGCGGCCGTGGGAGAGCTGGCCGCCGTGCGTGTTGACCGGGATCATGCCGTCGCGGGCGATGTTCTTGCCCCCGTCGAGGAAGTCCTTGGCCTCGCCGATCCCGCAGAAACCGAGCGCCTCGATCCAGGACAGGCAGTTGAAGCTGAACCCGTCGTAGAGTTCCGCGACGTCCACGTCCTCGGGACGCAGCGTGGTGCGCGTCCACAGGTGCGCGGCCGGGCCGAGCACCTGGGGCTCGTGGGTGAGCGTGCTCTGGTCCCACTCGACGCGCTCGACGATCTGGGTGCCGACCGCCTCCACCAGCACCGGCGGACCGGGCAGATCGCGTGCGGCGTCGAGCGCCGAGACGATCACCGCGACCGCGCCGTCGCAGGGC
Organism: Nocardia sp. NPDC047648; assembly: GCF_040642815.1. Classification (NCBI taxonomy): domain Bacteria; kingdom Bacillati; phylum Actinomycetota; class Actinomycetes; order Mycobacteriales; family Nocardiaceae; genus Nocardia; species Nocardia sp. NPDC047648. Next base: position 376,437 of record NZ_JBEYSX010000001.1, on the reverse strand, counting down.
ACGTCGCAGTCGTAGAGCCCGAACGGGGAGGTGATCGGCCGTGCGGAGAGGTAGTCGTCCATGGTCATCGGGTCGCGGTAGACCGCCGTCGGCTCGAGTTCGGCGTTGGCGCGCTGGTTGAGCGCGATCCAGCCCAGCGTCTCGCGGGTGGTGCCGTAGCGGTGGAAGTGACGCTGGGCGTTCTGGGCCAGCGTGTGCGCGGCGGAGATCGCGCCGAACGGCGTCAGCCAGCTCGTGGTGCGGCCGCCGGACGGCGGGATCCGGCCCGCCTTGGTCAGCTCGTTGAAGGTCGACTCCCACACGGTGCGGAAGCACAGCACGTGCCGGGCCAGCCCGGCGGCCACCGCCGTCATCGCCGCGATCACCGACCCGCCCGGCCCGAAGGTCTCGACACCGCCGTTGTGCCAGCTCGGGCGCAGGCCGAGCGCGGCTTCCAGGGCGGTGACCCCGCCCTCGCCGAAGCCGCCGAGATTCCCGCCGCCCGGATAGGACGCCAGGCCGTCGATGTCGTCGAGCGTCAGGCCCGCGTCGGCGACCGCGCGTTCGCACGCCTCGATCGTCAGCGCCAGCGGCGGCACCATGAGCCTGCGCCCGATCCGGGACATCCCGATCCCGGTGAGCGCGACCTTCTCCTCGAACTTCTCCTGCCGCAGCATCGGCCGCACGTGTTCGGCGAAACGCTCCGGCTCGATCTCGTCCACCGGCAGCGGCGCGGGCTCGGATTGCTCGGCGGCGGGCCGGAACAGCGGCAGCCACACGTCGGCGTCCTGCTGGAAGACCACCTCCATCCGCATGCCGAGGGTCAGCTCGTCCGGATCGGCGTCGACGATGTTGGTGGTCAACCGGACGCGCGGATCCTCCACCAGCGCCACCTGCGCCACCACGTACGGGGGCCGCAAGCCGGGCACGGCGAAGCGGTGGTTCACCGTGAAGCTCGCCAGGGTGGCCGCACCGGAGACTTCCCGCACGCCGAGATCGTGCCCGCGGCAATAGCGGCACACCGGCTGCGGCGGGTGGATCAACGCCGCGCAGGATCGGCACTCCTGGATGCGCAGCGTGCCGTCGGCGCCCGAGGTCCAGAAGAACTTGGTGTCCAGGCCGAGCAGCGGCAGTGGCCGTCCCGACGGCTCGGCCGTCGCGGGGGTCTGCTCCGTGTCTGCCACAGCGCCTCCTCGTAGTCGTCGCAGCCGGTAGCCGCGTGTGTCCGGTCGGCCACACGCGGCGGGGTCGGTCCGGTTGCGGTCAGATCTGTGCCGCGCCTCTGCGGACGGTCACCGGCTCGGCGAGCCGCTGCTCGTCGCAGACGCGTTGCAGCTTCGCCAGGGTCTCCTCGAGCCCGGGACCGAGCCGTGGTCCCGGGGTGAACTCGGTGGGCAGGTGGCGCATGCCCTGGATCACCGCGATCGTGTCGTAGTGCACGGTCTGCTCCGGGATGCACCGGAAGTCCGGCATCCGGTCCAGCACGGCCACCAGCATCCGCTTGAACACCGTGCGGGCGACATTGGAACCGATGCAGCGGTGGATGCCGAGACCGAAGCTATAGTGCCGGTTGCCTTTCCGGTCCAGGATCAGCTGCTCCGGATTCTCGAACACCGCCGGGTCGCGGTTGGCCATGGCCCACGACAACCAGAGGCGATCACCTTCTCGGAAGGAGGCTCCCGCCACCTCGCAGTCCTCCGCGACGGTGCGCGCGTCGCCCGGAGCCGGGGTGTAGTAGCGCAGGAACTCCTCGGTGGCCGAGTCGAGCAGCAGATCCCTTTCCCGGCTGAGGGTTTCGCGTTCACCCGGATTCTGCGACAACCATTCCAGAGCGTGCGCGGTGAGCGCGGTGGTGGTGTCGAAACCGCCGCCGATGAGCAGGCTGAGCATGCCCAGGATCTCCATGTCCGGCAGCGGACCCCCGTTGACCTCCGCCGAGGCGACCGCGTGGATCAGCCCGGGCCGGGGATTCTCCCGGATCTCGGCGAGATTGGTGAGCAGGTCCAGCCCCATCGTGCGGTGCATCTCCGCGACGCGTGGATAGTCCGGCGAGTCCGGCGGCGTGTAGACCGCGGCGTGCACTGGTTCGTTGTAGATGGTCCACTTCCGCAGGGGAACACCCAGCATGCCGAGGGTCAGCACGGCGGGAACGACATTCGCCAGGTCGTCGACGAAATCGATGCGGCCGCCTTCGATCTTCTCGTCGATGGCCGCGCGCACCACCTCGTCCACGAACGGCACCCAGCGTTGCACCGCGGCGGGGGAGAGGTACGGGTTGAGCGCCGAACGCAGTTCCCGGTGCTCGGGCTCGTCCATCTCCAGGATGCCGCCGCGGATGCCGCGTGCGCGCGGCGCGGGCGGAATGGAGATTCCCCGGTAGCCCTTGCGAACGCCCTGCGGGTCGTGATCGTTGGAAATGTGCGGGCAGCGCGCGAGTTCGAACACCTCCCTGTTGCCCGCGGCCACCCAGTGACCGTCGTAGGTGTCGGTCCAAGCGAGCGGGCACTCGCTCTGCATCGCCTCGGTGATCGCCTGGAAGTTCTCCCGGTATTCGGGAGCGTAGCGATCGAAATGGAACCGGGGTTGCTTGCGTTCGGTATCGGTGACGTTCTCCACGGTCATGGCGCGGCTCCTACTCGGCGATCGAGATCGCGCGTTCGGGGCAGGAATGCACCGCCTCGCGGACCTGATCGAGCTGGTCCGCGGGAACCGATTCGCCGATCGGGGAGGAGTGGCCGTCGATCTCACTGAGTTCGAACGATTGCGGGGCGATCATCGCGCACAGCGTGTGCCCTTGGCAGCGCTGCTGATCGACTCGGACCTTCACGGTGTGTCTTCCTCTCAGACGTGGTAGTCGTACCACTTCAGGTAGCCGCCCGCGTCGACGCGCAACTGCGTGCCGGTGATGTAGCGCGCCTCGTCGGAGGCCAGGAACAGCACCGCGTCGCTGATGTCCTCCGGCTCGACATACGGGGTCGGCATGGCCTGCTGCACATGGAACGCGGGCTCGGCGTCCGCGCGGGTGGGATGCTCCAGGTCGGGGCGGAAGGACCGGTACATCGGTTCGCTCTGCAGCATCGGGGTGTTGCAGTTGGTGGGGTGGATGACGTTGGCGCGGATGTTCTGCGGCGCGATGTGCAACGCGAGCGCGTGAACATACTGCGCGAGGCCGCGTTTGGCGACCACGTAGGCGATCCCGCCGGGATCCTTGCCCGGCTGGTCCACTTTGGACACGTCCATCAGCGCGGCCACCGAGCCGGTGGCGATGATCGACCCGCCCGCGCCCAGATGGGGCAGCGCGACCTGGATGGTATTGATGACGCCGACCAGGTTGGTGTCGATCACGTCGGACCAGGCCTGCCACTGCGGCGTGCCCTTCATGCCCGCGATGCCCGCCTGGGCGATGACGATGTCCAGCCGGCCGAACTCGGCGATCCCCCGTTCCAGCACGGCGCGCAGCTGGCCGGCCTCGCGCACGTCGGCCGGTTCGGCGACGATGCGGCGGCCGGTCTTCTCGACCAGCCGCGCGGTCTCGTCCAGATCCTCCTGGCGCGACAGCGCGTACCCGATCGTGTCGATGTCGCGGCAGATATCCACCGCGATGATGTCGGCACCTTCCTGCGCCAGCCGTACCGCATGGCTGCGGCCTTGGCCACGAGCGGCTCCGGTGACGAAGGCGACCTTGCCCTCTACGCGTCCCACGGCAATCCTTTCGTTCTTGCTTGTCGTGCCGACCCGATGCGCCTGCTGCGCAACGGGTCTCAGGTATTGCGTCCGCCGTTGACGCCGATGATCTGGCCGGTGATGTAACCGGCCTCCTCGGAGATGAGGAACGCGCAGGCGGCGGCGATGTCCTCGGGTGTGCCGACCCGGCGGACCGGGGTCCGCTGGATGTGGTCCTCGACGGAGCCGCCGAGCCGGCGCGCCTCCTCGTTCTTGCGCAGCATCGGGGTGTCGATGAACCCCGGCGGCACCGCGTTCACGGTGATGCCGGACGGGCCCAGCTCCAGCGCCAGCGCTTTGGTCAGGCCGTTGACCGCCGACTTGGCCGAGACGTAGTGCGTCATGAACGGCTGGCCCGAATGCGTGCTCGAGGAGGAGATATTGACGATGCGCCCCCACCCGGCCGCCAGCATGTCCGGCAGCACCGCTTGGACGCAGTGGAAGACGCCGTTGAGATTGACGTCGATCACCCGCTGCCATTCGGCGAACGAGATGTTCTGGAAGCGCTTGAAGCCGTCGATGCCCGCGGCGTTCACCAGCACGGTGACCGGGCCCAGCTTCGCCCGGATGGCGGTCAGCGCGTCGGCGATCTGCTCCGGTTCGGTGACGTCGGCCCGGTAGGCGAAGTCGTCGTCGGCGGGCGGATTGAGGTCGAGGGACGCGACGTGGAATCCGGTGCTGCGCAGCCGCTGTGCGATGCCCAGCCCGATGCCGGACGCCCCTCCGGTGACCACGGCCGTCTTCACGCGCGCGACCCCTCTCCGGTGATCGCGCCGATCGGCGACCGGCGTGCGCGCGACCGCGTCGAGACCGGGATCCGTGTTGTCGTGTCCACCACAAGAATCTCCCTTCCGATTGCGAGAACCGTACTCTCGTTGAGTTCTCGGACGCAAGAGTCGCGCCGCAGCTGGTGCTCTCGCGTCCTCCTCGGGTCGGAGGTGGGATTTCCGAGCTTGCGCAGCTTGGTGATTGTTGCTGCGTTCCGCTACCACGAGTGTTAAATTCTCCAATATCGAGAATCGAATTTCCACACCCGGCGAGGAGACAGGATGTCAACGCAGGAACAGGCGAGAGCGGTGGCGCGGCGGCTGCTGATCGACGGGCAGCTGGTCGAGACCGGGCGCACGCTCGCGTCGCTCGATCCCGCGACCGGCGCGGTGTACGGCTACGCGCCGGAAGCCGGTGTGGCCGAGGTGGACGCGGCCGTCGCGGCGGCGCGGCGGGCCTTCGATACCACCGACTGGGCGACGAACCACGAGTTCCGGGCGCACTGTCTGAACCAGCTGTACCAGGCGTTGCGCGACAACGTGGAGGAGCTGCGGGAACTGACCATCGCCGAAGTCGGGGCGACGCGCACGCTGACCCACGGCAACCAGCTCGAGGTCCCGTTCGAGATCGTGCGCTACTACGCCGGACTCTTGGCGGACTACGCCTGGAGCGAGGATCTCGGCGTGGTCGAGATCCGCGGTCAGCAGCACCGGCGCTGGGTCGAGCTGGAAGCCGCGGGCGTGGTGGCCGCTATCGCCGCCTACAACTACCCGCATCAGCTGGCGCTGGCCAAGCTCGCGCCCTCCCTCGCCGCCGGATGCACCGTGGTGCTCAAGGGCGCGCCCGATACTCCGCTGGCCACCTTGGCGCTGGGCGAGATCATCGCCCGGCACACCGACATCCCGCCCGGTGTGGTGAACGTCCTGGCCTCCTCCGGTATCGAGGTCGGCAAGCGGATGACCACCCACCCGGACGTCGACGTCGTCACCTTCACCGGGTCCACGCCGGTGGGGCGCCAGATCATGGCCGCCGCCAGCGGCACCCTGAAAAAGGTGTTCCTGGAGCTGGGCGGCAAATCGGCGATGATCCTGCTCGACGACGCCGACTACACCAAAGCCGCGCTGTTCGCGGCGTTCAGCGTGGTCACCCATGCGGGGCAGGGCTGCGCGCTGACCACGCGCGTGCTGGTGCCGCGCCAGGACCACGACAAGGTCGCCGAGCTGATCGCGGGCAATTTCGCCCACGTCACCTGGGGCGACCCCGGTGATCCCAAAACCTATATGGGCCCGTTGATCAGCGAACGCCAGCGGGACAAGGTGCACGGCATGGTGCAGCGGGCGGTCGAGGGCGGCGCCACGCTCGTGACCGGCGGCGAGAAACTGAATCCGGGCTACTTCTACAAGCCCACCCTGCTGGCGAACGTCGACCCGGACAGCGAGATCGCGCAGGAGGAGGTGTTCGGCCCGGTGCTGACCCTCATCCCCTACACCGACGACCAGGACGCGATCCGGATCGCGAACAATTCCATCTACGGCCTGTCCGGCGCGGTGTTCAGCGCCGACGCCGAACGGGCGAAGGCGGTGGCGCGGCGCGTCCGCACCGGCACGCTGAGCATCAACGGCGGCAACTACTTCCATCCCGACGCGCCCTTCGGCGGATACAAGCAGTCCGGCATCGGCCGGGAGATGGGTCGCGTCGGCCTGGAGGAGTTCCTGGAGCGCAAGACCCTCGCGGAGGTGGTCGCGTGAGCGAGCCCGAGCGAGGTGACGCGGTGAGCAAGCCGCTGGAAGGCATCCGCGTGCTCGAGGTCGCGATGTACGGTTTCGTCCCGTCGGCGGGCGCGGTGCTCGCCGACTGGGGGGCCGACGTGGTGAAGGTCGAGCACGCCGTCACCGGTGACCCGCAGCGCGGACTGCGGCAGGTGGGGACGTTCAAGATCGAGGGCGACCCCAATCCCAATGTGGAGCATGCCAACCGGGGCAAGCGCAGCATCGGGGTGGACATGTCGGTGGCCGAGGGCCGGGAGGTGATCTACGACCTGGCCCGGCGGGCGGACGTGTTCCTGACCAGCTTCCTGCCGCAGGCGCGCACCAAGTTCGGCATCGACGTGGCGGACATCCGCGCGGTGAACCCGGATATCGTCTACGCAAGGGGCAGCGCGCTGGGCCCGCGCGGCGTCGAATCCGGCCGCGGCGGCTACGACATGACCGCGTTCTGGTGCCGGGGCGGTATCGCGGCCACCATCACCCCGCCGGGCTCGGAGGGCATGATCCAACCGCCCGGCCCGGCGTTCGGCGACACCATCTCCGGTACCAATCTCGCCGGCGGTATCGCCGCCGCCCTGCTGAAACGCGAACGGACCGGGCAACCTTCGGTGGTCGACGTCTCGCTGCTCGGCAGCGGACTGTGGGCGATGGGGCACACCGTCGCGTTATCGGCCAGCCAGGACAAACCGCTGGTGGCGCCGGTGCCCGGCGCCCACGGCGCGCCGACCAATCCGCTGTCGGGGCTCTACGCCACCGCCGACGATCGCTATCTGTCGTTCGTCATGCTGCAACCGGCCAAGTTCTGGGCGGACGTCTGCAGGCATATCGACCGCCCGGAACTGGCCGACGACCCGCGCTTCGCCGACGCGGCGCAGATCGCGGCGCACACCGCCGAGGCGGTGCAGATCCTGCGCGAGGTGATCGGGCAACGCACGCTGGCCGAATGGAGCGAGCGCTTCGCCACCCTGGCAGGGCCATGGGCTCCGGTGCAGGACTCGTGGCAGGTGACGCAGGACGCGCAGATCAGGGCGAACGAATATCTGCTTCCGGCAGGGGAGTTGGAACTGGTGTCCAGTCCGGTGCAGTTCGACGTCGGCGCGCCGGAACTGCGGCCCGGCCCCGAATTCGCCGCCCAGACCGAGGAGATCCTGCTCGAACTCGGCCTGGATTGGGATCGCATCATCGCGCTCAAGGCCGCCGGCGCGGTGGCCTAGGCGCGGGAAAGAGGGACCGATGCCGTACATCGCATCGCTGGGCACGTATCTGCCCTGCTGGGGTAGCCAGCGCAGCCGGATCGCGGGCGACGACGAGGACGCCGTCACCCTGGCGGTGGAGGCCGGGCGATCCGCCGTCGCGTCCGGCGAGCCGGTGGAACGCGTCGTGCTGGTCAGCCGGGATCTGCCGCTGGTGGAGAGCAGCAACGCCGCCGTGCTGCTGGCCGGTCTGGGATTGGATCCCGAACTGGAGGTCATCGAGCGGCTCGGCGGCGCCCCAGCGGCGCTGGACGCCATGAGTTCGGCGCGCCCGCGCACCCTGATCATCGGCGTCGACCTGGAACCGGCGGGCGCGGTGGCGGCCTGGGTGTCCGACCGCGAAGGCCTTCAGGTGCGCACCGCGGCGCGCGTCACGCGCAGCCTGCCGGTGCGTACCCGCAACGCCCTCGGCGCGGTGCACGACTACGGCGATCCCCGGCTGCTGCACGAAAGGGGTCTGGTCGCCTCGCTTTCGGCGGCGTGGCTGGACACGCCGGTGGCGGTGGCGGGCGTCGATCACAAGCAGGCGGCGGCACTGTGCCTGGCCGCACCGCCGCGATTGCCGACGCTGGGCGCAAGCGCCGGGCTGTTCGCGCTCGCCGCGATGGCCGACTGGGGCGCAGCAGGCTTGCTGGTCGGCGTGGAGCAGGCCAACCTGAGCGGGGTCATGGTGGTGCCGGGCGCTGCCCGAGTGCGGCGCAACGAACCGCCCGCGCGGACGCTTCCGGAGGTCGTCGCCCTGCCCGGCGCGGACCTGCCGATGTCGCTGGCCGCCTACGAGCGCGCGTTCGAGGCCAAGGTCCGCTGGGAGGCGGGCAGGCACGGTGACAGCGCGGAGCTGGACTTCCCGCCCCGCTACCGGGTGGGCCGGGACGGCAGTCTCGGTACCGGCTACACCCTGGTGCCGCTGCCGCGGACCGGCAGCGTCTACGCCGAGACGACGGTGCGGATCCCGGTGCCCGGGCTGAAGAGCCCGTACTCGCTGGTGATCGTGGAACTCGACGACGTCGGCGTCCGGGCGCTGGCCAAGGTCACCGGAGCCGACCCGGGCACGGTGTCCATCGGTGATCGCGGGCGCATGGTCCTACGCCGGGTGGCGGTACGCTCCGGCGTGCCGGATTACGGATACGCGTTCGAACCGGAACCGGAGGCGGTATGAGGAAAGTGGCCATCGTCGGCGCGGGGATGACGCCCTTCGCCGAACATTTCGCGCTCGGTATCCAAGACCTGCTGCTCATGGCGTTCGCCGACTGCGCAGCCTCGGTCGACAAGGGCCTGCGCACAACGGATCTACAGGCCGCCTGGTTCGGCGCCATAGGCACCACCGGCGGCTTCCCCGCCGGTGTGCTGGCCGACGCGCTGGACCTGCCGGACCTGCCCGTGACGCACATCGACAACTCCTGCGCCACCGGTCACGACGCGGTCCGCAACGCGCTGTTCGCCATCTCCTCCGGCGCAGTCGACGTCGCGCTCGTGATCGGCGCCGACAAGCTGCGCGAGACGGCGCAGAAGGACCTGCTGCGCGAGTGGGAGAACATGACCAGGGACAACGCCTGGGACTACCAGCTCGGCCTGTTCGCGCCGGCGGGTTTCGCGTTGCACGTCAACCGGTACCTGTACGAGTCCTCCGCGACCCGGGAGCACTTGGCGATGGTCGCGGTGAAGAACCATCGGCACGGCGCGCGCAACCCCAAGGCGCGCCTTCGGTTCGAGATCACGCTGGAGCAGGCGCTGACCGCGCCGATCGTGGCCGATCCATTCGGCGTATACGACTGCGTGCCGCAGAGCGACGGCGCCGCGGCTCTGGTGCTCGCCGCCGAGGACGTCGTGGACCGCTACACCGACAGCCCGGTGTGGATTCGCGGCGTCGGCCTCGGCCTCGACTCGGTGATGCACCAGCACAAGCGGGACATGACCACCTTCCCCGCGACGGTGCGGGCGGCGCGTGCCGCGTTCGCGATGGCCGGGCTCGCCCCGGCCGACATCGACGTGGCCGAGGTGCACGATTTCTTCACCGGCATCGAGCTGATCAGCTACGAGGACCTCGGTTTCGCCGAGCGGTTCGAGGCGCACAAGCTGGTGGAGGCCGCAGCGACGACGGTCGGCGGCGTCCTGCCGGTCAATCCCAGTGGCGGACTGAAGACGAAGGGGCACCCGCCCGGCGCGACGGGCGTCGCGCAGTGCGTGGAGCTGTTCGAGCAATTGCGCGGCACCGCCGTCAACCAGGTGGACGGCGCGCGAATCGGTCTGGCGCACAACCTCGGCGGGCCCACCGCGGTGTCGGCGGTGACGATCCTGGAGGGGCCGCGCTGAGGCCCGGCCCTGGCAGCGGACAGCCCCGGTGCGGACGGTCTCGACCGTCGCGCACCGGGGCTGTCCCCGCTCAGATCTGTTCCCAGACGGTGATTGTGGTCCGGGCGGGGTCGGCCGCCGGGGTGAGCGCCATGCGTCCGTCGGCGGCGCGCTCGCCGAGTTCGGCCAGCACGGTGTGGACATCGCCATCGATGTCGTACACCGCGAGGTAGCGGGCCGCGCCGGCGTCGCCACGAATCAAGCGGTGGCGCGTGCAGGAGAGGACGCCGGGGACGGCGAGCATCTCGGGGATGTGCGTCCCGGCGTACCACTCGTTGTATTCGGCGTCCATTCCGTCCCGCGGAGTGGAGAAGACCAGCAGCCGCACTCCGCCGCCTCAGCTCGCGCGCTGGGCATAGGCCGCGGCGTATTCCTTGCGCGACCTGGTCGAGGTGTCGACGTCGGTCGCGTTCGCCCGCAACGCCCCCACGGTTGCCCGCTCCCTCGGGATGTGCGCGAACGGATCCCAGTCGAAGTGGCGGGTGGCGTTCTGCCAGGTGATCTTGTGGATGTCGGTGTCGTCGGCGCCCGCGGCCCGCAGTTCACCCAGCACGAACTCGGGCGCGTCCGGCCAGATCGAGTCCGAGTGCGGGTAGTCGCATTCCCAGGCGATGTTGTCGATGCCGATGTCGTGGCGGAACTTCAGCGCGGTCTTGTCGGTCACGTAGCAGGCGAGCACGTGCTCCCGGAACACCTCGCTGGGCAGCTTGCCGCCGAAGTCGCGGCGCAGCCAGCGCTGGTTGGTGTAGTGCCGGTCGGAGCGGTCCAGGAAGAACGGGATCCAGCCGACGCCGCCTTCGGACAGCGCGACCTTCAGTTTCGGATAGCTGCGGAAGGCGGGGCCCCACAACAGATCCTGGGCGGCGATCAGCGAGATGCTCGGCGCCAGCACCATCAGGTTGTCGATGGGGGCGTCCTGCGCCAGCCGCAGCACACCGAAGCCTTGGCCGATGTGCAGATTCATCACCGTCTCGTTGTCCGACAGCGCCTGGAACACCGGCGCCCAGTAGTCGAGATCGTGGTAGCTGGGCAGGCCGTCGATGTGCGGCAGCTCCGGCATGGTCACCGAGTGGCAGCCCCTCGCCGCCAGCCGCTCGATCTCGGCCACCGCCAGGGCCGGATCCCACATGGGCAGGATGCCGATCGGGATGAACCGGCCCGGGTAGGCGCCCGCCCAGTCCTCGATGTGCCAGTCGTTGTACGCCGAGATCATCGCGACGGTGATCTCGTCCTGTCCGCCGCGGCTGAGGTGGCCCGCGCTGAAGCCGGTGAACGTGGGGAAACACATGGAGGCGAGCACGCCGTTGGCGTCCATGTCGCGCACACGGTCGTGCACGTCGTAGACCGCGGGCCGCATCTCGGCGTATCCGGCCGGGTCCTTGCCCCACTCCTCGGCGGGCCAGGTGACGACGGCGTTGAGACCGGCCACGCCGGTGGGCCGGTCCCGGTACACCCACCGGTCGATGCCGTTCTCGTCCACGACGACCTTCGGGGCGAACTCGGCCCACTTCTTCGGAACGTGGTTGTCGAACATCTCGAGCGGCTCGACCACATGGTCGTCGATGCTCACCAGGATCATGTCGTCGATGTTCACGTGACTCCTCGCTGTTCGCGCGCTGCGCCGGGCTGCGCTCCGGCAGTTCGAGACGATAAATCTTCTTAGAAGAGAATGTCACTCTCGTAGTTCTAGTAGACGATACACCTCGGGTCGGGCCGGGTCGACAGGATGGGGACGTCATCCCCGGTGTTTCATCGACCATCTATGGCTACGTGCGCTGAGATTGCCTTCTCCATGAAGGAGAATTATGTTTTCATTTGAATCGGAGGGCACTCGGGCATCGGTACGGTGATCCCGTACCGCTGGAGCGCACTAACCGATCGCCACATACACCGCTGTGCCGTCCACAACGGTTGCCGCTACGAGTTCCCGGTCCGGCACACCGATCTCCCGCGGCGGCACGCGCAGCAGGGTCAGATCCGCGACCTCCCCGGCGGCGACGGCGCGCGGCAGGGTGGGCCGCGCGGGATGCCCGCAGAACAAGGCGAGCGCGGCGGGCAGCGAGATCCGCTCGGCGGGTTCGCGTTCGACGGCCGCGCGCACCACCCGCCACGGGTCGGCGTCACCGAACGGCGCGTCGGTTCCGGCCGCCACCGGGACACCTGCGGTCAGCAGGGAGCCCAGCCGCCACAGGTCGCACCGGTCCTCGGCCGCCACCTCGCGGGCGTACTGCTCGGCGCGCTCGACCGGGAAATGTGGTTGTGTCACCACCGGAACGCGATTGCGGCGCAACCATTCCATGAGATCGGCGGGCACCATGGCGCCGTGCTCGATCCGGTCACCGGCGAGCAGCCCAGCCTCATCGAGGGCGGCGATGGTCAAGATCAGCTGTACTCGGGTCACGCAGTGCACCGCGACGGGCCTGCCTGCCGTGTGTGCCTCCTGGATGCGCGTTACGAACTCCGGCAGCGAGGGGAGTGCGGTGTCGTCGAGCAGGATCTTGGTGGGTCCCAGCGAGAATCGCCGCTGCCCGGGATCGGTCACGCCGGGCGGTGCCATGCAGTGCACCCGCTGCCGGATCGCTCCGGCCGCCACCGCTTCGGCCAAGGCGGTGACGTCCTCCTGCGACAGTCCCGGAGTGGCATCGGTATAACCGGTGATGCCCGCGGCCGCGGCCTGGGCGCTGATCAGCGCGGGATCGGCGGAGGTGGGCGGGACCCGCGCGCCGAGCCAGGAATCCAGTCGCCACAGGCGTCCGTTCGCCTCGCCCCTCCGGTCGCGCTCCACCCCCGGCAGCGCGCAGCCGTGCGCCCCGGTCTCCCGGCAGCCGCGGGAGTTCAGCACCCACAGCGCGCCGGATCGGTGCTGGATCCGCACCGGCCGATCCGGAACGAGGCGGTCGAGCACCGTCCGGTCGAGCGGCCCCGCGACACCGTCGTGGTAGCCGACGCCGCGAATCCACTGTCCCGCCGGTAGTTCGGCGTCCGCCCGGCTCAGCGCCGCGGCGAACGCGGCGGCATCCCGGACGTGCGGCGGGCCGACCGGCACCGACCCGGCCTGCGCGGCGAGCGCCCGCAGATGGAGGTGATGATCGTGCAGTCCGGGCAGCAACCAGCCGCCGCGGGCGTCCAGATCGTCCTCGCCGGGCAGCGGCCGCAATCGGCTGCCGCACTCGACGATGCGCCCACCGCGCCAGCGCACGTCGGTGTGCGGGCTGCCGGCCAGCGTGGCGTTGCGAATCAGCATGGGCCGCTCAGGCCAGGTACCGGACCAGGTGCTCGGCGACGCAGGCCGGCTTGTCCGCGCCCTCGGCGGTGATCGTCACGGTGCGTTCGGCCTGCACCCCGCCGGGCACATCGGTGACGGCGGTGAGCGTGACGGTGCCGCGCACCCGGCTGCCGACCCGGACCGGGCTGATGAAGCGCACCTTGTTCAGCCCGTAGTTGATCGCCATCCGTGCCGAGCGCACCGACATCAACTGCTGGCTGATCGGCGCGAGCAGCGCGAGGGTGAGAAACCCGTGGGCGATGGTTGCCCCGTACGGGCCGTCCGCCGCGCGGCCGGGATCGACGTGAATCCACTGGTGGTCGCCGGTGGCCTCGGCGAACAGGTCGATGCGCCGCTGGTCGATCTCGAGCCACTCGCCGGGCCCGAGCACGGAGCCCACCGCTGCGCGCAGGGCGTCGAAATCATGGAACTCGGTCATGCGGGATCCTCTCTGCGGTCGGCGCCTGCACGATATCCGGCGCGCGGGCCGCCGGGTCGGCTGCTACCGCAGTTGGTCCTTCATCACCTTGCCGGTCGCGTTGAGCGGCAGGGCGCGCAGGAAACGCACCGAGCGCGGAACCTTGTAGCCCGCCATCCGGTCCCGGCTCCAGGTGATCAACTCGTCCTCGGTGACGGGGTTTCTCGTCACCACGAAGGCCCGGCCGACCTGCCCGAGCCGTTCGTCCGGCACGCCGACGACGGCGGCCTGCGCGACCGCGGGATGTTCCAGCAGGAATCCCTCGATCTCGGCGGGATAGGCGTTGAACCCACCGACGATGAACATGTCCTTCTTGCGGCCGACGATGCGCAACCTGCCGTCGGTGTCGAGGCTGCCCAGATCGCCGGTGTGCAACCAGCCCTCGGCGTCGATCGCCTCGGCCGTCGCCTCCGGATCGTCCAGGTAGCCCTGCATCACGCTGTAGCCGCGGACGAGGATCTCGCCGTCTTCGGCGATGCGGATCCGCACGCCGTCGCAGGGCTTCCCGACCGTCGTCGCGATCTGCTCGAAGGTGTCCCCGGGCCGGGAGGCGGTCGCGGTGCCCGCCTCGGTCAGCCCGTATCCGGTCATGATCGACTGGAACGGGAGTTCCTCGCGCATCCGGCGGATGAGTTCGACCGGAATGTCGGCCGCCCCGGTGACGGCCGCGCGCAGCGAGGACAGATCATGCTCGCCCGTGGCCTCCAGCAGGGAATGGTAGAGGGTCGGCGGCCCGGGCAGCATCGTGATCCGCTCCCGGGCCACCAATTCCAGCACCCGATCGACGTCGAACACCGGCACCGGAAGGATCGTCGCGCCGCGGATGAGCGAAGCGACCAGACCCGCTTTGTATCCGAAGGTGTGGAAGAACGGGTTGACGATGAGATAACGGTCGCCTTCCCGCAGATCGGCGAGATCGCACCACTCCGCGTACAGGCGCAACGTCTGGGCGTGATTCATCATCACCCCCTTGGGACGCCCGGTGGTGCCGGAGGTGTAGACGACGTCGGCGATGTCGGTGCCGGCGACGTTCCGCTCGAACGGCGCGCCCCCCTCCAGGAAATCCGACTTCACATCGATCACGGGCACATCGGTGGCGCCGGTGTAGTCGACGCCGAGGAACCCCTGCTGGACCAGCACCGCCTTGGCGCCGCTGCGGCGGATGATGTCGCCCGCCTCCGCGGCCTTGAGACGCGTGCTCACCGGCACCACGACGCCGCCGGCGGTGAGCAGGCCGAACGCGGCGACGATCCATTCCGCCGAGTTCGGCGCCCAGATCGCCGCGCGGTCGCCTTTCTCGATCCCCGCCGCGGCGAAGGCGCCCGCGGCTCGACGCACCCGCTCGGCGAGTTCGGTGAAGCTCCACCGCAGGTCCCCGTCGACGACCGCTTCGGCGTCGCCGAAGCGGTCCGCCGCGTCGAGGACCAGCTCGGGGAGTGTCTGCCAGGTCATACCTTCAGCAGCCGCGCCAGGTTGCCGCCCATGATCTTCGCCTGATCCTCCAGCGGCATGTCCTTGATCTCGTTGATGTAGCGCGCCGGCTCGGCCAGGCCCTCCGGGTGCGGCCAGTCGGAGCCGAAGAGCACGTGATCGGCGCCGATCGTGTTCGACAGCCTTTGCAGGTCCTCCTCCCAGAACGGGCTGACATAGAGGCTGCGCTTGAGGGTCTCCACCGGATCCTGGAAGCCGAAGCCCTCCGGCGCCTTCTTGTAGACGTCCGACAGCTGTTGCAGCAGCGGCTCCAGCCACGAGGAGCCGTTCTCGATGACGGCGACCTTCAGTTCCGGGAAGCGGTTCAGCGCGCCGTGGCAGACCCAGGACGCGACGGCGTCGGTGACCGGCCGCCACTGGTTGGTCATCGCGAAGGTGTTGGTCTTGAACGGCAGCATCTCCAGGCTGTTGCCGTCCCACTCGGCGTCGAAGCGCGAATAGCCGCTGTCCGAGGAGTGCATGGTCACCAGCACGTCGTGCTCGACGACCCGCTTCCAGAACGGGTCGAACTCGGGCAGCGCGAACGACCGCATGCCGCGCAGGCCGGGCACCGGGGCCGGGCGCACCAGGATCGCCTTGGCGCCGTGCTCGACGACCCAGTCCAGTTCCGCGATCGCCTTCTCGACGATCGGCAGGCTGACCACGGGGACGGTGAAGATGCGGCCGGAGTGCACGTAATTGCCGTCCTGGCCCCAGGTTTCGAGCATCCACTGGTTCAGCGAGTGGATCACCGCGTGGATCAGGTCCGGATGGTGGCGCATCCGCTCCTCGACCAGGCTGGCCAGGGTCGGGAACATCAGCGCGCGCTGCAACTGCAGGTTGTCCATGACCTTCAGGCGCTCCACCGGATCGCGGAAGGCCTCGATCGCGCGCATCGGCTCACCGAAGATCTCGCGCCTGCTCTTGCCTTCGGGGTTGCCGTGCTTGAAGTACTCCTCCATGGCGCCGGGCCGGGCCACGACGTCGAAGGTGGGATTGGGGATGTACTCGCTGATCTGGCCGAGCACCGCGATCTTGGTGCGGCCCTTGATCTCGACGTACTGGATGGTGCCCTCGTACTCCTTGGGCAGGTACCTGGTGAGGGCGTCTTTGGTCTCGTACAGGTGGTTGTCGGCGTCGAAGAGCTGGTAGGGCAGCTCGACTTCAGTCATGGAATCCTCCTTTTCATTTAATGAGAATGTTATTCTCTTCAGGGTTGTACCGCAACGCCCTCGATCCGCGCGGCCGCCAGGTTCGCGCGGACCACGAACTTCTGGATCTTTCCGCTCGCGGTACGGGGGAAGTCGTCGACGACGTGCACTTCCTCGGGCCACTTCTGCTTGGCCAGCCCGGCGCCGCCGAAGTGCGCACGCAATTCGTCCAGGTGCGGCGCGGCCCGCCCGGGCTGTAGGCGCAGCACCGCGGCGGTGCGCTCGCCGAGCCGGGCGTCGGGCACGGCTACCGCCACCGCCTCGGTCACGCCGGGCAGGGTCAGCAGCACCTCTTCGACCTCGAGCGCGCTGATGTTCTCGCCGCCGCGGATGATCATGTCGGACTTGCGGTCGGTGATCGTCAGGTAACCGTCCGCGTCCAGCACGCCGATGTCACCGGTGTGGTACCAGCCGTCGTCGTCGAAGGCCGCCGCGGTGAGCTCCGGATCGGTGTAGCCGAGGCACAGATCCGGTCCCCGGCTGAGGATTTCGCCGTCCTCGGCCAGTCGCACCTCCGCGCCCGCCAGCGGGGCGCCGTCGGTGAACAGCCGTTTTGCCTCGGGGGCGGTCGGGTGCGATCCGGTGATCGAGGGGTGTTCGGTGCTGCCGTAGGAGCGGTACACGGTGATACCGGTCCGCGCCAGACGGGTGGTGATCGCGGCGGGCACCGCCGCGCCGCCCAGCCCCGCGTAGCGCAGCTGGGGCAGATGCTCGGGCGTGTAGTCCGGATGCTCGAGCAGGCTGGTGACGTAGTAGGGCACGCCGCCGCCCACCGTGAGGTGTTGGGTGCGCATCAACTCGAGCACTCTGCCCGGATCCCAGACGTCGATCAGATTGATCGGCATCCGGTCGAGCACCGGGATGAGGAAGGCGTTCACCATGCCGATGAAGTGGCCGACCGGCGCGCCGGTGAGCTGGTCGCCACGGTCGGCGGGGTACATTCCGGCGAGTTGCCTGGTCTCGTGGCCCAGCGTCCGATGGCTGTGCACCACGCCTTTCGGGGCGCGGGTGGTGCCGGAGGTGAACGCGATCAGCGCGGGCCCAGCGGGGTCGGCCGGAAGGGTCCCCGGCATCGGCGCCGGGTCGAGCAGCTCCTCGAAATCCTCGCCCACCACGCCGACGATCGGGACCGCGTCGCGCAGGCCTGGGGCGAACTCGGTGTTGCCGAACCGATCGGTGGTCACGAAGACCTTCGGCCGGACCGTCGCCAGGATGTAGCCGACTTCCTTGCGCCCGTAGAAGTGGACGATCGGCACCACCGTCGTGCCGAGGAAGGCCGACGCCCAGAACACCGCCGCCGCTTCCATCCAGTTCGGCAGCTGGAAAGCGACCACGTCGCCGGGACCTACGCTGCGGCGGCGCAACCCGGCGGCCAGCCTGCGGGCGATCTGTTCGACATCGCCGAACGTCCCCGACCACGGCCGCACCGCGGAGTGGATGCGAAACGCGGTGCCGGGCGCGGCGGCCAGTCCGCCTGCCAAGAGGTCACCGATCGTCTCGGGGGTCCACCAACCCTCCTCCTGGTAGCGATGGACCAGGTCGAGGGGGATCTCGCGCATCGTCGAACTCCTGTCTCGGGCGGAGCGCCGCGCGAGATATGCCTATAGTTCTCTCGATAAGAGAATCATATTTCCCTGTAGGAGAACAAGTTATGGTCGAGTTCGAGCTGGATGCGGGATTGGCGGTCGTCACCATCAATCGCCCGCACGCCCGCAACGCCATCGCGCCCGGCACGATGGACGAACTGGAGAAGGCGATCGACGCCGCCGCCGATGCCCGCGCGCTGGTCATCACCGGGGCGGGGGATCGCGCTTTCGTCTCCGGCGGGGATCTGAAGGAACTCGCCGCGCTGCGCACCGAAGAGCAGGCGGCGGCCATGGCCCGGCGGATGCGCGGCATCTGCGACCGGCTGGCCGCGTTCCCCGGCCCGGTGATCGCCGCACTCAACGGGCACGCGCTCGGGGGCGGCGCCGAGGTGGCGGTGGCCGCGGACATCCGGATCGCGGCCGACGACATCAAGATCGGGTTCAATCAGGTGTCGCTGGCGATCATGCCGGCGTGGGGTGGCGCCGAGCGACTGACCCGGCTGGTCGGGCCGGGACGGGCGCTGCTGCTCGCCGGTTCGGGCGCCATTCTCGACGCCGCGTCCGCCGAGCGAGTCGGCTTGGTGGACAAGGTGCTGCCGCGTGCCGAATTCGACAAGGGCTGGCGGGCTGTGGCCCGGTCCCTGGCGAGCGAGCCTGCCGCTGCGATCAAACGGGTGATCGGCGGTGTCCCCGTGGAGGAGGCTGTCATGGAGTTCGCCCGGCTCTGGGTAGCCGACGAGCACTGGCGCGCTGCCGATCGAGTGATGAATCGCGTCAAGTGATTTCAGGTCGTGCACCGGTGGGTGACGCGCGGGAGCGGGCCCGCTTCGGCATGTATGTGATGTAAATCACATAATGCAAATCTGGAAGGTCATTATCACAGCAGGAAGAACCGATTTACGGTGTGTTCGGTAGGTTTCCGGTGGAGCGGCACGGGCTCCGTCATCAGCCCTGGCGTGCCGTCCGCTCCGGCTTCGACCGTTCGGCTCGACGTGCGGGCGCCGCCGAGCACGGCTTCGCCGATTCCGGTGTCGGCGAGACCGCGTGCGCTCACCCAAGTTTCGCGGTCGGACCTGCCCTGAACTGCACGTTCGATTACGGGATGGGTAACCATGGTCAGACGATCCGTCGATTCCATCGACCGAGGTGTTCGGGAACTCCACTCCGTCGCACGCTGGCGAGCCCATGCGCGGCGGCATCCGCTGCGCTACCGCTTGGCGGTCGTCGCGCCGAGTGCGACCGAGGTGATCCGTCACGCGGGCGGCTGGCTGTTCGACCGCACCACCGCCGGGTGGGAGGTGACAGTTCTGGTCGCCGACCACGCGAACGTGCGTCCGCTGCGGATTCTCGGCGCCACGGTGCTCGACCTGGAACAGTCGCTGACCACGCCGGTGCACGACACCTGGCCGACGGCCGTCGCCGTGGCCGCGCAGACCTACCGGTCCGACGACCGGGTGCGCGCCGGGGTGCTCGACTGCCTCGATCGCGGCCTCACCGAAGTCGCCTTGTGGGGCGTGGACCTGCCCGCCGAACTGGAGCACCGGGTCGATCACGCGCAGCATCGGATGAGTGTGGCGGCACGGGCTTTCAAGTCGTGCGCCCTCAGCGCGGCGGGACTGCCCGCCGAGGACGTCGGCGCGAGCGAGGCGTTCCGGACCGGTGAACTCCGGCCGCCGGCATACCGCTGCGAGGTGGATCTGGTTCCGGCACGCTGAACCCAGCCGGTCGCCGCCGGTCAGGCGATGCCCGGCCCGGCGTCGCCGCGTTTGCCCTCCAGCCTGTCGATCTCGCGTTCGACCAGCTCGAAGGCTTCGGCGTGGCCGCCGGACATGCCGAGCGCCCGCTCCAGCACGACCACGCGGGAAACGCTCGTCATCAGCACCGCCATGGCCGCGGGCGGAAAGCGCGAGGTATCGAATTCGTATTCGTTCAGAATTCGCTGCAAAACCTCGGTTTGGATGCTCCGGAATCGCTCCGCGTAGCCGGCCACCGCCTCTCGTATCGCGGGCCGATGGTTGGACAGTCCGACGAATTCCATGGTGAAGCGCACCGCCGTCGCGTCGGTGCTGAAATCCCACAGTGCGCGCAGTGGTTCTTCCGTTTTCATCATCTCTGCCTGGAGTTCGAGTCCTTGCTCCGCGCGGCGCCGGAAGATTTCGAGCAGCAGTTCGTCCATGGATCGGAAGTAGTAGTGCACCAGTTGCGGTTTGAGTCCGGCGCGCTCGGCCACCCGGCGGGAGGTCACCGCCGCCCATCCCTCTTCCAGCAGCAGCTGTTCGGCGGCGTCGATCAGGACGCCGCGATTCTTGGCGTCGGGTGCTCCGATCCTGCGGGACGATGGCATCCACCGGCCTCCTTCGGGAATATTCGGTCATCGGATCAATTCGTATCGTAGTACCGGGCGCCGGTTCTATTGACGCATTGTCCACCTCCGTGCTATGCATGTGCACAGCAGGGTGCTGGGCACCCGCTCGGCACTGGGCATCCGCGCCGGTCGATTCGATGCGGTGTCCTGATGCCGAGTGGTACGAGACAGTGGACGCGGGTAGTCAGGAGGCTCGTAACAGGGCCACGGTGAGCGGCGGTCGATCGGGGCGCCGATTCCGTGGCATGCGCGCATATCGTCGCGCGTCGGCTCGAGTAAAACAATACGTTTTCGGAAACGAATTGCCGTTTCCGCGAAACTGCGCCGATTCGAGTGGTGGGGACGCTCCGCCACTCCATTTGTGCTTTCATCATCCTGCCGTTCATAGGTTTTCGTGCTCGATCGAATCGCTACAGTCCGTTCCTCCCGCTATTGACTCGTGATGTAACGGCACGCACAATAGCGATGTGACGCTTCGTCGTCGGAGTGAGTTCGGGGCGAAATTCGAGCCGGACAGCCGAGCCGGCATTCCGGGAACATATTCTCGACGCTCCGGAAGCGTGGCAGTCACTGGACCGTTCGAATGTCCGGCCATTCCTCGCACCGCAGTGCGGGGAGCTCGCGTGGAATAAACCTGTTTCGGATCATTCTCGCGCGCTCGTCCACGGATGCCGGCCCGAAGAGTTTCGAGATCGATGATGATTTCCCGCGAGACCGACGCGCGCGAGAACACGCGTGCGGCCGCCGACAGCGGCGCCTCGTCGGCGACCCGGGAGATCACCGCGTGGTTCCGGGGCTATCTGCGCCGCCATCCCGTCACCGCCCTGGAAACCGTCGGCGGCCAGTTCGTGCTGGGCGTGCGCGCACTGCAATACCTGTGCGTGGACATCGCGACCGGACGGTTCGCGTTCGCCGAGTTCGTCCGGCAAGCGGCGTTCATGGCCTCGGCGGCCGTGCTGCCGACGATCTTCGTGTCGTTGCCGATCGGGGTGACGCTCTCGATCCAGTTCGGCCTGCTGGCCGGGCAGGTCGGCGCCACCTCATTGGCGGGGGCGGCGAGCGGCCTGGCGGTCATCCGGCAAGGGGCGCCGATGGTGGCCGCGCTGCTCATGGCCGCCGCCGTCGGCTCGGCGATCTGCGCGGATCTCGGCTCCCGGAAGATCCGGGACGAACTGGACGCCATGGAGGTGATGGGGGTGTCGGTGGTGCGGCGGCTGGTCGTACCGCGCCTGGCCGCCGCGGTGGTCGTCGGCGTTTCGCTGACCGGTGTCGTCTGCTTCGTCGGCTTCCTGGCCGGATACCTGTTCAACGTCTTCGTCCAGAGCGGGGCGCCCGGCAGTTTCGTGGCCACCTTCGCGTCGTTCGCGACGGTGAGCGACCTGGTGCTGACACTGTTCAAAGCCGTCGTCTACGGCGCCATCGTGGCCGTCGTCGCGTGCGAGAAGGGACTGTCCACCAAGGGCGGTCCCGCCGGCGTGGCCAACTCGGTCAACTCGACCGTGGTGGCCTCGATCCTGCTGTTGATGACCGTGAACGTCGGCGTCACCCAGCTGTCGATGATCCTGCTGCCCCGGCAGGGGTTGTGATGGCCGCGCCGTACCGCCCGCCGGGGACCCGCGTCGCGCTGCGCGGGCTCGCTCGCCTGGGTACCGCTGTCATGCGGCTCGGGCACATGATGACGTTCTTCCTGCGGGCGCTGTTCTCGATACCGGTCATGCTGCGCCACTACCGAACCGAGTTCGTGCGCATCCTCTCCGATGTCACGTGGGGCAACGGTTCGATCGTCGTCGGTGGCGGCACGGCAGGCGTCATCATCGTGCTGGGCGCCGCCGGTGGGGCCATCGTGGGCCTGGAAGGCTACAACGCCTTGCATCTGCTCGGAATGGAGCCGACGGTCGGGTTGATCGCCTCGACCGCCTCCACGCGGGAACTGGCTCCGATCATGGCCTCGCTGGCGTTCGCGGCCCAGGCGGGTTGCCGGTTCACCGCGCAGTTGGGCGCCATGGGCATCGCCGAGGAGATCGAGGCGATGGAGTCGATGGGCATTCGCTCGATCCCGTATCTGGTCAGCACCCGGATCCTGGCCTCGGTACTCGCGATGATCCCGCTGTATGTGGTGTGCCTCGCGGTGAACTATCTCGCGGTGCGCGTGGTGGTCGGGCTGTCCGGAGGGCTGTCCGCGGGGACCTACGAGCACTACTTCCAACTGGTGCTCAACGGACCGGACATCGTCTACTCGCTGCTCAAGGCGGTCGTCTTCGTGATCCTCACCTCGACCGTCCAGTGCTACTACGGCTTCTACGCCGCCGGTGGCCCGCAAGGGGTCGGCATCGCCGCCGGGCGGGCGATGCGCGCGGCGATCTCGCTGATGATCGTCGTCAATCTGCTGCTCACGATTGCGCTCTGGGGCATCGGCGCCAGCGCGAGGCTCGGAGGATGACCATGTCGATCCTGTTCGAGAAAGACGGGCGCGGCCCCTCGGTGATCTCGCTGCTCGTGCGCGGGCTGATCCTCGTCGTGGTCACTGTGGCGGTCGTGACGGTGCTGCTGATGAAATCCACCGGCCGCTTCGACGACAAGGTGGAAGTGACCGCCCTGCTGGAACAACTCGGCGACGGGCTGCCCGCCCGGTCGGACGTGAAGTTCCGCGGCATGCTGGTCGGCACCGTGGCCGAGGTCGCGCCTGCCGCCGGCGGTCCCAACCGGGTGCGGCTTCTCCTGGATCCCGTTGCCGCGGCGGAGATCCCGCGAACGGTGACCGCGCGGGTGGTCCCGAGCAATGTCTTCGCCGTGTCGTCGGTCCAGTTGGTGGACAACGGTCCCGGCTCCGCGCTGCCCCCGCATGCCGAAATCCGCCAGGATCGCGGTCTGTCGACGGTGCAGTTGCAGACCGCCCTCACCAAACTGCGCGAGATCATCGCGAGCGCGGCGCGGATCGGCGCGAGCAACACCGTGGGCGTGCTGGCCGCGGTGGCGACGGCGACCGACCGCCGTGGCGCCGACATCGTCGCGGCCGGCGCGCAACTCGAGCGCATCACCAGGGAATTCGACGCGCTGCTCACCGCGGACGGCGGTCCGCCCACGCTGACCGTGCTGGCCGGCGCCGTGCGCGCCCTGAACGCCTCCGCGCCCGATCTGCTGGACGCGCTGCACCACGCCGTCCTGCCCATGCGAACCTTCGCCGAGCAGAACCAGCAACTCGTCGGGCTGCTGTCGGCCGGTGGCACGACCCTGTCCTCGGTCGGTGACACGCTGGACCGGCGCACCGATCAGATGGTCACCGTGGTGAATCAGATGGGTCCGGTGCTCGACGTCTTCGCCGACGGCTCACCGGCTTTCGGGCCGATCGTGGTCCGGATCAAGAAACTGTCCGACCTGTGGTTCACCGAGTTCTGGAACCAGGACAGCCCGCGCGGACGCGGCAAGTTCCAGTTCCGGTTCACCCCGCACACGCCCTACACCAGGGCCGACTGCCCCCGCTACGGCGAACTGGCCGGAGCCAGTTGCAGCACCGCCCCCATCGCCGCGCCCACCCAGGAACTGCCACCGGCCATGGATCCGCGCACCTACCCGTCCCCGCCGGATCTGCCGCCGGACCTCCAGGAGCTGATCCGCCGCGTCCTGAGCGGAGAAGCCGACGGCGCGGAATCACTGCTCGCGCCGTTGCTGGGTGACGGTCCCTTCCCCGGCGGAGGTGCCCGATGAGCTATCGCCGCTCCCTGATCGGCGTCAGCCTCTTCGTGGCCGCCGCCGTCGCCCTGCTGTGGGTCACCTTCGTGACGTTGGACCGCGGAATCGACGGCCGGACCAATCCGTACTCGGCGGTGTTCAGCGACGTCAGCGGTTTACGGGTGGGCGACGACGTCCGCATGGCCGGGGTCAGGGTCGGTCGCGTCGACAAGATCGAGCTGGACGGTACGCGAGCCCGGGTGCGGTTCCGCGTCGAGGACGCCCAGAGGCTGTCCGGCAACACCAAGGCGTCGATCACCTACCAGAACGTCATCGGCCAGCGGTACCTCGGCCTCTCGCCTGCCGATTTCGGTGACCCGTCCCCGCTGCGGCCGGGCGGGGAGATCCGGCTCGAGCACACCGAACCCTCCTTCGACATCTCAGCGCTGCTCAACGGATTCGAGCCGCTGTTCGGCGGACTCGACCCCGCCCAGGTCGACAATGTGACCGGTGCACTGATCAGGGCTTTGCAGGGGGACAACACGTCGGTGGTGCTGCTGATCGACCAGGTCTCGACACTGGCCCGGTCGCTCGCCGGACCGGATCAGGTACTGGGCGCGGTCATCACCAACCTGAACCAGGTGGTGGGTGATCTCGCGGTGCACAGCGGTGAGGTGAGCGCGCTCATCACGCGATCGCGCGCGGTCATCGACGGCCTGGCACTGCACCGCGAGGAACTGCTCGGCACGCTGAGCACCGCGGCGACCCTGACCGACCGGATGGCGGGCGTGGTCGCGGGCGTGCAACCGGAACTCGACGAAATGCTGTATCGCGAACCGGGTTTCACCCGGCACTTCATGGACAACAAGGAAAACTTCGCCTACCTGGGCTTCAACCTGCCCGCCCTGATGAAGGGCCTCGCCAGGGTGAGCCAAGAAGGCGCCTATCTCGACACCTATCTGTGCAATTTCGGCGTCGACCTGATCCCGAGCCTCGCCACGCTCGTGCCCACGATCGTGGGGCTCGCGTCCGCGACCGGGCAGCCCCAGCAATCACCGATCTGCAGGTGACAGTATGAAATCGAAAGAATTCGCCGCACAAACCATTCGGACGTTACGGCAACCGATCGAGTCACACCGGCGCAGTGTGCTCGGCGTGCTGGCGCTCGCGGCGCTGCTGGCCGTCCTGGCCGCCGCGCTGGGGTTCAACGCGCTCGGCGTCGGCCGGGTCTCCTACGAGGTGGAATTCGCCCAGGCGGCGGGCCTGCGCCCAGGCGACTCGGTCACCATCGCCGGTGTACCGGTCGGGACCGTCGAGACGCAACGACTGGCCGGCGACCACGTGGTGGTCACGGTGGCGGTCGACGAGAACGTGGCGCTCGGGGCGGAGACCAGCGCCGCGATCAAGCTGACCACCTTACTCGGCGCCCGTTACGTGGAACTGCGGCCCGCCGGGCAGGGCGTACTGCCCGGACGACGGATAGCGCTGCGCCACACCGCCGTCCCCTACGACCTGCAGCAGGCCCTGGAGAACGCCACGGTCACCTTCGAGCAGATCGACGCGCAGCAGATCAGCAAGTCGCTCGACAGTCTCGCCACCCAGTTGGACGGGGTGCCCGCGGTGCTGCCCGGACTGCTGGAGAACATGCGCGCGCTTGCCACGATCATCGGCGATCGCCGCGGCGAGCTGGGCGCGCTGCTGGCGGGGACGCAGCGGTTGACCACCGTGGTCACCGAGCAGCGCGGCGACCTGGCCGCGATCACGGCGCAGGGCCGCGACCTGCTCGGCGAGATCGTCGCCCGCCGCGACGCGATCGAGCGGCTGATGGACGGCACCCGCCGCCTGGCCGACCAGTTGCGCGTGCTGGTCGTCGACGACCGGCCGAAGCTCGAGGAGCTGATCACCGGCTTGAACGGACTGCTCGGCAGCTTGGCCCGCAACGACCAACTGCTGCGGAGCACCTTGGAAATCCTGCCCGTCCCGGTGCGCAACTTCGCCAACGCCTCCGGCACCGCGAACGAAGTCGACTTCACCGCACCGGCAGGCCCGCTGATCGATTCCTGGATGTGCGCCATCAGCAGCCGTGCCCCCGGAATCGACCTCCCGCCCTATTTCGAGGACTGCCGATGAGAGCGCTATCAGTCTTGGTCCGGTTCGGCGCGGTGCTGCTGGTCGGCGCGTCGGCCGGATGTGCCGGTGACGCGGTCGGCGAGACCGGCACGACCGTGACCGCCGCGTTCGACAACGGGGCCGGCCTGTACGTCGGCAACGCGGTGGCCGTACTCGGCATGCCGGTCGGTGAGGTCACCGCGGTGCGGCCGCACGGCTCGCACGTCGAGGTGACCATGCGGATCGACGCCGACGTCGACATCCCGGCCGACGCGAAGGCCGTCACGTTGTCGACCTCGGTCCTCACCGACCGCCACGTCGAGTTCACGCCGGCCTACCAGGGCGGTCCCACCCTGGCCGACGGCGCTCGGATCGGACTCGATCGCACCAGGACGCCGGTCGAGTTCGACCGCCTGCTGGGTGCCGCCGACCGAATGGGCGGCCGATTGCAGGGCGCACGGCCCGGCGACGGTCCGATCGCCGAGCTGCTGGGCGTGTCCGCGGCGATCACCACCGGCAGCGGCCCGCAACTGCGCCGGACCATGGACGAACTGGCCGACGCGATGCGCCTGGGCGACGACGGCGGCGCGCAGGTCCGCGACGCGATCACCGGGATCGTGGACCAACTGGCCGTCCTGGCGCGCGCCGCCGCCGACAACGAAGGTGTGATCCGTGAATTCGGCGGCGCCACCGCGCAATTGGGCGATGCGCTGGCCGATCTGAACATCGGCGCGGGGGAGACGGGCGCGCAGATCAACCAGATCCTGCTGCAAGCGAACGATCTGCTCACGCACAACGCGGAGAGCATCCGGTCCACGGTGGCCGACGCGAACACCGTGACGCGCGCGCTCGCCGACTACCGGCGTGAACTGGCCGAGTTCATCGATGTGACGCCGCTGCTGCTGAACAACGCGTACAACGCGGTCGATTTCCCGTATCGCGGAGTGCGGGTGCACGCGCTGCTGGACAAGGTGTTCTTCGACGGTCAGCTCGTCAAAGAGGTGTGCAATATCCTGGGCTTGCGCCAACTCGGCTGTGCGACCGGAACTTTGCAGGACTTCGGTCCGGACTTCGGGATCACCGACATGCTCGACGCGATGTCGAGGTTGCCGCGATGACGAACTGGAGACTCGGGATGCGCGCCGCGGCACTCGGCGCGGTGCTGGCGACGACGACGGCGTGCTCGGTGGGGCTGGAGGACCTCCCGTTGCCCGCGCCCGGCGTCGGCGGCGCGAAGTACACCGTCCACGCCGACTTCGCCAACGCGCTGAACCTGCCCGCCAAGGCGAAAGTCCGGCTCTCCGGGGCAGACGTCGGCGAGGTGACCGGCATGGCGGTGCGCGACTTCACCGCCGTCGTCACGATGGGCATCGACCGAGGCGTGGTCCTGCCGCTCGGGACGCGCGCGGAACTGCGCACCGCCACCCCGCTGGGCGATGTCTTCGTCTCGCTGACGCCGCCGCCGGACGCCACACCGGCGACCCCCGCACTGCGTGACGGGGACAGCATCGCCCGGGATGCCACGGCTGCCGCCGCGACCATCGAGGAGTTGCTGACCACCGCCGCGCTGCTGGTGAACGGTGGCGCGATCCGCAATCTCACCACTCTCGTCAACGGACTCGGGCAAGCGGTCGGCGACCGTGGCGAACGGGTCGGCGCCTTGATCGAGCAGTCCACCCGAGTGGTGCGGGCACTGGCCGCCCGCTCGGAGGACATCCGCACCACCCTCGCCCAGATCGACGAGCTCACCCGGCAGGTGCACGCCCAGCGTCGCACCATCGACGATGTGGTCTTCGCGGCGGGCCCCGCGCTGACCACGCTGCAGGACAACGCGCGGCAAGCGCTGGCACTGGTCCGGCGGGTGGATCAGATCAGCGGCCGGCTGGCGAAGTTGCCGGGGCTGAACGGCGCCGCCACCACCGGCATGGTCGCCGACATCAACCGGATCGCCGCGGAACTCAATGCCGCCGCGACCGACCCGAACGCGAGCGTGGCGGCGATGAACGCGATGCTCGGACCGGTCATCGCCGTCACCAGCAGCACCTCGGCGAGCGTCGACGCCGACATGCGGGATCTGGCGCTCGGCGTCCTGCCGGACCCGAACCATCCCGGTGATCCGGCCAGCCGCCTGCCGGACGCGCGGGATTGGGAAGCGTTCGTGGGCACCCTCACCTACACACTGCTGAAGCTCCAGCAACGGGTGACGGGAACCGGCCGATGAGCACGCGCGCGGCGGCGCTGGAACTGCCTGCGCGCGTGCTGGTGACGGTCGTGCGCGCGGGACGAGCCAGGCGCTCGGGCCTTTCCGCGGGCGCGCTGGTGCTCACCCTGGTGGTGGGCGTCGGCTATCTGATGTTCGGCGCGCTCGGCGTGGATCCGGCGGCAGCGACGATCACGGTGCGGGTGCACCTTGCCGATTCCGGCGGCCTGCTGGCCGGTCGGCAGGTGACCTTGCGCGGAGTACCGATCGGCCGGGTCGAATCGGTGGAGCTGACCGGCGCGGGACTGGTCGCGGTCGCCGCCGTCGACGCGGACATCCGGGTGCCCGCCGACGGGGAGGTGCGCGTGGCGAGCCTGTCCCTGGCCGGCGAGCAATACCTGGACTTCCGCCCCACCCGCGACGACGGGCCGTACCTCACCGACGGCGCGGAGATCGCCGTCGAGGCGACCACGACGCCGACGCCGCTGTGGAAGACGCTCTCCGAATTGGATTCGGCACTGGCCCAGGTGGATCCCGCCCAGCTGGCGGCCATCGTGGACGAACTCGGCGTGAGCCCGGCGGGGCCGGGCAAGCTCGCCGATATCGTCGACGGCGGCGTATTCCTGGTCTCCACCCTGGATTCGGTGCTCCCGCAGACGGTGAGCCTGTTGCGGGACAGCCGGTCGGTGCTCGCGACCGTCCGTGATTTCGGTCCGGGTCTGATCGAGTTCGCGGGCAACACGAACGCCTTGCTGAGCGGTGTCGAGAAGAAGTCCGGTGGTTACGCCGAATTGCTCGCCGCCGCACCGGGAACCCTGCGTGCGCTCGACGCGGTCCTCGCGGAGAATTCGGGCGCGGGCGCCGCGCTGCTGGAGAACCTGGCGGTGGTGGCGGACACGACATCCAAGCGAGTGCCCGCTCTCCAGGAGTTCTTCTTCCCGACCGAGCGCGCCGGTTCCACGCTGGACGCGATAGGCGTGGCGTTCCACGACGGCGGCGTCTGGGGATTGGTGAATCTGTACCCGCGCCGCAGTTGTGATTACGACCTGCCGCGCCGTCCGCCGTCCTTGCCGGACTTCCCGGAGCCCTATCTGTACACGTCGTGTCCCGACCACGATCCCTCGGTGCTGATCCGCGGCGCGCGCAATGCGCCACGTCCGGCGGGAGAGGAGATCCCGGACGGCCCGCCGCCGGGCGTGCGTGCCGACCAGCAGGCCACCCCCACCCCGATCGGGCCGCTGTCGCTTCCACTCACGTTCGCGGGACCGCCGCTGCCGCCCCCGCCACCCGCGCCGCGGCGATGACCGGCCGCGGCCACGGTCGGCCTGACAGTGCACACCCACCACAAGCGAGGAGTCATCATGAGCCACAGTGATACCGCGACCTCGGTAGCGACCGAGCGGAAGCTGTCGACCGCCCCGGGCGAAGCCGAGGAGGCGGCCGAGGAGGCGCCCGAGGAGACGGCCGCCGTGACGGATCCGGCCCCGGCCGAGCAGCCTGCCGACGGCGACGCCGCCGAACGGCAGCCGAGCGCGTCCGCGCGACCGGGCCTGCTGTCGCGCGTGACCCCGCTGATCCGGCGGGCCCTGCTGCCCGTCACCGCGGCCGTCGCGGTCGCCGCCATAGCGGCGGCGGCCGTCCTGGGCTGGCAGCTGAAGAAGGAACGCGACGTGGACGCCGCGGCGGCGGCCGGGCTTTCCGCGGCCCGCTCGTACGCCATGACGCTGACCAGCGTGGACTCGGGCACCCTCGACCGTGATTTCGCCGCCGTACTGGACGGCGCGACGGGCGAGTTCCGGGATATGTACACCCGCTCGAGCGGCCAGTTGCGCCAGCTGCTGCTGGAGAACAAGGCGACCGGTAAGGGAACGGTGCTCGACGCCGCGGTCAAGTCGGCGACGGAGACGAAGGTCGAAGTCCTGCTGTTCATCGATCAGACGGTGACCAATTCCGCCTCGGCGGATCCGCGAGTGGATCGCAGCCGGGTCGAGATGACCATGGAACTCGTCGGAGGCCGCTGGCTGGCGAGCCGGGTCTACCTGCCCTGATCCCCGCTCTACCGCGCGAGCGAATCTCCCCGCGGCCATGGGAGAATGATCTTCGCTCTGGAAGAGAATAATGTTATCCTTTCGCTAAGTAGCTTCTATCACCCAGGAGTGCTCTCGATGACTGACTTCGATTCGGTCGACTACTTCACCGATCCGGCCGTCGTACCGGATCCGCATCCGTACTTCGATCACCTGCGGGCCAAGTGCCCGGTGACGCGGGAATCGCGGTACGGGGTGTACGCGGTGACCGGATACGAGGAGTCGACGGAGGTGCTGAAGAACTCGGAGGTCTTCTCCTCCGCGATCGCCGTGGGAGGTCCGTTCCCGCCGTTGCCGTTCGAAGTCCAGGGCGACGACCTCACCGAGTTGCTCGAACAGCACCGCAGCCAGTTGCCGATGTTCGAGCACATGGTGACGATGGATCCGCCGCAGCACACCTACGCGCGGTCGTTGCTGAACCGGTTGCTGACGCCGGCGCGGCTGAAGGAGAACGAGGACTTCATGTGGCGGTTGGCCGACCGCCAGCTCGACGAATTCCTGGAGCGCGGGCGGTGTGAATTCCTCGCCGAATACGCCAAGCCGTTCTCGTTGCTGGTCGTGGCCGACATGCTGGGCGTGCCGGAGGAGGACCACGAGGACTTCCGCATCGCCTTGGGCGCCGAGCGTCCGGGGTCGCGGGTCGGCGCGCTGGACAAAGAGGTCGTGTCGAGCAATCCGCTGGAGTGGCTGGACGAGAAATTCGGTTCGTACATCAGCGATCGGCGGCGCGAGCCGCGCGACGACGTCCTGACCTCGCTGGCGCTGGCGAAGTACCCGGACGGCTCCACACCCGAGGTCATCGACGTGGTGCGCTCGGCGACCTTCTTGTTCGCCGCCGGGCAGGAGACCACCGCGAAGTTGCTGGGCGCGTCACTGCGGGTGCTGGGCGATCATCCCGAGGTGCAGGAGCGGCTGCGCGCGGATCGCAGCCTGATTCCGGTGTTCATCGAGGAGTCGCTGCGGATGGATTCGCCGGTCAAGAGCGGTTTCCGCCTGGCGAAGCGCGCGACGACCATCGGCGATATCGACATCCCGGTGGGTTCGACGGTGATGTTCTGCCCCGGCGCGGCCAACCGGGACCCGCGGCGATTCGAGAGTCCGCACGAATTCCGTTTGGACCGGCCGAATTTCCGCGAACACATGGCCTTCGGGCGTGGGGTGCACTCCTGCCCGGGCGGCCCGCTGGCTCGGGTCGAAGGGCGCGTGTCGATCGAACGCATCCTGGACCGGATGCTGGACATCACCATCGACGAGCAACGCCATGGCCCCGCGGAGGAGCGGCGCTACAGCTACGAGCCCACCTACATCCTGCGCGGGCTCACCGACCTCCACATCACCTTCACGCCCAACTCCTGAGCAGGGGTAACTCCCCGCTTTCGGGCGATCTCACGAACCAGCCCTCTCGGCGGAACAACGAATAGAGGTAACCATGACCGGACGGGTCGAAGGAAAGGTCGCGTTCATCACCGGTGCCGCGCGCGGCCAAGGCCGCAGCCACGCGGTGCGGCTGGCGCAGGAAGGCGCCGACATCATCGCCGTCGACGTGTGCAAGCAGCTCGACAACGTGCCCTTCCCGATGTCCACCGCCGAGGATCTGGCGACCACCGCCGATCTGGTCAAAGCCGAAGGCAGGCGGGTGTTCACCGCCGAGGTGGACGTGCGCGACTTCGCCGCGCTGAAGACCGCCGTCGACAGCGGCGTCGAGCAGCTCGGCCGGCTGGACGTCATCGTGGCGAACGCGGGTATCGGCAACGAGGGCGGGCAACTGCTCGACCTCGACGAGAACCTGTGGGACGACATGATCGACGTCAACCTGGGCGGCGTGTGGAAGACCGTGAAAGCCGGTGCGCCGCACCTGATCGCGGGCGGCCGTGGCGGCTCGATCGTGCTCACCAGCTCCGTGGGCGGCCTCAAGGCGTACCCGAACGTGGGTCACTACGTCGCCGCGAAGCACGGCGTCGTCGGGCTCATGCGAACCTTCGCCGTGGAACTCGGCCACCACTCGATCCGGGTCAACTCGGTGCATCCGACGCACGTGAACACGCCGATGGTGATGAACGAGGGCACCTACAAGCTGTTCCGCCCCGATCTGGAGAACCCGGGCCCCGCCGATCTCGAGCCGATCTGCCGGATGTTCCACACTTTGCCGATCCCGTGGGTGGAGCCGGTCGACATCAGCAACGCGGTGCTCTACCTCGCTTCGGACGAGTCTCGTTTCGTCACCGGTGTTCCGTTGCCGATCGACGCGGGCAGCATGCTCAAGTGAAAGGCGGCTGCGCGTCGCACGGCTACGCCCGGGGGTGAGAACGGTTTGCGGTACGGCCTCTGTGTGCCCTGCCTCGGCGACTTCGCCGAACCGCGTCAGGTCGCCGACCTGGCTCGATGCGCGGAGGAGGCCGGGTGGGACGGCTTCTTCGTCTGGGACCACGTCGTATTTCCCTACGGCGCTGTCGAAGTCGCCGATCCCTGGGTGCTGCTCACGCTGATCGCGAGTTCGACCGAGCGCATCCGTCTCGGCCCGTTGGTGACGCCGGTCGCGCGCCGCCGCCCCGGCACGCTGGCACGGCAGACGGCCTCGCTGGACCGGCTCTCCCGCGGCCGCCTGGTACTCGGCGCCGGACTCGGCTTCACTCTCGCGGCCGAGTACGGCACCTGGGGCGAACCGGCCGAGCCACGTGCGGTCGCCGAGCGGTTGGACGAGGGGCTGGCTCTGCTCACCGCGCTGTGGTCCGGTGTGGAGGTCGACTTCCACGGCACCCACCTGTCGGCCGATGGCGTGACGTTTCTGCCGACCCCGGTGCAACGACCTCGCCCGCCGATCTGGATCGGCGGCAACTGGCCCAATCGCTCTCCGCTGCGGCGTGCCGCCCGCTGGGACGGTGTCGCCCCGATGATCATCGGTTCCGACGGGTCGTTCGGACCGACGCCGCGGATCGTCACCGAACTGGTCGGCGCGGTCGCCGAACATCGCACGGACGGGTCCGCGTTCGACGTCGTCATCACCGGCCGGACGCCCGCCGACCGCCCTGAGGCGGCCTGTGCCACGGTCGAAGCCATCGCGGCGGCGGGGGCGACCTGGTGGCTGGAAGGCTTTCATCCCGGCCCGGGGGAGTACGCGCAGGCGCTGCGCCGCGTGACCGCGGGTCCGCCGCGCCGCAGCAGGTCACCGCGGACCCGGCACCGAGAAGAAGGAACCAAGTGAGCCATGACCGGCCCGGGGGCGGCCCGGGGGAAGACGCGCCCAACGCCATCGAGGACACGGCCGCGCCCGGCGAGTCCTCGGTGACGCGGATGCTCGAGATCTTCGATGTCGTTCCCGTCGGCGTGAACACCTTCACCGGCGCCAGTGACGGCGGATCGCGCAAGGTGGTCGACGGCACCCAGCTCCTCGCGCAATCCCTCGTCGCGGTCGCGAAACGGTTGCCCGGCAGATCGATCCGGTCGGCGCACGCCATCTTCACCCGTGTCGTCGATCCGGACGAGCCCCTCGAGTTCGTGGTCGACGTGACCCACGAGGGACGTTCGATGGCCGCGGCGGTGGTGGCGGTGCGGCAGAACGGTCGCCGCTGCGCATCGGTCGCCGTCCTGGCCGACACACCGGCAGCCGACGTCATCCGGCATCACGCGCCACGCCCGCGAGTCGCCGGGCCGGAGGAGGCGATCGTGGCCGAGATGCCGATGGCGGGCCGCGAGCTGCGGATCGTCGGCGTCGCCGATGTGAACGACCCCGCGGAGGTCGGCCCGCCCGAGTTGTCCGCCTGGCTGCGCTACGAACCGATTCCGGTCCGCGACGACCTCGCCAAGGCCCTGCTCGCCCACTTCACCGGTCACCTCTCGGTCTCGGCGACCATGCGCGCGCACGCGGGTGTCGGCACCAGCCAGGCGCACCACACCATCTCGACGGCGGTCATGACCGTGACGGTGAGTTTCCACGAGCCGACCGGGTGGGACGGCTGGCTGCTGTACTCCCACGAGAGCACGCAGGTGGGCGGGGGCATGTCGTATGTCCGCGGCCAGGTGCACACCGAGGACGGTCGCTTGATCGCCTCGTTCACGCAGGAGGCGATGATCCGCCCGCTGCGCCGGGAACACGCCGCGATCCCGGCGGCCGCGCGGCTGTGACCGGTCGGGCTTCGGAAAGGAATCCTCGAATGGACGAACAGCGGACCGCCGCGGAGGTCGAGCACTCCGGTTTCGCGGCCAGACCCGACTATCGCGTCGACATCCACCGCCGCCGCAACCTCGTCACGGCCCGGCTCGGCGACCGGCTCGTCGCCGAGACGACGCGGCCGCTGCTCGTCGACGAGCAGGACCACGGTCTGGTGTTCTATTTCCCCCGCGAGGACGTGCGGGTCGCGCTCCGGCGCGACGACGCGCGCAGCAGCCGATGCCCGTTCAAAGGGCAGGCGACCTACTGGCGTTTCGACGGCGACGGCGACACCGCCGTGTGCTGGGGTTACGACGACCCGATCCGTCAAGTGGCGCGCCTACACGGGCACGTCGCCTTCTATCAGGACCGGGTACAGGTCTGCGTCGGTGTGGCGACTCCGGCGGTCCTGGGAGTGCCCGCCCGGGCCTGAGCGCGCCACGGGGCCGGTGCCCAGCGCAGCATGAGAGCAAAGTTCTCGAAAATGAGAATTCCACTTCGAAATGGTGCTGTCGGCTTCTATGCTGAGCGCGTGTCAAACACACCTGCGTACAGGGTCGTTCAATGGACCACGGGGAATGTCGGTAAGAGTTCGGTGCGGGCCATCGCGGCCAATCCGCTGTTCGAACTCGTCGGCTGCTACGCCTGGTCGCCGGACAAGGTGGGGCGCGATGCCGGCGAGTTGTGCGGTATCGAGCCCTTGGGGGTCACGGCCACCGACGACATCGAGGCTCTGCTGGCGCTGAAGCCGGATTGCGTGGTCTACAACCCCATGTGGATCGACGTGGACGAACTGGTCCGCATCCTGTCGGCGGGGGTCGATGTCGTCGCGACCGCTTCGTTCATCACCGGCCACAACCAGGGAGACGGCCGCGACCGGATCGCCGAGGCATGCCGCCGCGGCGGTTCCACCATGTTCGGGTCCGGCATCAGCCCGGGGTACATCAATCTGCTGGCAGTGGTGGCCGCGGGCATCTGCGACCGGGTCGACAAGGTGACCATCGACGAGGCCGCCGACACCACGTTCTACGACTCGCCGGAAACCGAGAAGCCGGTGGGGTTCGGCAGGCCGATCGACGATCCCGCCCTGCCCGCGATGACCGCCCACGGCACCGGCGTGTTCGGTGAGGCCGTGCGACTGATCGGCGACGCTCTCGGTGTCGAACTCGACGAAGTGCGCTGTGACGCGCAGTACGCGCAGACCACCGCCGATCTCGATCTGGGGTCGTGGACCATTCCGGCGGGCTGTGTCGCCGGCGTCTACGCGAGCTGGAAAGGGCGAGCGGGCGACCGGACCCTCGTCGAGATCAACGTCCGCTGGCGCAAGGGGCAGACGCTCGAGCCCGATTGGCGGATCGAGCAGGACGGGTGGGTGCTGCGCGTCGACGGCCGTCCGACGGTGCGGAACGTCGTCAGCTTTCTGCCGCCCCCGGATTTCCAGGCCGAGACGATCGCCGATTTCATGACCCTCGGGCACATCATGACCGCCATGCCGGTCATCAACGCCGTTCCCGCCGTTGTCGCCGCCGCACCGGGCATCGTGACCTACAACGACTTGGCGCTCATCCTGCCTCGCGGCGTGGTACCGCAGGGCTGAGGCCGTTCACCTGCCGAAAATGCGGGCGGTTACCAGCGTGGTGAGCCGATTGTCGTTGCCGGTGTCGCGCACTTCGACCCGGCCCAGTCCCTCGTGCAACCGCGCGTCGGCGACCACCGGGCCCACCCGGGCGCCGAGCACGTAGCGCAGGCCGAGGAAACCGAGGCTGTCGCCGGGGGCCAGCGAGAGCACCGCCTCCTCCGCGGCCAAAGCGAGCAGACCACCGTTGATGGTGTCGGAGGCATTGAGCCCCTCGGCCGACCGCGGCAGCACCACCGTTCCGGGGGCGACCCGCAGGCAGCCGGCGCGCTCGGCCAACGGCATCGGCAGCCGCTCCGCGGTGGGCGGCAGTTCGACGCTCAGCCGCGGCGGCAACTGGACGTCCGGATCGGGCGCCACCATGAAGGAAGCGGCCCCGAGGGCGATCGGCTCGGCATCGACGCTGAATTCGAACTCCGCCACGAAGACCGAGCGACCCGCTTTCACCGTTCGTCCGACGGCCCTGACCTCGCCCGTACCGGGGGCGGGACGGTACAGGTTGACGTCGAGTTCCAGCGTGACCGGTACCCGCGGGCCCATCGCCAGGGAGGCCAGCAGGCCGGAAACGGTGTCGGCCCAGGTCGCGAGGATGGACGTGCGCAGCACGGCGGTGCCCGGTACGTGCATCTCGGGCGTGATCTCGGCGCGACCGTGCAGTTCGTCGCCGACCCGGCGGGTCACGAACCCCAGTTCCCGCAGAATGCGGCCACGTTCTTCCAGGCTGCTCAGGACGCTCGCCACGGCTTCCTCCTGCTCGGCGCCACGGCTCGAGCTCGCGAGGCCTCGGACCGTGAATAATCTAATTCTCCTATCAGAGAATGTCGATCTCAAACGTAGCACGCCCGGGTGCCCATCATCGAGGGTGTCGCCGGAGGCGATGGCGGCATACGGCTCGGCCCAGCCGAGGGAGCGCGGGGCAGAAGCGGAGTTATGCCGGTTGCTGGCTGGCGTCCGAGGCCCGTGCCTCACGGTTGACCGCGAACACCGGGAATCTGTCCCCGCGGGAACGTGCCCGGAACCGCACACGGACCGGCCCGGTGGAAGAGGACGGCAGTTCGCCATGGATCGTCGTGTACAACCACGGACCTTCATCGAGTTCCACGATGGCGATCGTGCAGCGCTCGACCTCGGCGCGTGGATTCGCGGCGCACTGCACCACCCGCCACGACACGACCGATCCGGTGCCGGAGCACGGAACCCAGGCCAGATCAGCGGATCGGCAGGACGAACACGCGTCGAACAGGGGCGCCAGCAGATGGCCGCAGCATTCGCAACGCCGGATCATCAGCGTTGCCTCTCGTCGAGCGGAGGGGCAGTCACCGACGTTTCCGGTGTGCTTCGGATCGCGCTGGTACATAGAGCCTCGAAATCATCGTGCTGATGTCACCGACCAGGTCAGTCTCTCGTAGGCGTGGTTCACCGCACGACGGCCGATCGGCCGGGGGTATACCTATTTTTCGCCGCGGGTGTCCGGCTCACAGCCGGGGCATGACCTCGGCCGCGAAGAGTTCCATCGTCGCCGCGGCGTGTTTCGCCCCGACCATGAACACGAACGAGGAGATGCCCTGCTGGGCTCGTTCGCCCAGTCGATCCACCAGCATGGTGGGCGTCCCGATGTAACCGTCGTCGACGCCGAACGCCGCGGCGGCGAAGCGGCGGCCGACGCGCGCCCGCAATTCGGGGAGATCGCGCTCGTGCGCGGCCACCGCCAAGACGGCCTGGTGCGATCGGCGGATCAAGTCCGGGTCCCGCTCGATCCGTGCGCATTCCTTCTCCAGCACGCCGGTGAGCGCGGGCCAATCGCGCAGTCCGTAGGTGGGCACGTTCCAGACGTCGGCGTAACGAGCGACCAGGGGCATGGTGTACTTCGGCCCCGCGCCTCCGATGTGGATCGGGGGTCGCGGCTGCTGGACCGGTCGCGGCCGATTGGGCATCTCGGTCACCTGGTAGTGCCGGCCCTGGAACGACGTGCGTTCGGAGGCGAACATCCGGGTGATGATCTCGAGCGCTTCGCCGAGCCGCTCGGCTCGGTCCGAGGCCGACCCCCAGGGCAGGCCCGCCTGCCGGTGCTCCTCGCGCACCGAACCGCTGCCGAGGCCGAACTCGAGCCGCCCTCCGGAGATCAGGTCGAGGGTGGTGGCCATGCGGGCGAGCAGCACCGGGTGCCGGAAGTTGTTGCACAGCACCAAGGCGCCGACCCGCAGAGTCGTGGTGTCGGCGAGCAGCGCGGTGGCGGTTGTCCACGCCTCGAGCGCCGGATGGTCGGGGAGCCCGGGCGCGTAGAGGTGGTCGAACAACCACAGCGAGTCGAAGCCCGTTCGCTCGGTGGTTCGCGCGAGGCCCAGCAGCGTCTCGTACTCCGGGACGATCTGCGGAACGTAGATCCCGAACTCCATACCGGCGGGAGTTCCGGATCTCCGGTGCGGCGGAACCGGCTCGAGGCGCGGCGGGTCCGAAGTCACGCGACCACCTCCGACGAGCTTGCGACTTGCGCTCCGGCCCATGACGTCTCCGGACACGTATGTCCGGTTATATCACTGTCCCGGTGTGGCCGCGCGAGTGTCGCGCGAACCACGCGGTCGTCGCGCCGCTGCGGGCAGCGTCATGATGGTGCCGATCATCGAGACCGCGGCCGAGCGTCCGGAAGCAGCGGACGCACCGCCGTGGCTTCGGGGCCGCGCTTGCGCATGGTGGCGGTGAAGAGGACGGGCTGGCCTGCGTACAACGACTTGTATCCGGTCGTCTCGATGCTGGTGTACTCGACGAAGACCTGCGTGGGATCGTCCGCGGGCTGAAGGAATCCGAAACCCTTCTCGATGTTGAACCAGACCACCGTGCCGCGGCGCCAGAAATCCGCCGCGGTCCGGTGGTGGGGCAGGCCGGTCACGAACGGATGGTCCGGGTCACGCGGCGTCGGGCCACGGATCGGCGTGCATGATTCGCTGCCACCAGGCGTCCAGCGGGCTGGGGTCGGGCCAGACGACCGCGGCTTCGGGGGAAACCTCGGTTCCGGACGCGGCCGTCGCGAGCGGCGGGACGTGCCGTTCGGTCGATGTCATGATCGGGTGCTCCATCAGGTGTTCCGTTCGCAAGGATAACCTCTGTGCGGTAACGCCTTTCGCGTTCCCGGCCGGGTGCGGGCCCGGGGTCCCGGGCCCGCTTCTCCGCGGCCGGCTCAGGCGTCGATCGCCTTGTGCCCGTTGCCGCGGCCGATCTCGATCTTGCGCGGCTTGGCCTTCTCCGCGACCGGAATCGTCAGCCGCAGTACGCCGTCGGTGTAATCGGCGCGAATCTTGTCGGTGTCGAGGTTCTCGCCCAGGAACAGTTGACGGCTGAACACGCCGCGGGCACGTTCAGCGGCGATCATCTCACGGCCCGAGTCGAGTTCGGGACGGCGGGCGCGCACCGTCACCACATTGCGCTCGATATCCAGGTCCAGGGATTCGGGGTCGATGCCGGGCAGGTCGAACTCGACGACGAACTCCTCGCCCGCGCGCCAGGCATCCATCGGCATCACCGCTGGATGCGCCTTCGTGCCGAACACCTGCTGCGTCAGACGGTCCAGATCGCGAAACGGATCGGTGCGCATCAGCATGGTCGCCACCTCCACTCACTCCATTCTCCGTAGTAGGGGTCAGATAACCTCTGTTACCTGACATAGATTTTTTATAGCATCGCGAGAAGTTGAGCGCAAGGCGCTAAACTAGGAAATCTGTTGGGCAACTCGAAGTGAGGATGGATGACGCGGGAGAGGGGCGACTCGGGGCATCTGCCGGATCCGGGCCAAGCGGTGTACGGGATCTCGGTCGCTGCCGGCCTGGCCGGAATCGGCGTGCAGACGCTCAGGCTCTACGAGCGTCACGGGTTGCTGACTCCCGCGCGCAGCGACGGGGGCACCCGCCGCTACAGCGGTAACGACCTCGCCCGGTTGCGGCGGATCACCGACTTGGTCGCCACGGGCGTGAACCTGGCGGGCATCCGCCGCATTCTCGACCTCGAGGACGCGAACGCCGACCTGCACGCGGACAACGACCGGCTGCACGCCGACAACGTCCGGTTGCGGGACGCGCAGGACAACGCGCCCGGCCGGGCATAGATACGGAAGCTATTCCGAGAAGTGGGTGCGCAGATCGACCACCGTGCCGGAATCGCCGGTGGTCACGCTGACGTCCGGAATGAGCGCGCGGATCAGCGGCATGCCGCGCCCGCGCAGCGGATCCGCCTGGGGATCGGGTTGTTTCCATCGGCCGCTGTCGGCGATGGTCACCCGGAGTTCGTCGCCCTCGATCGATGCGCGCAAGCGCACCACGCCTCCGTCGCCGTGATGGCCGTGTTCGACGGCGTTGGTACACGCTTCACCGACGGCCAGCAGCACGTCGTAGGCCGGAGCGGCCGCCATCCCGCACTTGCTGAGCCATTCCTGGAGAGTGTGCCGGACGGTCGCCAAGTGCACCGCCTCGGCAGCGAAATCCAACTCCAGGGGCGTCACGGCGTTGGGTAGCGGGACCTGCTCGCCCGCGCTCACGAGCGCGCACCAGCCGCCGGGATCGGAGTGCGTCTGTCGCGGTCCGGTCGTCCCGTCGTCGTGCCGTGCCAAGGGCGTCGATGCGCCGTCACCTCGTTACCTCCCTGTCGGGGATCGGTGCGCTGTACCCGTCACGCCGAGCACGTGGACCGTCATCGGGCTCGGCGGCCGTGTTCGCCGTACGTGTGCCATGCTCCCCGAGGCTATACCCAGTTGATCATTCCCCATTCATCCCGGGTGGCGGCCGGGAAGTTCCGGCCCCCGGCCATCGCGTGGCATCCGTAAAACGCTGTGCCACAGCCCGGCAGAGCCGACGCGGTTTCGCGAGGGGACGCCGCTACAAGTTTTGGCGCGGCAGCCGGACGACCTGGACGAAGAAATCATCGATCTGCTTGATGGCGGCCACGAACTGATCGAGGTCGACCGGCTTGGTGACGTACGCGTTCGCGTGCAGCCGGTAGCTGCGCAGAATGTCCTCCTCGGCCGCGGAGGTGGTCAGCACGACCACCGGAATATGCGCCAGATCGGGGTCGGCTTTGATCTTCTCCAGCACCTGCCTGCCGTCGTACTTGGGCAGGTTCAGATCGAGCAGGATCAGGTCCGGCCGCGGCGCGTCCGGGTACCGGCCCTGGCGGTAGAGGAACTCGAGCGCCTCCTCGCCGTCCCTGGCGACATGCAGGGTGTTACCGATCTTGTTGTCCTCGAAGGCCTCTCGCGTCATCAGCTCGTCGCCGGGATCGTCCTCGACGAGCAGGATGTCGATCGGCTGGCCGGGGGAGGTCATACGGTGGCTCCTTCGGGGGCGGGAATGTCGGCGGTCCGCAGCGTGAAGCAGAAGCGGGTGCCCGCGGTGTAATCGGTATCGATCCAGATCCGGCCGCCGTGATACTCCACGATCTTCTTGCACACAGCCAGCCCGATGCCGGTTCCGCTGTACTCCTCACGATTGTGCAGCCGCTGGAAGATGACGAACACCTTCTCGGCGAATTCGGGTGCGATCCCGATGCCGTTGTCGGAGACCGACAGCAGCCAGTCGCCGCCGTTCTCACCCGGCTCGCAGGTGATCTCGATCTCCGGTGGGTGATCGGGCCGACGGAACTTGATGGCGTTGGCGATCAGGTTCTGCCACAGCATCGTCAGCAGCGTCGGATCGCCGATGATCTCGGGCAGCTCCTCCGGGTGCCGGATCCGGGTGTCGGTGTCATCGATGGCAGCGGAGAGATTGGTCAGCGCTTTGTCCAGGGACTGGGCGAGGCCGGTGGGTTCGGTGCGGTCGGTGATGCGGCCCACGCGGGAGAAGGTGAGCAGGTCGTTGATGAGCACCTGCATCCGCTTGGCGCCGTCGACGGCGAAGTCGATGTACTGCTTGCCGCGCTCGTCGAGTTTGTCGCCGTAGCGCTTCTCCAGCAGCTGGCAGAACGACGCCACCTTGCGCAGCGGCTCCTGTAGATCATGTGAGGCGACGTAGGCGAACTGCTCCAGCTCGGCGTTGGAACGGCGCAGTTCCACGGCCTGCAAATCGAGATCGGTCTTCTGCTCGGCGAGTACGGCTTCCTTGGCGCGCGAGGATTCCAGCTCGGCGACGATCCGGCGGCGCATGCTCTCCACCGCCTGCGCGACGGTCGCCAAGTCGGCCGGACCGTGCACGTCGATGTGATGATCGAAGTCGCCGCCCGCAACCCGCAGCGACGCTTCCGTCAAGGAGCCGAGCGGGCGGGCGATCAACCGCCGGACCAACACGGTCAGCAACACGCCGGTCAGCAGGAACGCGATGACCATTCCGGCCAGCACGGCGTCCCGGACGGTGCGGACGTGCGCGAGCTCCTCTTTGTCGTGGGCGATGGCCGCCTCCAGACCGTTGTTCTGGGCCTCGAAGCGCGTCCGGAGCTCGTCGAACAGCGGCTTACCGCGGGTGGGGGTGGACGGCTCGAGTCCGCGGGTCGCCCCGGATGTCAATCCCGCTACCAGCGGCTCGGCGTACTCGGTGCGCCAACGCTGCGCGGACTGCTCCACGGCGTCGAGCTCGTCGAGCAACGGTTGGCGGTCGGCCAGCAGTTCCCGCAAGCGGGCGACCGACTGCGCCTCGTCCCGGGTGCCGTCCCGGTAGGGCTGCAGGAACTGCGGGTCGGCGGTGATGCCGTAGCCGCGCAGGCCGGTCTCTTGGTCCACCAGGGCACTCTGCAACTTGTAGGCCTCGGCCGCCGCGGGCAACGACTTGTCGAGCAGCCGATCGGCCCCCCGGTTCGTCTGTGCGATCACCTGGGCGCCCGCCACGGTGCCGATGATCACCACCAGCACCATCGAGGCGAGCACCAGTTGAAACCAGGCCTGGGCGGTCAGTCGCGTGCTCAGGGACGGCCGCTCGGTCTTCGTCGTCATCGGTTCTGGTCCTGTCCTCGCCCGTCGCCGTGCCATCCCAGATACAGGATGGCGACATCGTCGTCCAAACCGCCCGACGCCCCCGCCAGTGCCTCGACGCGGCCGATCAGCTCGTCGACGAACCAGTCGGGATCCGCGGCCCGGACGGCGCGGGCGACCTCCATCAGTCCTTCCTCGCCGAGACGTTCCTGGTCGGTCCCGACCCTGCCCTCGAACAATCCGTCGGTGAACACCATCAGCCCGGAGCCCAGTGGCAGGTCCACATCGTGCGCGGGCCACTCGGCGCGACCGGGCAGGAAGCCCAGGGCAGGCCCGCCGGGCACCTCGACCCAGGTCAATCCGGAGGCCGAGCGCTGCAACATGCCCGGGTGCCCGGCCCGCAGCACCTGAGCACGGCGCTCGCCCGGATGCAACATCAGGCTGGTCACCGTCGCGAAGGTCTGCCTGCCGGTGCGTTCGGCCAGCAGGACCTGTTCGAGCAACCGCAGCTGCCGCGCCCCGGTCACCCCGCTCAGCACCAGCGTGCGCCACGCCAAGCGCAACGCCACACCGGTCGCCGCCTCGTCCGGACCGTGCCCGGACACGTCGCCGATGACGGCGTGCACCGTGCCGTCCGAGTCCTGCACCACGTCGTAGAAATCGCCGCCGAGCAGCGCGTGGGCCCGGCCGGGACGGTAGCGCGCCACCACGTCGACGACCCGCTTCCCGCGCAGCAGCGGAGTGGGCAGCAGGCCACGTTCCAGCCGCGCGTTCTCCTGCGCGCGCATATTGATCGCCTGCAAGGCCGCGCTGGTGCGCTCGGCTTGCTTGCGCTGGATCGCATAACGCACGGCACGGCCGAACAGTTCGGGCTCGACCCGGCCTTTGACCAGGTAGTCCTGGGCTCCCGCCGCGACCGCGGCCAAACCGGTCTGCTCCTGATCCAGACCGGTCATCACCACGATCGCGACCTGGTCGGTGTGCCGGCGGATGCGTTCTACCGCCTCGAGCCCTTGGGCATCGGGCAGATGCAGGTCCAGCAGCACGCAGTCGGGCTCGGCGGTGGCCAGATGCTCGGCGGCCTCCGCAAGCGACCGGACCCAGTGCAGCTGCAACCCGGGCGCGCCGTCCACGACCAGTTCCTCCACCAGCAACGCATCCCCCGGATCGTCCTCGATCAGCAGCACGGAAGGTTGCTGCCACGGCCAATCCGCGTCCACGATCACTTCGGGATCGTCGTCTGTCCCGTCACGCCGCACGGACACCACCGGTCGCGGGTCCGATTGTGGCAGAACGAATGACAGCACGATTGCCGTCGTCGGCGAACACCGACAACCCGGCCTCCGATCACCATGGGGCGGCACCAGCGCACGCCGACTGTCTCCGCGGCCGTTTGCTGGACCGAGAAACAGTCAAGATCGTATCCGATCCGACATCCGACCGAGACATGACCGTGTCGACCTGCGCGGATGGCGAAGCTGCCGAAAGGATGGCGCGGGCGATCAGACCGTGGTGCCGGTGAGCCGCGCCGTGTCCCGCTCGGCCTCCCGGACCGCGCCATCGCGGCGCGGGGAACGGAGTTCCGCCAAGCTGCGGGCGACGACCGTGGCATGAACCGCGATGACGGCAAGGGAAGCCGAGCCGATCACAGCAAGAAGCACAACCACGACAGATACCGGTCCTTTCGGGTGCGAGCGGGCCGGTTGCCCGCTCGATCGGGTGCCGAGTTCGCGTCGCCGGCCCCGGCGGGCGCGCGCTCCGCCTCCAACGTGCCCCGGCTGCTCCGGGCCAAACCCATCGATTCTGGCGGCGCGGACGGAGCGTGCGGTCACGCGAGGACGACCTCGGCCGTCGCGCGACCGAAGATCTTGCGTCCGT
Organism: Nocardia sp. NPDC047648; assembly: GCF_040642815.1. NCBI lineage: Bacteria > Bacillati > Actinomycetota > Actinomycetes > Mycobacteriales > Nocardiaceae > Nocardia > Nocardia sp. NPDC047648. The sequence continues at coordinate 331,612 of NZ_JBEYSX010000001.1, read as the reverse complement.
CGTGCTCGGCGGTGATCGCGATGGTGGCGGTACGGGTGGCCGTGTCCAGGTGTTTCACCCGGCCCGCGAACTCGATCCGTCCGCCGGTCACGCCGACGTGGACGGGGTTGGTCAGGCGCACGTTGTAGGAGCGCAGCGCGCCGGGATCGCCCAGCCAGGAGGTGAGCAAGTCCACACTGAGCCCGATGGTGAACATGCCCTGCGCGACGACGGTCTCCAGCCCCATCAGCGCGGCGGCCGCGGTGCTCCAATGGATGGGATTCGGATCTCCCGCGACTCCGGCGTAGTTGACCAGATCGCCCCGGGTGACCGTGAGGGCGCGCGGCGGCAGCTCCGCCCCGAGGCTCACGGTGCCGAAGGGCCGGACATGGGGACCGGCCGGTGCGGGCGGCGTCCGGCGTACGGGCTCGCTGCCTTCCCCGACATATCGCGGGTGGGATGCGCGGCGCTGCTTCCGTGCTTCCGGGCGGGCGCCGTGCATCACGACCGCGTCGAACCACGTCGGGAGAGCCTCGTCGGCTCGCCCGACCAAACTGGTCCGGGACGTGACGACAGGCCGGTCGTCCTGATCCAGAATGGTTTGACGCAGGCCGATGAGGTCGCCGCCGAACGCGTGCCGGAACGAGTCCAGGCACATCTCGAAGTCGATCCGGTCGCCCGCCTGGAGCGGGCGGTGGAATTCGATCATCTGATCGGTCTGGATGGTCCGGCTCAGGTCGTAGCCGGGCAGGATCGTCTCGAACGCTTCGGCGTAGGCGAGGTACCCCGGCACCGCGCCGAAGGTCGGGGGAGCGAGCAGACGGTTGTAGCCGAGATCGGCCGCCGCCTCCTCCGACCGATGCGCGGGGTGGTGGTTGCGCACCGCGCGGGCGTACTCACGGATCTTCTCGCGCCCGACTTCGTAGTAATCGCTGCTGCGATACCGGCGCCCGACCATCGAGGCGGGAAGCGCGGCATCGGTCACGTCGTTCGCACCGGATGGGGTAGGGAGTCTGGACATCGCGGGGGAATCTACCCAACGCGCGGCGGAATTCCGGTCAGCCCGCATCGCACGCCGTTTCGCGGCGGCAACGTCCGCGAACCAGGTCGCGTCGGCCGCCGCTCAGCGGAGATTTCGCTCGGCGGCCACCACTACGGCCGCGTTCCCGCGCACCGATCGGTGGCGGCCTATCCTCCGGCGCGGGCGCGGGCGATCCGGTCGCCTTCTCGCGCGCAGCCGCCCCGGCCGGCAGCGGTTTGAGCAGCGGAGCGCTGGGAAGTCGATCGACAGGACCGACGGGATGGGGTCGGCATTCGGCCCCGTCGTGGCCGCGCTCCTCGGCAGGCAGGTCGGTTGCAACGCCGATCGGAGAGCTTCCGGCCGAACCGCCGCAGCCACATCGCAGCCGGGTATCGCGATCTCGCGCCCCTTGTCCCGACGGTTCGGTCGCCGGCCCTCCGCCCGCGGCTTGTAGGAGAGGAGAGAGATGTCTGTTCCGAACCACACCACCGACGACGCCGGTATCCCGGTTCCCAGCGACGAGCACTCGCTGACCGTCGGACCGGATGGACCGATCCTGCTGCAGGACTGGTATCTGATCGAGAAGATGGCGGCGTTCAATCGGGAACGGGTGCCCGAACGCCAGCCGCACGCGAAGGGTGGCGGTGCGTTCGGCGTCTTCGAGGTCACCAACGACGTGAGCGCCTACACCATGGCCGATGTGTTCCAGCCGGGGAAGAAGACGGAGATGCTGGCCCGCTTCTCCACCGTCGCCGGTGAGCGTGGCAGCCCCGACACCTGGCGGGATCCGCGCGGGTTCGCCCTGAAGTTCTATACCGAGCAGGGCAACTTCGACATGGTCGCCAACAACACGCCGATCTTCTTCGTTCGCGATCCGATGAAGTTCCAGGACTTCATCCGTTCCCAGAAGCGCCGCGCCGACAACAATCTGCGCGACCACGACATGCAATGGGACTTCTGGACGCTGTCACCGGAATCCGCGCACCAGGTGACCTGGCTGATGGGCGATCGCGGCATCCCGCGCACGTGGCGGCACATGAACGGTTACTCCAGCCACACCTATATGTGGGTGAACGCCTCGGGCGAACGCTTCTGGGTCAAGTACCACTTCAAAACCGATCAAGGCATCGAGTTCTTCACCCAGGACGAAGGTGATCAGATGGCGGCGATGGACACCGACTATCACACCCGCGACCTGTGGGAATCGATCGAAGGCGGCGATTTCCCGAGCTGGACGCTGAAGATGCAGATCATGCCGTTCGACGAGGCGCGCGACTACCGGTTCAACCCCTTCGATCTCACCAAGGTGTGGCCGCACGGCGACTATCCGCTGATCGACGTCGGCAAGATGACCCTCGACCGCAATCCGGCGGACTACCACACCGAGATCGAACAGGCGGCGTTCGAGCCGAGCAATTCGGTGCCGGGCACCGGCCCGAGCCCGGACAAGATGCTGATGGCACGCTGGTTCTCCTACCCCGACGCGCACCGGTACCGCATCGGCGTCAACTACAAGGAGTTGCCGGTCAACACACCGCACGCCACCACTGTCCGGTCGTACAGCAAGGACGGCGCGCTGCGCCACCACAACCCCGGCGACCCGGTCTACGTGCCGAATTCCAAAGGCGGCCCGCATGCCGATCCCGCGGCCGCGGGTCCGCCGGCGACCTGGCACACCGACGGCGAACTCGTGCGCTCGGCCTACACGCTGCACCGGGACGACGACGATTGGGGTCAGGCCGGAACCTTGGTCCGCGACGTGCTCGACGACGCGGCGCGCCAGCGGCTGGTCGACAACATCGTCGGGCACCTGCTGAACGGTGTCACCGCACCGGTGCTGGAACGCGCCTTCGAATACTGGCGCAATGTCGACAAGAACCTCGGCGACCGGGTCGAGGCCGGGGTGCGCGCGAAACAGGACGAACGCGACCCCAAGGCAGCCGGCCAAGCCAATCCGGCTCGCTCGTCGGCGCAGGTCAAAGCCTGACGGACGCCGCAGGCGGCCGGTGCACGACCGGCCGCTTCCGCCCGCGCTGCGTTATTGGTTCGTTATATGGTTCGGGAGTGTCCGGGGCGCGCACTTCTGTCGAGTGCGGGAGCATGAGTCCCGGATCCAGTGGACCGCAAACACCGTGGTGTTTCGAATCAATTCGAGGCTCGGTGACCTCCCCGTGGCATCGGATGGATCGTACCGGGCCTGCCGACGTAGATCGGAGGACCGCAGCATGGCTTTCGAAGCCGATGTTCGACCTGTTCGACGCCCGTCACGTCGTTCGTGGCAGGTCATGACAGCCGGGGTTGTCGCCGCCACCGCAGTACTCGCCGCCGCGCCCGCCATCGCGCAGCCATCCCTTCGCGGCGCACCGGATGTCCCGGTAGAAGTCCCCATTCCCGGTGGATTCCGGGGTTTTCCCGAGATTCTGCGATTCACCCCGCCCGCACCCCCGATTCCCCAGATGCCGTTCGGTCGAGCGCTTCCACACCAAGCCTCGATCGCTCCGATGGCTTAGAACTCCATTGCACGCGCTCATGGCGAGTCGCCGATGTTCTCGGCATCCCGACTCGCCACAGCGGCGGTATCCCCCGCCTCGGCGGCCGGATCGCGAAGGTCCGCAGCCGCTTTCTCTTTGGGGAAAGCGCGGAGTACGAGTCCGATCCCGCAACCGACCACGATCGCGAACCCGGCCCATGCCGAACCCGAGACCACGGTGATGGGGCCCCGGTCGCCGAGATGGTGCGGCGAGACCATCGTCCAGTCGAATGATTCGGTGCGGATGGGCGCCACGGTCGACGGCCGCCACAGGATGGCGATCGCCAGGATGCTGCCCGCCGTTCGGGGTTGGATGTAAGCGCAGCAGTACCCCGCGACGACCGCCAGCGCGGCCGTGGCGAGATTGCGCATGTCACCGGCCGGAGCAACAGCGGCCAGCAACGCGACAGCGGCGAGCAACCCGGCGCCGGCCAGCGGACTCGACCATCGGATTCCGCCGAGGTAGCCCAGCAGGATCAGACCGAGCAGCACCGGCACGCTCCATGCCGGGCGCGGCCCGTTGCCCACCGCGCTGCCCGTGGCGCTGAGCGCGACCGCGAGAAAGATCGCGATCCCGTCCCGGCGCGGCAGCAACCACGCGGCGCCGGTCGTGGCCAGCAAGGTGCACACCGCCGTCACGATGAGCCCGATGCTGCCGTCGCCGTGGCGGAAACGCCACTCCGCGACGGCCAATTCGGTCATCACCAGCACGATCGCGGCGACGACGGGGCTGAGTGGCAATTCCGGGTAGATCGGTTCCGGTGTGAACCGCTGCCGGGTGACCAGCTGGCACGCCAGGATGAGCACGGCGACCGCCGCGAGCAACCAGAGCGGCTGCGTTCCGAACACCGACCACACGCGCGGTTCGGACGTCGCCCGGTGCGGATTGCCCAGCAGTCCCGACGCCTGCGAGAGCGTGATGACCACGAAGCACCCGGCGCCGCCCACGACGAACCCCATCCCCGGTACGCGGCGGCCGAGCACCGCCACGCCCGTCGCGCCGAGCAGGATTCCGCTGCTGATCGCGTCGAGGTATGCGGTGGTCGTCAGGATGTCGGGCGAGGAGCTGTGCGCTTCGACGGTATGCGTGATGAACAGCAGCAGCGTCCCTGCCAGCGCGATCCACCACGCGGTGCGCGGCCGGGCCAGGCTGACCGCGACCACCGCCGTGACCGCGGCGACCAACACCCCGATCGCAGCCTCCCGCGGCACGCTGAGGATCAGCTGGTTCACCTGGTAAGGCGTGCAACGGCAGGTCCGCCCGAAACTGAGCGGCACGACCAGCAGCAGCCCGGCCACCGCCGTGGCCAGGAACGCCGTGACGCCTTCGAGCACTTCACTCCGTCGCACCACTTCACAGGCGTACCCAGCGACGTCGAACCGAACATTCCGCCCGGCCCGCCTCCGAAACTGGTATTACCAGCACCTGGATACCTGTGGCACGGTAGGGGAGGATCTCAGGATGACCGATGTTGTCGACGTCCAGGCGGTCCGCAAGGCCCGGCGCGCCGAACTCGGGGCTTTCCTGAAGTCCCGCCGAGCCCGGATCTCGCCCGAGGACGTAGGACTACCGCCTGGACCGCGCAGACGAACCCCGGGCCTCCGCCGGGAAGAAGTCGCTCAATTGGCCGGGATAGGGATCACCTGGTACACGTGGCTGGAACAGGGCCGGAGCATCAATGTGAGTGTTCAGGTGTTGAATGCGGTGGCGCGGACGTTGTCGTTGGATGCGGCGGAGAAGGCGCATTTGTATCGGTTGGCGGATGTGCCGACGGTGCCTTCGGTGTCTTCGGGGTCGGCGTTGCCGGAGGAGTTGCAGGTGATTCTGGATCATCTGGAGCCGTTGCCGGGGGTGGTGTTGAGTGCGCGGTATGACGTGTTGGCGCACAACAGTTCGTATGAAGCGTTGTGTCCGGGGTTTTTGGCAGGGGAGCGGAATGTGGCGCGTCGGGTGTTCTTGACCCCGGAGTGCTGCAACGCGTATCGCCATAATTGGGATGATCTGCGGCGGATGGTGGGGTATCTGCGGGGTGCGTATGCGAAGAATCTGGGTGACCCGCAGTGGGAGGAGTTCATCGCGGAGTTGTGTGCTGAGAGTGAGAGTTTCGCGTCGTTGTGGGCGTTGAACGATGTGGCGGTGCCGGTGAGTCGGACGAAGCAGGTGCGGAATTTGGCGGTGGGGGAGTTGGAGATGTTTTTGACGAGTATGTCGTTGCCGTCGGTGCCGCATGCGTGGATGCAGGTGTATACGCCGGTGGATGAGGTAGCGTGGGGGAAGTTGCGTGAGTTGCTGTCGATGAGTCCGGAGCAGCGGCAGCGTCCGTGGGCGGAGCATCGGGAGCTGTATCACGCTGCGGCAGGCTGAATCTCGTTCATGCGGTGTCGTGGGCGAACTCACCGCGCGTGGGTGCCCGGATCGCCTCGGTCTGTTCGTGATCACTGTGCCGTCTGCTGAGAGTCCGCGATCCCGGTGAGGATGCGGCGCAACCCGTGCGAGAACTGTTCGGCCGGGCTCAGGTCGGCGGATTTGATCATGCGCGAAATTGAGGGATATGCGCCGCTGTCGATGACCTTGCGCATGTAGGGGGCGACGGTGGCGCGCCACTGGTCTTCGGTCTGACCGGTGCGCCGCTGAGTCTGTTTCTCGGCGAGCTCGCGGATGACCGCGCCGCGCACGTAGTCCCTGATCAGTCCGACGGTCGAGGCTGCGTAGGCGATGTCGGAGGTCAGCGGGGCGGCCGCGGCGAGTGCGTGTTCCAGGCCGCGCAGCCAGTTCGGGCCGAGCGATGGCCGGGTGGCCAGCAGCGGGGCGAGCCAGGTGTGCCGCAGCCACAGTTCGCGCTCGTGGTGAGCGTATGCCTCGAGGTCGGCGCGCCAGTCTCCCGTCAGCGGCGCGTGGTCGTCCTGTACCGCATCGGCCATGAGGTCGAGCAGGTCGTCGCGGCTGTCCACGTAGCGGTACAGCGAGGTCGTGCCGGTCGACAGCTCGGCGGCGACGCGGCGCATCGACAGCGCGTCGATCCCCTCGGCGTCAGCGATGGCGACGGACGCGTCCACAATGCGCTCCACGCTCAGGGCCTGCCTTTTCGACCGGTACGGTTCACGCTCCCAGATAAGCGACATGGACAGGAGTCTACAGGAATGGATACAGTGTGCCCATGAACGGGCACACTGTATCCACGGATGTTCTGATCGTCGGCGGCGGATCCGTCGGGCTGATGCTCGCGGTGCTGCTGCGCCACCACGGCGCAAAGCCGCTGGTCGTCGAGGAGAAGCCGGACCTTTCGCCCCACCCCAGGGCCACCGGCATCGGGTCGCGATCGGTGGAGATCCTGCGCGAGGTGGGCCTGGATCAAGCCGTCAACGAGGCTGCGGTCGATTTGCGGGCGGGCAAGATCAAGGGGCGCACCCTCGCCGAGGCCGACTTCACCGAAGGTGTGGAGTGGAAGGCGAAGACCGAGGCCGAGCTCATCTACACACCGGCCCGGATCCGCGGCACCTGCGGTCAGAACCTGCTCGACCGTGTGCTGATCACCAAGGCCGGCGACGTGGAGTTCGGCGTGGCGCTCGACTCATTCGAGCAGGACTCTGGCGGCGTCACCGCGACACTGTCCGACGGGCGTGTCGTGCGGGCGCGCTATCTGGTGGGGGCCGACGGGGTGCGCAGCCGGGTCCGGCAGGTCCTCGGAGTCGGCCTCACCGGTCCCGGTGTGATGGGTCGGGAGACGACGAGTGTCCTGTTCCGCGCTGATCTGCGTCCGAGCGAGCCGTTCGCCATGTGCAATATCGAGCATCCGGACGCGACCGGCCTGCTGGTGACCGTCGACGGCCAACGTGAGTGGGTGTTCCTCACCGGCCTCGACACCGAGCCGACTCCCGACCTCATCCGCACCGCGCTAGGCGACCCGTCCATCGAAGTGGTGATCCGCAGTGTGCTGAGGTTCCGGGGCCGCGGCCAGGTGGCCGATCGCCTGTCCGTCGGGAGGGTCTTCCTGGTGGGCGACGCGGCGCACGCGATCCCCCCACTGGGCGCGTTCGGGTTGAACACCGGCATCGCCGACGCGCATAACCTGGCGTGGAAGCTGGCACACGTGCTGCGCGGTAAGGCCGGGCCCGAACTGCTGGAGACTTATCACGCCGAACGCCATCCGGTGGCCCTGATGACGATGGAGCAGGCGCGCCTGCGGTTCAACGATCCGTCCCTGCACTGGGGAAAGGACATGGCAGCGGCACGCAAGGCGGCAGGGGCGCTCAACGCGCCGGTCGTGCACCTGGGCTACCGGTACGGCGGCGCGGAACTCCCCTCCACCGAGGACGTCGCCCTCGACCTCGACGGGTCCCCGGGATCGCGCTTGCCGCACATGTGGGTGGCCGACGGGGTGTCCACGCTGGATCTCGTCGGATCGCAGTGGTGCGTATTCACGGCCGATCCCGGCGTGGAGGCCGACGTTCCGGTGCACCTGGTGGATGGCTGGCCGTACGGGACGGTGCTGGTCCGCCCCGACGGTTTCGTGAGCCGCTCCTACAGCTAGCGCGCCCCGCACTGTCGCAGCCCGCGTGATTCGAGGCCGTGCGTCTCAGCGGGCTGCGCGACGCTCGGACGCTCAGAACCCCCGCTCGATCCAGTGAGTCAGTTGCGGTGCTTCGACGCCTATGGTGGTGCCGTCGCCGTGACCGGTGTACACCCGGGTGTCTTCTGGTAGGGCCAGCAGTCGCTGCTGTATCGAACCGATGATGGTGGGGAAATCGGAGAAGGAGCTGCTGGTCGCGCCTGGCCCTCCGGAGAAAAGGGTGTCTCCGGAGAACAGGGCTTTGGCCTCGGGCAGGTGCAGGCAGATGGAGCCTGGGGAGTGTCCGGGAGTGTGGATTACCTCGACGGTTGTCCCAGCGATCGCGATACGTAGCGAGTCGGTGGCCGCCCAGTAGCGCTGTCCGGGGTGACTCATGTCCCAGAGGGTTTGGTCTGCGGGATGCAAAATCACTGGTGCATAGAGCTTTTCGCCGAGCTGGGGCGCGAAGGTGATGTGATCGTTGTGGCCGTGGGTACAGATCACCGCGACGACGTTGCGATTGCCGATTGTTCGAATGATCGCTTCGGCATCGTGGGCGGCGTCGACGACGATGACCTCTTCGTCGTTGCCGATGACCCACACGTTGTTGTCGACCTCCCACACGCCGCCGTCGAGTTCGAAGGTGCCGCTGGTCACCACGCGGTCGATACGGAGTCCCTCGCTCACAGGATGACCACCGAACGGAGCACATCACCGGTGCGCATCCTCTGGAAGGCCGCCTCGACCTGGTCGATCTTGATGCGCTCGGTGACGAACTTTTCCAGGGATAGCCTGCCTTGCTGGTAGAGATCTACCAGTGCCGGAAAGTCTCGTTCGGGTAGGCAGTCGCCGTACCAGGACGACTTCAGCGCGCCACCGTGGGAGAACAAGTCCAGCAGTGGGATATCGAGCCGCATGTCGGGGCTCGGCACACCGACGAGTACAACGGTGCCGGCCAAGTCGCGGGCATAGAATGCCTGCTTCCACGTCTCTGGGCGACCCACCGCATCGATGACGACATCGGTGCCGAACCCGTCGGTGAGTTCCTGCACAGCGGCGACTACGTCGACGCGGGACGCATCAATGGTGTGTGTGGCACCAAAGTCTCTGGCCCAGGCGAGCTTTCGTCGATCACGGTCCACGGCGATGATCTTCGATGCACCGACCAGGCGTGACCCCACGATCGCGGCGGCGCCTACGCCGCCGCAGCCGATGACTGTGACGGAATCGCCACGGCCTACGTTGCCGGTGTTCACCGCGGCACCCAATCCCGCCATCACGCCGCAACCGAGCAGTCCGACGACGGCAGGGTCGGCGGTGGGGTCGACTTTCGTACATTGCCCGGCGTGTACCAGCGTCTTCTGCGCGAACGCCCCGATCCCGAGCGCCGGGGTGAGCTTCGTGCCATCCTCGAGCGTCATGGGCTGGCCGGCGTTGAACGTGCTGAAGCAGTACTGGGGACGCCCGCGTTTGCAGGCGCGGCATCGACCGCAGACCGCGCGCCAGTTCAAGATGACGAAGTCGCCAGGTTGCACCGAATCCACACCCGGCCCGACGGTTTCGACGGTGCCGGCGGCTTCGTGTCCGAGCAGGAACGGGAACTCATCGTTGATCCCGCCCTCCCGGTAGCTCAGATCTGTATGGCACACCCCGCACGCGGCGATCGCGACGACGACCTCACCGGCGCCTGGGTCGGGAATGATGATGTCGGTGAGCTCGACGGGAGCTCCTTTCGCACGAGCGATTACGCCGCGCACCTTCTGAGGCATTTGGTTTCCTTTTCTTCACGGACCTGGCAAGCATGCGCCGGTCGACGAACGACCGGGATTCATCCGGCACTCATCGGGTGGCGCCGGACAGTGTCATCGGATACGCGAGGACGAGCAGCGCTGTGATGACGGCGGGAAGCATGGCAGCTGGCTTGTCGCGGGCGCGTACGTGGACGACAACAGCACCGATCATCAACAACAGCAGGTCGAATCTGCCAGCTCATCTGCTCTTCCTCGATGCGCTGCCGCAGGGCTATACGGAGCCAGCCATCTTCCTCAATGCGGCGACGGATTTCCGGATCCCGTAGGCGACAACCGTCGGTCGCATGTCAGCCCGCTTCCAGGTGAGCAGAGCGGCTCCGTCCGCGATGCTGCCCTCTACACTGGTCGGTTCGCCGACCAGTGGCAGCGGCCCAACGATTTTGATAGACACCCCCAGAATTTCGGTCCAGAAGTAGTCGTCGGTGGCGGACGTTGAAGATGCGAGCCCGAGGGCCGACGCGGCGGCGACCTTGCCTTGTGCCACAGCGTTGGACCAGAACGGGGCCCGTCGGCCGTCGCGGATCGAGTAGGCGACATCGCCGGCCGCGTAGACCCCGGCAGTCGTTGTCGCACACAAATGATCGATACCGATGCCGCGTTCGTCGGCTAGGCCGGAACCATCGAGCCACGAGGTATTCGGTACTTCCCCGGCGCAGGTGACCACGAGGTCGGCGGTCGCTACAGATCCGTCGCCGAGAATGACACCGCAGACCGGATCGTCTGCAAGTGTGACCAACCGGGGAGTGTGCACTATCCGGACGCCGTGTTCTTCGGCCCGTGCGCGTACGGCGTCGGAGAGGAAAGGCCCGAGGATGCGCCGCAACGGAGGGTCGACGTCGATCACGGTGACCGCGACGCCGCGAGCGACGCACGCGCTGGCGACCTCCATTCCCAGGAAGCCGGCGCCGACCACGATCGCCGAGGTGGCGGTCGAGAGCCTCGCTCGCAACATCCGCGCGTCCTCGAGTGTCCGAAGGACCAGTTCCCCGGTCTGTCCACAGGCGGCCAGCCGCCGTGCGTCGGCGCCGGTTGCGGCGATGAGCGCGTCATATGCGAGGGTGCGGCCGGTTGCGGTGGTGACGGTGCGGGCGTCGAAATCGGTGCTGACGGCGGATTCGCGGAGGAGATCTGTCTCCAGGTCGTCGAGCCGATACGGCAGAGAGTCCTCGGCGGCCGGGTCGTGCAGGACCGCTTTGGACAACGGTGGTCGCGAGTAGCCGCCGAGTTCGTCGGCGCCGATGATGGTCAGTCGACCGGTGTGTCCTAGGGCGCGCAATTCACGCGCCGCGGTGATCCCGGCGATGGACTCGCCGACGACGACGATCGAGCGGGGGAATGTCACGACTGCTCTCGCAGGATCGCTACCGGGCAGGAACTGATGGCCGCGCGCGCGGCGGTGACGTGCTCTTCGGGGACGTCACCGCCCTCGAATCGGTAAGTCAATTCGCCTGCGTCATCGAGTTCGAACACTGCGGGGGCCTGCTCGGCGCACATGCCATGGCCTTCGCAGCGAAGGTAGTCGACGGAGATCTTCATTGCGATTCGTCCTTCAGGCGGGAAAAAGTTGCAGGGGAAGGTTTTCGAAGCGGTGGATGATGTTGTTCATCGCCCATTGCGGTCGTCCGGCGATCTCGATGCGTTCCACGCGTTCGAGCAGTGCGGCAAGGATGGCCTGGGTTTCCAGCCGGGCCAAGCCCTGACCCGCGCAGCCGTGGGTGCCGTGGCCGAAGCCCAGTTGGCGGGATGCGTCGCGGCGGATGTCGAAAGTGTCGGGAGACTCCCACTCGAGTGGATCCCGATTCGCCGAGGAATACATCACCACCACCCGTGCGCCCTCCGGAATGGTGACCCCCGCCAGGGTGACGTCACGAATTGTCTTGCGAGAAAACGCCCGCAGCGGTGACTCGTAGCGCACCACCTCATTCACCGCATTGGCGATCATCGTGGGGTCGGACCGCAGTAGCTGCCACTGGTGCGGATGGGCGGCGAACAGGTACAGGGCGCTGGAGATCGCGCTGATCGTGGTGTCCAGTGAGGGTGCGAGAAAGTCGATCATCATGGCTGGGCACTCGTTGTGCGCGATCTCGCCTTCATCGGCGGCTTGGAGGATCTCCGCACCCGCGCTGCCGGGCAGTAGCTGCCGGTCGCGAGCGAGGCGGCGGGTAAACCGCATCATCTCGATGCCGGCCGGAGCGGTTCGGATCGATTGGTTGTTGATCGGCCCGAGTGAGTCGAAAGTGGCTCCAGCCCAACGCAATAAGTGCTCACGCCCGTGCTGTGGCCATCCGATCAAATCGGGTACGACCGACATCGGCAGTGTGGTAGCCAATTCGACGCCGTCGATCCGGCGCCGTGCTATAGCAGCTTCGACGGCAGCGACCGCTTGCCGCTCGACCGTCTCACGCATCGTGCGCAGCGCCTTGGGGGTCAATCGTCGGCCTAGTAGCGCACGCCGCCGGCTGTGGTCTTCGCCGTCACTGTTGAGGGTGGTGCCACGCGAAAGCCGGTTGGCGACAGGATTCAGTCCGACGCCCTCGCCGGAGATGAAAGTGTCGTCAGCGAGTAGGGCAGCCTTGCACTCGGCATAGCGTGGTAACGCGTATGCCCGCTGCCTTGTCAACCACACGACCGGACCCAACTCGCGCATCCGGGCGTAGTGCGGATACGGGTCCATGATCACCTGCCGCGAGTACAGGTCCGGCTGGTAAACGGGGACACCAGCAGTCTTACGCATCGAAACTCCTCAACACCAACGATCGTCTGTCGATGGCTCTTCACCGGATCGTCCCGGCCGAATCCCGCCTCGAACTGGATTCAGGCGACTGGATCGCCAGGCCGATCTGTGGCCTGCGTCTCAGGCTAGTCATTTGATTGATTGAATGTCAATGACATGAAATCAACTTGTGTTCACCTCGGTGGCGGCCCAGTATCGGAGGAGGCGATCGGCAGGCAACAGGAGGGACACCGATGACCGCGACAACCGGGAAGGGACGTACGACCATGCGTGCTGCGCAGGCCGCCGAGACCCGCCGGCGCCTCATCGACGCCGCAGTCGAGGCGTTCTCCGAACACAGCTACGACGAGGTTGCCGTGGCCGACATCGCTAAAGCCGCCGGGGTGGCCCATGGACTGCTGTTCCATTACTTCGGCAACAAGCGTGGCATCTATCTGGCGGCCTTACGGGATGCCTCCGACCGGATCGTGCGAGCTCAGGGACGCGATCCCGAGCTTCCTATCGTCCAGCAGATCCGCGCGGGGTTCCGCGCGCACCTCAGCTATCTCGCCGCACACCGCGGGCTCGCGCTCCGGTTGGTGCTAGGCGGACGAAGCGCTGATCCCGAGGCGTTCGAGGCTTTCGAAGCGGGTCGATGGCAGACAATTGAGGGGTGGACCACCCTGTTGGGACTCGACCCTCAAATTCCCGCCTTGCGCATGATGATGCGGTCTGCCAATGGTGCGATCGATGAGGCGACCCTCTACTGGTTACAGAACGGAGAACCCTTCGACATCGAATCCATGATCGATGCCCTGATCCCGATGGTGGTCGCCGGGCTGCGTGCTGCCGGTCAACTCGACCCCGCCCTCGATGTGGAGACCGCCACGCAAGCGATGCTTGATAGTCGCAGGCGGTGAAGTTGCAGCAGTGAGGTGCAGGAACCGTCCGTCAGGTGTATGGGTTCGCAGCTGTGCAGACTGAGGTTCACCTGCCTGCGCGCGGCCACGCCACCCCCGGCGGGGCCGCAGCACGCAGAGACGCGGGATCGACAGCTGTCGACGACACCCCGTCGGCCAGACAACAGCCGCGCCGTGCCCGAAACCGACAACCCGAACTCACTCGACCGACCGCTTGCGCAGTCGCTGGTGCGGTAGGACCCGGCCCTACCACCGCACATGACCTATCGCCGAATGCCGCGGGGATTCGGCGTGCCTTCCCAGTGCAGCCATCAGACGGGGGACAGGGGATGCCAATAGAAGCCGCCACCTCGGTTGCGTAACCGGACAAGGCAGTTGTCGTAGTCGAGATCGTAGAGCGCGAGATCGATGACAACCTGTCGCTCGCAAGCAGTTTGGATGTGCAACATGACGATCAGCTCGTCCAACTCAGGGTCATCACCCGTTGTAGAAGCGATGCGGTGAACCTCGCGCAACTGCTCGCTGGTCAGCATGCCGCCTCTGCCCGCCCGCCGGGAGGGAAGTCGCGCTGCGGCCGCGGGGTTGTCGGAGGGGTCGATGAGCCCTTCGCGCACAGCACGCTTGTACAGATGCGGAAGGCCGACAGAAGATTCTCCGCGGAGCCGTGCCCGCCACGCGAGTTCGCGCGAGCGCGAGAACGAATCTGATGCGCGTCCATCAATTCTCCGATCTCCGGGGCGGTCGGGTCGGTCAGCTTCCGCTCACCCCAGACCTCGATGATCGCCCGCCACGACGAGGCGTAGCTTGCCGGGGGCTTCTGCGGGGTCTTCGTACACATGTGGTCGATGTACTCACCGAACCGGGAACAACTAGCCGACGAGCGGCCAGCATGGCCCACGCGGCGGTCGAGCAGAGGTTGCTGCCGACGGTGGGGCAGAGCTTGCCGTAGGGGGACTTCGTCGGAACTCACGTTGCTCCTAGCACGAGGTGATAGACCGCGCCTGAAGAATCTTTGGTCCCATGTCCGAGGCGGTTGCCCAAATGCCTCATCGATCGGCCGGAAATCGGTAAAATGAGGAGTTCGGCAGAAACGCCCTGCCGACCGTGCGACGGTCGGCAGGGCGTTTCCCCATTTTCGATCCGGACCGCGACACGACACACGGCCGGTCGCGGCACCCGTCAGTAGCCCAAGTTGGTCTGTCCGGTGATCACCCGACCCGCGACATAAAGGTCGCCATTGGAGTCCAGCACGGCGATGATCTTCTTCTGGGTGCCGTGGTGGGTTGTGAAGTAGATCTTGTCGGCCTCCTGGGAGGAGCTGAAGTTCGTGTTCACCGACAGTTCGATGCTCACCGGCGAACTGATGAGGACATCCTTCTTCGGTGAGGTGGGATACACCTGGTTCTGGCGCAGCTTCACCCGACCATGGGTGTCGCCCTCTTCCCAGTCGGAGGCCAAGCCCAAATCGATATCACCCATGCTGATTCCCCTTAGGTTGCAGATCATCCTGCGATCCTCGAATTGATATCCAATTCGATTGCCCCGCAACATGATTCTACGCAAGACGAGTGTCGGGTCGGACGCCAACGGAGCGATTGTGGTCACTCGCTCTATGGGAGTAGGAACTTTCGGTCAAGATCGCCCCGGACACCGGATCCGTACGGATCCGGCACTCGTGGACAGGCTTCGGGCCCCTGCGATCCGGTAGCGCGCGCTCCCGCTCCGACTGATGTGGCTGTTCGAACCGCGGGCGCTTCGGACCTCCCCGACTGCTCCAGCGTCAGAACGCTGTCGAGAAATCGTTCGGTTTCTGGACACTCGACAACCGGCACGGAAGGCGCGGACTTCCAGCGCATCGCGTTGTCCAAGAAGCGAGTCGAGCCGCTGAGGGAAGCGAGGTCGGGCCCGGGGATGGTCGTAACATCACCGGGCCCGGCACATCAGGTTGAGCGGGTGCCGAGGACAGCCTGGAGACCGACGCTCGGGCACAGACGCGTCTGTACTTACGCGAATGGCTTGATCATCCGCGGGATATAGAGCTGGACCGGTTCGGAGTCCTCGTCACCCGGGCGCTTCCGCCAACAGAGTCAATCCGTGGTGGGTTGATCCCGGTATTGGTTCACGAGGTGCTGGTAGAAGCTGTTCTCTGGCGACTCCGACGAGATGGCCCGCAGGCCGATGGTGACCTTCCGGCCGACTACCGTCGAGGTTCCGTCCTCATCGATGCCGAGATCCTCGACGATCGCTGGCACCAGTTCTTCCAGCTCGTCATCGGTCGCATAGACGGCGAGACGGCATTCCACTGGGACGCGCGCCGGGTCGTATGCGTCGCCCCACGCGCGCTGAGCGAACTCGTCGACCGCGGTGACCGGTCCGAAGCTGGTAAAGCACGGGATACGGTTCACCCCGCGGATCCGGTGGGTGCTCTCTTCCAGCGCTAGCGCGACCGGGTGGATTCCCTCGCCGTCGAGGGCGCCGGGCCCGGTCGCGTCCGGCAACCCGAGTCCTACCGCGAACTCCCACACTTGGCGTTCGTCGTCGTCCACGTCCAACCTTTCTGCTATTTCTTCGATGAGCTCTCGACGCGGCAGTGCTTGACCTTCCGCCCACCTGCTGATGCACGGCCAGTCGCTGATGACCTACAACAGCAATCTGGGCAGCCGGACACACCCGCAGCGACTCGCCGACAGCGCCTCTCGCGCGATGGCGCTGGTCGGTGCGGATCGATATCACCGCCGAATACGCCCTCGCCGACGTCGAGACCACGATCGCGAACCCGGCCGGCGGAGTTACCCTCGGCAACGGCGTCGTCCGCATCGGATGAATCACCGTCGGTGATCCGGCCGGGAGACCTGCTCGCGTGTCCTGCGCCGGATCAGCCTCCTTTTCGTTCGGGTCATGTGCGGCCGCCGCGGAGCCAGTCGGTCGGTGTCGCCCCGCGGTGGAAATCGAGGTGATCTGCTCGGATCCGGCCGAGCATCGGCACCGTGTCGTTTCGCGGTCGGTCGACATCCCTGACCTGTCGCTGCCGGAATGGCAGCAGGTGCTCGACCGCGAATATCAGCCGTGGGATCGGGACCGCATCATCCTCGACACGGCTGGCGGGAGCCCCGACCAGTCGTTGCGCCGCCTGCTCGGGCGCCTCCATCACCTCGGGGCTTCCAGCGTCCAGACCAGCGGCAGCAACGATCACGAGGTTTAGAATGACGATGTGCAGCGCGCTGCAGTGACCGATCCGTCGCGTGTCGTGGTCCTCGGGTCCGGGTTCGCGGGTCTGTGGGCGGCGCTCGCGGCGGCCCGGCGGCTCGACGAGCTCGGTGTGGCGGGCGGGACCGTCGATATCACGATGATCAGTTCCACGCCGTACCACGACATCCGCGTGCGTGACTATGAGACCGATCTGAGCACATCCCGCATCCCGCTCAGCGTTCTTCTCGATCCGGTCGGAATCGAGCACATCATCGGCGAAGTGACGGCGATCGACGCTGTGGCGCGAATCGTGGAATCCACCGCGGGCGCTCACGGCTACGACCGGCTGGTGCTCGCGTTGGGCAGCCAGGTGGTCAAGCCCGATATCCCTGGCCTGCGGGAGTTCGGATTCGACATCGATACCCACGACGCGGCGACGAGACTGCAGGCTCACTTGCGCCGGCTCGCCGAGGGTCCCGCTGACCCTGCGGCCGCCACGGTAGTCGTCGTCGGGGCGGGATTGACGGGGATCGAGGAGGCGACCGGGCTGCCCGCGACGCTCGCCGACGTCTTTGCCACGCGTGCGGTCGCACCGCGGGTCATCCTGGTCGACCGCAACCCGTTCGTCGGCTCGGACATGGGTGTATCGGCTCGACCGGTCATCGAGGCGGCGTTGGCCTCCACCGGCATCGAGACCAAGTTGGGCGTCGGGGTGGTGTCCATCGATGAACGCGGGGTGACGCTGTCCTCGGGTGAAATGGTGGCCGCCGCCACCGTCGTCTGGTGTGCGGGCATGCGGGCCAGCCTGCTGACCGCGGACTTCGGCGTCGACCGTGACCGGCTGGGGCGACTCCCCGTCGACGACTATCTGCGTGTCTGTGGTGTGCCCGGGGTATTCGCCGCAGGTGACGTCGCTGCCGCGAGAATGGACGACGAGCATATTTCGGTGATGTCCTGCCAGCACAGCCGACCGATGGGCCGATGGGCGGGATACAACGTCATCGGCGATCTTCTGGGCGAGCCCATGAAGCCGTTGAGGATCCCTTGGTATGTAACGGTTCTCGATCTGGGACCGGCAGGAGCGGTGTATACCGAGGGCTGGGACCGCCATGTGGTCGCGTGCGGCGAGGAGGCCAAAGACACCAAGCGCGCCATCAACACCCGGCGTATCTACCCACCGTTGAGCCGCGACCGCGACGCATTGCTGGCCGCCGCCGCGCCCGACTTGCAGGCCGCACCGGAGTACGGACACTGAGACCGGTGGTGACGATGCCGACGGTCGCGTTCGGTCCCGCCTCCTTGGCCATGAGCCGGTGGACCTCCGCTAGGGCCAGCGCCTGCAGCGGACCGTGCACGACCAGAGCGGGATAGCCCTCGACGCCAGTCGCGTACGGCCAGTCGTAGCGGATGCGATGCGCGTTGGCTGTCGCGGCCGAGAACCGAACCAGCAGATCGGGATCCGTGCGCGGGGCCCATTCGGCGCCGGAGATCCGGGTCAGCGGAGTTCCGGGTTCGGGTGAGTCGGGGAGCGCAGCGGGCTTGTCCGGCCGCGGCGCGGCCTCCCGGTAGATCAGGTTCTGCTGCTCCTCGACCGCGAGTTCGCCTGCGGCGGTGAACAACCGGATGGCCACGTCCACCACGACGAGTGCGCCCGAACGGGCGTTCTCCTCGGTCGCCGACACCACTTCGGCTTCGCGGCGCACGGTCTCTCCGACGGTCAGCGTTCGAGGAGTCTCGGTTGTCCGTCAGCGGCACGTCGACGCGTATGTAGCGCCGATCGTTCGGCGAAAGCCATCACGAACTATCGCCATGTCGTCAACTAATAGTTGACGACGACATAATCGTCAACTATTAGTTGACGCATGGATCGGCAGATGTCATCGCGCGACGTGATCGCCGCGATCGAGCGGGCGCACCCCGGTGGCGGCCTGGATCAGGTGGCATCAGCGGTGTTTCACGCTGGGCACCGGTTGCGGCCGGCCGATCAACTGCTCGACTATTTCGTGGACCGAGCCCAGCACGCGGGCATGCCGTGGACGGAAGTCGGCGCCCACCTCGGTGTCTCCAGGCAGTCCGCGCAGCAACGATTCGCGACCCGCGTCGCAGAGCGCCATGCGGCCACGACGCGGCGGTGACGGGCCGAATCGTGGTGGCGCGGCGGATAGAAGGAACCGGGATGTCAGAAGCGCCGATTGTCACCGGCGTCTCGGCCAGCCGTGGGGTTGCCGTCGGCCCGGTCCGGCTGGTGCGTAGTGTCGACGACTTCGACGCGGTTGGGCCGGGCGATGTCATCGTCTGTCGCACGACCGATCCGTCGTGGACAGTGCTTTTCGGCGTTGCCGCCGCGGTGGTGACCGAAACCGGGGGGATTCTGTCCCATGCGGCGATCGTCGCCCGCGAGTACGGGATTCCAGCCGTGGTGGCGGCCGAGGGTGCTATGGAGGTCCTGGCGAATCATCGGAGGATCTCGGTCGATGGGACGAACGGACATGTTCATGCGGTTCGCTCGACTCGACGTTGATTTCGCTTCATCAGGCACGGCTGATCGATACGAAAGGGAGGTCCGCGGTGACGCACGTTTCCCGCAGTTCGTTGCTCGCGTTGCACGCGATCCGTCTCGGAGGGTTCGTTGATACGCAGGCGGTGGCCGACAGATACGGAATGCCGGTCGGCCTCGCCGAGTCGCATGTGCGGCACTTCCGAGAATGTGGCTGGATCAGCCGCTTCCGTTTCGGGGCGGACGCAGGGTGGTCGCTCACCGCGAGCGGGCGCGTTGAGAACGAGCGGTTGCTCGCCGACGAGCTTTCCGAGTGGGGGGCAAAACCTTTGGTGGAAGACGTCTATCGTGAGTTTCTCCCGCTCAACGCACGGTTGGTGCGGGCTTGCACGGCCTGGCAGCTGACCATCCTTCCCGATGGCAGCATGACGGATAACGACCACGCCGACGCGCAGACCGATCGGCCGATCCTGGCCGAACTGGAGAGCCTCGCAAGGGAATTGGTTCCGTTGACGATGCAACTCACCGAACGACTCGCCCGGTTCTCCGGTTACGACACTCGGTTCGCCGCGGCCCTCTCCCTGGCCGCCGATGACCCCGAGATGGTTACCGGCACCGAACAGGATTCCGCCCACCGAGTTTGGTTCGAACTGCACGAAGATCTGATTGCCACGCTGGGAATCGACAGGGCATTCACCTCCGGCCCCTAGGGAGGTTCTCCGTTCTCCCGAGCTCGGCGGTTCGGGCCGTCCAGGACAGTGCGCAGGCCGTGCTCCGGAACGGCACCGGCGGCACAACTCCACTCCACCACAACGTTCGACTTCTGGCCATCACACGGCCTCCTCGATGTCGGATGCCCAGAATGCGGTTGGCGACAGTGGGGGAGCGGGCCTGCCCTCCGCCCACATGGCAATCCCACCATCGTCCGGCATCCCGTATCGGCGGTGACGACGCCCAGCCCGTGGACACCGACAAAGTTCACCCGTAACGAGTGAACCGACTCACGGCGGGCGCTTGGGAGCCTGGTTTCGTCACCGGTTCGACTATCAAGGAGGACGCGATGCGGTTTCTCGATGCTGCGGTTCAACTCCCGAACGACGACGGTTGTTGGCGCACTCTGCTGTTCCGTGGTGATCGGTTGCTCGACCTCAACTGGAATCACGGCTACCAGGAATACAGGATCACCGACTACCAGAAACAGTGGCAGAACCTGCCCGAATATTTTAGGAGCGACCTCGATGCCGCCTGCCCGATCCCCGATGATAACGGCTGCTGGCGGACATTGCTCTTCAAGGGTGATCAGTTGCTCGAGTTGAACTGGGATCACGGCCCCGAGCAGTACACGATCAATCATTATCAGAAACAGTGGAAAAACATCCCCGCGTATTTTACGAGCCACCTCGACACCACCTGTCGAATTCCCAATGATAGCGGTGGTAGTTGGCGGACACTGCTTTTCAAGGGTGATCAGTTGCTCGAGTTGAACTGGGATGACGGCTCCAAGCAGTACAGGGTCCAGGATTACACGAAACAGTGGAACAACATCCCCGACTTCTTTGCCGGCCACCTCGACGCTGCCTGTCAAATCCCCAATGACGGCGGCAGCTGGCGCACTATGTTGTTCAAGCAAGACCAGATGTACGTCTTCACCTGGGATCACGGCGTGCAATATGAAGGCCCGGTAGTCGATTACCCCGAGCCGAATAACACTTATGTCTGGGAAAGGGCCTACCGCGCGCTCACGGAAGACTAGAACTCGCGCGACGGGGCCCTGCTCGGTGACCTCGCGCTGGGACACCAACTGCTCGACCGCGCCGCTACGGCCTCCAGGGGATGCGGGTGCCACCCGTGATGGCGGAAAATTCAGCGACACACGGTGGGCGTGTCTGCGGGGGTGCGGGCAGGCGGGCTGCGAGCATGAGCGCCCATGTCCGGTGCGAAGAAGAAGCCAGCCCGCCGCGCCCGGCGATCCGGCGGTGACGCGGCCTGGGATTCCCCGAGCGGTGAGGCTGCCTGGGTCGCGGCGATGCGCGCGCACATCTGGCATCGCCGATACCCACCGTCCTCGGTGATGCAGGCGCTGGGCACACCCTGCGGTCACCCCGTGCCGGCAGCGGATATGCGGGTGTTCGCCGGGCTGGACATCATGATGCGGGTACGCGGCTGGTCCTTTCTCGGGGAATGCTCCGGCCCGGAAGTCCTCACCTGGATCTACGGACCCTCCGAGGCCGGCGAAAGCTATCTCGACCGTGGCCTGGAACCGGTCACGACGATCGCGGCCACCCTCGACCGGTCGCTACCGACCGACACCGTGCGCGACTGCGAAGTCGAAGTCCTGCTCGTCGGCACCCCCCACAGTCAAGCCCGCCTCAGCGGCCTGACCGGCCTCACCCCGCACCTCGCACACATCGAGGCCCACCGCCCCGGCGACCCCGTAACCCTCCCGTTCCCCCTCGGCCGCGCCCGCGTCACCGACCGGGCCAGCCAGCCTTCCATCGGTGCCGATCGATGATGCGGCAGGGCTGTGACCAGCGATAAAATCGTCAACAGGTCGGGGAATCGCAGACGATTCGATCGCGGAAGGAGATGAGATCGATGGGCCCCTTCGGCCTCGATCTCGGCGTCGGCCTCCACGCGTTCCTCAGATGGCTGGCCGTCACGTTCGGAATCGGATACGGCCTCAGCTGAGCGATGCGCCGCCTCCTCGCCGCGGCAGCAGCCGCCGCCGCGGTAGTCCTCACGCGCGCCGCCGATTGCGAGTCAGAGCAGTACATCTGATCTGTAAGCGTCGGTTGCAGCTCCGTGCGGCGCCCGGCTATCAGGAGCCGTTGAAGGTCGTCCTCGACGGCCGGACCCCGCCGAGCGGCCCCGGCTCGAAGAGATTCGCGACAACTTCGAAGCTCGCGGCATCGAAGCCGAACGCGAAGGCCGGCTCGGTGGAGTCGAGGGCCTTCAGGTCGGCTGCGCCGACGTCGACGACGAGCTCGTCCAGCTAGGCGCCACGCTTCAACGGACGACGGCGGAAACCGAACAGCATTCGACCTCCGCCGAGCGCACCTCGGCATAGTTCAGCGGACCGCGATCGGCTTCGAAGCGTCCGTGGCCGTTTCGAATCGCGCACAATGCGGCATTATGGGATGTCGGCATCGCGTGCAAGGTGGGATTACGCCGTGGGTGTTCCGGTGCGACTGATTGCGCGCGGGATTTCGAGGGCGGCCAGTTTGCTGGGGTTGCGAATACCATATCCGTTGATGATCTTGCCGTCGGCGATGTCGAACACAAGGACGGCTTCCAGTGTGTCGTTGATATAGCACGCGAGTGCTGGTTGGTTGTTGCAGTTCACTGTCTCGATTCGTACCTGTGGTCGCCGCTGCGCGTATCGGAAGACCGCCATGAGAATTGCGCCCACCCGCTCGGCGCCGACCATGACCAGCTCCGGCAGCGCCGTCACCTTGCCGCCGCTGTCGGTGGTCCAGGTGATATCCGGCGCGAGCATCGACAGCAAGCCTGCCATGTCTCCGGTGGTCGCGGCTGTGATGAAGCGTTCGGTGACCGCGGCGGTTCGGGCGGTGTCGACGGGGGCGTACCGCTTGCGCCGAGCTTGTACGTGGTTGCGGGCGCGGCGAGCCGTCTGATGGACGGCGTCGACGGATTTGCCCGTCGCGGAGGCGATCTCGTCGTAGTTGAAGCCGAACACCTCGCGCAGCACGAAGACCGCCCGCTCGATGGGGGTGAGCGTTTCCAGCACCACCAGCATCCCCATCGAGATCGATTCGGTGAGCACCACATCGCTCGAGGCGTCGCCGTCGCTGAGCAGCAGCGGCTCGGGCAACCACGGGCCGACGTATTCCTCGCGGCGGCTGGCATCGGCCCGCAACGCGTTCAGCGCCTGCCGGGTAACTAGTTGGGCCAGATAGGATTTCGTGTCACGGATGGTGGTCAGGTCCACCCGCCGCCACCGCAGATAGCTGTCCTGCAGCACATCGTCGGCTTCGGTTGCCGAGCCGAGGATTTCGTAGACGATGGTGAACAGCAGCGGTCGCAGGTGCACGAAACGCTGGGTGTGCTCGTCGACGGAGGTCACGGTCGTACGACCTTCTCCGCCTCGGCTCCGCGCAATTCCCTGCGCCTGCCCAAGCCCATGAAAGAGGGAATCGCGCCGGGCTTACGGGCTTCTTTGCGGATGGTCCCTACCGGCCCCGCCAGACCCACCCGCTCCTTGATCCACCCGGCCACACGCCCGCCGAGGTACATCGGCACCGGTGTGTCGTCACGACGGCTGAACTGCATCGCACCCGCGCGGCCACCCAAACCGACGGTGCACGCCACGAAGGCCACATCCAGCACGCTGGGATCGGACCCCGCGATGCGGGCCAGCACGTTGTCGGCGGCCTGGGCACCCAGGGGCTGGGCGGCATAACAGCTCATCCGCAGCGGCCGGCCCGAGGGCGCGACCGCGTCTCCGGCGGCGACGATGCGATCGTCGTCGATACTGGTCAGCGTCTCATCGGTCAGCAAACGACCCAATTCGTCGGTGCGCAGCCCGCTACGCGACGCCAGCGCGGGCACCCCGAATCCGGCGGTCCAGATCGTGATCGCACTGGGAAGCACATCGCCCTCGGCCAATACCACCCCGTCGCGCCGCACCTCGCACACCCGCGCATTCTCGCGCACATCGACTCCGTTCTCGGCCAGCCACTTCGCGATCGACCGTCGGGCCGGATTCGAGAAGTTCGCTGCCAACCTACCGCCACCCACGACCGTGACGGTGCGGCCCTGCTCGACAAGTTCGGCGGCGGTCTCGATGCCGGTGAGCCCGCCACCGACGACGACGATCGGCGCCTGCGCGGGTACCTCCCCCAGAGCGGCGCGCAGCCGCTGGGCGTGTTCGAATTCGGCAATCGGATAAGCGAACTCGACCGCACCAGGCACCGACTCGGGCACCGCGGCGGTGCTGCCGACGGCGTAGACCACATAGTCGTACTCGAGCGCACGCCCCGAACCTAATTCCACCCTGCGAGCGGCGGTATCGATGCGGACGGCACGATCCACGATCAGCCGCACACCCGCGCCGAGCAGCGTGTCGTAAGCGACGGCGGCCTCATGGGTACCAGCCACGAACTGGTGCAAGCGCATGCGCTCGACGAACTCCGGCCGCGGGTTGACCAGCGTGATCTCGACATCGCGACGAAGCCGCAGCCGATTGGCCGCCACGGCACCGGCATAACCGCCACCAATGACGACCACCTTGGTAATTGCGTTGAAATCAGTCATAACCTCTAGACACGCCACAGCGCCCAGATCCGACACGAAGTGACGCTCGTCACGTTCATGGCGCCCGGCACCGACGGCGGCGGTGGTGAACAGGCGACGGAAGTCGTGCGGAGTGCAGGTGATCGGTGTGCCGTTGTCGCAGATTCCCACCGCCTCGGCGATGGCATTCGAGATGGTGGCGGAGATGGTCTTCCGGGCTCATCAGGACGAGTGGTTGACGGCCGGTTTCGTGCCCCCACGGGGCCAATGGGGACATCCCGGCGCATACCCAGCCGACCTGGACAAGCGCTCACGCCGATGGGGGTGCATACGGTCGGCGGCAGTAGGCTGGGGCGGTGATGGTTGGCTCCATGTTCTCCTGCTCCTCCTGTGCCGAATTGCACGACGGGCCTCCTCTCAGCTATGGCACCCTCGCGCCCGTCTACTGGAACGCCGACTTCGCGGATCAGCAGGGCAGCGTGCTGGGGGAAGAACAATGCGTGATCGCCGGGGAGCACTTCTTCGTGCGGGCGCGTCTGGTGCTTCCGATCACAGATACTGATGGTGAGTTCGACTGGGGTGTCTGGGTATCGCTGAGCGAGGCCAGCTTTCACCGCATGTCAGCGTTGTGGGACGATCCCGAAAGGGTCGAGGAGCCGCCATATTTCGGGTGGTTGTCCACAGCGCTTTCCCCGTATGAGCCGACCACGGTGAACCTCAAGACCAAGCTGCACACTCAGCCCCCCGGCGAACGCCCACTAGTGGAGTTGGAGCCCACCGATCATCCGCTCGCCGTTGAACAGCGAGCGGGGATCACAATGGCCCGCGTTCAGTGGTTTGCTGAGCAACTTTTACACGCCGACCCACAGGGCGACTGAGCCGCGATGCTGCACAGTAGCCCTGGCGGCCGGATGGCTCCCGCCAACCGGCCGCCGTTGGGGAGTTGCAACAACGCAGGCGCTGGACCGAGCGCAGCGGAGAAGACCACGCGAGATGCAGTCCGGACAAGCAGGACCTCACCGCGCAGCGAGAGATCCTCCTCGATCTCGATGTCACCCGGTCCGGCGAGTACACGATCGCCGACCTGGCAGATCTGTTCTCGACCAGTCGGGCCACGGTCTACCGGGTCCTTGAACCGCCATCAGAACGCCGGGTCCCTTTCGACATCGGAGGAGCGGTAACGTGCTGCCGTTCGAGGCGTTGGAAGACTGCTAGCTGCGCTTCCCTGAACCCTGAACATATCGTTCGAGTCGGCGAAGTGATCACCCTGAAGATCCTGGACATCGACCGTGCGAACCGTCGGATAACCCTGTCGCACAAGCACGCTCTCGCAGCCGGCTCGGGGAACACCTATTCCCTCGACGATCAGTGACTACCTTGCCTGCGAGTAGCAGATGGTCATGTCTCTACCGGTCGCGTGCGGGGCCGGTATTCGTCTCCTTCGGGATCGTCCGCCACATGGGCGCTGGACGTGCGCCCTGCCGGTGCAGTTCCAGCAGGCGCGGCCGGGCGCGGTCCCAGAACAGGCGGATGATCCTGCCCTGCACCTCGGCTGCTCCGGTCACCGGGCGTGTCGATTCGGCGCTCGTCACCAGAAGCTCACTCAGCCGTCGCTTTCGCGCGTCCGCGGGCGGATGGGAACCGAGTTGACGAGCCCGCTCCTCGCCGGTCTCCAGCAGCGACAACGCGCGATCCATCACGTCCACCACATCGAAGTACAAGCCGATGCCCAGGTAGGCGCCTACCAAGTCGATGTTGTCGGCGTCGCCGAGACCGGCCGTCGCGAGAATGCCCAAGCTGATCTCGTCGGCCATGAATTCCTGCTGCCAGGAGTGGGTGAGTGATTCGGCATCGGGGACCGGCAGCATTCCCGCGCGCGGCGGCGCTTCATGGGCGTGCACGAGGAGGTGTGCGTACGCCCGCCCCAGGACGAAACGAAGGAGGAAATCACGCAGGTCCGCGGCGAAGTCGAGCTGACCACCCGCCGGCCCGACGAGCGCATGGCCGACGACACTGCCGGTCATGGCGTAAACGCTGACGATTTCGGCGAAGCGTGCGGCGAGCATCGGCTCGGCATCCAATCGCTCGGCCGCGAAGGACTCGTCGAAGGAGAAGCTGGTTCTACCGCTCCTATCGGTGCGCTGCTGCGGCAGGACCGACAGGACCGCTTCACCGAGCTTGAACGCGAACAGCGGCAGCTCGTCTTCGACGAGCATCAGGCAGGTGCCCCGAGCGTCCCAATGGCCCGGCACGGGTGCGAGCACCGCGTCGAGCCGACCCGTCCGGAGGTGGCGGACGAGTGGGCGGGGGAATTCGGCCACCTCGGCCTGCAACGCACGCTCGGTCCAGCCCAGCACCTCGGCGAACAGGTCGCCCACGTCCCGCGGATCGCGACCCAGATGCACCGTCGCCGCCCGCGGATCGTCGGCTCGCTCGACGCGGAGGAAGCGATCGAGTTCGGTTCCCAGAGCGGCCGGGTCGACTCGAGCGCGGGCACCGAGTAAGGCATCGGTCCGCGCCAGCAGATTCCGGTAGTAGTGCGACGCTGCTTCGTCGGGGTGTAGCGACCCCGGATCGAGCGTGGGGCCGGGCGTAGGCGCTTCTTTCGGGATGGTTCGCCAGGTACGCGCCGGTCGCACGCCACGCTCACGCAGTTCCAGTAGGCGCGGTCGCGTGCGTTCCCACAGCAGACGCACGACGTCCGCCTGAATCTCGGCGTTCTTCAGCGCCGCCCGGAACCGTTCGGCCTTCTCCCGCTCGTCCGTGCCGTCGACGCGAGCCAGCTGCTCGAGCGACTCCCGCATTCGTCGCCTGCGCAGATACGACGGTGGGTGCGACCCCAGCTGGCGGACGTTCTCGTCACCGGTTTCCAGCAGGGACACCGCTCGATCCATGACGTCCAAGGCGTCGAAGAAAAGGCTGATGCCCAGAAAACTCAACTCGACCGGGTATGCGTCGGTGCAGTTGATCGCCAGGCCCATGCCGATGAAGTCGGCTTCGAGCTCCTGCTTCCACGAGTAGGTCAGTGTGCTGACGTCGTCGATCGGCAGGACACCTCGGCTCGAGGCCGTCTTGTGCAGATGGCCGAGAAGGATGTGCCCGTATTCGTGGCCGATCACGAAGTTCTCCAGGGACTGTCCCAACATGTTCGCGAAGTTGAGGTAGCCCGGAGGCAGCATGGGATAGGACTCGGTCCGATCGAACCGGCCGGTCACGGCGTAACCGGTGACGGCGTCGACGAAACGAGCGAGGACATCCGGATCGGACTCGATCCGCTCGGTCACGCCGGACACACCGAGCTGATAGTCGCGCAGATGTCCGTCGTGCACAGGGCCGCGCGGGATCGCCCAGGCGACTGCCGCGCTCAGCTTGTGCCAGAACTCCTCCATCTGGTCCTCGACGAGCACCAGGTAGGCATCCGAGTGTCCCGGTGTCAGCGTGCACACGGCATTGAGCTGCCCGGTTCGCAGCGGACGCACCAGCGGGCGCCCGCCGAGCCGGGGCAAGCCGTCCGAGAACATGGTCGGAATGGCAGCTTCGATCCTGTCCTGGATTCTGCTCAGCTGCTCGACTTCGATCTCGTGGCGGCCCGCGCGACCGCGCATGAACTGGGCGACCACCCGCTCCGCCTCCGCCCGTAGCTCCGGGGTGACCTCGGGAGCCGCGTAGTCCCGCAGGAGCCGTTCGAGGAGTTCCGTGGCCCTGGCCTCGAATTCGGCCAAGTCGGCGCCGGCGAGATCGCCGGGCTCGGGCTCCTCCAGTGCCGCCCGCAGCTGCTCGTAATACCGTTGTGCTGCTTGCTGGGCGTCACCGTGCACCTACGCGCCGCCCTCGGGAGCCGGATCGTCATCGATCGTCTCGACCGCGATGTCCGCCGTCTCTATCGCGATGTCCGCGCCGAACCTTTCGGTCACCGTCCGAGTGACCTCCTCCGCGCTGCCGCCGCTGGAAAGCAACTGCGGCAGGGTGGATACCACCTTGCCGAACATGCCCTCCGGCTCCCTGACCTCAACGGTCACCTTGCCGTCGACGGTGACGATCACGACGGTGCCGTACACGACATCCGGGGTGCGGTAGAACGCCTTCGGTGCGCCGGGCCGCAGGTCGATCACCTGACCACCTTTGCGCTGCTCCAATATGTGCAATACCGCACCGACGGCGGCCGCCGCACCGATCAGCAGCAGGGTCACGGTCGTGACCGGCTCGATTCCGCGGCGGGGGAACTCCTGCACCTCGACGCCGTGGGCCGCCGCCAGCGCGCGTGCCGACGGCACCTCCCACGGGTCCAGTAGGACGGCCTGCGTCTGCGACGGCTCGTTCACCGAAATTCCCCCTGCGCGAAGACAATCGAGTCAGACCAACAGCGTGCCACAACTGGGCTGTCTCTGCCATGCCTTCGGGGGTGCTGCGGGCGCAGCCGCGCCCTGAGTCGCCGATACTGGTGGCGTGCCTATCGGCAATTGCCCCGACTGTGGACGGGTGCTCGACGAACACGACCGGCACCAAAGGTTCAGGCTGCCAGAACCGGTGTTGCGCGTGTCCCAGCCGGTGCCCGCGCGCGACGTGTGGATGAGCGGCTCGGACATGGGCGGTTCGGAGTTGCTTCAGGTGCGGCAGGTCGGAACCTTCGCGCGCGCTACGCTTCCGGTCGCGCTGACCGGCGGTTACCGCGTTACTTTCGGGGTCTGGCTCCTGGTCCATCCCGCCGAATTTCGGTCGATCTGCGAAGCTTGGTGGGGTCCGGGCTATTCTCAGCTGCGCATCGAAGGCTATCTGGCGAACGAGATTCCGTCGTGGGGGATGCTGGGATCGCCGGTCGAGGCGATCGTGAAAGATCCCGAGCGATTGCCGGTTTGCGTAGCGTCGACGGATTCGCTCCTGGCGCGGGTGTTGCACGAGCAGTGGTCGCATGAAGTCGTGTTGGGTTCGCTCCACTGAACCACGGGCAGCCCTGGTCCCGTTACGCACGCGAGGTGGCTGACGACGCGGTGCGTTCGGCTTCGATCCGCCAAGCGCTGCACTGTCATCAGCCCCGTTTCGATCGGCGCGACGGGCGCCCCGGCGCCGCGGCCGTCGTCTCCGTGCGGATTGATCCGGATCTAGTGACACTAGATGGTATAGCAATGCTAAAATCAGCTCATGACGACCCAGACGCGCCGAGAGCGGGAACGCGCCGAACGGCACCGGCTGATCATCGACACCGCTCGGGAGCTGGCCGAGTCGCAGGGCTGGGACGCGGTGACCGTGCGCAGGCTGGCCGAACGGATCGAATACAGCCAGCCGGTGCTGTATTCGCACTTCGCGGGTAAGGATGAGATCGTCACGGCGGTCGCCGAGGAGGGCATCGCGGAGATGGCCGCGTGGAGCCGCGCGGCGTTGGAGTCCGCGGGCGGCGAGCCGCGCGCGGCGTTGGCGGCGGTGGCGCGGGCCTATCTCGACTTCGCGACCGCGCGGCCCGCGCTCTACGACGCGATGTTCCTGATGAAGGTGAATCTCGCGTTCGGCGAGAATGCCTCGCAACCGCTGCGGGACGCGTTCGCCGTCATGTTCGCCGCCTTCTCGCCGTTCGCGGGCGAGCATGATCCGGAGACCTTCACCGAGGTCGGCTGGAGCACCCTGCACGGCCTGGCGACCCTGGACCGCGGTGGACGTCTGCGGCCGGCTCAGCGAGACGCCCGCCTGGCGGTGTTGCTCGACCAATGGTCCCGATAGGCCTCTGCCGAGGCCGCGGGTCCCAGCCGACGGCGCCGCTGGCCGATCGCATGGGCGAGGACGCTGTCGTCACCAGCGCCGCGGTCCCGGACTCCACCCGTGAACACCATCGGGCCGCCGCCGTTCAGCAGTGTCACTGGTCGGCCTGATAGCGCAGTAGCCCGTCTTCGGCCACCTCGCGTACTTCGTGAGGGCGCACCGAGATCAGCCCGGACCGCTTCATGGCAACAGGGTCCTCCGCGGCGTGCACGAGCCGGGAATGACACAGCTGATGCAGGGTGCAGGAGCCGGCTCCAGGTCTGAAATCTAGCAAGGCTAGACAACATAGCGGACGAATGCTAACGTAGCTCTTGTTGCTAGCGATGCTAGAAATTTGGAAAGGGAAGTCGAAATGCTCATTCTCACCGGCCAGGTCATCGCCGCCGCCGCCGTTCTCTCCAATGCCATCGTCTATGGCACCGATGTCAGCGTGGCCGTGATCACCCGGTCCGTGTACCGCAAGCTCGATGACGCTGCCGTGACCGTGAGTGCGGGCTGGGGTCACTATTACGGCGACAAGCGCATGCCGGTTGTCGGTGTGGTCGGTGTCGTCAGCGCCGTGCTCACGCTGCTGATCGCACTGTTGGCCGGGCAGATCGGCGCCGCTATCGCGGCGGGGATCACGGTGGCGGCACTGTTCACCTGGCTCGCCTTCTACGTCCGCATCGCCAAGCCGATCAATTCCCAGCAGACCGCCGCTGCGCAGAGCGGCATCATCCCGGCCAATGCCCGTGCGCTGCAGGACAAGTGGGACAGCATTCTGAAGTACCGGGTCACCCTGCAGTTCATCGCCATCGCCGGACTGTGCGCCGCGCTGATTCTGTTCTGATCTCAGAACACGGGGTAGGCGGTGTCGCGCGGAGTAGGTGGTCGGCGCACCAGTAGAAAGCTCGTCGTCGCCGTCGCGCTGACGCGCGGGACGCGGCAGGCAACAGCTCGAGTTTCCTTCACCCCGACAGCTTCCGGCTGATCGCCGGGCACATCGGATATCGAATTCACCAAGGAGTAACGGACATGACCTTCACCACCAATGAACAGCAGTTCCTCGCCGAGGCCGGGATCGGTCGGCTGGCCACGGTGTCGCCCGACGGCGTCGTGCAGAACAACCCCACCAGCTATCGGGTGAACGCCGACGGCACGATCGACATCGGGGGAATGGGGATGCGCGGCAGTCGAAAGTACCGCAATGTCGAGGCGGGCAGCCGGGTGTCGTTCGTGATCGACCAACAGGTTTCCTTGGAGCCATACGTGATCCGCGGCATCGAGGTACGCGGCACGGCCGAGGCGCTCGATGACGAGGAGCCGCCGTTCCCACCTCAGGAACGCGCGGTCATCCGCATTCACGCCGAACGGATCATCTCCTGGGGCATCGACGGCGGATCCTTCGACTTCACCAGTCGCAGCGCCGAATAGTCGGGCACCTTGGTGATCCTCACGCCCGAAAGGCCGTCACCGACCGTCCCGGTACCGAGTGGCCCGCGTCGGTGAGTGAGACCGGGCACTACCACATCGGTTACGGCGACCTGCGCTACGGGAGGGGGGATCTGATCGACTTCGACGCGATCACCTACCCGAGCCGTTCGTCCTGGCCCTCATCATCGAATGGCTCGAATCATCGGGAGACACCACCTGGTCGTGGCGGCCGACTGCGGAGGTCGACGCTGGACCTCGTCGACCGACCTGTTGTCGCCCAGCTGTCCGCCGGAATCGACCGCCACGTCCTGCCCCGGTGGAGCGCTTCAGCGCTTACCGGATCGAAGCTCGCGTGCCACCGAGTGCGGGGCAGGAGCGTCAGTTCATGCGGAGGTGGGGTCGAACTCGGCGGTGACGCGGTCCACGAATTTCTTGGCTTCGGGGCTGTTGTGGTCGGTGGGCATCTCCACGGGCTGTCCGTTGATCGGGACGGTCACCGGCGGACGGTTCGCCAGTATCTGTCCGGCACCGTCTCCGCCCGGTCGACCGGCTGCTGCCACAAGACGGCCCATCACGGTGTCGGCGCCGACCGGCGGCAGTGCTACGACGCCCTGCGGCCACTGCACGCCTTTGATTTCGAAGAAGTCATGGTAGCCGCCTATGTGCTGGTAACCCACCTGGTTCCAGTACAAATCGTCCGACGTCGAGCCTTGCGTTTGATTGATCTCGTCGTTGAACGTGCCTTGGAACACGCCGCTGCTCGGGTCGAAGTGCGCATATTGGCCCGATGCGGACGCCTGCGCCTTTAGCAAGTCGAACACAATCTCCATAGCACCGGGAGCAGGCTGGTTGTTCTTGGAGTAGAGAGCCTTGGCACCATCGATGTCGGGCGGGTTCCACATGTGCGGGACGACGTCGAGGTCGTTGGCGTAGCGCTGCACTCGTTGCAGGCGTTGGGTGGTGTAGTCGACGAATTCCTGATTGCAGAAACTCGGCCCGGCGGTCGAGAGCACGCTGATTTTGGCTTTCTCGGAGTTGTCCCATAGCCACTGGGTGTCGCGCAGGAACAGGGCCAGCGTGAGTGACAGCGCACCGCCGAGGCTGTGGCCGGTGACGGTCAGGTCGATCGCCTTGTCGCCGAGCGTGCTCAGGAACTCGGGCAGGGTGTGACCGGCGCCGGGACGTTGGCCGGAGGGTCTGATATTGATGAGAGTTTTCACCCCGATGGCCGTGCCGATCGTGTGCATGGCCGCGTTATTCGCGAACCACGGCGTCTGGAGAATGAACGAGTCCTCGACGAGCCAGTCGAACACCAGTGCGTCAGTGCTGCCGGCCATGGCGAGCACGTACCGGGAGCGATCCTCGGTGCTTCGCACCATGTACAGGGCGTTGACCGCATACAAGTCGGTGTCGAACAGCGCGACTCCCGGACCCCAGACGATCTCCCACCCTCCGATGACCTCTTGGTTGGTGTCGAGATACTGCTGGATCTTCTGAGAGAGCGTGCTCTCCAGGTCGCTGTCTTCTTTGCTGATCGTATTGACCAGATTCGCGTACTCGCACAGCTGGTATGCGATCTTGTCCTGCAGATTCGGCTCATTGATAGTCGTGGATTGTGCAGTCATGTACCGCTCCTTACTGGCTGAGTTTCATCCGAAACAGAGAGGAGAAAGCGGTGACGCGAATTCACACGCCGCGTACGCATCGGGGACAGAACATCCCGGACCGGTAGCCGCGTATTCGATCCTAGACGATCCACCACACATGCGGGCGAATAAGCTGTCTGTCCAGGATTCAACGAAACTCCATGACTCGGCGCGGCCGACGGCTGGTCTGCCCGGGCGCGAGCCGAACTGAGCACCAGCAGGCTACTGACCTGCGAATCGAGGACGGTGTAGTCGGCCGTTTCCGGCGTGCTGAGTACGTCGTACGACCGCGTGGTCGTTTGTGCCATGACGCCGTGTCGAAGCGGAGCGGACAGACAGTAAACCCTCCCGACTGCGTGCCGGGAGGGTCTATGAGTACTGCAATTGCAACCCTCAGTTGCAGACCCGCAGCGCATCGGCCTTGTTGTCACCGTCGGCGGGCACATTGCCCTTGCTGTTGTCGGGGACCGAGACGAGCAGTTGCCACTCCTGACCGGTCCAGTTGAAGACGCCGACCGTTTTGCCGGTGCGGTTCCAATACGAGCTCAGACGATCTCCATTTCCTTCGTTGCCGATGTCGTGCAGCAGGCAGTTGTTGTCGACCTGCACGAACATGCCGGTGCCGTTGCGGTGGTCGTAGCCGCAGAACAGTCCGCCCGGGCAGTCGTAGTTCGCCGATGCCGGTGTCGGCGCGACGGCTGCGCCGTACCCGGCGACCGCGAGGGTGGCCGCCGCCGCGACGCTGAGACGGCGAAACAGTTTGAGTGGGAACATGATTGACCCTTCGAAGCCGATGGGATCGAGTATCGATGCGGCGGAAATCCGCCGCACTCATGATGGGTGGGCCGGGCCGCCCGCGACTATCCACTCAGCGCGAGTTCTGTCCGGGCAGCGCGCCAGGTTCGACGCGGGGCGGCGGGTCAGGCGCGCAGCGTCACCGACGGCGGTACACCCCATCGCCGCCGGTACAGAGCCGAAAAACGGCCCAGATGCCAGAACCCCCAGTCCGCGGCCACCGAGGCGACCGTGGCCACGGTGGGGTCCGCGGCGGCCAGCGCCGAGTGCACGCCCACCAGCCGGGCTTCACGCAATCGCGCCGTCGGTGTGGTGTCGAGGTATCGGCGGAAGCCCTCCTGGAGGCTGCGCACCGAAAGTCCCACTGCCTCCGCGATGTCGGTGACGGTGAGCATTTCGTGCGCGTGGTCGGTGATGAGTTGTTCGGCCAGGCGGATGGGACGCGGCGTCGACTTTCCGGGGACGCCGTCGAGCAGGAGTTCCGAGTAACTGTTCGGCTGGGCCAGCAGGAATTGCGACATCATCAGCTGCTCGATCTGCGGCCGCAGCCGCGGATCCAGGAACAGGCCGGGGCCTTCGGCGTCGGTCCGCAGCATGCGCAGCGATTCGAACCAGATCCGGGCCGCCGGTGACCGCAATTGCATGGCGATGGCCATCCGCAGCGGACGATCCGGCGGCCGGCCCAGCATCCGCCGCAAATGGTCGTCCAGCGCGGCACGGTCGTATCGGACGAGGAGTTGCCTGCTGCTCTCGTGCCAGTTCATGTCCAGGGGCGCGTCCGGGTCCGGAACCGAGGCCACCGCCGGATCGGAGGCGATATCCGCGGTCCCGTTGAGTACCCGGGCCCACCCGGCCAGCGGAATCTGAACCAGGCGGAAGGTTTCGATGGGTTCGGTTCGGATCCGAACCTGAACCCCGTAATGCTTGTAGACCAGGCCGATATCGCCGTACCGGACGACATTGCAGCTGGCTTGCATGGTGGAGGCGCCCGGGTCGAGCCGGGTTTCACGCAGAATGCCGCTCATCCCCGCCCGGGCTACCTCGGGGTCAGCGGTGCGAAAATAGCGATGCCCCGACAGCGGTTCGACGAACATTCCGACGGCCCTCCAAGCAGCAGGCGCCGCGCGAACGGGCCTGATCAGTGGATGTCGAAGGTATTGTCCGTCGAGACCTGCGGGCACGCATCAGTTTTCGCATTCCGCGGTGCGTCTTGTGGACGCTTCATCGGCGGCGGGAATCCCGCAGCCGGGCTCGGTGACGGCCGAATGTGCTGCCGGAGCACGTGCGGCTGTCTACCATGCCGACAACGGAGCGTGGACGCGCTCCAGGAGATCGGAACCAGGGGGCGTCGGTGGTGTTCCAATTCCCGGTCGCTGAGACGGTTTCCCCGCCCGCGTATGTAGGTGGGCGGTCGTTTTGGGATGCAGGCCGTCCGGTCGGACAGGCAGTGGAAGACGCGGTGGTTGTGGTGCCGGGCATTATGGGCTCGGAGCTGGTCGACACCGCAACCGGCAAGTTGCTGTGGGGAATGAAGCCCGCCTGCTGGCCCGGATGTGGACAGCTCCCACGAAAGCCCT
This sequence comes from Nocardia sp. NPDC047648, assembly GCF_040642815.1. Taxonomy (NCBI): domain Bacteria; kingdom Bacillati; phylum Actinomycetota; class Actinomycetes; order Mycobacteriales; family Nocardiaceae; genus Nocardia; species Nocardia sp. NPDC047648. The sequence goes on along the minus strand of NZ_JBEYSX010000001.1, from coordinate 295,967 downwards.
GACGCCGCTGGCACTGGCGGCGGAGGGACCGGGGTTCGTGCGGCCGCGGGGATTGTTGCGAGTCTGTGCGGTGTGTCCGGTGTTCGCGGGTATCGAGCCATACACCAAGCTCGTCGCGGCGCTGCGGAACGTGGTGCGGCATCCGCGAGCGGTGCTGGAGTTCGCCTACGACTGGCGGCTCCCGGTGAAATCGAACGCACAATTGCTCGCGGAGGCGATCGATACGCATGTGCGGTGGTGGCGGGAGTTCTCCGACCGTCCCGCGGGCAAGGTTGTGGTGGTTGCGCATTCGATGGGTGGGCTGGTCGCTCAGCATGCCGCCGCGATCCCGGGTGCCCTCGATGATGTCAGCTCGGTGATCACCCTTGGCACGCCCTTCGAAGGTGCCGCCAAAGCAGTGGTGATGCTGGGTACGGGAGAGGGTGCCCCGGTGCCGGCGAGCCGGTTGCAGGCGATCGCTGTGACCATGGCTGGGGTCTACGACCTGCTACCCGGCTACCGTTGCATCGATGAAGGCACGACTGTACGCAGACTGACGCAGGAAGATATGGCCGGGATCGGCGCCGACGTCGAGCTTGCCGCCGCTGCGTCGGCCGACCGCGCACAGGTAGCGTCGGTGGTGTTGCCGGGACACCGGCCGGTGATCGGCGTCGCCCAACCAACGATTTGCAGCGTCGGCCTCGATCATGGACGCCCGCAGCCGCTGTTTCACACCTTCACTCCAGGAAACGACGGGGACGTGGCCCGTGACCTCGACACCGGCCTCCCAATCCGCAGTCCTGGATTCGGCGACGGTACGGTACCCAGGAATGCCGCTGTGCCGTTGACGGATTCGGCGGTTTTCTCGCTGCCGCAGCAGCACGGGCCGATCGCGGTGTCGGACGAGACGATCACCTTCGTCATCGATGTCCTCCGCCACGCCGACCGCGACCGCGGCCCCCGCTTGGCCGGACCTGGTGAGATCGGCATCGTCGCACCGGATGTCGTCGACATCGGTACCGAGTTCCTCGTGAAGGTATCCGGTGTGGAGCGCCCGAGCGGTGTGCGCGCCACGCTGTTCGATGCCGACACCGGCCGTCGCGTCGATACCGTCACCGCGGCCCGCCGTGACGGTGAGATCGTTCTCCCGGCGACGGTGTATCGAGCAGGGGCGTATCGGGTCTCGGTCGACGGCTCGGGCACCAGCCCTGTCACCCAACTCTTCCTCGCCGTCGACCCCACCACCGCGATCGATGATTGAGGAAGTCGAGCTGTTCCCTGTCGGGTTCGGCAGCTATGACAACCACGACCCGGTTGAAGTCGACGACGAAATCGAAAAGGTCGCAGAGCTTCTGCGCGCCTTCGATGCTCATTGTGTCGACTGGGATGTCGACATGGCTGCGCGTGGGGGAGACGAGGCGAGTGCTCGGCTGCGGGAGTGGTCGGCCGGCCGGGCGGTGGGGTCGGTGTTGTACTGGGTGGGCCACGGCTGGTCGGACGGCATATCGGCGAGTTTGGTGCACGCGCATAGTGACGCGCAGGTGAGGTCGGATGGGATCTCACCGGCGCGGCTCGCCGATGCGATCGAGGACCGTGACCACAGTGCGCCGGGCTCATGGGTGCTGGTGTTGATAGAGGCTTGCCGATCGTCCAGGTTCATCAGCAACCTGAGTTTCGAACTCTCCACGCGCGGTGTCGCAAAGGTGGCTGTGCTTCTGGTCGGGGGAATGTCAGGCGAGGGCGCGACGGATCTGGGGCGCATCCGGGAGGTGATGAGCAATGTTCTGAACGGAACCCACCGTGGGCTCGATGTTCCGCTCACCGCCCTTGCCGACGAATTCGAAAGTTCCGGTGGCACTGTCGCGCGTCAACATTTGACCGGCAGGATATTGCGTCGGCGGCAGACGCCTGCGATCAATGTGCCCTTGGATGTGAGTGCGGAATTCGAAGCGGCGCTGGCCGCGCTGACCGAGGACGAGCGACGCCACTTTCTTCCCAAAGCGCATGGTGGGGACCTCGGAGTCGAGCAGGCTGTGCTGGTCGAGCAGTCCTGGTTCTTCGTCGGCCGTGATCGCGAGGTCGGTGACATCGTCGGTTGGCTGACCACTGACGACAGCGACAGCATGCTGGTGATCACCGGCCCGGCCGGGGTAGGGAAATCCGCTCTTCTCGGGCACATGGTGGTGGCGGCGAACCCGCGCCTGTGTGCCGCGTTACGTCGCATCGAGCTCCTGCCCGACGGCGCGGACACCCCGATCGTGCCCCCCGCGGCGTTCGATGCCGTCCTGCATCTGACCGGCGCCACCGCCGTCGAGGTGATCACTCGCATGGCCCGGGCCACCGGTGTCGACGAACGGCCACCGGAGGAGATCGGCCAGGCCGTCGCCTGGCTCGCCGGCAAACTTTCCGAGCACCCGCAGCGGTTGACAATTCTGGTCGATGCCCTCGATGAAGCCATCGATGCTTTCACTGTCGCGAGGCTCCTGGCCGCGGTTGCCGCTACGCCAGGTGTGCGGGTACTGGTGGGAACTCGTGCCGGCACTCGCGATGACCCCGACCACGGTGCGAGTGACAACGATCTGATCGATGCGCTAGGTCCGGCGGCACGGTTGGTGGTCGGTCATGACGGTGCCGCAGTTCGCGAATACGCGACATCGCGACTACAGCGGGCCGCCGCTGCCGGGACATTGCCCCGCTCTTTCGACATCGAGGCTTTCGCCGCGCGACTCGGAGACCGTGCCCCCGGCTTCCTGTTCGCGCGTCTGGCCGTGCATGAAGTGGTCGCCGATCGCGTCTGGCGCGACCCTGCCACATGGTCCGGGCTGTTGGGCGGCAGCCACAAGGACCTGTTCGGAATCGCAGTCACCCGTCTGTCGCGGCGGGCGTCGGCCTATTCCCCTTTGCTGCAGGCTCTCGCCTACGGGCGTGGCCGCGGTATGCCCGCGGCCGGGGGCATCTGGGCGACCTGCGCCAGGGTGCTGGCGCCTGAGGCGCTGATCAGCCTGGACGACATTACGGCGCTGCTGACCGATGCGGCTCCCTACATCGTGGCGGACCGCGAACACGGTCAAACTGTCTACCGGCTCGCCCACCGCGCATTCACCGAATTCTTCACCGACGAGACCATCCCCACCGATCGGGACCGCGAAATACATCGGGCGATGCTACGAGCGATCATCGACTCGTGCGAAGATTCGCTTTCGTCCGGAAAGGCAGCGCTCAACCCGTACGTGACCTACCTGCTCTCGGGCCACGCTGCCGTCGGAGGAGAGCCTGCGTGGCACCTGCTCGACTCGCACACTCACCTTCTGACGCTGCTCGACCCAGAGGCGATCGCTCGTGACATCCTTCGCGCCGCGTTCGGTCTTTTCACCCTTCCACCAGCGATCGGCGGCATCCTGACTGTTGCTGCCACCCTGCGAGGACTCGATAGCGGTGACAGACTGCCGGCGATTCAACTCGCAACCGCGCGACACACCGGCCACTATCGCAACTCCGGCATCGGCACGCATCCCTGGAAAGTCGCACTCGGCTGGGCTGTCCTGCGTCCGCGGCAGCCCCACCGGATCCTGACCGGACACACCGACGGAATCTTGTCGATCGCAGCACTGCAGGTCGAGGACGGGCGGACCCTGCTGGCCAGTGCCGGCAGGGACCGCACCGTGCGGCTGTGGGATCCGATAACGGGCGACATGGTCGGTTCGCCCTTGGTCGGGCATGACGGTGCTGTTACCGCTGTGGCGGTGATTCCTGGCGCCGATGGACGGCCCCTGCTGGCCACCGGGAGTACGGACGCGACTGTGCGGCTGTGGGATCCCATGACGGGCGACATGGTCGGTTCGCCCTTGGTCGGGCATGACGGTGCTGTTACCGCTGTGGCGGTGATTCCCGGCGCCGATGGACGGCCCCTGCTGGCCACCGGCAGTACGGACACGACAGTTCGCAGGTGGGATCCTGAAACCGGCAGCATGGTCGGTACACCGTTGAGTGGACATGTCGGTGCCGTCACCGCGATTGTGGCCATACGACTGCAGAATGGACAGACCGTACTCGCCACCGGCGTGGGCGCGGGCGATACATTGCGATGGTTCGATCTGGAAACAGGTGAGGGTCTCGGCCAACGGGTCGTCGGCCCGTCCGGGGCGGTGGAGGCGGTCGTCACTCTCGTTCCGCGAGCGGAGGATCGTCGTTCGCTGCGTTTACCCGGCGCCGGACAACGCGCCACAGTGCGACTGTGGGATCTGAGCGGTTCCGAACCGATCGGTGAACCCCTGTCCGGACACGTCGGCTGGGTGTGCGCACTGACGGCCGTGAAGTTGCCCGATGGCCGCATCGCACTCGCTGTCACCGGCGGCACCACCACACGGATGTGGGATCCGGCTACCCGAAAGCCGATCGGGCAAACCCTCACCGGTCATACCTGTTCCGTCAAGAACGCCGCAATTGTCCCCGTGCCCGACGGACCAACTCTTCTGGCGACCAGCGGTGTCGACAAGACCACCCGCTTGTGGGATCTGAACGCCGGAATGCTCGTGGGCACACCCTTGATCGGCCACCACCGAGCGGTATCCGCGATCGCGGCTGTGCCGCTCCGTGATAGACGAACGCTCCTCGCTACCGGTGGCGACGACAAAACGATCCGGGTATGGGATCCGATGGGACAGCCGCTGGCCGCGCAAACCAATGCGGTGACGGCTATCGCGGCTATTCCACGTAAAGACGCGCGAACTCTGCTCGTCACAGCGGATGACCGGAATACGATGCGGATCTGGGATCCGACTACAGGGCAGCGGGTAGGGCGACCACTGACCGGACACACTGCCCGAATCGCCGCGATAGCGGCCGTACCCCACCATGACGGGCGGACGCTGCTGATCACAGCAGATGACCGGAACTCGATATTGATCTGGGACCCGACCACAGGGGAGCAGACAGGAAACCCTCCGGCAGGCCACCACGATCGGATCATTGCGATCGCAGCCGTGCCATACGCGCCCGATCGAACACTCGTCGCAACCACTAGCGGCGTCACCGTACGGCTATGGGATCCGATAACAGGCGAGCGAGTCCGGACCCGACCGAGTGGGCCTATCGAGTGGACGGCCGCCACGGCCTCGACTGCGGCGACCAGGTTGGACGACGGTCAGGTGGTGCTCGCCACCAAAGATGTCAACCGCACCTTGCGCCTATGCCGCCCGACGATTCGCGGCCTACCTCACGGCCTACGAAGCTGGCGGATCGGCCGGGCGTCAGCACTTGCCACCGTGGCCCTGCCGGATGGGAGAGAACTTCTGGCCACTACGAATACAGACGACTGGACGCTGCGACTGCGGAATCCGAAGACCGGCATCGCAGTAGGTCCAGCGATCGACTGCGACCCCGGTCGCTTCATGAACGCGTCGGCGACCTGCCACATGGCGACCATAGGGTTCGAAGACGGCCGCGTCGTCGTAGCAGTGGCATTCGGCAGGATGCTGCGGATGGTGCACCTACAATCCGGTGAACATCTGACAGGCTTCGACCTCGGCGCCGACATCACCTGCATGTGTTCGACAGGGGACGCCGAACTCGCTGTCGGACTCGAAGACGGGGTCGCTCTCCTGCGTATCAGCAGCGTTCCACATCCGAACCCACCAGCGTCTACCTGAACCCGGCTCGGGCCCAGGTGTTGAAGGCGGTGGCGCGGACGTTGCCGTCGGTGCCGAATGCGTGGACGACAGGCTGACATTCGCCTACTGGCTACCGGCCTTTGTGCGGCCGGTTCGGTCGAATATCTTTCGCCGGCGCTCGACATGCCGATGAGAATCAGCGTGGATCGTGGACTCTGCATCGGGCATGTGCGCCCTGACCGCACCGCAGATCTTCGACCAGGACAGCAGCGGAAGATCAGTACTGCTCGAGCCCGAACCGGCCCCGCTCCATCATGCCGCGGCCCGCGGCGCCGAAGAAATATGCCCGGCAACCGCAATCCGGATCGGCAAACGGGGTGACACAACCAACCGTGGTTTGTGCTCGGCTGTGAGATCAGTTGGCGGTATCGCGCGTCGTCCGTTCGGGCAGGATCCCGGCTCGGACGAGTTCGTCGTAGATTCGCTGCTGCTCATCATCGAGATTCGAGTACAGCATGTCGTACGCCAGATCTTCCTCGGCGAGCACCGTGACCGGATCCCAGTCGTCCCCCAGTGCCGCGAGGACGGCTCTGCGCCGTCGTGCCTCGTCCAGCGTGAGGTCGTATGCAAAATCGTGGTCGGTCATTCGGGATCTCCAACGAGGTGCGGTTGCCGGGCTGTTCACAGCGAAACTGTCGTCAGCCCAGCTGACACCGGCCCGACGAAATGTCACGGATCTGACGTGGTGTTCGGGCTGGTCGTGGTGCCGGCGGAATGAAGTGTGGCGCCAAGTGGGCCATCACGGCGATCGTCCGGTCGGCCGTGGCGCCGGTCCATCGTGTCCGCGGTTCCGGTAGCGAGTGGATTCGAGTTCGCCCACGGGTTCCGCAGTCGGTGATCAAGGAAGCCTCGCGCTCATCGCGTGAAGCTGCGATCTCCTTGGCAGGCAAATGTAATCGCCGGGGTTCATCCGCCGTGGCTACGCTGGCACGTCGAATGAATATTCAAAATCTGGCAAATACACTGCAATGGTGCGTGCATCGCTGATGCGCAGCGTGGCGGTGAGAAGAAGTGCCGGTCCCGAGCGGTGGCTCGGAGAAAGTGGTGATCTACCGGGACCGGATCAGGCGGCGGGCTGGGGCTGGTTCAGGTCCCGGACGCCGGTGATCGCATCGATGATGTTGACGATCGCGGAGGTGCCGCCGTCGAGTGCCGAGCTGCCGGAGTCGAGCATGGCGGAACCGGAGGACGAACCAGCGGAACCGGTGGACGAGCCGCCGTCGGCCGAACCAGAGGCGGAACCGGTGGCAGCGGAGCCGGTGGCAGCGGAACCGGCGGCGCCTGCACCGGCGGCGGAGGCCACCGCGACGGGGCCGAAGAACAGGGCGGCGGCGGAGATGCTGCTGGCGGCGATCAGGGCCTTGCGAGAGAACATGTACGAAGCTTCCTTTCACAGTTGGATAACGACGCCATAGGGCGTGCACCAGCAACGTTAGGAAAAAGAGATCTATAAATCCACTTCTCTTATTGTGGGGATAATCACCGTTAATAGTTGGCAAACGATATATTGTGCCGAGGTAACACCATTTGATCTTCACTTCGGATACAAATTCATGATCGAATCGATCGATATCTTTCACTGTGCCACGTATCGCCGTGTGGCGGAGCCGATCTCGTAGCGGGGGAGTCCTGATTCCGGCTCGGCGGAACCGGGCTGTCGGCTGCCCCGCGCGCCCTCCCGGATGCCGGTGCGTGCGCAAACCGCGGCCACTGCTCCTCCGTCGGCGCGCAGGTGGGCCTCACGAACACCGCCCGCCGGTCGGGTTCCGCCGGTGCCGGCTCTCGGTGCTGTCGATCGTCGAGGATCGCCGGGGGCGAGATCCGGCCGAGCGCCGGTCACTGCCTCCCCGTGCGTTGCTGGCGCGGTGATCGAATCGGTGAGGTTACCGAGGTGGTCGCCACTGTGGACGGGCAAGCGTTGCTCGGGGTGACTCGCTGAGCAGGACCGGCAGCGCTGCCGAAACTCCACGCTCGAAGCCTCACTTGCGGCCGACCACGCTGACCGTTGCCTGGTGCGCAGAGCCGGTCGGTGCGGCGGGCGGGAGCCGTCATATCGACGGGGGTGATCGCTGGAGACTGCTGAGCCCCCGCCGATCGGGCCGTTGTCCATCCCCACCCATACGGCGGCCCCTCCGCCCCTGTCGCTGTCCCGCGATGACCGACAGCACGGCGAGCCGAGTACACCGAACTCCTCGAGGCAATCCCGGTCGCAAGGAAGGACGCAGGCCACACCGAGGTCTCCGAACTCGCCCGATGCCCTCATTTCTCCCATGGGCAAGTTCCGATCCGCCGAGAGTAACTGTGTTACTGTGCCGTGGTTCACACTGTGATGGACATCATCTTTGCGATCTGGGTCACTCGCGGCGGCAAGTCGCGGTGGTGGAGTTCTGGGGAGTCATTTGATGTATCAGCAACGTCTCGTCGGAAGCGCGAGCGCGAGCGCGGGCCGGTCGGATCGCGGCGGCGGTGGCCGTGGTGGTGGCGGCTGGATGGGAATCGGTAGTCGCGAGGCGGTGGTCGGCTCGCTGTGCGTACCACCCGAGCCGAGGGGGCGGTGATGCGGAGATATCGACTCGACGTGGTCGCGAGCAGCGTTGCCGATGCCGTCGAGCACGCCGGTGGCTGGCTGTTCGATCGTGCGGCGGCGGGCTGGAATGTGACAGTGCTCGTCGCGGACATGTCGGATACCCGCCCGCTGCGCATCCTGGGCGCGAAGGTGGTGCCACTCGAGTCCGCGCTCGCCCCGTCGGGGGAGGGGCGTCGGCCGGACGCGCTGGCTGCCGGTGCGAGTATCTGCGCGAACGATCGCCGCGCGCGCCGGGACTTGCTCGAGGCGTTGGACGACGGCGGTGTGGAAGTGGTCGTGTGGGGTGAGGGGTGGCCGTCCCTGTCCGGACATCGGGTCGATCCGGTCCTGCACCGATTGAGTACCGCCGCGCGAGCGTTCAAAGCGCAGGCGTTGCATGCCGCGACGATCACCGGGGCCGCGGTCGGCGGGATCGAGCTGTTCCGTAGTGGGTTGTCGGCCGTGGCTCCGGTCGGGGCAGACCTCAGCCCGGTCGGCCGCCCGTGTCGACCTATTCGGACCGATTTCTCGCCGACCTTCGGGGGATGGCGATGACGCGATTCCAACTTTCGAGTAACCGTGTTACCGTTCCGTAGGTTGCACGCTGTGACGTAGTTCATGTCAATCGGCTATTGCGACGCAGGACACCCGGCGACGGTGCCGGGTGGAGTTCACGGAGAGTTGATCGATGCAACGACAGCATGGGCGTTCCCGATGGGGTTGGCGCTGGGCCGCTCCGGTGGCGGTGGTGGTGGCCGCGGTGTGCGTCACCGTTGTGACCGTGGTGGGAGTAGACACGCGGGAGGCCGCGGCCGCGCCGGTCGGAGATTTCTACCTTCCGCCCGCGCAGATCCCGTCGGAACGAGGCGCGATCATCAAGACCGCGCCGATGGCGCTGTTCGCGACGCTGCCAACGGACAAGGGGTGGCCGGGCAAGGCGCAGCACGTCATGTACACCTCGCGGTTGCAGGACGGGTCCCCGGTGGCGGTGTCCGGAACGTTCATCGATGCGACGGGACCGTGGCAGGGGCCGGGTCCGCGTCCGACGGTGGTGATCGCTCCTGGTACGTCGGGCCAGGGTGATCGATGTGCGATGTCGGTGGCGTTCTCCACCGGGTTGACGGTATTCGCCGATCCTTCGCCGAGTTTGTCGGCGAATCAGGAACTTCCGGCTTCGGTGGTGTGGAGCGGGCTGGGTGCGCGAGTGCTGGTGACCGATTACATCGGTCTGGGCACGCCGGGAATTCATACCTACGCCAACCGGATCGAGGCCGCGCACGCGGTGCTCGACGGGGTGCGCGCGGCCCATGACCTGGCGGGTGTGGGACCGGAGACCCCGGTGGTGCTGTGGGGTTACTCGCAAGGCGGCGGTGCGACCGCCGCGGCGGCGGAGATGCAACCGGACTACGCACCGGAACTCAACATCAAGGGTACTTGGGCAGGCGGGCCGGTGGCGGACCTGGCGGCGATCCTGGAACGTATCGACGGGGCGTTGATCGGTGGTGCCATCGGGTTCGCGATCAATGGTCTGCTCGCGCGGTACCCGGACTTGAACAAGGCTGTCGATCGGGTGACCACGCCCGCGGGGCGGGCGATGTTGGAGACGCTCAGCGATGAGTGCATCGGCGACATCATCACCCGTCACCCCTTTATGAAGACGAGTTCGCTCACCAATGACGGCCGTTCGCTGAGTGAGCATCTGGCGGCGATTCCCGAGGCCGGCCCCGCCCTGGCCGAGTTGCGGGTCGGTAATCTCACCCCGGCGTCGCCGGTGTTGATCACCAGCGGTTTGAACGACGACACGGTCCCCTACGGTCAAGCGCGTCAGCTGGCCGAGGATTGGTGCGCGAAGGGTGCCACGGTGACTTTCCGCACCAATGATCTGCCGCCGATCCTTCCGGGGGCCACTATCCCGAATCATTTCGGGCCGGAGATGATCGACGGCTTCGGGCCGGACAACGCGATCACCTACCTGCTCGATCGCCTCGCGGACAAACCCGTCACCGGCTGCACTTTCGACTGACCGCCCCTGGCGCCGGGCTCGAATCGGCGCTGACCGAGATCTCCGACCGCCCGAGCCGGCCGCACCCGGCTCGCGGCGGAGATCGCCTTGCCACGCGCACACCACCTGATCCGGCAGTCGGAAGCCCGGCTCGCACGACGCTCAGGACGTGGTTCGACATGTATTCGCCACCGAAGGATCTGTAATGCCAGCAATTTCGCGCCGGTCAGTGTTGACCGGTATCGCCGCGACCGGTGCCGCTGCCTTGGCCGCCCGCACACCCGTGCCTGCCGCCGCACAGGTGAACAACGTCGCGCTGACCCACGAGGAGCACCGCGTAGTGGTGGTCGGCTCCGGTTTCGGTGGCGGAGTCAGTGCCCTGCGCCTGGCTCGAGCGGGTGTCCCCGTGACCGTGCTCGAGCGCGGGATGCGCTGGACCACCGGACCGAATGCCGAAACGTTCCCCCGCGCCTCGTCACCGGACAAGCGATTGCTGTGGTATCGCTCCAGCCCGAATCTGTTCGGGCGGCCGATGGTGTTCGAGCCCTACACCGGCTTGGTCGAAGCGGTGCCTGGAGTCAACATGACCGCCCTGTGCGCGTCGGGCGTCGGTGGCGGTTCCCTCGTCTACCAGGGAATGTCGCTACAGCCCACGCGGGAGGTATTCGACACCCATTTCCCAGCGGAACTGGACTGGGCACTGATGAACAAGGTTCACTATCCGCGAGTGGCCCGGATGCTGGGCTTGGCCGAGGCGCCCGACGAGCTGATCGCCAGCGACAACTACCGGGCCGCACGAGTTTTCGCCGATCGTGTCCAGCGGGCGGGGATGCCATTGTCGAAGATCCCGATGCCCATCGATTGGGATTTCGCGCTGGCCGAGTTGCGCGGGGAGATGAAACCGTCCTACACCAACGGTGACGGCGCGATGGGCGTCAACAACGGCGGCAAGCATTCGGTCGATGTCACCTATATCGCCGCCGCGGAGGCCACCGGTCTGGTGCGGGTGCAAACCCTGCACGAGGTCACCGACGTCGAACGCGCATCCGACGGCCGGTGGATCGTGCATGTGCAGCGCCTGGATACCACCGGCGCGGTGGTCGAGAACAAGGTCCTCACCACCGGCGCGTTGATCTTGGCGGCGGGCAGTCTCAACACCACTCGCCTGCTGGTGCGCGCGGGCGCCAAGGGGCTCATCCGTGATCTGCCGGACGGGTTGGGCCAGGGCTGGGGTTCCAACGCCGACCGTATCTATGTCTGGACCGATCCCTCCGCCGAATTCGGCGCTCCCCAGGGTGGGCCGGTGGTCTACGGCAGTAAGAACTGGGACGATCCGCACGCCGCCCACACGGTGATCCAGGCATCCATTCCGCCTTTGTCGCTGGACCCTCGCAGCACCATGATGGTCGGATACGGCGTCAGCGACGGACGGGGTACGTTCACCTACGATTCCGCACGCGACGACGCGATCCTGCACTGGCCCGCCGACGGTGACAGCTACATCCAGGACAATCACATCGGCCCCGCCGTCCACCGGATCGCCGGACCCGACGGCATGTTGCTCGACACCAATGCCCTGTTCCCCTCGACCTGGCATCCCCTGGGTGGGGCGGGGATGGGCGTGGTCTGCGATCTCGACGGCCGCGTGCACGACCAACCGGGGCTCTACGTCCTCGACGGAGCGTTGATGCCGGGCAACACCGCGGCGTGCAACCCGTCGATGACCATCGCCGCGGTCGCCGAACGCGCCATGGACAATATCGTCGCCCGCGACATCGGCACCCGGATCTGACGCGCGAGCTTCCCTCGACGGAGCGGTGATCATCGTGAAATCTTCTGCAACGGCTCCTGCGACTTCGGTCGGGATCCTCCCCGGCAAGCGACTCCGGCGACGCACCCGCATGTGCGGGGTGGCGCTGGTCGCTGTCCTGCTCGCGGCCGGAGCCGCGGCCGTCGTGGGGGATACCGCGACAGCTCGGGCGCAGCCTCCCGAGTGTCGGGGGGAGCATTTCGTGGCGTCGTGGACGGCCAGCCCCACCGATTCGGTGACTCCCCTCGACGCGGCCGGAGGGCCGATTCCGGTCGCGGTCGACGATCAGAGTTTTCGGATGGTCATCACTCCGCACCTGGGTGGATCGCGACTGCGTGTGCATCTGACCAACCGGTTCGGGCTGACGCCGGTCACATTCGGACGGGTGAGCATCGCCGACCAGGCATCCGGCGCGGCGGTGGCGAACCCGGTGCCGGTGCTGTTCGGCGGGCAGGCAGCGATCACCTTGCCTGCCGGAGCCGATGTCGTCAGCGACCCGGTGTCGTTCGATGTCTCGGCGTTCGCCCCGTTGACGGTCAGCATCTATGTTCCCGATCCGGCGGGGCCGCCGACCAAGCACTGGAACGCCAACGCCACCTCGTTCTACGCGCCCGCCGGTAGCGGTGATCTCACCGGGCGGCCAGGCGCCGACGGATTCGGCTCCACCACCGGTTCCTGGTTGTATGTCACCGCTCTGGACGTTCTCGCACCCTCCGATACCCGTGCGGTGGTGGCGTTCGGTGACTCCATCACCGACGGTTTCGTGGGGGCGACCGCTTTGAGCGTGCCGGTGGATCGCGCGGTCGCCGACACCAACGGGCGCTATCCCGACGTGCTGCAACGCCGACTGGACGCCGCGGGCATTCCGATCTCGGTGGTCAACGCCGGAATCGGCAGCAATCGCGTGCTCACCAGCGGTGAGCCGCTTCTGCTCGGCCCCAGCGGGCTGGCGCGCTTCGAGCGCGACGCGCTCGCTCGGTCCGGTGTCAGCGGGGTTCTCGTCCAAGAAGGCATCAACGATCTCGGCCTGCCGCCGCCCGCCGGAGCCGCCCAGATGATCGCAGGCTACGAGAAACTCATCGCCACCGCACACGGGCACGGCAAGAAGATCTGGCTGGGCACACTGCTTCCCGCCTCCGACGCCCTCGTCGACGGTGTACTTCTGGCACCCCGCAGCGAGACCGACCGGCAGCAGATCAACGCCTGGATACGCACCCAGAACCTCGCCGACGGCATCGTCGACTTCGACGCCGCCCTGCGCGACCCCGCAAACCCGTCCGTGCTGCGAAATGACTACGCCAGCCCGGATCGCCTGCATCCCAGCCTCGCCGGCTACCGTGCGATGGCCGAGACGGTCGACCTGGCTCTACTCGGCAACTCTCCATCACCGGCCTGCTGACGAGCCTCGGCGCCCATCTCGTCGCCCACCCCGGCGTGGACAAGATGTCGTTCACCGGCTCCACCGCCGCGGGACGGCAAGTCGCCGCCGCCTGCGCGCCTGCGCTGCGCCGGGTGAGCCTCGAGCTGGGCGGAAAATCGGCGGCGGTGGTGCTGGACGACGCCGATCCCGGGCAGGTCGCCGACGGGATCAGAGAGCCGCTACCGCGTAACAGATTGTCGACGCCGAGGTGTTGTCTTTCCGCCTGAAGCAGATCGAGCGGGTATCGCGGCTTGCCGCGGGTAGCTTCGCCGTGTGGAAATAGTGCCTGTGTCGCCCCAGCTTTCGGTGCTGCGGTTCCCCGAGGTGAACGACCTCAACGTCTATGTGTGGAACGACGGTGCGGAGGTGACGCTGATCGACTGCGCGCTACCCGGCGCGGCCGAAGAGATCGGAAAAGGTCTCGTTGCGCTGGGCTTCACCACCGACCGAGTACGGCGCGTGATTCTCACCCACGCCCACGACGATCACATCGGGTCGGCGGCCGATCTCGCCGAGTGGGGAGCGGAGATCTGGGTCCATCACGCCGATGCCGACATCGTGCGGGGCGAACGTCCGCAACCGGCGCCTGCGCTGCGCGACTGGGAACGTCCGATCGCCGACGCCCTGGAACTGGGCCCGCCTCCGCGCCCGGCCCCCGTGCACCGCGAATTGCGCGATGGTGAGGTACTCGACTTCGGCGGCGGCGCGGAAGTATTGGCCGTCCCCGGCCACACGGAGGGCAGTGTGGCGTTGCATCTGCCGCGTCACCGCGTGCTGTTCACCGGTGACACACTCGCCAATGTCCGCGGTGTCACCATGGCGGGTGTGTTCAACCTGGACAGCGCCGCCGTCGAGGCGGCCGCCCACCGGCTGACCCGGTTGGATGTCGACGTCGTCTGTGTGGGCCACGGCGACGTGTTGACGGCAGCGGCCCTACAGGCGTGGCGGAGTCGGCGGTAGGCCTGTTGACGCGGTCCACCCGGCTCCTCGGTCGGCATACCGAACGATGGGGCGGCGGTTCCCGCTCCTCGGGTGACGTGGCCGCGTCTCAGCCGCGCCAGGTTTCGAGCACGTGGTCGACGGTGGGGCGGATCCGGGCCCTGGCCTCCCTGCGGGGGATGCCGGTCATGAGGAGGTTGTCGTAGTCGGTGTCGCGTGGCGGATGGAGGCTATGACGGCGAGGGTGAGCGCTTCGGGGGAGAGGAGTTTGGCTGCGGCGGTGCGGCCTACCCTGCCGCTGCCGCGGGCGGCGGCGTGTTCGGCGATCTCGGCGGCACGATCGGTGGGGCAGCCGGGGAACAGCCGTCGGATTTCGTCGGACATGCGGGCGCGGTATTCGACGTCCTGGGCGGCGCGGCGGACGCCGTCGCGCTCGCGGCGGCGGGCGCGGGCATCGTCGTCGGCCAGGCATTGCTGTTCGGCGCGGGTCAGGGCGGCCTCCTCGACGAGGATGCCGAGCCGTTCGTAGCGCTTACGCCGTTGGTTCAAGCGCACCACGACGGCCGCGAGGGGGCTCTCCTTCTTGGCGCGTCGGCTCAGCGCCGCGTTCCCGGCGGGCAGGAACTCCAGATGGTCGAGGTCCGAACACGTCAGGCACAGCGGTCCGGCGGCGGAGGTGATCAGATACGGGCCGGTCTCGGCGCACTCGGTGCAGGTCCACGGCTCAGCGGCCTCGACAACCGTCAGATCCGGGGCGCGGTTCTGGCGTCGGACGACCTGTTCGCGCTGCGCCGGGGTGAGCTTTCCCGACAGCCAGTGCACCCGGAACACCTCGTCTTCTCCGGTGTCGACGAACCGCAGCGCCTCGCGATCGCGCCCGCCCGACAGATACGCCGCTGTACTCGCGGTGAGGTCGCGCTCACGGGCCCATTCGCCCAGCAGTTGCGCCGCATCGTGCATCCGCCGCCCGTCCACCGCCGTGACCTGCTCCAACGACGGCACCTGCCCCTGCCGCCAGCGATCGACATGACTGGATCGCACCCACCCCAGAACGGCGAACACATCGACCGCCGACACGTATTTGCGCTGGGCCAGAGCCGCTTCCGCAGCCTCGGCCACGCGCCGCCGCAGCTTGGACACGGGTTCGAACCCTAGCGCACGCCGCGGGTGAGCTGGGCGCTCGCCCGGTGTGGAATCGCGATGGTGCGCGAGTTTCCTGATCGCGTGGTCGGCGTTGTGCCACGGTGCTGCGCCCCGACCGAACGACCTCGGATCTCCAAGTCACCGGAGGCGACGGGGCCCGGGTGTTTCAGAACTGCTGCTTCGGGCACCACTCGTTCAGCGCGGAAGTGCTGGCACCTGCACGCGCGTGACCGAGAGATGCGTTCGAGCGAGGCGAATCGACATGGCTACAGATCGCGGCAGACCGAACCGGCACGAGGACGAGGCTGTCGACTCGTCGAGTACGCGCAACCGCGTCGAGGCGCGAGGCCGCGCGACGGATACCGGAGCCCGGCCGGATCTGGACCCGAACGAGCCGAGCAGCCCGGCCGAACTGTCGAAACCATCGTTGCTCGCGGTGATCAAACGCGCGGGCAGGGAGTTCCAGCGTGACAATTTGACCGACCTCGCAGCCGCGCTCACCTATTACGCGGTGTTGTCGATCGTGCCGGGCCTCATCGTCCTGGTTTCGCTGCTCGGGCTGCTGGGGCCGAATGCCGCCGAGGAACTCATGAACCAAGCGCAGCAGATCGCGCCGGGATCGAGCGCGGAATTCGTGCACACGCTCATCACCCAAGCCCAGGCCAACAAGCAGGGCGCCGGCCTCGGAGCGATATTCGGTCTCGCCATCGCGCTGTGGTCGGCGTCGGGCTACGTCGCGGCGTTCATGCGCGCCTCGAACGTCGTCTACGGCATCGGGGAGGGGCGCCCGATCTGGAAGACCACGCCTATCCGGCTCGGCGTCACCCTCATCGCGGTGATCCTCCTGGTGATCAGCACCGCCATCGTGGTGGCGAGCGGGCCGGTCGCCCAGCAGATCGGCGATTTCCTCGGACTCGGGAACACCGCGGTGACGCTCTGGAACATCGCCAAATGGCCGGTGCTGTTCGCGCTCCTGTCGGTGCTGCTCGCCATCCTGTTCTGGGCCAGCCCGAACGCCAGGCAGGGCGGGGTGAAATGGATCAGCCCCGGCGGTGTCATCGCGGTCCTCATCTGGCTGATCGTCTCGGCGTTGTTCGCGGTCTACATCGCCAATTTCTCCTCCTACGACAAGACCTACGGGTCGATGGCGGGTGTCGTGATCTTCCTCGTGTGGTTGTGGCTGACCAACATCGCGCTGTTGCTGGGAGCCGAGATCAACGCCGAACTCGACCATGGCAAAGCCATCGCCCAGGGATTGCCGGAGGACATGCAGCCTTTCGCCGAACCGCGCGACACCCGCAAACTCGACGAGGCGGAGAAGGACGCGGCGCAGGCCGCGAGGTCCGCTCGGCGCGATTGATACGCGGCCGTCTCAGGTGACGCGGACGGCTCCTCATCCCACGGGTGAGAAGTGCGGTGGGGTTCATCCGCATGTCAGCCCGGAGCCGTTCTCGCCGACGGGGTTCGGCGATCGCATCGTCGGAAGGGCTTTTCGGGAGGATGGGTTACTGTCCTGCGGGCCCGTGCGCCAGGCATCCGGTCGCCCGGGCGGTCGAGTCGTATTCCGGAATCGAGGCAAGCGAATGAACCACAAGCTCTGGCTGCTCGGACGGTCCGTCACGGTCGGTGCTCACATCATGGGCGAGAAGATCTTCCGGCCGAAGGCCCGGGACATCGACGACGTCCCGGTGTCCGGCGAAACGGTGACACCGCAGTGGCTGACGGCCGTCCTGTGCCGCGATGTCCCCGGGGCCGAGGTGCTCTCGTTCGAAACCTCCGACGGCAGCCGCGGAACGTCCACTCGCGTAGCGATCCGCGTGGAGTACAACGACGCGGGCAAGCAGGCGAATTTGCCGACCGATCTGTTCGCGAAGACGACAACAGCCTTCTCGCAGCGGATTCTGCTCGGCGGCGGGCAGATGATCGACGGTGAAACCCGTTTCTTCAGGGACTTCCGTCCGCAGGTCGATATCGAGGCCCCGTTCGGCTATTGGGGCGCCGCCGACGCCGGGTCGTGGCGTTCGATCGCTCTGATGGAAGACATCGCCTCGACCCGCGGTGCGCGCTTCATCGAGCCGAACGCCCCGATCGCCCGAGACCAGATCGAAGATCTGGTGCGCAATCTCGCTCGGCTGCACCGCGCCTTCTGGATCCACCCTTCGATCACGGACCTCAAAACCACGACCGAAGCCCTCCAGGCATATCTCGCCGCCATCGACATGAAGAAGCGTTGCGAGGTCGGACTGCGGCGGGCCGAGGAAGTGGTGCCCGAGGCGCTGCACGGGCAAGCGGATCGGCTGTGGGCCGGTGTCGAGCGAGCGATCGACAAGGCGACGAACGAGCTGCCCCCGACCCTCCTGCACGGTGACCCGCACATCGGCCAGACCTACCGAACCGATTCCGGGCGAATGGGATTTGTCGACTGGCAGGTGGTGATGCGGGGCGGCTGGGCGCACGACTTCGCCTACACCGTCAACTCGGGATGCGAGCCCGAGGATCGCCGGGCCTGGGACCGTGAACTGCTGGCGGCCTACCTCGACGAACTCGGCCCCCTCGACGGCCGGGCCCCGGCCTTCGACGACGCGTGGCTGGCCTACCGGCAACAATCCATGTTCGCCTACGCGGCGTGGGCGTTCACGATCGGCCGGGCGGTGTACCAACCCGAGATGCAACCGGTGGAGACGTGCCTGACGCTGCTGAAGCGAATCACCACGGCCATAGACGATCACGATTCGCTGGATGCGCTCGGAGTCTGATAGAACTCTGTTCCGCTGCCCAGCGCTGTGTAGCGGCCGGACGGAAGTCCGGCCGCGCGGGACCGAAAAACATTCTGATCAGCACGTTCTCGTGCGCTGACGAGGCTGATGCGTGCGCGCTATACCATCGACCGGTTCCGGCGTAGCCCGGCGACCCGCTCCTCGCTCGAGCGGTGGGCCGGTATATCAGCAATCGTGCAGTGCATACCGACAGTTTGGGAGTTTGCTTCTTGAGTACGCCGCAGTCCGAGGTTCCAGCGTCGTCGTGCCCGGTTGTGCACGGCTCGCCGATCGATGCGGACGACACACGGGTGCCCCTGTATTCGCCCGAGTTCGCGGCCGAGCCGCACCGTGCCTACCGCGAAATGCGCCGACAGTACGGGTCCCTGGCGCCGGTGGAGTTGGCGCCCGGCGTGCCCGCCACCTTGGTGATCGGTTACGGCACCGCGGTGCGAATCCTCAACGATCCCGAGCATTTCCCCGCCGACCCACGCGCTTGGCAGAAGAACATCCCCGCCGACTGCCCCATTCTCCCGCTCCTGGAGTGGCGGCCCATGGCCAGTCGCAGCACCGGGTCCGACTTCACCCGCTACCGGGGGGCGATCACCGCGAGCATCGATGAGGTGGATCTGTACGCCCTCCACGCCGTCGTCGAGGGAGTGGCCGTTCCGCTGATCAACTCCTTCTGCCAGGACGGCAATGCCGACCTGATCCGCCAATATGTGTTCCCCCTCGTATTCGAGGTCGTGAACTATCTGCTGGGCTGCCCGCCTGATATCGGCGGGCAGGTTGCCGCCGGTACCGCTGCCCTGCTCGAGGGGGTCGACGCCGAGAAGGGCAATCAGATGCTCGGGGAGGCGCTGATGAAACTGGTGGCACTCAAACGCGCCGAACCGCAACGTGACATCACCTCGGTCCTGCTCCAGCATTCCGCCCGGCTGGACGACGTGGAGGCGTCTCACCACGTGTCCCAGGTCTACGGAACCGGGATCGAATTCGAGCTGAATCTGATCACCAACACCCTGCTGCTGATCCTCACCGACGAGCGCTTCGGCGACAGCTTCCTCGGCGGCAACCTGTCGTCTCGCGATGCCCTGGACGAGGTCTTGTTCAACGACCCGCCCCTGGCGAACCTGCTGATCACCTATCCCCGGCACCCGATCCTCATCGACGGCGTCTGGCTGCCCGCGCACCAGCCCGTCGTCATCAGCATGGCCGCGTGCAACAACGATCCCGCTATCCGTACCGGCGACCTGACCGGCAATCGCTCCCACCTGGCCTGGGGCCTCGGCCCGCACGCCTGCCCGGCGCGATCCTTGGCCTATCTGATCGCACAAGAGGCGATCGACCAACTTCTCGACGCGCTGCCGGAGATCGAACTGAATCTGCCTGACCGGAAACCGAACTGGCGGCCGGGTCCCTTCCACCGGGCACTGACCGAATTGCCGGTCACCTTCCCGCCCACCGCTCCGCTGAACATCTGACAGCGCCACCATACGGTTGTGCCGATCGAGTTCTCCCGGGGCGGGGGCGGGGGCTCGACCGGGCGCGGGTCGTCGTGGGGCGCCGGTGGCAGTGTGGCATTGCGCAGGCTGCGAAGCCGGCTCAGACCGACCGCCGTGGCCGGAGGGCAGATTCATGACTTTACGTAGATATGCGCATCTATATATCGGTGCGTTCGCCACCCCGATCGACTCCCATGGCGACTACGTTCGATTCGATGAGCAGCACCGGGCTGCGATGACCGAGAGGAGCGAGTGATGCTTACCGACAGCAGCGCGTTCAGTGGATTCTCGGTGGACGACATCGAGGCGGCGAAGCGGTTCTACGCGGAGACGCTCGGGATACGAGTCACCGAGGAGAACGGGATGCTCCAGCTGCACCTCGGCGGCGGGGGTACGGTCCTGGTGTATCCGAAGCCGGACCATGCGCCCGCGACCTTCACCGTATTGAACTTCCCCGTCCCCGATATCGAAGCGGCCGTCGATGAACTCACGCGCCGCGACGTGCGCTTCGAACGGTACGAATTCGCCGAGCAGGACGAGAAAGGCATTCACCGCGGAGGCGGTCCGTTGATCGCCTGGTTCACCGACCCCGCGGGCAATGTCCTGTCCGTCCTACAGCAGTAGCGTTCCCGACCGCAAGCGCATTCACCTCGTCAGGGACTCGACGCGCTTGGTCGGTACCCAGGGCAAGCCGGCCGCCCGGAGTCCTGTCCAACCATCGGAGGACTCGGCAAGATCACTTCGGGCGCGCCGGCGAGCCCGGCCGGTCAGGCGCCGCGGCCGGTGCGCTGCTGCAACTCATCGATGAGCTGCGACGCCTCCGCCTTGGTCAGGCCCTCGGGCACGTCCTCACCCGCTTCCTGGGCCAGGGTGCGCAGGTAGGAGTCTTGCGGCCCGGTCATCGGTTCGTCGCCGGTGGTCCACTGGTCCGGATCCTTTTCCGGTTTCGGCTGTACCATCGTCGCTCCTCACGCTCGACAGAACATGTGTTCGACTCCTGTCTACCCGGGGCGTGGAGGTTCAATCACCTCGTCGTGCGCATGGTGGGGTTCGACCGTTCCGCGCCATCCCCCGATCAGCCGCATCGCGTGGTAGATCACCAGCGCGGCGAGGGCGCCGAGGGCGATGCCGCCGAAATCGAGATCGCCTACTTTCCATGTGAAGTCGGCGATGCCGATGACCAGCGGTATGGCCGCGGTGAACTGGTTGATCGGTGTGCCGAAGTCCACCCGGTTGCTCACCCAGATGTGCACGCCGAGGATCCCGACCAGGCCGTAGAGCGCGGTCGTGACACCACCGAGCACACCGGCCGGTATGGCTGCGATCACCGCTCCTACCTTCGGTGAGAGGCTGAGCGCGATGGCGGCGGCGCCTGCCACCCAGTACGCGGCGGTCGAGTACACCTTCGTCGCCGCCATCACGCCGATGTTCTCCGCGTACGTGGTGGTCGCCGAGCCTCCGCCACTGCCGGCGAGGACTGTCGCCAGGCCGTCGGCCGCCAGCGCCCGGCCCATGCGCCGGTCGTAGTCGATACCGGTCATCGTGGTGATCGACTTGACGTGCCCGATGTTCTCCACCACGAGTACCAGCACCACCGGCAGGAACATCGGAATCACCGAGAGGTGGAAGCTCGGCGCGTGGAAGTCGGGCAGCCCCACCCACGCGGCGTTCCCGATTGCCGCCGTGTCGACCTCGCCGCGCGCGAGTGCCAGCAGATAGCCGAGCACGACACTGGTGACGATGGCCAGCCTGCCGAGCAATCCGCGGAAGAGTACGAGACACGAGATCAGCAGGACGAGCACGACCGTGGCCGTGATCGGGTCCTTCTCGAAGTTCGTTTCGGCGGTCGGTGCCAGGTTCAACCCGATGAGGGCGACGATGGTGCCGGTAACGACCGGCGGCATCAGCGCCTCGATCCAGTGCGTGCCTGCGAAGTGCACCACCACGCCGATGACGATCAGCAGGGCGCCCACCACGACGATCCCGCCGAGGGCCGCACCCATGCCGTCGGAGGCGGTGGCCGCGAGGACCGGCGCGATGATCGCGAAACTCGAACCGAGATAGCTCGGCAGCCGGTTGCGGGTGATCACCAGGAATAGCAGGGTGCCGACCCCGGAGAAGAGCAGCGTCGCCGACGGCGGGAACCCGGTGAGGACCGGCACGAGGAAGGTGGCGCCGAACATCGCCACCACATGCTGCAACCCGATCCCGATCGTGCGCGGCCAGGTCAATCGCTCGCCAGGGGCGATCACACCGCCGGTGCCGACCTCGGTCCACCGGAACATCGGTCCTGTTCGCGTCTCGGGCGTCGTCATGGGAGCAGTGTGCGGCATTCTCGGTCGTCGCGCCGGGTTCGCTCACCGGACCTGCGGGCGCGGTTCGCCGTAGCCGCGCCGCGTTGGATGGTGCGGAGGGCCGGTCCGCTACGGTCGTCCCGGTTCGGGCCGTGCGTACGGCGCCGGGTGCCATGACGCAGTAGGTGCCGCGGTAGCAGCGTCGCGTTCCGCCCGGACGGCCGAGAGCCGATCCACCAGCTGGGTCTCGATGGTCAACGGCGCGTGTTCGTCGGCGCGCGCGGCAGGTGCGGCCCCGTCGTCGAGCTGCCTGCCTCGCGCGGCATGCTGCATCTCGAGCAGCCGATCACGGATCCGAGCGATGTCTCCAGGGAAGGCGGCCTTGATATCCCCGAGCGCAGGCGTGGTCAGACCCAGCCGAGCCCGGGTGGCGTGGATCGCAGCGGCCAAGCCGTGCGCCGCACCGGGGAGCGCGTGCTTTTCCGTCCGCACCAGCCCTAGCACGAGGAACTGCCGGTCCTCACGCATCAACCGCGGCAACAACCCGGCGCGCAGGAACGACTTCCCGGTACCCGACGGGCCGACCACGGCGAACACCGACTCCGACCCGGCCGCTCGAATCCCACGCGCAGGCGATCCAAGCCCTGCCTGATCTGCGCGTCGCGACCGAAATGCACCGCGGCGAACGGTTGCGAGCCGCTATCCGGCGACCTGTCCGGCTCATTCGTGGGCGGCCAGGGGGAATTCCGGCGTCGATCCCGGCATCGCCCAACCCGGCCGGCAACCGGCGCAAGCCCTCGGTACGGAAGCGCACCGGTTCGGGAAAGCCGTCGACCGGAATCTCCGTGACGGGACCGTCGCCGAACAGATCGCAGCGTTGCCACACGCGGGTGGCATCGAGATCGGTCACCGGTTCCGGTGCCGCGCAATAGATGCGCGTGCCAGGTTCTCCGCTGTCAGATCTTCCGCTACACACTCGGTGGGGCATGCCAATCCCGGGAAGTCAAGCAGATCACCGCTTCGCAGCGAGTGATGGCGCGCCGCAGCGCATCCCGCCAGCGCACGCCCGGGGGGATCTCCGCCTTCTCGGTCCGAGTCCAGGAGGAAATTTCCCGCCAGCGCTGGCTGCTGCTCGCCCAGCCAACACACGAGGGCGACGGCGCGCATGTTGTCCCGACTCGAATGACTCAGGAAGACCCGTGTCATCCCACCTCCACCCCGGAGAACCATTGGCCGTCAACATTATCCAGGCCGCGCGGCTACGCTACCGGCTCGGTTCGCGTACAGAAGGCACCGTCGGGCGGTTCCCGGGGCCGTGGGCGATCGTGCGATCACCCCGCTGCCGTTGCGGCTGGTTCGTCGTTGTTTGGTCTCTTCTGACCAGGGAAAGTAATGGGAGATAACCGGTTCCGTAGCCGGGGTCGAGTCAGGGAGGTCGCTCATGCCCATCAAGTACCGTCAGCGTAGATCCTTCGGACCGCTGAAGTTCAATTTCACCCAATCGGGTCTGTCCTCGTGGGGTATCAAGATCGGCCCGTGGTCGTGGAACTCCCGCAGCAAGAAGAACAGTGTCGACCTGCCGGGTCCGCTGAGCTGGCGCCAGCGCTGAGGGGATCGGCGAAAGCCGAGGTTCCCGCCGAGCTGCTGATCGCCCCGCGCTTGACCTTGACACTGTGACATGGTCTTCACTGGGTGCAGGAGGTGGTCCCCATCAACTCGGCACACAGGAATTCACACGCCACGCGGCTGCTCGAAGCATTGTCCGCCGGAGGCTCGTCGACGCGGCTCCAGGCGGCGCTGGCGGTCGGCACGCACCCCGACGACGGTTTCGTCGACGCGCTCGTGGCACGGTGCGCGATCGAGCCCGACTTCTTCGTGCGCGACATGCTCACCTGGGCGTTGACGCGCTTCCCAGCGGAGATCACGGTGCCCAGACTCCGCGCGGAGCTGCGGTCCGAACGCTCCCAGGCCCGAAGCCAGGCGTTGCATACGCTGTCGAAGATCGGGGACCGGGATTCGTGGCCCGCGATCACCCGGTCGTTGCTGCACGACGCCGACGACGAGGTCGCGCGAAGTGCGTGGTGTGCCGCCGTGGTCCTCGTGCCCGCCGGGGAGGAGGAAGATCTGGTCGTGGAACTGGCCGCACAACTCGGTCGCGGTGACCGGAATGTGCAACGGAGCCTCAGCCGGGCACTCGTCGCGCTCGGGGACGTGATCGAGCCCGCCCTGCGAACCGCGCGGGCGAGTGCGGACCCGGCGGTGCGTGCGCATGCCCGCGCCACCCAGCAGCTCCTGCACGACCCGGATGCCGCTTTCGACCCGGCCGTCGACGAGGCGAAACGGATCGTCGCGCTCGGCCGGGAACGGGTCGAGGGAACAGCGTGCTGATCGGCGAGGTGGCGCACCGTTCCGGAGTGAGTACCCGGATGCTCAGGCACTACGACTCCCTGGGGCTGGTGCGGCCCACCGGCCGCACCGTGGGGGGCTACCGCGAGTACTCCGCCGAGGACATCCGCCGGATCTTCCACGTGGAAAGTCTGCGGTCCCTGGGATTGTCGCTGCGGCAGATCGGATCCGCCCTGGAGGATCCCGCCTTCACACCGTCCGCGCTGGTCGGCGACCTCATCCGACGGACCGAGGAGCGATTGCGGCGCGAGCAGGAACTGCTCGAGCGACTGCGTGCCGTCGATGCCTCGGCGCCCACCGGCTGGCAGGGCGTCCTGCGCATCGTCGAGCTGCTGCACGGCCTCCACTCACCCAGCGCCGCGCGCCGCCAGCAAACCGTCCTGGCCCCGCCCGAGGACGTGCCGGTTCCGCCGGAGTTGCTGGCCGAGGCGGTGCTCGCCGAATCCGATCCGAACGTGGCCGGGGCTCTGCGGTGGGCCTTGGCGCGTGCGGGCGGTGACGGTGTGGCGAGCGTGGCATCCGGCGTGTACTCCGAGAACGTCGACATCCGGCGGCGCGCGGTGCGGGCGATCGCCGAGATGCCCGGCGACGAAGCGACCTCGCTGCTCGCGGACGCCCTCGAGGACACCGACGCGACAGTGCGCAGGCACGCGGCTCTGGCATCGGGTACGCGTGGCGTGACCGCAGCCGTGCCCGCGCTGGTCGGCATGGTGGTCGAGGGTGCGAACGACGTCGAGGCGGCCGAGGTGCTCGGCACGCTGGCACTGGATCCGGAGTGCGCGGACCGGATCATGAGCGCGCTGGCCGATGAACTCGCCGCACCCACTGCGGACTCCGCCGTGCGGATACGCCTGACTCAGGCATTCGCCGAGATGCCGGGGACCATCGCGCTGGGCATCCTGCGGCGAACGGCCCAGGACGATGATCGGGCGGTCGCTATGATCGCCTCGGCCCTCGCCGGAGTACTCGAGAAGCGGGCCACGGCCGGACCTGAGGCGTAGCCGATCGACGACCGCTCGCTGTTGCCCTCCGCCGCAGCACCGTGGCTAGACCCACGGACGGCACGTCGGCGTGGCTGTACTGGGTGCACGGGGGTTGACTGGGCATCACTGGGGGTGATCCGGAACCGACGGTAAGGAGGAACTGATCATGCGTGGAGTCGTTATGCACGCTCCCGGGGATGTGCGGGTCGAGGAGCGGGAGGATCCGAGGATCATCGAACCGGCC
The DNA here is from genome assembly GCF_040642815.1 of Nocardia sp. NPDC047648. Classification (NCBI taxonomy): domain Bacteria; kingdom Bacillati; phylum Actinomycetota; class Actinomycetes; order Mycobacteriales; family Nocardiaceae; genus Nocardia; species Nocardia sp. NPDC047648. Next base: position 270,251 of record NZ_JBEYSX010000001.1, on the reverse strand, counting down.
GATGCGGTCATTCGCGTCACCGCGACCTGTATCTGCGGTTCGGACCTGTGGCCCTATCGCGGCATCGAGACACTGAACGGGCCCACCCCGATGGGGCACGAGTACGTCGGTGTCGTGGAAGAGATCGGCGCCGACGTGCGCAATGTCGCGGTAGGCGACTTCGTGGTCGGGTCGTTCTTCGCTTCCGACAACACCTGTGAGATCTGCCGCGCCGGCTACCAGAGCCGCTGCGTGCACAACGTGCCCATCGGCATGATCGGCACCCAGGCCGAACGGGCCCGTATCCCGCTGGCCGACGGCACCCTCGTTCCCGTCGCGGGCGAGCCGAACGCTGCGCAGATCCCGCATCTGCTGGCCGCCTCTGATGTGCTCGGCACCGGCTGGTTCGCCGCGGTCGCGGCCGAAGCCGGGCCCGGCAAGACCGTCGCCGTGGTGGGTGACGGCGCGGTCGGGCTGCTCGGCGTGCTGGCCGCCGCGCAACTCGGGGCCGAGCGGATCATCGCGATGAGCCGTCACCCTGACCGCCAGGCTCTGGCCCGCAAGTTCGGCGCCACCGACATCGTCGAGGAACGCGGCGACGAGGGTGTGGCCCGGATCAAGGAGCTCACCGGCGGGCTCGGCGCGCACTCGGTGATCGAGGCGGTGGGAACCCAGGAGTCGATGACGCAGGCGATCCGTTCAACCCGCCCCGGCGGGCACATCGGCTACGTGGGCGTCGCCCACGACGTGCGGCTCGACGGCATGGAGCTGTTCTTCTCCGGCGTGCACCTGCACGGCGGTCCCGCCCCGGTGCGCCGCTTCCTGCCCGCCCTGATCGACCGAATCATGCGTGGCGAGATCGATCCCGGTGACGTCTTCGACCTCACGCTGCCCCTCGACGACGCTGCCGAGGGCTACCGCGCGATGGACCAGCGCCGCGCCACCAAAGTTCTGCTGACGCTGTGACATCCGCGCTGCGGAACTCCTACAGCCACCGCCGACCACCGAGGCGCCCGCACGGATTCTCACCGGCGAGGTCTTGTTCGACACCCTCGACCGCGCCGAGGAATCTCGAGATCAGGCCAGGGTTGGGGTCGGAACGCTCGTCATATCGATCATCGCCGAGCGGCGGTATGTCCCCGGCGCGACGCCGTAGGCGCGCTTGAACGCCTTGGCGAAGGCGAATTCGGAGCTGTAGCCGACCTGCGCGGCCACATTCCTGAGCGGGGCGTCGGATTCACGGAGCATGCGGCCTGCGCTGGTCATTCGCCACCAGGTGAGATACGACACCGGAGGTTCGCCCACCAGTGCGGTGAACCGCTGGGCGAACACCGACCGGGACAATCCGTTTCGCGCCGCCAGTTGTTCCACGGTCCAGGGGGCGGCCGGGTGGGTGTGCATATCGCGCAACGCCTGGCCGACCGCCCGGTCGGCGAGCGCCCGCGCCCATCCCGGCGCATCGGTGCGCTGGTCGGCCCAGGTGCGCAGAATGTAGAGCAGCATCGCGTCGACCAGCGGGGGAACGATGCCATCCCGGCCGGGCCGGTCCCGGTCGAATTCGGTCGCCAGCAGGCCGACGAGATGACCGAGCTCCGCGTTCCCGGCGGGTAGGTGCAGGAACACGGGCAATTCCTTCATCAGCGGATGCGGCCGCGTTCGATCGAGCTGGTATGCGCCACAGAGCAGGATCGACCGCGCTCCCGTGCCGTCCACGCGGACATGACCGATCGGCGAATCCGGTTCCGAGCGCTCGGGAGCGAAGTCGATCAGCGGCGTGTGCGGGCTGTCCGCGAGAGCGTGTGAGCTCCCTGTGCGGAGGAAGACCACATCGCCCGGGCTCAGCGCGAGGGGCGGGGTTCCCTCGGCCAGCAGCCAGCATGTGCCGCTGAGCACGACGTGGAAGGTCGTGCCGGTGACGGCGGAAAAGCGCAGGCCCCACGGCGCTCGTACGTCGGTGCGGGCCGCGCGGGTTCGGCCCGTTCGCATGGCGGCGAGCGCGTCGGAGAGAACGTCCACAGGTTCAGGACTATAGGACATGTATTCCGGATTTTCAGGCATTCATCATCCGGGTGATGATCCGTAGATTTCTTCCGGTACAACCGATCCGAGGAGAAATACGATGACTGTTCTGGTGCTCGGCGCGACCGGCAAGACCGGTAGGCCCGTGGTGGACGCGCTGGTAGCCCGCGGTGTCCACGTGCGCGCGGCAAGCCGCACCCCCGTCGCGGCCACCACCGGGGTCGAACCGGTGCGTTTCGACTGGGCCGACCGTTCCACCTGGGCTCCCGCGCTGCACGGCATCGACGTCGTGTACGTCGTCGGCCCGTACGCCGTGCCCGGCGAACCCGGCCTCGTCGGCGAGCTGCTGGCCGCCGCCGCGCACGTGCGCAAAGTAGTGCTGCTGTCGGTGCTGGGCGTCGACGAGTTGCCCGACGCGATTCCGATGGCCGCTTGGGAGGCGGACGTGCGCGCTTCGGGCAAGGAGTGGATCATTCTGCGGCCGAACTGGTTCCAGCAGAACTTCGGCGAGGGCTTCGCGGCGTCCCTGCGCGAGAACGGCGAACTCGCGCTTCCGGCCGCCGATGCCGTCGTCGGCTTCGTCGACACCCGGGACATCGCGGAAGTGGCCGCCGCCGCGCTCACCGAGGACGGACATGGGGGAGAGGTCCACATCCTCACCGGCCCGGAGGTCCTGACCCTCCGGCAGGTCACCGAAACCTTGGGCGAAGCCGCGGGCCGGGAACTGCGCTACCGGGCCATCACCGCCGACCGGTTCGCCGACGGGCTGCGCGAAGCCGGTCTGGACGAACGCTCGATCATCTGGCAGCTGGCCCTGTTCCGGTTGATCCGCGACGGCGGCAATGCCGTGGTGACCGATACGGTCGAACGGCTCACCGGCCACCCCGCACGGGATCTGAAGTCCTACGCCCGCGAGAACGCCGCCACATGGAGGTGATCACGCCCGGTATCGACCGACCGTGACCCTGTGCTCGGTCGCGATCGCGAAATTCAATCCAGGCCGGCTCGGGTGGCGATCTGTGTCGCCCCCGCACCGGGCTCCCAGCCGGGAGGTCCGAAGGTGTAGCCGAGCCAGTCGCGTACGCGCCGCGTGGAGCGGAGGTCACGCCACAGCGCGCCGAATTGGTAGTACTGCAGCGTGAGGATATCGGTGCTTTCGATGTTCTTGGTGAGTCCGTAGGTCGGACGGAACGTTTCGGCGCGGAAGCTCCCGAACACGCGGTCCCAGAGGATGAGGATTCCGCCGTAGTTCTTGTCGAGGTATTCCGGATCGCTGGCGTGGTGCACGCGGTGGTGGGAGGGAGTGTTGAACACGAACTCGAACCACCGCGGCAGTTTCCCGATGGTCTCGGTGTGCACCCAGAACTGGTAGACGAGATTGAACGACCAGGCCGTGAACACCATCCACGGCGGTACGCCCAGCAGGGGCAGCGGCGTCCAGAAGAGCAGTTCGAACCACGGATTCCACTTCTGCCGCAGCGCTGTCGCGTAGTTGAAGTACCGGCTGTTGTGGTGCACCTGATGCGCGGCCCAGACCAGCCGGACGCGGTGGGAGACCCGGTGGTAGAGATACCAGAGCAGGTCAACGCCGACCATGACCGCGACCCATGCCAGCGGATCGCGCGGATCGAGCTGCCACGGTGCGCGCACGTACAGCGCCGCGTAGGCGATCAGTGCGGCGAATTTCGCCGCGCCACTGATGAATACGGATACCGCCCCCATGATCAGGCTGGCGCGGGCATCGACCTTCGCATAGCCGGCCAGGTCGTCGTGCCCGCGCAGGGCGGCGATCTCGAGCACCATGGCCAGGACGAAGAACGGGATGGCGTAGGTTACCGGTTGATTGATCTGTTGCCACAGGGACATGGCCTGGTTCCTCCCACACCCTTGATATGACCTTACGGTCACTTCCGTTGAAGTGACCGTAAGGTAAGTTCGAGGCCATGTCAACGGCCGCGGGTCTGGGAACCAAGGGCATGCCCTCCGACGATCGACGCCAAGAGATTCTGGCGGCCGCCTTGCGGGAGTTCGCCGAGCACGGATTCGCGGGAGTGTCGATGGTCTCCATCGCGGCGCGCGCGGGTATCTCCAAAGCGCTGGTGTATCAGCACTTCGTCTCGAAGGAGCAGCTGTACGCCGAATGCCTGACCATCGTGGGGGAGCCGCTGCTCGAACGCCTGGATCTCGAAATGGGCGGCGAGGCGGAGTTTTTCGCCGTACCGGCGAACGCGCTGCGCGGCATCTTCGACACTCTCGGCCCGGACCGCACCGCTTGGCGCATCATCCACGACCCCACCGCTCCCGATGCCGGTGGCGCGGGCGAATCGGCCCACGCCTACCGGGAACGGATCGCGAACCACGCGGCCGCGGGAGTACGCCGATTCCTGCACGAGGTCGGTGACACCGACGAGAAGGACATCGACGCGCTCGCCCGGATCTGGACAGCCGCGGTGGACGCGATCATGGCTTGGGCCCGGGAACATCCGGAGGAGTCGGCCGAGGGGCTCACCCGCCGGTTTGGCCGGCTCATCGACACGGTGTTCTCTATCGGCTCCAGCAGGGGGTGACCGCGGGCTGACTGCAGCTTCAGTTCGTAGTCACCTGCGCCCTGTGGCGCAGATTCTCGGTGACCGCCTCGTGCTCTGGTCGCGGATCACGTATCGGGGTCTTCGTCTCGGTCGCTGTGCGGACCTGGGCCCGCCAGGTTGCCGGACGCCTCGGATCGGCCCTCGAGAATGCTCTTTTCTCGGGCATCCGAGGTTTCGTGCGAGTCTGCCTCGTCGGCGGTGTCGCGGGGTCGATTCATGGGTGGTTCTCCTGAAGGGGTTGGATCGTCGCTGTCGCGACCATCGCCTACCCCTTGGTGTGCAGGACAAACCGGGAGAAGCCATCCAGCGGCGATCTCGGAGTGCCGGCGGTCGGTCGATATCGTCGAACCCGCCGGGCTGGTCCCGAGGCCTCCGGAGCCGGAGCCGGTCGATCACCCGCCACCGGAGACCTCGCGCGTCAGAAACTCTGCCCGCCAACCCTGTTCATGCACTCGGCCACGCTTCTGAACGGGAGCCGGGTGCGGTTCACTGGGGCCCTGCGACGCACGGACTCGGAAGCGCGGACATCGTGGCCAGGTCGCAGATTCCACTGGTCAATATCTGCAAAGGGGCGGCGACCATGAGCACGAGGATGCCGATGATGTCGCCGCGCTCGAGGTAGTACAAACCCGTGCGCGCCGCCGCCGATCCGGAGTCCGCCGCCGACGAGCCGGTTCCGGCCGCGACGGTGGTCACCGGGGCGGCGCTGATCGTTTCGGCCGTCGCGCCGGCCGCGGTGACGACGAGAGTCGCCGCTGCGGCCGAGGCGGCGGCGAGCCGAAGGGGGGTACGCATCATCGCGCTCCTATGTCCGTGAATCATTGTTCACATCGTAACGCGCATCCGTGCCGGATTGTGCGCGAAATCGCAAAGCTGCCGGGTCCGGAGGCGTAGGCGGCGGCTCATTGCGGCGAGTGGCCGACGCGCTCTAATCAGCGCATACGCCCGGTTCAACGCGTGTCGAAGCTGTCCTGCGCCAGGAGTGGCGGAACCTGCGGCGCCAGCGCGTCGCCGACGGTTCCAATCCTCCTATATTGCGTGAATATTCAGTCACATAGCGCCGGGTCGTATCCGAAAGACGGGTAACCCGTCGAGTAGATGCGGCCTCGGGGCGCTGGTCTCGTCGGTGGCCCTCGACAAATTACGTCACCTGACTTAATCTCGCCGGTGACGAAGAGCGGAGACAGATGGCACGGCACAGCGACGCGGCCCGGCGGGCTCTGATGGACGCGGCCGAGGAACTGTACGGCCGCTACGGCGTCGACCAGGTCTCCAGCCGGCGTATCGCCGAGCACGCGGGCAATGCCAACCACTCCGCGGTCGCCTACCACTTCGGCGATCGGGACGGACTGATCGGCGCCATGCTGGACCGCTACACCGAGCAGTCCGAGCCGATGCGGGCCGGCATGCTCGCCGCGCTCGGACCGGAGCCCACCCTGGTGGAACTACTGCGCTGCCTGATCGTCCCGGCCGTCCGCAGCCTGGCCGACCGGCCCGCACCGTCGTGGCGGGCGCGGTTCGTCAACCAGGTGCGCGCCACGCCGTCGACGGCGGCGCTGCTGGAGCGGCCGATCGGCGGGCGCGCGGCCACCGACACGATCATGGCGGCGACCCGGGAACGGTTGCGGTCCATCGACCGACGAGTGCTGGACGGGCGCGGCTGGATTCTCACCCGGATGGTGTTCGAGGTCTGTGCCGCCTACGAAGCGGAGGTCGCGGCGGGGGAGCGGGAGCCCGACTGGGCGGCATTGGGCTGTTTCCTCACCGACGCCGCGGCCGGGATGCTCGCCGCGCCGGTCACCGTCCCCGGCGGGTTCACCCCGGACCCGTCGTTTCTTCGCATCTGAGAGGATCCGTCATGGCAGGACGTGTAGCAGGCAAGGTCGCGCTGATCACCGGCGCGGCGCGCGGTCAGGGCCGGGCACACGCGGTACGGCTGGCCCAGGAGGGCGCCGACATCATCGCGATCGACCTGGCCGGGCCGCTGCCCGGCGTGCCCTACGACTCGCCCACCCCCGACGACCTGGACGAGACCGTGCGGCAGGTGAAGGAGGCCGGCGGACGGATCGTCGCCACCATCGCCGACGTGCGCGATATCGATGCCTTGCGCGCGGCCACCGATGCCGCGGTCGCCGAACTGGGCAGACTCGACATCGTGATCGCCAATGCGGGCATCTGTATCCCGGCCGCATGGGACAAAATCACCCCCCAGGCGTTCCGGGACACCATCGACACCAACGTGATCGGAGTCTGGAACACGGTCATGGTCGCCGCCCCGCACGTCATCGCGGGCGGCCGCGGCGGCTCGATCGTGCTCACCAGCTCCTACGCCGGGGTGAAGATGCAGCCGTTCATGGTGCACTACACCGCCAGCAAGCACGCGGTGACCGGGATGGCGCGGGCCTTCGCCGCCGAACTCGGCAAGTACGAGATCCGGGTCAACAGCATCCATCCCGGCGGGGTGAACACGCCCATGGGTTCCGGTGACATGCAGTCCGCGCTCGCCGCGGCGGGGGAGACCAACCCGCTGCTCAACGGGATGGGCACCCCGTTCCTGCCGCGCTGGGCCGCGACCGCCGAGGAGATCGCCGACACGGTGCTCTTCCTGGTCGGCGACGAATCGAAGTACATCACCGCGGTGCCGCTGTCCATCGACGGCGGCGCCGCGCACTTCTGAGGCGGACCCGCCGCGAGCGAGCAGCGCGCGGCGGGGCGGGCGGTCAGCTGCCGCGGTTCTCCGACTTGATCATCCACGCCAGCTTCTCCAGCGAGGCGATCACCTGATGCAGCAGATCGCTGGTGCTGGGGTCCTCGGCGTCCACGGCGTCGTGCACGTCGCGGATGGTGTCGATCGCCGCGTAGGTCCGCGTCGTGATCAAATCGACGACGTCGGTGGTGTTCACCTCTTGGGCGGGAAAGGGCGGCAGGCTCGTCGTCGCGGCGACGGTGTCGGAACGCCCGTCCGGGACGGCGTCGAGGGCTCGCATCCGCTCGGCGATGGTGTCGCTGCTCTCGCGGGCCGCGTCGACGAGTTCATCGAGCTGTAGGTGCAGGTCGCGGAAGTTGGTCCCGACGACGTTCCAGTGCGCCTGCTTGCCTTGCAGATGCAGCTCGATGAGATCGACGAGCACGCGCTGTAGGTCTGCGGCCAGCCGGGGGGAGGCGGTGAAATTCCGGACATCGTCGGCGAGGCGGCGATTGGTCCGCTGCTCGGTCCGGGGTGCGGCAGTCATGGTTGTACTCCTTTCGGAATCCTTCAGTAGGACCAACCGTCGCTTTATTGGAATCATTCCAGAATGCACTGTCGGGTGGGTCACTGCGCTCCGGACCGACGTAGCGGTTTTCGCTGGTCGACCGCCGTTCAGCGAGCAGCGGCAACGGCAGGCCCGGTCGCGCCGGACGCGAGCAGATGTAAGCCCGTTGAGAGACGGTGGGATTCGTCCGAGCGCGGCTACCTTCCGCGGCCGGCTCACGGGCCGAGCGGAGTGGGACAGGGGGCAGCGGCGTGTCCGGTCCGGCCCTACACTCGACGCACACACACGCTTTCGACGGAGGTGATCGGCGGTTGAATCCCATGGATCCGCGCGACCAGCACACCGCACGTTACGAAGCCGGTTATCAGCCGGGGAATTACCGTGATCCCGGATACGGCCAAGATCACGGGTACAGCCAAAGCCCTGGGCAGGGCCGGGATCCCGGATACGGCCAGGGCGCCGGCTACGGCCGGGAGCCCGAATACAGCGCGTATCAGCAGTCCGATCATCCGGACCAGCAGCGATCCCGGGCGCAGCAGGGGCCGGAGGTCAACATCGGCATGTTCACCGGCGGTGTGATCGCGGCGGCGGTGGTGACCGCGCTGGCGGCTTGGCTGTGCGCCTGGATCATCGAAATCATCGCAACCAGGGTGAGCGAGAGCGGCAATTTCGGGGTGTGGAACCCGATGGCCCAGGACGCGTACTGGTTCGCGGTGGTGGCCTTCATCTGCGCTCTGCTGGGCGGGGTGCTCTGGTATCTGCTTCGGCTGGGCACTCCGTCACCGGAACTGTTCTTCAGCTGGATCGTGGGAATCCTCACCGCCGCGGCGGTGATCATTCCACTGGCCCTGTCCAGTGACCTGTGGGTGGGTATCTCGACGGGGATCGAGCATTTGGTGATCGGGCTGCCCATCTTCAGCCTGGTGCGCATGGTGGGCGCGAAGAGCATCGTGTACCCGTGACGAACGAACCGGCAGCGTAGGCACAACCACGACGTTGCGCTGTTCTCAACAGGCATTGATGCGGCTGACAGGCCGATCAGTGCGCGGAACCGGGCAGGCGCACGGTGAATTCGGTGTGGCCGGGTTCGCTGGCCACCGAGATGTCACCGCCGTGCGCCTTGACGACGGCCGCGACGATCGCCAGGCCGAGGCCGGTGCTGCCCGCCCGCCGCGAGCGCGAGGAGTCGCCGCGCGCGAAACGGTGAAAAACCGTGGGCTGCAGAGCTTCCGGTATGCCCGGACCATCGTCGGTCACCTGTAGAACGGCTCCTCCGTCGCCGTGGAAGTTCAGCGAGGTGAGCACCGTTGTGCCGGGGCCGGTATGGACCCGGGCGTTGGTCAGCAGATTCGCCAGCACCTGATGCAGCCGGGCAGCGTCACCGGTGGTCATTACCGGCTCGTCGGGTAGCTCCAGATCCCAGCGATGCTCGGGCCCCGCGATGTGCGCGTCGCTCACCGCGTCCACCGTGAGCTGGGTCAGATCCACCGGCTCGTGTTCGAGTCCGCGGCCGGAATCCAACCGCGCGAGCAGCAGCATGTCCTCCACCAAACCCGTCATCCGCCGGGATTCGGACTCCACCCGGGCCATCGCGTTGGCCACCTCACCGGGCACCTCCGCGCGTTTGCGTTGCGCCAGTTCGGCATAACCGCGAATGGCGGCCAGCGGGGTGCGCAGTTCGTGACTGGCGTCGGCGAGGAATTGCCGGACCCGCGTCTCGCTGTCGTGGCGCGCGGACAACGCGCCGGTGATGTGATCGAGCATCCGGTTGACCGCCGAGCCGAGCTGGCCGACCTCGGTGCGCGGATCGGCGTCGGCGGCCGGAACCCGCACGGGCAGGACCACTTCACCGCGACCGAGTTCGAGGCCGGCCACCCGCGCGGCCGTCGCCGCGACCCGGTCCAGCGGCGCGAGCGCGTGCCGGATGAGCCAGATGCCGACCAGTATGGCGACGATCGACACGACCGCCGTGACGATTCCCAGGATCAGCAGGACGCGCAGCAACGTCGCGTCGACAGTGGTCAACGGCAAACCGGTGATGACGACGTCGCCCGACCAGGTCTTGTCCGCGACCACTCGATACCGGCCCTGGCCGCCGAGAGCGACATCCACCGGTCTGCCGGTGGCGGCCACCGCGGCGAGTTGCTGTTGCGCGCGCCGTGACAGCGACCCCTGTGTGCCGTCGGCGCCCACGCGGCCCGCTTTGGTGACGCTTCCTTCGTGCACGATGGCGCCGATCATGTCGGGCTGGATGCCCCGCCGGTCGAGGAAGGCCGGTCCCGGACCGGTGCCAGGGGGTGGAAGAGGCGGTGGTGGCGGTGGCGGCTGCCCGCTGGGGGGTGGCCCGAGACTCGGACCGCCGCCGACATCACCGAGCGAGCGCTTCTGCACGTCGATCAGTTCGGTGTCCAATTGGTGCACCAGGAACTGCCGCAGCGCGAATTCGGTGGCGGCGCCGATCCCGACGACGACGATCACCAGCAACAACACCTGACCGACCAGCAGGCGGGCCCGCAACGACCAGCGCCGTGGCCGAAGCACCCGGCGCGCCGCCTCAGCCTGCGGGCTTGAGGACATACCCGGCGCCGCGCAGCGTGTGGATCATCGGTGCGCGGCCGTTGTCGATCTTCTTGCGCAGATAGGAGACATACAGCTCGACGATGTTGGACCGGCCGCCGAAGTCGTAACTCCACACTCGGTCCAAGATCTGCGCTTTGCTCAAGACCCGCTTCGGATTGCGCATGAAGTACCGCAGCAATTCGAATTCGGTGGAGGTCAGGACGATCACCTCACCGGCACGGGTGACCTCGTGACTGTCTTCGTCGAGCACGAGGTCACCGACCACCAGCTGCGCGTCGCTGTCCTCGGTGGCCACGCCGGTGCGGCGCAGGAGCGAACGCAGCCGCAGCACCACCTCTTCGATGCTGAAGGGCTTGGTGACGTAGTCGTCGCCACCGGCGGTCAGCCCGGCGATGCGATCCTCCACCGAATCCTTGGCCGTCAGCAGGAGCACCGGCAGGGACGGGAGCTGCGCGCGCAGTTTTCCGAGTACTTCGAGACCGGTCATGTCCGGCAGCATCACATCGAGCACCACCACGTCCGGGCGGGCCTCACGGGCCTTGGCGATGGCGGTCCGGCCGTCTCCGGCGGTCGTGACCTCCCACCCCTCGTACCGCAGCGCCATCGACATCATCTCGGCCAGCACGGGCTCGTCGTCGACCACCAGGACGGTGATCGGGCTGCCGTCGACGCGGCGCAGGACAACTCGTTCGGCCGGGCCGTTCCCGGTGGTCGTCGCGGACATCGTCCCACCATGGCCACGAACGCTTGGGGCTCGCTGTGCCGTACCTATGTGTCCGCTGTGAGCACGGGCTCGGCGCAACCGGGCCCGCGCCGCGGTTCACAGCCGGCACATAGCTTCCGCCCACGAAGGACAAATGTTGACGCTCAACGATTCTCGGGTCGGCCTCGAGCAGGGGCCGACGGCTTCGGACCTGATCCGACAACAGGAGGAACGCAGATGAGCTTCACATCGAAGCTGGCAATGACCGCCGTGACGGGGGCCCTCGCGCTCGGTGCGCTCGGCATCGGGGCCGGTGTGGCCGGCGCCGACCCTTCTCAGGGACCGGTGCCGGGACAGCAGTGCCAGCCTCCTGGCGATCACCCGCAGGGTCCGCCGCCCGGCGAGCGTCCGGACGGCCCGCCTCCGGGCGATCACCCCGATGGCCCGCCGCCCGGCGATCACCCGGACGGCCCGCCGCCGCAGTGCAGGCCCGGACAGTAATCTGCCGCTTGCCCATGCCACCGCGATAATCCCGGCACAGCCGTCTCGGCGGTCGCCGTGCCGAGCAGTAGGCCGCCACGGCACCGCTTCCGGGCCGCCGGGGTCGGTCGGCCAGGCGTGATCAGAGGGGGTCGGGCTCGCGCGATCCGTGGACAGGTGGTTCGAATGCCGTGGTCTGCGGATCGACCGGGGGCGCGCTGCTGCGACGGCTCCAGCATCCGGCAAGGAAGGCCACGGCGGTGATGATCGCGACGTGTACCGCCATCAGGACGAGGAACGGCAGGAAGAATCCCTCGTCGGTGACCGCGCCACGGTCGGTGACGCAGTAGAGGGTGTAGTCGACCGAGGTGCCCTCGGAGTCATGGTAGGTGTCGGACACCACTACGGGTTCGCGGTAGGGGTCCGCACAGAACAGTGGCGCGGTGAGTTCCGCTTCGCCGGGCCAGATCGCCACGGGTATCACGATGCTGAACATGCCGACGCCGACACCGGTCGACAAAGCGGTGGTGAGCGGTCTCGCCATGGCCTTACATCTGCCGGATTCGGAGGAACGCGCCGGTGCGGTCGAACTCGGCGACCATGTCCGTCCGCGGGGAGGTGACGTTCGCGACGATCCGGATATCCCGGCCGAAGCGGCTGACGATGATCACGGTGACCTGACCGTCGGCGAGTTCGCTGCGAACCAGCGCGGTATCGACGATGTCCTCGATCCGCCCGAGTCCCGGCACCTCGCCGATCGCGAAGTTCTCACCGTCGATGTCGTCGAAGGCCGAAACCCGCACGGGTTGCGGCGCGCCGAGCGCACCGAGGGTGAACGAGTAGTCGTCGAGGCGGCGGGATCCGTCCGGATCGCGCACGCGCAGTCGAACGGCCGCTTGCCGTGCGGTGAGATCCGGCCGAGCCGAGAGGAATCGAGTCACCTGGTCCGGCTGATCGACCGACACCAGGCGGAACCGGGTGGAATTCGGCGCGGTCAGCAGGATGACATTCGCCTGGAAGTCGGCGATTCCCAGATGCTCTCGCACCGCGGTGATCGCCGAATCGGCCAGCCCGTTCACCAGTCCGCCGCCCCGCGCCCGCAAATCCTGTTCGAAGTCGCCGCGGTCGACCGCCCCGATACATCCACCGGCGCTCAGCACGACCGAACACAGTGCGGCCCTCAGCCACCTCCGGCGGTCCATACCGGAATGCTAAACGTCCATTGGTCGTACGCGACGCCGATCCGGCCACCCGCACCTTATCGGCGATCCGAGCGAAGCCGTCCCGCCTCGGCTCACAAGGTGAATCGGCGTCCCTTCGCGGCCCATTCGCCGCGGCCGCGCTGCGTGATGGTCCAGCGACCGCGGTGGCGGCAGTCCATGATCAAACCGCGCGACTGCAGCCGCAGCAATGCGCTGCGTACCGACCATGCGGTCAGTCGCGCCTGCTGCGCCAGTTGCTCGACGGTGAGCAATCCGCCTGGCGCCAGCACACCCAGCACCGCGAAATCGGCGGCAGTCCTGGGTCGTCTAATCATGTCGGAGCCCTTTCCCTCGGGGGAGAAAGGCAGCCCGGGATCGACGCCGGCGCCGTGGCCCCGAGTTGCCGAATCGACGGTAGAAGCCGAGCGGTACCGCCGCCACGACTTTGCGCGACTTTGCGAAGTGCGTTGACCCGCAGAGCCTCCGGTAGGGACGATTGCACGACATCGTCCGCCAGCTCTCGCAAAGGATCAGCTATGAACCTGCGACTTCTCGGATCCGGATCCGATCATGGAGCTTGTCCCGCCGTGTACGCGAGCGACACCGGCGTGCTCGTGGTGCAGGGCGATGCCACCGACCGCACCGGGACGGTCCTGGTGCCGCACCAGCTGCTGGACTGGCTGGAGCCGGGGATGCGGCTACGGGTGGAGGCGAGCGGAACCTGTGGATCGGTACTGGTGGCCGGGGAACCGGTCACCGATCCCGAGTTGCTCGCCCAGCTGACTCTCGAATGTCACGAAACCGCCGTGGTGGTGCGCTGATGCTGCACGTCGTCGGCGACCGCTGTTACGAGCCGCTGTTCCGGGCGGCTCGGTTCCGCGCGTTCCATCTGGAGGTTCGGGATCAGTACCGGATGGACGACGAACAGGAGGCGTTGCGCCGCTTCGATGCCGGAGTAGCGTACGAGCGAGAGGAACAGCCCGAGTCGTGGAAAGCCTGGGATGCTCTGATGGTCGAGTCAGCCGGTCGCGGGGTCGCGCTCGAACGACTACGCGTCGTGACGGTGCCGCACACGGACTACACCCGGTGGCTGTTGTCGGCGACCGACGACAACATCGCCACCGGCGAGGCGGTGCGCTGGCTGCCGCGACATCTGGTCGATCCCGCCGATCTGCCCTACGACGATTACTGGCTGTTCGACACGAACACGGTCGCCTTCAACACTTTCGCCGAGGACGGGGCGTTCACGGGGTTGTCGATCACTACCGACCCGGCGCTGGTCGCCCGCTACTCACGGGTGCGGGAGCGGCTGTGGCCCAAGGGGATCGACCATCAACGATATTGCGAGAGTGAGCACGTAGACGAGTGAACGGTGTGTCGGACGCACGCGAGGTGCTGGGCGCGCGCCTGCGTGAACTACGTCGCGCCGCCCACCTCACCGGCTTGGAACTGGCCGCGAGGTGCGGCTGGCATTCGAGCAAGGTCTCCCGGATCGAGGGCGGCAAGCAGACGCCTTCGGAGGCGGACCTCGCCGCGTGGTGCGAGGCGTGCGGCAATACGGCGGTGCTGGACGATCTGGTGGCCAACGCGCGCAATCTGCAGTCGATGTACCTGGAGTGGCAGCGCACCGTCGCCTCCGGACACGCGCGCAGGCAACGGCAGTCGATCGACCTGGAGGCGCAGACCACGCAGATCCGCTGGTACGCGCCGGACACGTTGCCGGGACTGCTGCAAACCGAGGGCTACGCGCGGGCGATCCTGACCGCCTGCATTGCCGTCACCGGCGGACGCGACGACCTGGAGGACGCGGTGGCCGCGCGCATGGCCCGCAAGCAAGTGCTCTTCCGGGCCAAACACCGCTTCCACTTCGTGGTCAACCAGGCCGCGCTGTGGCGCACGGTCGGCGACGCCGCCACCATGACCGAGCAACTCACCCACCTGCTCGCGGTGATGGCCAATCCGAGGGTCCGGCTGGGCATCATCCCGATCTGCGCCGACTACCGCGCCCCCGCGACGAACTTCGTCATCTACGACCGGGCGCAGGTGCTCACCGAGACGGTCTCGGCCGAACTGACCATCACCCGGCCGTCGGAGATCGCCCTGCACGAGAGAACCTTCGCGATCCTCGCCGACCAAGCCGAGTACGGCGATCGCGCCCGGGCCTCGATCGCGAAGGCCTTGGAACGCCGGCGCGGCTCCTGAGCGCACCGAAGCGCGGAAACGGCAATGCCGCCGCTGTCGCCCAGCGACGGCATCGCAGCGGCCGAGGCCCGTCAGCGGACGAATGTCGCCGCCTGATCGGCGAGGTCGAGCAGCGGCTGCGGGAATACGCCGAGCGCGAATGTGACCGCCGCGGTGATCGCCACGATCGTCGTCGTCATCGGCGGGGTGACCAGCAGTGGAGCGTCGGCGGGCGGGTCGGTGAAGAACATCAGCACGATGACCCGCAGATAGAAGAACGCCGCGATGGCACTGCAGATCACGCCGATGACGACCAGCGCCGCCGCGCCGCCCGACGCGGCGGCCTCGAACACGGCGAACTTGCTGACGAATCCGCTGGTGAGCGGCAAACCGGCGAAGGAAAGCAGGAACAGCGCGAAAACGGTGGCCAGCCATGGGGAGCGGCGGCCGAGCCCCGCCCACCGGGGCAGGCCGGTGGCTTCGTCGCCGTCCGGTTCGCGGACCAGGCTGACCACGGCGAACGCGCCGAGCGTGCCGATGCCGTAGGCCGCCAGGTAGAACAGCACCGCCGCGACACCGCGGTCGTTCGCCGCCACCGGGCCGGTGAGCAGGAAACCGGCATGTGCCACCGAGGAATACGCGAGCATTCGTTTGACGTCGGTCTGCGTGATCGCCATGACCGCGCCCACGGCCATGGTGGCTATCGCGACGGCCGCGAGGATCGGCCGCCAGTCGTCACGCAGGCCGGGCACCGCGACCTGCAGCACCCGCACCAGCGCGCCGACCGCCGCGATCTTGGTGGCCGCCGCCATGAAACCGGTGATCGCGGTGGGAGCGCCCTGATACACGTCCGGCACCCAGGATTGGAACGGCACGGCGCCGATCTTGAACAGCAGACCGACGGCGAGCATCGCGACCCCGAGCACCGCCAGCGTCGCGTTGTCCGGATGCTGGGCGATGGCGTCGGCGATGCCGCCGAGCCGCACTGTGCCCGCCTGGCCGTACAACAGCGCGACACCGTAGAGGAAGAACGCCGAGGAGAACGCGCCGAGCAGGAAGTACTTCAGCGCCGCCTCCTGTGACAGCAACCGCTTTCGCCGGGCCAGTCCGCACAGCAGATACAACGGCAGCGAGAGCACTTCGAGCGCGACGAACATCGTCAGCAGATCGTTGGATGCCGGGAACAGCATCAGCCCGCCGACGGCGAGCAGCGTCAAGGGGAACACCTCGGTGGTCGCCACACCCGCGCGCAGCGCCGCCGTTTCGGCCGCGCTGCCGGGCACCGCCGAAGCCTGTGGTGTGAACGCGTCCACACCGCGCTCGCGGGTGGCGGCGGCGCGGCTCCAGGTTCCCGGTCCGGACCGCGCCTGCGGACGAGGCTCGGCTCCGCGCTCGGCGATGAACAGGATGGCGAGGATCGACACGACCAGGATCGTGCCTTGCAGGAACAGCGTCACGCCGTCGATCGCGACCGCACCGGCGACGGCGGTGGATTCGGTGCCCGCCAACGCCACTACGGCGATCAGCGCGGCGGCCAGGCCCGCCACGCTCAGCACCAGATGAACGGTATAGCGGTAATCGCGGGCGCCGAACGCTTCGGCCAGTACGCCGAGCACGGCGGCGCCGAACACGATGAGCATGGGAGACAAGGCGCCGTATTCGATGCTCGGCGCGGGGACGCTCGCGGCGAGTGTCGTAGCGGAGGCGAGGTCGTTCACTTGTGGGCACCTCCGGGATGGTGGGCCGAGCCCGCCTCGGGCAGTGGGGGCGTCGAGGGAGCGGGATCGTTGCGGCCGATGGTGGTGAGGGTCTGGCTCACCGCGGGATTGATGAAGTCGGTGAGGACTTTCGGATAGATGCCGAGGAACAGCAGCGCGGCGATCAGCGGGACCACCACGACGACTTCGCGCGGCGCCAGATCATAGATCCGCTCGTTGCCCTCCTTCACCGGTCCGGTCATCATCCGCTGGTAGAGCCACAGCACGTAGAGGGCCGCGAGTACCAGCGCACTGGCTGCGATCACGGCGGCGAACCCGTAGCGGGTGAATGTCCCGATCAGAACCAGGAATTCGCTGACGAACGGGGCGAGCCCGGGGAGCGACAGCGTCGCCAGACCGGCGATGAAGAACGTCCCTGCCAGCACCGGGGCCACCTTCTGCACCCCGCCGTACTCGGCGATGAGCCTGGTCCCTCGCCGCGAGACCAGGAATCCGGCCACCAGGAACAGCGCGGCGGTGGAGATGCCGTGGTTGACCATGTACAGCGTGGCGCCGGTCTGGCCTTGGCTGGTCATGGCGAAGACACCCAGGATGATGAAGCCGAAGTGGGAAATCGAGGTGTAGGCGATCAGCCGCATCACGTCGGTCTGGCCGATGGCGAGCAGGGCGCCGTACACGATGCCGATCACCGCGAGCGTGATCACCAGCGGCGCATAGGTGTCCGACGCGTCGGGGAACAGCAGCAGGCAGTAGCGCAACATCCCGAAGGTGCCGACCTTGTCCACCACCGCCATCATCAGCACCGCGCTGGACGGCGTGGCCGCGACGGCGGCGTCGGGCAGCCAGGTGTGCAGCGGCCACAGCGGCGCCTTGACCGCGAAGGCGAACATGAAGCCGAGGAACAGGGCATTGAGCACCGCGGGTCCGGCGCCGAGTTGCCCGGCGTTGGCGGCGGCGACCACCGTGCGGAAGTCGAACGTGCCCGACGAACCCTCACCCAGGCCTTCCCGGGCGGTGAGCACGTACAGCCCGATGACCGCGGCCAGCATGATCAGCCCGCCGAACAGGTTGTAGAGCAGGAATTTCACCGCCGCGCGGGAGCGCTGCCTGCGCAGCAGCGCGTCCCCGGTGCGCGGCCCGAACCCGCCGATGAGGAAGTACATCGGGATGAGCATCGCCTCGAAGAACACGTAGAACAGCAGGATGTCCAAGGCGACGAAGGAGATCAGCACCATCGCCTCGACGAGCAGGGTGAGCGCGACGTAGGTGTGGGCCACCCGTCTACCGCTGCCGACTTCGCGATCGTCGTGCCAGCCCGCCAGGATCAGCAATGGCACCAGCGCCGCGGTCAGCAGCACCAATACCAGCGCGATGCCGTCCAGACCGAGGGTGTACCCCGCGCCGAACGCCGGGATCCACCGATGGGATTCGACGAACTGGTACTGGGCGCCCGCGGTGTCGAAGCGCACGGCGAGCGCGATGCCGATTCCCAGCACCAGCACCGAGAAGCCCAGCGCCACCGCACGAGCGAGGGTGCGCTGCGCGGCGGGCAGCGCGAGCACGATCGCCGCACCGACGACCGGGGCCAGCCACAGCGTCGTCAACCAGGGAAACTCGTTCACCACAACCTCACCGCCAGCAGGGCGGCGGCCACCAGGGCCGCGCCGGTGAACATGGACAGGGCATAGGAGCGCACGAATCCGGACTGCACTCGCCGGGCCCGCGCGGACAACCCGCCGATCAGCGCCGCCGTGCCGTTGACGACGCCGTCGATGCCGCGGTTGTCGAGGAAGACCAGCGCCCGGGTCAGGTGCTGTCCGGGCCGCATGAACCCGGCTTCGTTGACCGCGTCGCCGTACAGATCGCGCCGCGCCGCGACGGTCAGTGCGGAGACCGATTCGGGCGCGGTCTCGGGAACCTCGCGCTGCGCGTACTGCGCGTAGGCGACCGCGACACCGACCGCGACCACGCCGAGCGCGAGAATCGTGACCAGCGCCGCCGGAACGGTTTCGGTGCCGTGGTGGGCGCCGACGACCGGTTCGAGCCAATTCTGCAGCGAGGAGCCGAAGACGAACACCGCACCGGCTCCGACCGAGCCGAGGGCGAGCAGGATCATCGGACCGGTCATCACCGCGGGGGATTCGTGCGGGTGGGTGTCCGGTTTCCAGCGGCGCTCGCCGAAGAACGTCATCAGCATGACCCGCGTCATGTAGAACGCGGTGAGCCCCGCGCCGAGCAGCGCCGCCAGTCCCAGCGCGATCCCGCCCAAGCCGCCTTGGTTGAACGCCGCCTCGATGATCCGGTCCTTGGAGAAGAACCCGGCGAACGGCGGCACCCCGATGATGGCGAGGTAGCCGAGGCCGAAGGTGACATAGGTGATCGGCAGCAGAGTGCGTAGTCCGCCGTAGCGGCGCATGTCGGTTTCGTCGTCCATCGCGTGCATCACCGAACCGGCGCCGAGGAACAGCCCGGCTTTGAAGAACCCGTGGGTGAGCAGATGCATGATGGCGAAGGCGTATCCGGCGGGCCCGAGCCCGGCCGCCAGCACCATGTAGCCGATCTGGCTCATCGTGGAGGCGGCGAGCGCCTTCTTGATGTCGTCCTTGGCGCAGCCGATGATCGCGCCGAACAGCAGGGTGACCGCGCCGACCAGCACCACGCCGAGGCGCGCGTTCGGTGCGAGATCGAAGATCGCGTTGGAGCGCGTGATCAGGTAGACGCCCGCGGTGACCATGGTGGCCGCGTGGATGAGCGCCGACACCGGGGTTGGGCCCTCCATCGCGTCGCCGAGCCAGGACTGCAGCGGCACCTGGGCGGACTTGCCGCACGCGGCCAGCAGCAGCAACAGGCCGATCGCGGTGAGCGTGCCCTCGCTCGCCCCGGGCGCGGCGCCGAACACGACGCCGAAGTCGACCGACCCGAAGGTCGCGAACATCACCATCATCGCGATCGCCAAGCCCATGTCACCGACCCGGTTGACGACGAACGCCTTCTTGGCGGCCGTTGCCGCCGAAGGCTTTTCGTGCCAGAACCCGATGAGCAGGTAGGAGGCCAGGCCGACGCCCTCCCAGCCGAGGTAGAGCACGAGGTAGTTGTTCGCCAGGACCAGCAGCAGCATGGCCGCGAGGAACAGGTTCAGGTAGGCGAAGAACCGCCGCCGCGCCGGATCGTGGCTCATGTAGCCGATCGAGTAGACGTGGATCAGCGAACCGACGCCGGTGATCAGCAGCGCGAAGCACATCGACAGCTGGTCCAGCTGCAGCGCGAAATCGACCTGGAGGCCGGTCACCGGGACCCAGCTGAACAGGTCCTCGCGCATCGCGCGGTCGGCGGTGTCGCGCCCGAGCATGTCGGCGAACGCGAACGCCGCGACCCCGAACGAGGCCAGCGCCATGACGGTGCCGAGCAGATGGCCCCACTTGTCGGCGTAGCGTCCGGTCAGCAGCAGGACGATCGCGCCCGCCAGGGGGAGGGCGGGCAGCAGCCACAGCGTTGCGGTGTCCACGTCAGAACTTCAGCAGGTTGGCGTCGTCGACCGAGGTCGAGCGGCGGGTGCGGAAGATGGTCATGATGATGGCCAGGCCGACGACGACCTCGGCCGCGGCGACCACCATCGTGAAGAACGCGAACACCTGACCGTCCAGGTCGGCGTGCATCCGGGCGAAGGTGACGAACGCGAGGTTCACCGCGTTGAGCATGAGTTCGATGCACATGAACACGACGATGGCGTTGCGCCGCAGCAGCACTCCGGCCGCGCCGATCGTGAACAGCAGGGCGGACAGGAACAGGTAGTTCTCGGGATTCACCGGTTGCCTTCCTCGTCGCTGGGGTTGTCGGTCCCGTCCGATGCGGGCGTGGTGCCGACCGAGATGACGGCCGCTTCGGTGAGCGCCTTGGTGCGGCGGTGCCGCAGGATGGTGCTGACCGACAGTTCCTCGAACGACCCGTCGGGCAGCCGCGCGGGGACGTCCACCGCGTTGTGCCTGGCGTAGACGCCGGGGGTGGGCAGCGGGGTCGCGCGGTGCCCTTTCTCGCGGAACCGGCGGCGCGACAATTCACGCTGATCGGTACGGGGCCCGAAGTGTTCGCGGTGGGCCAGCACCATGGCGCCGATGGTGGCGGTGATCAGCAGGGCGCCGGTGAGTTCGAAGGCCCACACATAGCGCAGGAAGATCAGCTCGGCCAGTTCGGCGATCACGTTGCGGCCGGGAAATCCGTTGGCGGTAAAGGTGATTCCGGATTCGCGCACGCCGTGGGCGATTCCGCCGCTGAGCAGCAACCCGAAGCCGACGCCGACCGCGGCGGCGGCGAGCCGCTGTCCGCGGATGGTTTCTCGCAGCGACTCGGCGGAGTCGACGCCGACGAGCATCAGCACGAACAGGAACAGCATCATAACCGCGCCGGTGTAGACCACGATCTGCACGACGCCGAGGAACAGCGCGTCCTGGGCGATGTAGAACGCGGCCAGCGCGATCATCGTGGCGGCCAGGCACAGCGCGGAGTGCACCGCTCTGGGGGCGAACACCATACCGAGCGCACCGAGCACCGCCACCGGGGCGAGGATCCAGAAGTGGACGGTCTCGCCGGTGGAGGCGCGGGTCAACGGCTCAGCCGCCAGGATCAAGTCGGTCACCGTGTCACTCCTTCCGCGGCCGCGGCGGCGGGTTGCCGCGGCGCCTCGCCCGGGTGGGGGACCGCCGTGGCACCGTTGGTGGCCGGCGCGTCGCCGGGTACCCGGCCGAGGTAGTAGTCCGCTTCGTCGGCGCCGGGGTGCATGGCGTGCGGCGGCGCGGTCATCCCGGGCTGCAGCGGCGCCAGCAACCGATCCTTTTCGTAGATCAGGTCGGCCCGGTTGTCGTCGGTCATCTCGTAGTCGTTGGTCATCGTGAGCGCCCGGGTGGGGCAGGCCTCGATGCACAATCCGCAGCCGATGCAGCGCAGGTAGTTGATCTGATAGACCCGCCCGTACCGTTCACCGGGCGAGAACCGTTCGGTCTCGGTGTTGTCGGCGCCTTCGACGTAGATCGCGTCGGCGGGGCAGGCCCACGCGCACAGCTCGCAGCCGATGCACTTCTCCAAGCCGTCGGGATGCCGGTTGAGCTGATGCCTGCCGTGGTAGCGCGGCGCGGTCGGGGTCTTCTGCTCCGGATAGAACTCGGTGTTCGGCTTCTTGAACATGGTCGCGGCGGTGACCGCGAACCCGGCCAGCGGCTCGAGCAGGCCGGCCTTGGTGCGGGTGGCGTCACGCGCGTGCGCGTCGGCGGGCAGCGGCGGCACCGGGAACCCGAGGAATACCGTCGAATCGGTGGAGTCCGCGGCCACGGGTTCCTCGACCTGCTGCGGTGTTCCCATGGCCCGCCCCGCCCGCAGGAACTGCAGCACCAGCAAGCCGGTGACCACCAAGCCGCCGATCACCAGGATCGGAGTCTGCACCGGGTAGCCCTCGGCCTGCAGCACCCGTGCGGTGGCCACCACCATGACCCAGGCCAGCGAGGTCGGGATCAGCAGTTTCCAGCCGAGATTCATGAACTGGTCGTAGCGCAGCCGGGGCAGTGTGCCGCGCAGCCAGATGAAGACGAACAGGAATGTCCAGACCTTGGCGGTGAACCACAGCACCGGCCACCAGCCGGAGTTCGCGCCGTCCCACATGTTCAGCGGCCACGGTGCGTGCCACCCGCCCAGGAACAGGGTGGTGGCCAGCGCGGAAACCGTTCCCATGTTGACGTATTCGGCCAGCATGAACATGGCGAACTTGAGCGAGGAGTACTCGGTGTGGAAGCCGCCGACCAGCTCGCCCTCGGCCTCGGGCAGGTCGAACGGGGCCCGGTTGGTCTCGCCGACCATCGAGACGCAGTAGATCAGGAACGACGGCAGCAGCAGGAACACATACCAGGTGCCCTCCTGCGCGGACACGATGCCGGAGGTGGCCATGGTGCCGCCGAGCAGGAACACCGTCGCGAAGCACAGCGCCATCGCGATCTCGTAGGAGATCACCTGCGCGGTCGAGCGCAATCCGCCCAGCAGCGGATAGGTGGAGCCCGACGACCAGCCGGCCAGCACGATGCCGTAGACGCCGATGGAGGTGATCGCGAGGATGTACAGCACCGCCACCGGCAGATCGGTGAGTTGCAGCGGGGTGGTGACGCCGAAGACCGACACCTCGGGTCCGAGCGGGATCACCGCGAACGCCATGAACGCCGGCACCACCGAGATGACCGGCGCCAGGATGTAGATCGGCTTGTCCACGATCGCCGGGACGATGTCCTCCTTGAGGGCCATCTTCACGCCGTCGGCGATGCTCTGCAGCGACCCGAGGGGGCCGGTCCGGTTCGGGCCGATCCGCATCTGCATGCGTGCCACGATCTTGCGTTCCGCGAGCACCGCGATCAGCGGGATCAGCATCAGATAGACGAAGATGGCCACGGCCTTGGCGATCACCAGCCACAGCGGGTCGTGTCCGAAGCCCGCGGGGGTATACGGATCGGAGGCAGCGGCGTGCGTGACCGCCGACGCGGTGACGAGCGTGGCGAGCTCACTCATGACGGTGCTCCTTCATCCTCTCGTCGGCGTGCCGCAGATGCACGATCGCGCCGGGCTGAACGGCGAGCTGCTCGGCGATGGAGCAGCCGGGCGAGTGCTGCGGCAGCCACACCACGCGGTCGGGCAGGTCGCTGATCATCAGGGGGAGCGTGACCGCGCCGCGGCTGGTGGCGACGGTGACCGGATCGTCGGGCTGTACGCCGAGTTCGGCGGCGGTGGCGGCCGACAGGCGCACCATCGGCGGCCGGGCGATGCCCGCCAGGTTCGGTTCGCCGTCCTGCATGCGTCCCGCGTCCAGCAGCATGCGCCAACTGGCGAGCACCGCGGTGCCGGGCTCGGGCCGCGGCAGCGGATGCGGCTGGTGTGTGGGCGCGGTGACGGGCGCGCCGTCCCACGCGCCGAGTTCGTCGAGTTCGGCGCGGGCGGACTCGATGTCGGGCAGGCCCAGGCGCACCGACATCTCCTCGGCGATGGCGTGCAGCACCCGCTGATCCGACAGCGGCGCGGAGCGGCGGCGCACCATGTCCTCGCCGAGCGCGGCGGCGAACGGGCGCGTCCTGCCCTCCCAGGTGCGGAAGGTGCCGGATTTCTCCATGGCCGCGGCCACCGGGAACACCACGTCGGCGCGTTCGGTGACCGGGCTGCGGCGCAGTTCCAGGCTCACCACGAACCTGGCAGCGTCGATCGCGGCCAGCGCGGCGGCCGGGTCGGGCAGGTCGGCGATGTCGACCCCGCCGATGACCAGTGCGCCGAGGCCGGAGGCGGCCTCCAGGATGGCCGTCGTGTCGCGGCCCGCGCCGACGGGCAGTTCCGGCACGTTCCAGACGGCTCGAACCTGTTGGCGGGCACGGGGATCGGCGACCGGCCTGCCGCCGGGGAGCAGGCCGGGCAGGGTGCCCGCTTCGACCGCACCGCGCTCGCCTGCCCGGCGCGGCACCCAGGCGAGGGCGGCTCCGGTTTCGTCGGCGAGGCGCACGGCGGCCGACAATGCGCCCACGACCCCCGCCATCCGCTCACCGACCATGATCACCGCGCCGGGTTCGCGCAGCAGCCGGGCCAGATCGGCGAGCTGGGCGGGATCCGCTCCGGGCGTGGTGATCTCGCCGCCTCGGATGGCGTCGAGCAGATGCGGTTCGGCACCGGGCACGGCGCGCATCAGCCGTCCGGACATGCGCTCGAGCCCGCGCGAGGAGTACGGCGCCAGCGAGTAGATCGGCAGGCGGCGCTTGCGCGCGGCCTTGCGCAATCGGAGGTAGACGATCGGCGACTCTTCTTCGGGTTCGAATCCGACGAGCAGGACGACCGGTGCGGCCTCCATGCTGTCGTAGGTCACCGTGGCGGACCGGCCCGCGACGCGGGCGGCGAGGAAGTCGGCCTCTTCCGCCGAATGCGCGCGGGAACGGAAGTCGATGTCGTTGGTGCCGAGGGCGACTCGCGCGAACTTGCCGTAGGCGTAGGCGTCCTCTTCGGTGACCCGGCCGCCGACGAGCACGCCGGCGTTGCCGAACGACGCGGCCAGTCCCTCGGCGGCCGCGGCCAGCGCCTCCGACCAGGAGGCCGGTGCGAGTTCGCCGTCCCACCCACGCACCAGCGGGGTGGTGAGCCGATCGGGTTCGGTGGCGTAGGCGAACGCCCAGCGGCCTTTGTCGCAGTTCCACTCCTCGTTGACCTGCGGGTCGTCCCCGGCCAGTCGGCGCAGCACCTTGCCGCGCCGGTGGTCGGTGCGCTGTGCGCAACCGGAGGCGCAGTGCTCGCAGACGTTCGGGCTGGAAACCAGGTCGAACGGACGCGCGCGGAATCGGTAGGCGGTGCCGGTGAGCGCGCCCACCGGGCAGATCTGCACGGTGTTGCCGGAGAAGTAGGAGTCCAGGGGCTCGGCCTGCGCGGTGCCGACTTGTTGCAGCGCACCGCGGTCCATCAGCTCGATGAACGGATCGCCCGCGATCTGCTGCGAGAAACGGGTGCAGCGGGCGCACAGCACGCAGCGTTCCCGGTCCAGCAGCACGGCTGTCGACAGCGGAATCGGTTTCGGATAGGTGCGTTTGCGTCCGTCGAACCGGGATTCGTCGCGGCCGGTGGACATCGCCTGGTTCTGCAGCGGGCACTCGCCGCCCTTGTCGCATACCGGGCAATCGAGCGGATGGTTGATCAGCAGCAGCTCCATCACGCCCTCCTGCGCCTTGTCGGCCGCGGGAGAGGTGAGCTGGGTGCGCACCACCATGCCGTCGGTGACGGCCATGGTGCAGGAGGCGACCGGTTTGCGCTGTCCCTCGACCTCGACCAGGCATTGACGGCAGGCGCCGACCGGGTCCAGCAGCGGATGGTCGCAGAAGCGGGGGATCTGGATGCCGATCAGTTCGGCGGCCCGGATCAGCAGCGTGCCGGGCGGCACGCTGACGGCGGTGTCGTCGATGGTCACGGTCACCAGATCGGCGGGCGCGGGCCCGCCGGTGCGGTCACCCACCGTGGCGGGCCCACTCGTCGCCCGACCGCCACCCCTGATCGAATCGCTGCGCGATACCGGTTTCATCGGACCTCTTCTCCTGACTCGGCCCACGCGGTGGAGCGCGCCGGGTCGAATGGGCATCCGCCGAGCCGCAGGTGTTCGGCGTACTCCTCGCGGAAGTACTTCAGCGAGGAGATGATCGGGCTGGCCGCGCCGTCGCCGAGGGCACAGAACGACTTGCCGTTGATGGTGTCGCTGATGTCGAGCAGCTTGTCCAGGTCGGCGGTGACGCCCGCGCCCGCTTCGATCCGTTGCAGCAGCTGCACCAGCCAGTAGGTGCCCTCCCGGCACGGGGTGCACTTGCCGCAGGATTCGTGGGCGTAGAACTCCGTCCAGCGCAGCACGGCGCGCACCACACAGGTGGTGTCGTCGAAGATCTGCAGGGCCTTGGTGCCGAGCATGGATCCCGCGCCCGCGACGCCTTCGTAGTCCAGCGGCACGTCGAGGTGTTCCTCGGTGAACAGCGGCGTGGACGAACCGCCCGGGGTCCAGAACTTCACCCGGTGCCCGGCGCGCACGCCGCCCGCGTAGCCGAGCAGTTCGCGCAGCGTGACGCCCAGCGGCGCCTCGTACTGCCCTGGCCGGGCCACGTGCCCGGACAGTGAGTAGAGGGTGAATCCGGGCGACCTCTCGCTGCCCATCGAGCGGAACCAGGCGATGCCGTTGCGGATGATGGGCGGCACGCTGGCGATGGATTCGACGTTGTTGACCACGGTCGGGCAGGCGTAGAGACCGGCGACGGCGGGAAACGGCGGGCGCAGGCGAGGCTGGCCGCGGCGGCCTTCCAGCGAGTCCAGCAGCGCGGTCTCCTCGCCGCAGATGTAGGCGCCCGCTCCGGCGTGCACGATCAGCTCGAGGTCGTAGCTGGAGCCGAGGATGTCGTGCCCGAGGAAGCCCGCCTCGTAGGCCTGGGCCACCGCGGCCTGCAACCGTCGCAGGACCGGCACCACCTCGCCGCGCACGTAGATGAACGCGTGCGCCGCGCGGATGGCGTAGGCGGCGATGACGACGCCTTCGATCAGCGTGTGCGGCGATGCGAGCATGAGCGGAATGTCTTTGCAGGTGCCGGGTTCCGACTCGTCGGCGTTCACCACCAGGTAGTGCGGTTTGGTGACGCCGTCGGGCCCGGGGCCCTGCGGGATGAAGCTCCACTTCATGCCGGTGGGGAAGCCCGCGCCGCCGCGGCCACGCAGGCCCGCGTCCTTGACGGTCTGGATGATCTGGTCCGGCTCCATCCGCAGGGCGGTGCGCAGCGCCTGGTAGCCGTCGTGGCGCAGGTAGGCGTCCATCGTCCAGGACCGCGGATCGTCCCAGTGGGTGGTCAATACCGGGGTGAGCGTCATCGCGGGCCCTCCGGATCCTCTTGCGGCGCAGGGGCTTGCATGCCCTGTTCGCGGGCGATCCGCAGACCGGCGAGCGTGGCCGGGCCCGCGGCGCCGTCGAGCACGCCGGGGCGCTCGTCCGGGAACCCGGCCAGGATGCGCGCGGTCTGCTTGAACGTGCACAGCGGCGCGCCCCTGGTGGGGGTGACCTGCTGTCCGGCGCGCAGCGCGTCGACCAGGGCGCGCGCGGATTCCGGGGTCTGGTTGTCGAAGAACTCCCAGTTGACCATCACCACCGGCGCGAAATCGCAGGCCGCGTTGCACTCGACGTGCTCGAGCGTGATCGATCCGTCCGCCGTGGTCTCGCCGTGCCCGATGCCGAGATGGTGCTCGAGCGTGGCGAGGATGGCATCGCCGCCCATCACCGCGCAGAGCGTGTTGGTGCACACTCCGACGTGGTAGTCGCCGGTGGGTGTGCGCCGGAACATCGAGTAGAAGGTGGCCACCGCGGTGACTTCGGCGCCGGTCAGGCCCAATTGCTCGGCACAGAACTCGATTCCGGTTCCGGTGACGTAGCCCTCCTCGGACTGCACCAGGTGCAGCAGGGGCAGTAGCGCCGAGCGCGGATGCGGATAGCGCGCGATGATCTCCTTGGCGTCGGTCTCGAGTCGTTCGCGCACGAAGGGCTGATAGGGCTCGGGCCGGGTGCCGAGCTTCAGCAGAACTCGCGTCCCGCCCGGCACGCCGGCACCGCCGTCGGTGGATTCGCTGTGCGATGTCGGGTTCATCGGTCCACTCCGCCCATGACCGGGTCGATACTGGCGACCGAGGCGATGACGTCGGCGACCATGCCGCCCTCGCACATCGCCGCGACCGCTTGCAGATTGGTGAACGAGGGGTCGCGATAGTGCACCCGGTAGGGGCGGGTGCCGCCGTCGCTGACCATGTGCACGCCCAGCTCGCCGCGCGGCGACTCCACCGCCGTGTACACCTGGCCCGCGGGGACGCGGATGCCTTCGGTGACCAGCTTGAAGTGGTGGATCAGCCCCTCCATGGAGGTGCCCATGATCTTGCCGATGTGCCGGGGTGAGTTGCCGAGGCCGTCCGCGCCGACCTGGAGGTCGGCGGGCCAGGCGATCTTCTTGTCATCGATCATGACCGGGCCCGGCCGCAGCCGGTCCAGGCACTGCTCGACGATCTTCAGCGACTCCTTCATCTCCTCCACCCGGATGACGTAGCGGCCGTAGCAGTCGCACCCGCTGGTGGTGGGGACGTCGAATTCGTAGTTCTCGTAGCCGCAGTAGGGCTGGGCTTTGCGGAGGTCGTGCGGCAGGCCGGTGGCGCGCAGCACCGGGCCGGTGATGCCGAGGGCCATGCACCCCTGCAGATCGAGATAGCCGATGTTCTGGGTGCGCGCCTTCCAGATCGGGTTGGCGGTGAGCAGGTGTTCCATGTCGCGCAGCCGTTTGGGCAGCAGTGCGAGCAGTTCGCGTACCTTGGTGACCCCGTCGTCGGGCAGGTCCTGGGCCAGGCCGCCGGGGCGGATGTACGCGTGGTTCATGCGCAGTCCGGTGATCGTCTCGAACACGTCGAGGATCAGCTCGCGTTCGCGGAAGCCGAACAGCATCGGCGTCAGCGCGCCGAGTTCCATGCCGCCGGTGGCCAGGGCGACCAGATGCGAGGAGATGCGGTTGAGTTCCATCAGCAGCACGCGGACGATCGTGGCGCGCTCCGGGATCTGCTCGGTGATGTCGAGCAGTTTCTCCACACCCAGGCAGTAGGCCGTCTCGTTGTAGAACGGCGACAGGTAGTCCATCCGGGTGACGAAGGTGACGCCCTGGGTCCAGTTGCGGAATTCGAGATTCTTCTCGATCCCGGTGTGCAGGTAGCCGATTCCGCAGCGGGCCTCGGTGACCGTTTCGCCTTCGATCTCCAGGATCAGGCGCAGCACACCGTGCGTGGACGGGTGCTGCGGGCCCATGTTGACGACGATGCGTTCCTCGCCCGCGCCTGCCAGCGTCTCGGCCACCTGGTCCCAGTCCTGCCCGGCCACGGTGACCGTGACGGGCTCGGGTGCGACGCCCTCGGCGACGCCGGGCGCGGTGTCGGTGTCGTTCATCAGCTGTAAGCCCTCCGCTCGTCGGGCGGCGGGATGCGCGCGCCCTTGTATTCGACCGGGATCCCGCCGAGCGGGTAGTCCTTGCGCTGGGGGTGGCCGCGCCAGTCGTCCGGCATGGTGATCCGGGTCAGCGAGGGGTGCCCGTCGAACAAGATGCCGAAGAAGTCGTAGGTCTCGCGCTCGTGCCAGTCGGTGGTCGGGTACACCTCGTAGAGCGAGGGAATATGCGGGTCCGCGTCCGGTGCGGAGACCTCCACTCGCACGCGGCGGTTGTGCGTGATCGACATGAGGTGATAGACGGCGTGCAGTTCACGGCCGGAATCCTCCGGATAGTGCACCCCGTCGACGCCGAGGCAGAGTTCGAAACGCAGTGCGGGATCGTCGCGCAGCGCGCGCGCCACCGGCAGCAGCTGCTCCCGGTGCACGTGCAGGGTGAGTTCGCCGCGGAAGACGATCACCTTCTCCAGCGCCGCGTCCGGGCGGGTGCCCGCGGCGGTGAGGGCGGCGCGCAGCGCGTCGACCACTTGGTCGAAGTACCCGCCGTAGGGGGCGGGTGTGCTGCCGGGCAGCGTGACCGGGCGGACCAGGCCGCCGTAACCGGAGGTGTCGCCGGTGCCGGTGACGCCGAACATGCCGCGGCGCACCCCGATCACGTCGGCTCCGCTCCGCGCGGAATCCTCCTCCGGCAAAGTGCCTTCGGGGCCCGCTGTGGCCGCGGCGTCGATCGCGTCGTGCGCGGGCGGGATGTCGGTGTCGTCGGGGGTGTCGAAGGTCATCGCAGCAGACCCTCCATCCGGATGGTCGGCGTCGAGGCGAGCGCGGCCTGTTCGGCGGCGCGGATGGCCTCTTCGCGGTTGACGCCGAGCGGCATCTGCTGAATCTTGGCGTGCAGTGCCAGGATCGCGTTCAGCAGCATCTCCGGCCGGGGCGGGCAGCCGGGCAGGTAGATGTCGACCGGCACCACATGATCGACGCCCTGCACGATGGCGTAGTTGTTGAACATCCCGCCCGACGAGGCGCAGACGCCCATCGCCAGTACCCATTTCGGTTCGGTCATCTGGTCGTAGACCTGGCGCAGGACCGGGGCCATCTTCTGGCTCACCCGGCCCGCGACGATCATCAGATCCGCCTGCCGCGGCGAGGCGCGGAATGCCTCCATGCCGAAGCGGGCGATATCGAAGCGGCCCCCGCCGGTGGCCATCATTTCGATGGCGCAGCAGGCCAGCCCGAAGGTGGCCGGCCATAGCGAGCCCTTGCGCAGGTATCCGGCGAAATCCTCGACCGTGCTCAGCAGGAAGCCGCTGGGCAGTTTTTCCTCGAGACCCATGTTCTACTGACTCGCTTCCACTCGTCTGCTACGAATTCGGTTGCGCGGCAATCAGTCCCAACTGAGACCGCCGCGCTTCCACTCGTAGGCGTAGGCCACCGAGACGTTGACGATGAACAACGCCATCGCGGCGAGACCGAAGAGACCGAGCGCATCGAAGTGGACTGCCCACGGGTAGAGGAACACGATCTCGATGTCGAAGATGATGAACAACATCGCGGTGAGGTAGTACTTCACCGGAAAGCGTTGTCCCGTAGCGTTTCCCGGACCCCCCGCCACGGCATGCGGGGTGGGTTCGATCCCGCATTCGTACGGTTCCAGCTTCGCCCGATTGCGCCGCTTCGGCCCGACCAGGGCCGATAGGGCGATGGAGAACAGCGCGAACGCCGCCGCGATCGCGCCCAGTACGAGCGTCGGCACCTCGATA
The DNA here is from genome assembly GCF_040642815.1 of Nocardia sp. NPDC047648. NCBI lineage: Bacteria > Bacillati > Actinomycetota > Actinomycetes > Mycobacteriales > Nocardiaceae > Nocardia > Nocardia sp. NPDC047648. The sequence continues at coordinate 239,306 of NZ_JBEYSX010000001.1, read as the reverse complement.
TTCACGACTGCACTTCCCCTCTTGCGAGCTGCAGCTGATAACAGCGTCCGAGGCGGGCTGACGTCGGTGTCCGCCTCGGACGGACTCGCCCCTCGGCTCCACACGGAACCGGTCATTCCTGGATCCGGTTCCATGTGAGGTAGGGCACAGCCTACAACCGAACAGTCGCTCCGCAGCGGGTTTGGGGCCGCCGTTTGATCGAATTCAGTACAAGCATTTATGACCGAAACGGTGGTAATCCGCGCGGATGCACGCGACGTTGGGTGAACGGTCAGTTGGCTGATGGCCGACGGCGGATATCGCGACGTCGAATGTGGTCCCGAGCGGGATCAGAGTAGGAAACGGCAATGGAGGTACGGTGCCCGGGAGGGCCGACGGGGGAAGGCCTGGGACAGCGTTTCTCCGCGCCGAAATGCGGTCGGGGGCCGGACGCGACTAATTCATGATCGCTATGAATGACCGAGGGGACGCCTCGGTGATCAAGCCGCGGAACGGCTGCGCAGTAGCGCGACAACGGCCTCGGTGAGCCGGAGCGGATCGATCGGGTGCGCCACCGCTGCCTCCGCGCGGGACCAGCTCGCCAGCCATGCGTCGTCCGGCCGCCCGGTCAGCACCAGAAGCGGCGGGCACGCGTCCACTTCGTCCTTCAACTGCTTGGCGATACCGAGTCCACCGGTCGGGCTCGCCTCACCGTCCAGAATGGCCAGGTCTATGCCACCGGCATCCATCTGCGCGATCACCACCGGACCGGTGGCGACCTCGAGGTACTCGAACTCCGGTAACTCCGGGCTGGGACGCTTGCCCAAGGCCTGGATCACCTGGCGCCTGGTGTCGGCGTCGTTGCTGTACACGAGAACCCGCAGAGGGGTGGAACGAGGGGAATCGGCCACGAACGGCATGGTACGTCCGCGAGGGCGGACCGCGTGGCAGGTTCGGCGCAGATGGTTTCGCGCGCGTCGTGCACCGCGCGTCAGCAGCGGCGTCATCGGCCGAAAGCCGATGGCAAGCAGTTGATAAGAATCTGCCGGTAGAGTCCGGCCGATGCGGGGAGATATCACCCAGGCCCTCGTCGACACCGACGTATGGACCGATGAAATGCTGGGCAGCGCCGGGATACCGGTGATCGACGTGCCGTTCGTGACCATCGGCAGCGGAATCGGATCGTTCGTCACCTACGACACGCTCCGGATCTTCGGCGTGCCCGCCGAGGCGATGGCGGTCCTCGGCCCGCAGGAGCACCCCTGGGCCTCCTACGAGTACCTGACCCGGGTCTCGCAGATTCCGCGCGGCGAGCGCCTGCGCAGCGACTCGGCCTCGATGCCGGACAACATGTGGGGCTTCCCCTCGTACGCGGTGCGGGAGGCCGTCGCGGACAAGTCGATCAAACCGCTGTGGAACGTCTTCGTCGAGCCCATCTTCGCCAACTACTACACCCCGCGCGCGGGCCAGGCGTTCACCGCCATGGAGCGGGAGTTCCACCGCATCGGCTACGCCCGGTCCCTGCATCGCGGCCAGGTACGCATGGTGCGCAAGCGCCAAGGCGGCGGGTACTTCACCATCCTCACCCCGCCGGCGGGCGCGGCGCCGACCAAACGGGTCGCCTTCCGCAGCACGTATGTCCATGTGGCGGTGGGATATCCGGGTCTGAAGCTGCTGCCGGACCTGCAGGAATATCGCGAGACCCACCGTGACCCGACACGGGTGGTCAACGCCTACGAGCCGCACGAGCACGTCTACCAGGCGCTGCAGAGGCGGCCCGGTACCGTGCTGATCCGCGGCAGTGGGATCGTGGCCAGCCGCGTCCTGCAACGACTCATCGACGATCGCGACAAGTACCGGCTCGACACCCGGATACTGCATCTGTTCCGCACGTATGTCGCCGGCCCGCACGGCAAGAACATCTTCAGCAGGCGCAAGGGCGGCGACGGGTGGGCCTATCAGGGGTTCAACTACCCGAAGTCGGTATGGGGCGGTCAGTTGAAGCAGAAAGTGCGCAACCTGCAAGGCGAGGAACGGGCGCGGGCGTACAAGGAGATCTCCGGCACCAACACCCCGATCCGGGACAACTGGCAGGAACAGTTGCGCCGGGGCCGCAGGGAGGGGTGGTATCAGGTGATGGCTGGCACGATGCGGGCTCCGCGCCCCGCAGGGGGACGCCAGGGCGTGGTCGCGACGATTCTTCCGGACGCCACTGCGCCGCTGCCGTTTCCGCCGCCGACGCAACCGTTCGACACGACCGTCGACTACATCGTCGACTGCACCGGGCTGGAAGCCGACATCCGCGAGCACCGTTTGCTGGCCGACCTGCTCGACCACACCGGTGCCGGGCGCAATCCGCTGGGCAGGCTCGACGTGGACACCTCGTTCGAACTGATCGGCACCCGCAGCGGCACCGGGCGGATGTACGCCTCCGGCAGTGCCACGCTGGGCGGGCCGTTCGCGGGTGTGGACACTTTCCTGGGGCTACAGATCGCCGCGCAGGAGATCGCCGACGATCTGGCCGCGGTCGGGTTCTGCCGCAGGATGGGTCCGCTGCGCTCGACGCGGCAATGGTGGCTGTGGGTTACGAACGAGAAGATCTGAGCACATGCTTCCTACCTTGAACGGGCGAATCCAGACCCGTCTTCTCGCGCTGAGCGTGATCGGCTTCGTCGTCGCGCTGATCATCACCCCGTTTCTGCCGACCGGCTCGTCGAGCATCGGGCAGGCGTACCGGGTGACGTTGTCGGTCCTGGTGGCTACCGTTCTGGTCGGTGTGCTCTGGGAATTGCTCTACCATTTCCTGCAGCAGTTCCGCTGGGAGAAGGACTGGCCGACGCTGTTCGGTCTGATCACCATCGTCAACGAGGGGGCGCTGATGTGGGTCCTGGTGCGCCACACCACGGTGGTGCTGCCCGAACATCTGCGTCCCTCGCCCGCGGCGTTCGGCATTCAATTCGTTCTCACGTGGATCGTCTTCTGGCTCATCGTGAACGGGCCGATGCGGGTGGTGTTCCACCGGTGGCGGTTCCAGGGTGGCCGGTTCCTGTGAGCGCGCAGATCGAGGTGCTGCCCGGCGCTCATCTGGTGGCGAGCGCGAGCGGCGTGGTCGTGGTCGTCGCGCACCGGGGCGACAGCGCCGTGACGGCGGAGACGATGGCGGCCCGGACGATGACGGCGCTGCTGGGCATCGTGCGTGAAGCCGTCGCGCGCGACCGGCACCGCAGCGGGCGCGCGGTGGCGCGACTGGCTACGACGTGGTTGATGAGCCTGTCCAACGGTGCGGAGGACGAGGTCGAATTCGGGGTGATCACGCCGGTGGACGACGGCCTCGCGGTGTTCCTGCACGGTGGGGTCACCGCGGTGCTCGCCGGTCCAGGCCACCCGGAGGTGCTGCGCGGCCGGGACGCCGGATTCACCGTCGACCGCATGGTGACGCCCGCACCCGCCGGCGGCGCGGGATTGTTCGTGGACGAGGCGGGCTGGGCCGCGCAGGCCCTGCCGGGGCGCGGGATCTTCGCGCTCGGCGAGGGGACCGCCCCGGGGTCGGGTGCGGTGCGGTGGCCGGGCGCGGTCCACGGCGAACCGGAGAACCTGGGCGTCACCGAGTCCATGCGGCCATCCCGATCGGTGCACGAGCCGCCCGCGGCTACATCGGCACGGGAGCCCGGCCCCGCACCCCGGCGAACGGCAGTGCCACAGCACCTCGAAGGACGCGCAGCGGCCGAACCGCCTGTCCCCCTGGAGCCGCCCGCGGTCGCGGCGCCGCACCCGCGCCCTGCCACGGGGCCGCAGCTCGCGCAGCAACCGCATCGTCCCGCGACTGAGCCGGGTTCCGGGCAGGTGTCCGGAGCACCGCCACGGCGGGCGCCGAGCCTGCGCAAAGGCGAGGAATCCAACGACACCGCAACGGAAGTCGATCTCCAGGCGGCGCCGCGGCGGGCCGCGCCACGCGAAGGCATGACACCTCCGGTCGCGCAGCCGATACCGCCGGGTTCCGAGCAGGCTCCAGCGCGGCCCGCCCATCGCACCGATCGGGAATACGCGATCGCCAACGACGCGAATCTCGCCGAGACGATGGTGCCCTCCTCCGAGGTCGTCGCGGACGCGCTCGGCTCGACCGGTTCGAACCCGCTGGGACACCGGGTGATCGTGCACGGCTTCCAGTGCGCCCGGCATCATCACAACGATCCGCGAGTGTCGTTCTGCGCGGTGTGCGGCATCCGGATGGATCAGCTCACCTGCGTGCTCAGCGAAGGGGTGCGCCCACCGCTGGGTGTGCTGCTCCTCGACGACGGCACGTCGTTCGTGCTGGACAACGACTGCGTTCTGGGTCGCGAGCCGGAGTATTCGGAGGCGGTCGCGCGTGGCGCGCGACCGATACGGCTGGAGGACAGCTCCGGCGGGATGTCGCGAGCACACGCGGAGATCCGCCTCGTCGACTGGGACGTCACGGTCGTGGACGGCGGTTCCACCAACGGCACCCACCTTCGTCATCCCGGACGTCAGGACTGGGTCCGGGCGGCCCCTGGCCTGCCGGTAACCCTCGCCCCGGGCGCCCAGATCCAACTGGGCGGCCGTGTCCTGACCTTCGACTCCCCGCACGGCCAGCTGTAATCCCGGTACGTGTCCGCCGATCGGACACGGTGACCGTTGCGGCCTTTCTGGTTTCGAAGTGGACTCGATCGGAACCAGCGTGACGGACGGTACGTCTAAACCTGAGATCACAGATGAAACACGTATGACGCACTACGCAGGCAGGGGATTGCATGACCGACACAGCGGGCTTCGGAACAGATTTCGCTATGGTCCCAGCCGAAGTCTCCGACACGGGCCGCTACATCCAGCAGGCCGCGCAAACACTGCGGGACGGCATCCGCTCGGCCGATACCGAGGTGGCCGGGCTCATGGCGACATGGCGCGGCTCGGCCGCGGATGCCTACTCCACGGCATGGGGCGAGGCCCGTCAGGGCGCCATCAGCATTTTGGAGGCCCTGCACGGCATGGGTGAGTTGCTGGGCATATCGGTCGACACAGTCGTGGGCACCGACACTGCCCGCACCGAGGCCATCATGGCCGCGACATCCTCGCTGGATCTGCCGTGACTTCCGCGTTCGGGGTGGACCTCGACCACTTGGACGCCGTGACCGCCCGTATCGCCGGGCTCGTCGGATTCACCGAGGACACCTTCACCGGCGTCGAGCAACGGGTAACCGCGCTGCACCGCGCATGGACCGGTGCCGCTGCGGCGACCCACGCTGAGGCGCACCGAGATTGGGCCGAAGGCGCGGCCGACGTCCGCGACGGCATCGCAACCATGCGTGCCGCTGCGGCAGCGGCACATGCCGCCTACAGCGAGGCGATCACCACCAACATGCGGATGCTGGAGACCTGAGACCGCATGACTGTGATGGATGTCGACCCGCAGACGTACTACTCGACAGCGACCAGATTGCAGGAGGCCGCTACCAACTGGTTTTCCGCCATCGACGGACGTTTCGGCGCGCTATCGAACTGCTCGAGCATGGCGGGAAGCTATAAGGAGGCTCGTGAATGGGCGGAAGCCTACGACAACGGTGCCGGAGAACTGCTGCGACAGACCACGCTCATCGCCGAAGCGAGTGGGAATTTCGCATCCGTCCTGCAGACCGTGGGCCACAACTACGCGATGGCCGAACACACAGCCACCGTCAACGCAGGCGGTAGTGGACCGGAGAAACCTGCTCCATTTCCTCCGGCCGTGTACCTGTGCAGGGTGCCGCTGCCCAGCGCGGGTGGTCCCGGAAACGGCTTGGTTTCAGATTCTGTCGAGCTGATAGAGGCAATCGGTATCACAGTCCCGGATGGCGATACCGATAAATTGCGGGCCGTAGCGGATGCGTGGAAGCAGATTCGAAACGATCCGTCGGTGACCGGCTTTCCGGATACGCTCGACCAGATTGCCAAGGAAATCGAGCAGAATGCCGCGCCGGAGATTTCGCTCATCGTGCAGAATATCGCGACGCTGCGCGATGCCGCGAACGATGCCATTGCCGCCTTCGACGAGTTCTCGATGTCCTGCCTGGACCATGAAGAGGACTTGAAGCAGCTGCGGGAAAAGCTTGTTCTCCTCTTGGAGGACTTGGGCAAAGAGCTGTTGAAAGAGTTGGCGATCACGATTGCGATAGCCGCTGCCGCGTCCGTCGTTACCGCCGGATTGGGCGCGGCTGCCGGAAGTGCACGGGCGGCGCAGATCATCGCGAAGGTCGCGACGCCTATCCGTGCGCTGGTCGAGGGGTGGAAGATCGCCAGGAAAGCCAAGCCCTTCCGGGCTAATCGACTCGGTGGCCTGGCGCAGAAGGAGAAGGAGCTGCAGCGGCTCAAGCGGATGGGGGAGAGGGCTGCGGCGCCGACGAGACCCGCGTCGCTGTCGCGTGCCGAGGTGGACGCGATCGCGGATTACTCCGGATCGGGACACCAGTACGCGAATCTCCCCTTGCGGGCCGGGCGTCCCCTCACTCCGGAGCAGCAACGCTACGTCGACACGCTCAATTCCGCGCTGGACAAACTGCCGGACCATCAAGGGCCGCTCACCCGCGTCACTAACTTGGAACCGGACGAGATCGATAAGTACTACGCGGCATGGCGAAGAAGCGAAGGTGTCACCGAGGATGCGTTCACCAGCACGTCACCGTTGAAAGATGGTGGCGGTATCCGGGAAGGCAATGTCGAATTTCGGTATTTCTCGCAAACCGGAAAAGACGTTACGCAATATTCCGCGCCCGGTAACCCGGAAGTGCTTTTCAAGACCGGTACCACTTTCCGTCCGACAAACATCACTACCGACTGGGTGACCGGCCGCACGGTAATTCAGATGATCGAAGTTATTCCGAAGTAATTAGGAGACCGCCGTGGAGCAGCATGGGAAATACAGGGCGATCGGGAAGACGTTCGGGGTGCCGGTGCATGACATTCCGCCCGAAGTAAGAGCCGCAGCCGAGGCAGCGTTCGCAGAATTCGATGCACGGCCACCGCAGATGAACGCGGACGATCTACCCGAGCGATTCAAAGACGACCTCGCCGGTACCGAGCGAGACGAGTGGTATCGGCAATCGAACACCGAGGAAGCCCGCGACCGGCGCGAAGCGGAATGGTTGCGCAGAAAGGCGGAGTGGGAGCAACGCCAGCAGGACAACCGCTGATTCACCGATCGCAACGCCGACCGACAAGAGGCCTCGCCGCGGTGAGGCCTCTTGGCTCATGCAGATGACGGCGACGCAAGCCGGAACAAGACGATCACCGTCGCCGATCGCCGTGGTCAGGCGTGACGGAAGCGGATGATGCCCGACCAGGGGTTGCGCATGGGTTTGCGGGGGTCGGGCTGGGGGAGATAGGTGAACGGGCGCAGGTACCAAGGTGCACGGCGGAACTTGCGGGCGTGCACCAGCAGGCTCTCCAGCTCGACCGGCTGCCAGCCGAGGTCTTCGAAGAAGCGGACGCCGTTGGGCGGCTCGAACTTCATCGGCGCGTTGGCGAAGGTGTCCCCGGAACGCATCTTCTTCATGCCCAGGCTCAGATCCAGCAGCCACCAGGCGATTTCCGGACGGGTCAGGGCGTCCGCCAGCTCGGTCACCGTAGCCGGATCGAGGTACATCAGCAGCCCCTCGGTGAGCACCAGGGCCTTCGACGCGGGGGCGGTGACCGGGCCGATCGCGCCGAGCGCCTCGTCGAGGAACTTCCCGCGGGCCTCGGGGTCGGCCAGATCGACCGCTCGGCGCAGGAGCACGCAGTGCGGTGTCTCACCGGCGAGCGCGGCGTCCTTCTCGGCGACGATCCCGGGCAGGTCCGCCTCGATCCAGAGCAGCCCGGCCGGGAGCTCGAGCCGATAGGGTCGGGTGTCCAGGCCGGCGGCGAGGTTGAGCACGCGGTCGCAACCCTCGGCGATCGCTTTCGCGACGAGGTCGTCGATCAGCTTGGTCCTGGTGACGATCGGCCACCCGTCCCGCATCATGGGGGGTGCGCTGTCGGCGATGGCATGGCCGCGTTCTCCGGCCAGCCGGTCGGCGAGCGGATCGCGGAACAGCGCGTCTCGACGCGTCGTCTCGCGCGCACGGTAGGCCGCGACCCAGCGCGCGGTGTCGGACACGTCGGACGGTACGTCCCCTCGGGTCATGGCAGCCAGTCTGTCACATCCATCCGGCGATTCTGCGCGCCCGGCGTGCCGCCCGGGAACGCGATCAACCGGGGTGGAAGGCGTCGGAGCCGACTTCGGCCGGGTCGAGCAGATGGGTGAGGAACAGCCGGGTGGTCGGCGTCGGGGTGCGAGTGGTGATGGCATGCCACGGACGGTCCAGCGGAGTGCCCTCGATCGGAAGCACGCGCAGCACGCCGTTCTCCAGATCATGGGAGATGGCATCGCTGTGGATCAGCGTGACGCCCAGGCCTTCTCGCGCGGCGGCCAGGACGGCGCCGTGCGAACCGAGGGTCAGCGTGGCCGGTTCGATTCGGAGCCGGTCGAGCAGGCCGAGGGTGGCCTCGCGGGTGCCGGAGCCGCGCCCGCGCAGCAGCCAGGTGGCATGCAACGGATCGAATTCCGGCAGGCCGACCACGACCAGGCTGCTCGGCCGCCTGGCGCGCACCACCAGCCCGGTATCGCGCGGTGGGCGACCGGCGATGACTAGATCCGTTTCGTGATGCTGCAATTCGAGGAACAGCGCGTCGCGCGGATGCACCGACAGGCTCAGTTCGATGTCGGGGAACCGGCGGCGGAACGACGCGAGCGGCCGCAGCAGAACGTATTCACCCGCGGTGGCGACCACACCGATGCGCAGGCGCCCGGTCTCGGCGCGGCGCACCGCGGCCTGCGCCTCCTTCATCAGGCCGAGGATGCCGCGGCAGTATTCGGCGTAGACGCGGCCCGCCTCGGTGAGCGTGATGCCGCGCCCTGACTTCGCGATCAGCTTGGCCCCCAGCTGTTTCTCGATATGCGCGACGGCCGCGGAGACGGCGGCTTCGGTGATGTGCAGTTGCGCCGCGGCGCGGCGAATGCCGCCGTGGCGGGCGACGGCCAGGAAGGTTTCCATCCGTGCCGCGCTCACCATACCCACCGAACGACGGTAACAAACTCGAAGAAAAGGTTGAGTATCGCGAGGAACAATCAAATTGTTTGTCGGTATCCGGCCCGTCATCCTGGAAATCCCAAGGCACGCCCGTTCGCCCGGGTGCGGGTGTCCCGCAGTGGCACAGCAGGAGGAACGATGGCCGAAGAAATCGAACGCGACCGCTGGGATCCGGGTGTCCAAACCTACGCCTCGATGGGGTATTACGCGCCCGACTACCAGCCGACGGAGACCGACGTGCTCGCCGTGTTCCGGGTGACCCCGCAGCGCGGCGTCGATCCGATCGAGGCGGCCGCCGCGGTGGCGGGTGAATCCTCCACGGCCACTTGGACGGTGGTGTGGACCGACCGGCTCACCGCGCACTCGCGCTATCAGGCGAAGTGCTACCGCATCGATGAGGTCCCCGGGCGGCCGGGCGAATACTTCGCCTACATCGCCTACGATCTCGACCTGTTCGAGGAGGGCTCGATCACCAATCTGACCTCGTCGATCATCGGTAACGTGTTCGGTTTCAAGCCGCTGCTGGCGCTGCGGCTGGAAGACATGCGCATTCCGGTGGCATACGTGAAGACGTTCCAGGGGCCGCCGCACGGCACGGTGATGGAACGCGAATATCTCAACAAATACGGCAGGCCACTGCTCGGTGCGACGGTGAAACCGAAACTCGGGCTATCGGCGCGCAATTACGGCCGGGTGATCTACGAGGCGTGCAAAGGCGGCCTGGATTTCACCAAGGACGACGAGAACATCAACTCCCAGCCGTTCATGCGCTGGCGCGACCGATACCTGTTCGCGATGGAGGGCGTCAACCGCGCGATGGCCGAGACCGGCGAGATCAAAGGCCACTACCTCAATGTGACCGCGGCGTCGATGGAGCAGATGTACGAGCGCGCGGAGTTCGCCAAGGAACTCGGCAGCGTCGTCATCATGATGGACCTCACCGTCGGATTCACCGCGATGCAGTCGATGTCGCACTGGGCGCGCCGCAACGGGGTGCTGCTGCACCTGCATCGCGCCGGGCATTCCACCTACACCCGGCAGAAGACGCACGGTGTCAGCTTCCGGGTGCTGGCCAAGTGGTGCAGGCTGATCGGCGTCGATCATCTGCACGCGGGCACCGTGGTAGGCAAGCTGGAGGGCGATCCCGCGACGACCAAAGGGTTCTACGACACCCTGCGGGAGAACCACATTCGGACCGAACCGGCGAACGGGATCTTCTTCGACCAGTACTGGGCGAGCCTGCCCGGCGTGATGCCGGTGGCCTCCGGCGGTATCCATGCCGGGCAGATGCATCAGTTGCTCGACCTGTTCGGCGACGACGTGGTGTTGCAGTTCGGCGGTGGCACGATCGGGCATCCGCTCGGCATCGCCGCGGGCGCGGAGGCGAACCGGGTCGCGCTGGAGGCGGTCGTCCAGGCCCGAAACGAGGGCCGCGACCTGCTGAAGGAGGGGCCCGAGGTGTTGCGCAAGGCGGCCGAGATCTGCCGCCCGCTCGACGTCGCCCTCGCTACCTGGGGCGATGTCACCTTCGATTACACCTCCACCGACGCGCCGGACGCCGTGCCGACGGCCAGCCGCTGACCATCCCGGAAGGAGAAACCGATGTATCTACGGCACGGAACATTCTGCTACCTGCCGCCGCTGACCGATGAGCAGATCGCCGCCCAGGTGCGCTACGCGCTGCTCAACAGCTGGCCGGTATCCATCGAATACACCGATGATCCGCATCCACGCAACGCCTACTGGGAGATGTGGGGACTGCCGCTGTTCGACCTGGACGAGCCCGACGGTGTCTTGGCCGAGATCAACGCCTGCCGAGCCACTTTCCCGCGGCATTACGTACGGGTGCTGGCCTACGACGCCCGATACACCAGGCAGACGACAGCACTGAGTTTCCTGGTGCAGCGGCCGCCCGACGAGCCCGGCTTCGTGCTGACCCGCACCGAGGGCCCGGACCGCAGGCAGACCTACGGCCTGCACTCGTATGCCACGACCGTCCGCCCGGGAGACCGGTATGGCGGCTGAGCCCAACGGCTCGGGATTCCGTCTGCACCGGCCGGGGACCGACCTCCCCGGCGCGGTGCCGACGGCGCCCGCCGAAACGGAGGCGCCGGAGATCCTGGGCGAGGACGCGGTGCTGGATCTGTCGGCCGACATCGCAGGCCACGACGTCGAGGAGACGCTGCGCAGACTGGACGCGGAACTGATCGGCCTGGCCCCGGTGAAGCGGCGGGTGCGCGAGATCGCGGCGCTGCTGTTGATCGACCGCGCGCGGCAGCGATTCGGGCTGACTTCGTCGCGGCCGACCATGCACATGAGCTTCACCGGCGGGCCCGGCACGGGCAAGACGACGGTGGCATTGCGGATGGCGCAGATGCTGCACGCGCTCGGCTACATCCGCAAACCCAAAGTGCACACCGTCACTCGTGACGACCTGGTGGGCCAGTTCATCGGGCACACCGCCCCCAAGACGAAGGAGGCGCTGGCCAAGGCGGCGGGCGGCGTGCTGTTCATCGATGAGGCCTACTACCTGTTCCGGCCGGAGAACGAACGCGATTACGGGCAGGAGGTGATCGAGATCCTGTTGCAGGAGATGGAGAACGAGCGCGCCAGTCTGGTGGTGATCTTCGCCGGATACCCGGACCGGATGGATCGCTTCTTCTCCGCCAACCCCGGCCTGTCCTCGCGGGTGGCCCACCACTTGGAGTTCGCCGACTACACCCACGCCGAGCTGCTGGACATCGCCGGACTCATGGTGACCGGGGAGAACTTCCATTTCGACGACGCGGCGCGCAGCGCTTTCGGGGAGTACCTGGAACGCCGGATGGCCCGTCCGCGCTTCTCCAACGCGCGCAGCGTCCGCAACGCGCTGGACCGCTGCCGGTTGCGGCAGGCCAAGCGGCTCGTCGAGCTGCGCAGACCACTGACCAAGACCGATTTGATCACGCTCACCGATCAGGATGTGTACGGCAGCAGCGTGTTCACCGACCCCGGGCCCACCGCACGAGCCCCCCGGTGACGAGATCGAGGCGCTATGCCAGAAGGACTGAAGACCCTCACCCGCTACACCATCGAGCAGGAGCATCGCCATCCCGGCTCGTCCGGTGAGTTCTCCGCCCTGGTGAACGTGATCGCGACCGCGACGAAGATCGTCGCCAACCAGGTCACCCGCGGCGCGATCGTCGGATCGCTCGGCCCCTCGGGGCCGGGCAACCCCCCGCCGACGGTGCATCGCGAGCTGGACGCGATCGCCAACGACATCATGGTCGCCGAAACCCAGTGGACCGGCCATCTTTCGGCGTTGCTCTCCGAACAGATCAGCGAGATCCATCCGGTGCCCGCCACGCATCGGCGCGGGAAATACCTGCTCGCGTTCGATCCCCTGGACGGTTCGTCGAACATCGACGTGAACCTTCCGGTGGGCACGATCTTCAGCGTGCTGCGCGCGCCCGCGCGGGAGACGGGGTCGCAGGACGGTCCGGCCGCGGACGACTTCCTGCAGTCCGGTGTCGAGCAGGTGTGCGCGGGGTTCACGCTGTACGGGCCCGCGACCATGCTGGTGCTGACCACCGGCAGCGGCGTGGACGGGTTCACCCTGGACCGGGAGATCGGCGCGTTCGTGCTGACCCACCCGCGGATGCGCATTCCCGAGGACACCTCCGGTTTCGCGATCAACGCGGCCAACGAGCGCTTCTGGGAGCGACCCGTGCGCCGCTACGTGCACGAGTGCCTGGACGGCGTGGACGGACCGCGCGAGCGGGATTTCAACATGCGCTGGGTGGCATCGCTGGTCGCCGACACCTTCCACATCCTCACGCGGGGCGGGGTGTACCTGTATCCGCGCGACACCCGCCCGCCCGCGCGTCCGGGGCGGGTGGCGTTGCTCTACGGCGCCAACCCGATCGCGTTCATCGTCGAACAGGCCGGCGGCGCGGCGACCACCGGCAGCGAGCGGGTGCTGGAAGTGCTGCCCGGGGAGGTCCACCAGCGGGTGCCGCTGATCTTCGGCTCCCGCAACGAAGTGGAGCGCATCGAGCGGTATCACCGTGAACCCGACGAGGGGCCCAGTTTCGACAGTTCGCTGTTCGGCAGGCGGTCGCTGTTTCGTCCGGCCCAGCGCTGAAGAGGAGAACCATGTCGGTCAAGCACCCGGTCGTCGCGATCACCGGATCCTCCGGGGCGGGGACCTCCAGCGTGACCCGGACCTTCCAGGAGATCTTCCGCCGCGAGGGGATCACCGCGGCCGTTGTGGAGGGCGACGCGTTCCACCGCTACGACCGCAACGAGATGAAACTGGCCATGGCGGAGGCCGAGCAGACCCGCAATCTGCGGTTCTCGCATTTCGGTGAGGAAGCCAACCTGCTGAAAGAACTGGAGACGCTGTTCCGCGACTACGGCGAGACCGGCGTCGGGACCGTGCGCCGATACCTGCACGACGAGACCGAGGCCAAGCCCTACGGCCAGTCGCCGGGGACCTTCACGCCGTGGGAGGAATTGACGCCGGGCAGCGATCTGCTGTTCTACGAGGGCCTGCACGGCGCGGCGGTCACCTCCACGGTCGATGTGGCCCGGTACACCGATCTGCTGGTCGGCGTCGTGCCGATCATCAATCTGGAGTGGATTCAGAAGGTGATCCGGGACAAGACCGAGCGCGGCTACTCCAGCGAGGCCGTGATCGACACGATCCTGCGGCGGATGCCGGACTACGTCACCTACATCTGCCCGCAATTCTCCCGCACCTACGTCAACTTCCAGCGCGTGCCGACGGTGGACACGTCCAATCCGTTCATCGCGCGCACCATTCCGACGGCCGACGAGAGTTTCGTGGTGATCCGGTTCGCCGACCCGAAGGTGATCGACTTCCCCTATCTACTGTCGATGCTGCACGACTCGTTCATGTCGCGGTCGAACTGCATCGTCGTCCCCGGCGGCAAGATGGAGCTGGCCATGCAGCTGATCTTCACGCCGCTGATCCTGCGATTGATGGACAAGCGGCCGAAACGGACGTACTGAGTGATGGTGCGGACGCTGCCCGGTACCGCGAGCGCCGTCGGCGTCAGTCGGGGAGGAGCGGGACCGAGAGGCCCTCGCCCCGGTGCAGGAGGGTCGCGCGGGTGACGGCGGCGGAGCCGAAGCGCGCGCGCAAGTCGTCGAGGGTCGCGTCGAGGGTGCCGGTGGCGCGGGCCTCGAAGGGCAGCGAGAGCTGGACGGTGTCGGCGTCGTCGAGATTGGTCAGCGCCAAGCCGATCAGGGTGAGGCCGCGTTCCTGGATGAGCGGCATCGCGCCGGTGAGCAGAGCGCGGGCCGCGAACAGGATCGTCTCGGTGTGGTCGGTGGCCTGGGCGAGGGTGTGCGAGCGGGTGGCCCGGGTGAAATCGTCGAAACGCAGCCGCAGCACCACCGTTCGGCACACCCGGTCGGCGGCGCGCAGCCGCCTGCCCAGCCGATCGGTGAGCCCGTGCAGGTAGGCCTCGATCTCGTCGGGAGGACGGCGCTTGCGCCCGAGGGCGCGCTGGGCGCCGATCGAACGCCGCCGCCTGCCGGTCTCGACGCGACGCGGATCCCGCGCCCAGGACAGGGCATAGAGGTGGCGGGCGGCGGCGGGACCGAGTATCGCCCGCAGCGGGCGCTCACCGAGTTCGGCCAGCTGACCGACACGGGTGATGCCGTGTTCGTGCAACGTGCGCGCGGTGACGTCGCCGACACCCCAGAGTCTCTCCACCGGCAGCGGATGCAGGAACTCCAGTTCGCCGTCCGGCGGGACCAGCCGCAACCCGTCGGGCTTGGCGACGGCGCTGGCCACCTTGGCGAGGAACTTGGTGCGGGCGATGCCCACCGAGATGGGCAAGCCGACCAGGTCGCGGACTTGCGCGCGCAGCCGCGTCGCGATGGCGACCGGCTCGCCCGCGATCCGGCGCAGGCCGCCGACGTCGAGAAAGGCCTCATCGATGGAGATGCCCTCCACCACGGGCGTGGTGTCGCGGAAGATCTCGAAGACGGCCTTGCTCGCCTCGGCGTAGGCCGACATCCGCGGCGGCACCACGATCGCGTGCGGGCACAACCGGCGCGCCTGCCCGCCGTTCATCGGGGTGCGCACCCCGAACGCCTTCGCCTCATAGCTCGCCGCCAGGACCACACCGCCGCCGACGATCACCGGCCTGCCGCGCAGCCGCGGGTCGTCACGCTGCTCGACCGAGGCGTAGAACGAGTCGAGGTCGGCATGCAGGATCGATGCCTCCGGCCGCGCGAGTATCCGGGGCCTGCGGGGGACGGGCGCATCGGACACGAACATATGTTCGCATAAGCCTCCGTCCGGCGTGTCGAACTCCCCGGGCCGTTCGGAGTGCCGCCGAGACACCCGCGAGCCGGCAGCAGAGGTGGAGGCGAAGGCTACCAGTACTGATGCCGCTTTCCGTCGGTGTCGGCGACGAAGATGACCGCATCGGCGCCGTCCAGGTCCGCCGGGGTGAGCGGAATGTGGCCGGGCACGAAAGGTGCACTCGTGCCGATCGACGGCGCGAGCGCGGCGCGCAGGTCCTGGGCCGGGAACAGGGCACGGCGGGAGGTCGCCTCGGCCAATACGCGCTGGAGGGTGCCCGGCTCACTGTCGGGACTTGCGTCGGTTGCCACGAACACGTAGCGCTCGCCGAGGGTGAGTTCGGCGAGCGCGCCGGCGCTGCCCCAGTTCGCCTCGCCCCGGCCGATCGGCGTGTGGGACTGCACGCGCTGCAAGTGCGCGTTGTGCGCGAACACCAGGCTCGGTCCGCGTCGCCGCTCCTGCGCGACGATCGCGAGCAGGTTCTCGGCCATCATCTCGGCGCGCACGCTGAGCAGGGTCGCGATGCGATCGGGTGCGGAACCGGCCATGGCCGCGTGATAGCGCAGCAGGCCCTGGGCGGCGCGCGCGTGCGCCACGGCGTGCTCGTAGCCGGTCGGGTCGGCGCGACGCAGGCCGGGTGCCGCGCGGTGCAGCGCGCAGGCGAGATCGTCCGCGACGACGCGCAGGGCACGGGCGCGGTCCGAGTCTCCGATGGACGCAGCCGGGTCGTACATGGCCGCCTCGTTCGTCCAGTCCGCGTCCTCGCCGAGCAGTGCGTCCAGGTCGCGGACCGATCCGGGCCGCAGCGCCGCGGGCAGATAGTCGGCGACCGAGCACAGTGCGCGTCGCGGACTCGGCGCACCGGAGTGCTCCACCGGAGCGTCGAAGCCGTGGAAGCGAACCCGGTCCGACGGCGCGCGGGTGGCGTTGTGCGTGCGGAGCCATTCGACGAGTTCGCGGTTGCCCGGCACCGCGCCGAACCCGTGGCTGAACCCGGTCGCGAGCACCGTGTCGAGGTTCGCGGTGGCCCCCGCCACGTAGTCGTCGACAACGGACGCGGCGAAGACATCGGTCTCCAGCACGATCGACCGGTACCCCCGTTCGACGAGGTGACAGAGGATCTCGTTGCGTAACAACGGGAACGCCTCGACCCCGTGCGTCGGCTCGCCGAGGGCCAGCAGGGCCGTCGGCTCGGTCCGCGCGCCGAGCAATTCGTCGAGGGCACGGCCCAGGCTTGCACGGTCGTCGAGTTGGCGGCCGAAGGCGCGCAGTGCTGCGGCAGTGGACATGAACAACCCCTTTCCAGAAGGAACTGCCCTCGACAGTATCGTTGAACATTCGAGTGAAACTTTCGCGACTGATCCCTGGCATTCAGGGATCAAAGCCTCAATCGGAGGTGTGAGCTGCGGCCGATCGACCTCGCCCGGGAACACGGTTTGTCCGCACAGGCGATCCGCAACTACGACGACGCGGGCATCCTTCCGCCCGCCGAGCGCAGCGCGGCCGGCTACCGGCGCTACACGGCCCTGCACGCGCAGGCGCTGCGCGCCTTCCTCGCGTTGCGAGCGGGCCACGGCCACCGGCAGGCGACGGACATCATGCGCGCGACCAACCGCGGCGACTCCGAGTCCGCCTACCGGCTCATCGACGCCGCGCACGTCGCGCTGCTCACCGAACGCGACACCCGCACCGAGGTCGCGACGGCCCTGGGCGGCCTGGCCCGCGCGATGCCCACCGAGGTCCACGGCCGACCGCTGACCGTCGGCGAACTCGCGCGCCGGCTCGGCGTGCACGCGGCGACACTGCGCATGTGGGAGTCCCATGGCATCCTGCGCCCCGACCGTGACCGGGCGACGGGTTACCGCCACTACGGACCGGACGGCGTACGCGACGCCGAGATCGCACGACAGCTGCGCCGGGGCGGCTACCGGCTGTCCCAGGTCGCGCGGTTCGTCGAGTCGCTGCGCGCGGCGGGCGGGGCGGACGCGTTGAGCGCCTTCCTCGACTCCTGGCAGGACCGGTTGACCATGCGCAGCCGCAACCTTCTCACCGGCGCGGCCCAGCTCGATACCTACCTCGCCATGCTCGATCGGACGCCGCGCGACACGGCGTGAGGGCACGGCCCCAGGCGTGCAAGGCATCCCGCGGCCCTGGTCGGCGCAGACGGATCTACTGGTTGCCTCCGTAGTAACCGGCCGTAACCGGTACCCTGTTCCCACGACGGGGCACAGCTCGGATGAGGGAGTCGGTACGGTGCGTGGATTCGGGGATCTGGAGGCGGTGATCATGGACCGCATCTGGGATCAGGACGCAGAGGACACAACGGTGCGCGAGATCTTCGACGACCTGTCGGCTCAGCGCGACATCGCCTATACGACGGTGATGTCGACCATGGACAACCTGCATCGCAAGGGCTGGCTCGCACGCGAACGCGCGGGTAAGGCCTATCGATATTGGCCGACGCTCACCAGGGAGGAGCACAGCGCCCGGCTCATGCTAGAAGCGCTGGGGTCCGGCGGACGCTCCGATCTGGTGCTCAGTCATTTCGTGGATCGGATCAGCGCCGAGGAGTCGGCCGGGCTGCGTGCCGCGCTGCGCAGACTCGCGGCGCGCAAGTCACCAGAAGTCCCGTGAACCTGGCCATCGCTCTGACGTTGTACGGCAGCGTCGTGGCGACTTTCGGTCCGCCCGTGCTGCGCAGTCTGACCCATCGCGGCATCGCGCCGCGGCTGGGCGTGATCGCCTGGGTCGTCGCGATCGTCGGCGCCCTGAGCGCCTGGGGGATCGCCGCGACGGTGGTGACCATCGAGTTCGCCACCTACTGGGGACATCCGAAGGACGCGCTGCGTTCCTGCGTGTCGTTCCTGTGGACGCCCATGCATGTGCACGGCGCCGCGGCCACCCGGGCGGCAACATTCGCCGTGGCGGCGCTGGTGGCCACCGGCACGGTGGCGCTCATCGCGCGCGCGGTGGGTGTCGTGGTGGACATGCGCAGGCGCACCAGCGTCCACGCCAGGGCCGTCCGCCTGGTCGGCAGGCCGGTGCCGGGCATCGGTGCGGTCGTGCTCGATTCGCCGGAGCGGCAGGTGTATTGCGTGCCGGGACGGCCAGACACCATCGTGGTCACCACCGCCGCGCTGGACGTGCTGGACGACGACCAGCTGGCCGCGGTGCTCGCGCACGAGCGCGCGCACCTGTCCGGCAGGCACGCGGCGTTGTCGGCGGTGCTGCGCGCGGTGGCCACCACGCTGCCGGGACTGCGCTTGTTCACCGTCGGTGCGACGGAGATCGCCCGGCTGCTGGAGATGTGTGCCGACGACAAGGCCGCCGACGAGCACGGTTCGCTGCCGTTACTGGGCGGGCTGCTGGCGATCGTCGGCGTCGTCGAGCCCGCGCCCCCGGGTGCGCTGGCCGCGGCGGGCACGGCGGTACTGGCCCGCGCCGAGCGGCTGGCCGACCCGGTCGGCGCGATCCGGCGAGCGACCACCCGCACCGCCCTGCTCGGCGTGATCGCGATGACAGTGACCGGGTCGGCGCTGGCGGCCGCGACGGTGGCCGGTGTCGGCGCGCTGCTGAGCTGAGTGGGAAGGAGCGCGCGTGCGAGCCACCTGGGATCAGGTTTTCGCCTGGCGGCTGGATCGTCAGTATGTCCGGTCCCGTGCGGACGAGGGTGCGGTAGCCATCGCCGGGCGTTTGTGCGGCGTGCAGGCCCAAGTCGCCTCCGCGGCGGAACTGGCGGTCGGGCTGCGCAGCACGAAACCGGAACCGGGCGGGCTGGTTCGCGCGCTCGGGGACGGCGCGCTGATGAAGACCTGGGCGATGCGCGGCACATTGCACGCGCTCACTCCGGATCTGGCCGCCGCCTGCCTCGCGCTCATCGGCTCGGCACGCACCTGGGAGAAGCCCGCCTGGCAGAAGAACTTCGGCGCCTCGCCCGCGGAGGTGGCCGCGCTGGCCGAGGCGGTCGCCGAGGTGCTCGACGGCGCGGTGCTCACCCGCGAGGAACTGGTCGAGGCGCTGGTGTCCGAGCCGGGCTTCCACCGGCTCGGCGAGGAATTGCGCTCCGGCTGGGGCGCGCTGCTCAAACCCCTGGCCTGGCAGGGGGTGCTCTGCCACGGTCCGTCGCGGGGTGCCAAGGTGACGTTCGCCCGTCCCGCCCAGCTGGTGCGCGACTGGCCCGGCCTGCCCGAGCCGGATGCCGCGGCGCCTGCGGCGATCCTCGGCTATCTCGGCGCCTACGGCCCGGCGACGCCGGAGACCTTCGACGCCTGGCTCAGCCGCAACAGTCTGCGCAAATCCACGGTGCGGCGCTGGTTCGCCGAGTTGGGTGACCTGCTCACCGAAGTCGACGTGGAGGGCCGCCGCGGCTTCCTGCCGACCGACCAGGTCGACGCGCTGGCCGCCACCGCGCCGAGCGCGACGGTGCATCTGCTCGGCGCCTTCGACCAGTACGTGCTGGGACCGGGCACCGGTGACACCGTCGCGCTGCCCGCCGCCCACCGTGCGAAGGTGAGCCGGACCGCGGGCTGGATCTCGCCGATCGTCGTGGTGGGCGGACGTATCGCGGGCACTTGGGAACTCACCGAGGACGCCGTCGAGATCACCATGTTCGACGATGCGCCGTTGCCGAAGCGGGGGCTGGACGCCGCTGTCGCGCACGTGGCGCTCACCGCTGGGCGCGAAAGCCTTACGGTGCGGGCCGGGTAGCGAGGCAGCGGGGGCCGCAGAGATCTTGGTCGTGCCCCAGTTGATGCCGGACCGACTGGGCTTCATCGCGACGTGGACCGTGGCGGCGAACCCAAGAGCTGTCCGGTCCGCGGCGGACGATTCCTGGCTGGAGCAGCACTCGTCGCCGATGGCCGTGGTGCGGCCGCTGCTCATCACCGCGGAATTCCTTGCCGCTCGCGGACCGGCGATTCCAGCGCCTCGGCCGCTGATCCGTCGCCTCACGCAGACCCGGCGGATCAGGCGGCGGATCAGGCGACGGCCGACTCGGTGGCCGATTCCGGTTGTACGGCGGCGGGTTTCGGCATGCGGGCGGCTAGGCCGACCACACCGGCGATGACCGCGACCGCGGCCGTCACGTACCAGCCGCGCCGGAACGCCTCCAGTGTCGCTTCCGGATCGGCGGGTGAGCCGAGCACCGCGACCAGCACCGCGACCCCGACCGCGAGACCGATCTGGCGCGCCATGCTCAGCACGGCCGACCCGGTGGCGAACCGCTGCGGCGGCAGTCCGCTGGTGCCGGCCGCGAAGGCGGTCGGCAGGGTCAGGCCGACACCGATGCCGCTGACCACCATGCCGCCGAGCAAGCCGCCGACGTAGTCCGGCGTCAAGGTGATCGCCCGCGCCCACCACAGCATGCCCGCTCCGAAGATGATCCCGCCCGCCGCGATGACCGGCCCGGCGCCGATCCGCCCGATCAGCCGCCCCGCCAGGATCGCGATCACCGGCACCATCAGCGGGCCGGGCGCGACGGCCAGACCGGTGCGTATCGCCGACCAGCCCCACACGTTCTGCGCCCACAGCACCACCGACAGCAGCATCGCGCCGAAGGCGACGTTGAAGAAGACGGCGTTGCCGGTCATCCAGGCGAAGTTGGGCGCGCGCAGCAGTGCCGGATCCACCACCGGGCTGTGGTGCCGGGCCGAGGAGACGACGAACGCCACCGTCAACAGCGCCGCCACGGCGAACGCGGCCAGCACGCCCGCCGACGACCACCCCCAGTCCGTACCCTTCACCAGTCCGAGCACCAGCCCGGCGATCGCGCCGACCAGCAGCGCCGCGCCGAAGAGGTCGGGCATCCGCCCGCCGTCGCCTTCGGGATCGGGCAGGATCCGCACGCCGAGGACCACCGCGATCAAGCCGAACGGCACGTTGACCAGAAATACCCAGCGCCAGCCGAATTCGACGAGCAGCCCGCCCAGCACCGGGCCGAGCGCCGCGCCGAGGCCGCCGAAGGCGACCCACAGCCGCACCGCCGCCGCGCGGCGCTGCGGCGGCGCGGCCGCGAGCACCAAGCCGAGCGAGGCGGGCGTCAGCAGCGCCCCGCCGACGGCCTGCAGAACGCGGAACAGCACCAGCGACCCGACGTCCCACGCGGTCGCGCACAGTGCCGACCCGACGACGAATATCACCAACCCCAGCAGGAAGGTAGTTCGAATGCTGCGGCGGTCGCCGAGTCGTCCTGCCGGGACCAGCAGTGCGGCGAACACGATCGCATAGGCGTTGAGCACCCAGGACAGCCCCGAGATCCGCGCTCCGCCGAGATCGGCGGACATGTCCGGAAGGGCGACGTTGACGATGAACAGATCCAGGCTCGACAGCAGTACGCCGATCGAGACGACGGCGAGCACGGTCCGGAAGTCGGCGGCGGCCCGGTTCGGCGCCGCGGTAGGGGATGGCATGATCTTCTCCGTTTCAGCCGAGCACGCGGCGGGTCTGGCGGGCAGAGGCGAGCAGCAGGCCGCTCCGGTCCCAGATCGAGGTGTCGTCTACCGACCAACCACCACCGGTAGAGGCGTTCACCGTGCGAACCAGCACCGGCAGGCCACCGGTGGGCGCGCCGTGCACGTGCATCGACAGCGCCACCGTGGGGATCGCGACCGGCGCGCGCAGCGTGGGAAATATGGCGGGCGGCAGGGCGTCGGCGAGGATCGCGAGGGCCGCCGCGTCCGCGGGCAGATCGGGGCGGAGTGCGATCCAGGCGATCATCATCGGTTCGTCCGCGCCGGTGAGTGGCAGCGGTCCCGCCGCGGGGCGGATGTCGAAGTGCGCGCTCGCAGGGACGAGTTCCGGAGGAAGGGCGAACCGCGCACAGGATTCGGCATCGGGCACCCGCGGCGCCGGTGCGCCCATGTACGTCGCGATGCCCGAGTCCACGGTGCGACCGAGCGTGACGGACGCCGCCGCGACCGGGCTGCCGTCCTGCTCGGCGTGCACGTCCAGCACTACGGTGCTGCGACCGACCGTGTGCTCGGTCGCGCGAAAGGTCAGTACGTCCTCGGTGGGACGGCCCAGGAACCGCAGGTCAACGGTCCGCACCGGCAAAGGTTCGGCAGCAGCCGCCCGAGCCACCTCGATGAGCAGAGCCGCGATCACGCCGCCGTGCGGTCCGGTCCATCCTCGCCAGGACCGGTCGACCCGCGCCTGCCACCGGCCCGCGCCGGTGTCGGTGAGCGCGAACTCCTCGGTGAGCGTCCGCGTAGTGAGTTGCTTCATGCAACGAACATTAGGATAGTGAGTTCTGTCAAGCAACTGAGTATGCTGACGGATATGCGCAGGACGAGCTTCGAGGACATGAACTGTTCGCTGGCCCAGTGCCTCGAGGTGGTGGGCGAGTGGTGGACGCTGTTGATCGTGCGCGACGCCCTGTTCGGCGTGACGCGTTTCGACGACTTCCACGCCCGGCTCGGCATCGCCCGCAATGTCCTCACCCAGCGTCTCGAGCATCTGATGGAGCACGGCGTGCTGACCAGAGAGCCCTATCAGGACAATCCGGTTCGCTACGACTACCGGCTCACCACGAAAGGCCGCTCGCTGTGGCTGGTCGTCACCGCGATGCGGCAGTGGGGTGACGAATGGGCCGCGCCGGACGGCCCGCCGGTGCAGACGACGCACGTCGCGTGCGGGAACCTAGCGACCGTCGAGCCGGTGTGCTCGGAGTGCGGTGAGCGCATCGCGTTACGCGACCTGCGTCCCGTTCTCGGCCCTGGCGCCAAGGACGCTTCCCTCATTCCCGGGTGAGGCGTGCGCTGCCCATTCCGCGTTCGCCGTCGCGCGGCGATAGGCTGCGGCGGTGGCGGACGGGCGAGTGCGGCAGTTGATCGACACGGTGGCATGGGTGCGCATCGAGGAAGGACGGATCCTGTGTGCCAGACCGCGCGGCAAGGACGTCTTCTACATCCCGGGCGGCAAGCGCGAAGGCGCCGAGACCGATCTGCAGACGCTGCTGCGCGAGATCGAGGAAGAACTCACCGTCGCGCTGCTGCCGGAGACCGCCGCGCACGTCGGCATCTATGAGGCGCCGCACGGTCCGGCGGACGGGGCGGTGGTGCGGATGAGTTGCTACACCGCGGATTACCGCGGAACGCTCGCCGCGAGCAGCGAGATCGAAGAGGTCGCGTGGTTCTCCTATGCCGACCGCGCCCTCGTCCCTCCGGTCGACCAGATGCTGTTCGACGATCTGCTGCACGCGGGCCTGCTACGGTGAATCGCGGGCCGAACAGCGCTACCGTCGGCGGTATGTCGTGGTTTCGGGCACTCCTGCGTTACGCCGCCTACGCGCTCTGGGCGCTCCCGCTGGCGGTGCGGCGAATTCCGACCCGGCTGCGCGTGCCGCGGCGACTGCTCGGTGAATCCGTTCTGCCGCACAAATTCTCCGTCACCCGGTCGGTCTCGCACTCGGTGCTCAGTGGCGCGGTCGGCCTGACGGCCTGGTTTCTGGCCTTCCTGGCGATCGTCGCAGCGTTCCGCGGGATCCTGTTTCCGGTCGTCGCGAGCGACAATCTCGAAGGATCCTGGGGCGGTCCCACTTCGGCGGGTGCGTGGGCGGTGCACGCGGCGCTCGGCGTCGGGCTACTGCCGATCTGGCTGCTGGTCCTCGCCGGGCTGGGCGCGTTCCAATTGCGGCTCACCCGCGGCCTGCTCGGCCGGAACGGGCCGTGGTGGCCTGCTCCGGCCGCGGTGGTGCTGGCCGCGGGTGGCGCGCTGCTTTTCGTGGCCTGGCTGCGGCAGGTGTGAGGGTTCACCGGCGCAGCCGCCGCGCGCTCAGGTGGTGGCGTGTGCGCGTTGTGCCCGCTGGATGAGGTGTTCGACGAGGGTGAGCAGGACATCCTTGCACGACCCTCGGTCGCGCGCGTCGCAGAGCATGACGGGGGTGGCCGAGTCGAGGTCGAGGGCGTCGCGCACTTCGTCGTTGGTGTAGCGCGGTGCGCCGTCGAAGCAGTTGACGCCCACCATGAACGGCAGACCGCGGCGCTCGAAGAAGTCCACGGACGCGAAGGAGTTGCCGAGCCTGCGGGTATCGGCCAGGACGACGGCGCCGAGCGCGCCGCGCGCCAGTTCGTCCCACAGGAACCAGAAGCGGTCCTGGCCCGGTGTGCCGAACAGGTAGAGCACCAGGTCGCGGTCGATGGTAAGCCTGCCGAAGTCCAGCGCGACCGTGGTCGTGGACTTCTGCTCGACGCCCGACAGATCGTCGATTCCGGTGCTCACCTCGGTGATCAGTTCCTCGGTGCGCAGTGGCGCGACTTCGCTGATCGCCGAGACCATGGTGGTCTTGCCGACGCCGAACCCGCCGGCGACGAGGATCTTGACCGACGCGGCCAGTTGCGGTGTGCCGCTCGGGTCAAAGTTTTCGGATTCCATCCAGTACCGCTCGCAATATGTTGAGGTCATCGGGTCCGGCCTCCGTCGGAACGGGAGCGCGGAAGATCAGTTGCCCGTCGCCGATCAGATCACCGACGAGGATCTTCGTCACCGCCAGCGGCAAACGCAACTGTGCGGAGACTTCTGCGACGGTCTGCGAAACCCGGCACAAGCGAAGGATATCGGCGTACTCGGGTTCGCTGCGTCGCAGTGTGGCCGCGGAGGAGTCCGCGATCACGGTGGTGAGCATATCCAGTTCGGGCCCCGCGCCGCTGGTGCGCCCGCGCGTGACCGCGTAGGGACGCACCAGAGGGCCGGCCGCCTCGTCGAACCAGGGCTCACGCGGATGGGTCATGGCAGGTCTTACTCGACGTGTCCGACGAGGTCTTGGCGTGCGGTCGTGGACAGATAGCTGCCGACGCGCTGGACCGTCAGATTCATCTCGTAGGCCACCATGCCGAGATTTGCCGACTCGGCGGCTTGCAGTGCCAGGCAGGCGTTGTCGCCCGCGGAGGTCACGAACAGCACCGCGCGGTCGAGTTCGATGACCGCCTGGCGGACGCCGCCGCCGTCGAACCGGTTGCCCGCGCTGCGCGCCAGCCCGTAGAGCGCCGAGGACATCGCGCCGAAGTGTTCGGCGTCCTCGCGGTTCATACCGCTGGAGCGGCCGAGTAGTAGCCCGTCGGTGGACAGCACCACCGCGTGGCGCACGCCGGCCAGCCGGTCGACGAGATCGTCGAGCAGCCAATTGAGATCACCTGCGGGAGAAGCGGACACCCCTAGCCTTCCTGTTCGTCGGGGATGGTGGCGCGGCGGCCCTGCCTGGTTCCGTTCTCGATGGCGGACATCAGATCACGGGCCTGCTCGGGGGAGCGGGGAGCCTGTGCGGAGGCGGCTTGCTGCTCCTGGGCCGACTGCGCCAATTGCGGTGCGAGATTGGTCTGTCGGTGGCGCCGCGGCAACGGCGGGCGACCGTCGGAGCCCGGTTGCGTCGGAGCCTCGGTGTACGGGCGAGGGGCGTAGCGCGGGGGCGCGGCAGATTCGACCGGCAGGGTCGCGACCGACGACGACGGGGTCTGCGCGGAATTCGCCGTCTCCGTCGCGATCGCGGGCGTGGTGACGAGCTTGCGGCGACTGCCGGGATCGGTGAGCTCCGCCGGTGTCTGCGGCACGCCCGAATCGGCCGCGATGAGGGCGGACGGCACGAGCACGATGGCCTTGATGCCGCCGTAATCGGAGTCCGACAGCCGCACCGCGATACCGTGGCGCGCCGCCAGCTGCGCGACCACGAACAATCCCAACCGGGAGTCGGCCGACAGGGTCGCCACGCCGAAATCCGGTGGATTGCGCAGTGTCTCGTTCATCTTGGCCAGGTCGGCTTCGGACATGCCCATGCCTTGGTCGCCGATTTCGACCACGACGCCTTTGCCCACCACGTTGCCGGTCACCTCGACACGCGACTGCGGCGGCGAGAAAGAGGTGGCGTTGTCCACCAGTTCGGCGAGCAGGTGGATGAGGTCGGCGACCACCGCGCCGAGTACGTGGACTTCGGGCAGCCGGGTCACCCGCACCCTGGCGTAGTCGAGGGTCTCACCGACGGCGCTGCGCACCACGTCGACCAGCGGGACCGGGTTGCGCCACTGCCTGCCCGGCTTGCCGCCGCCGAGGATGGTGAGGTTCTCGGCGTTGCGCCGCTCCCGGGTCGCGAGGTGGTCGAGACGGAACAGGGTGTCGAGCAGGACCGGGTCTTCCTGTCGCTGCTCGGCTTCGTCGAGTATCTCCAGCTGCCGGTGCACCACGATCTGGCTGCGGTGCGCGATGTTCAGGAACACCGCCTTCACGCCCTCGCGGGTGCGAGCCTCGGCCACCGCCGCGGAGACGGCAGCGGAATGGGCGTGCTGGAACGCCTTGGCCACTTGGCCGATCTCGTCGCTGCCGTAGTCCAGGTTCGGGGACTCCGCGGCGGGATCGACGGCTTCGCCGTCGCGCAACCTGCGCATCATGTCGGGCAGCCGCTCGTCGGCCAGCGCGAGCGTTTCTCCCCGCAACCGCTTCAGCCTGCGAATGACGCGGTTGGCCAAGGCGACCGCGACGACGAGCACCAGAACGCCGATCACGAGCATGCCGCCACCGGTCACGGCGGATCTGGTCGCCGCCGCGGCGGCCTTGTCTTCGGCGGCCTCCTGGACATCCCTGTTGTATACCGACCAGGCGTCCAGCAATCCGTGGCTGACCTCGGCTGCCGCGCGGTGCCATTCGTCGGCGCTCAACGGAAGCGGAGGCGGGCTCGATTGCCGTGTGCCGGTGTTCGCGCTCGCCGCGGGGGGCGATGTGGTGGCGGAAGCCGCCGCGGCGCTGACGCGCTGGATGATGGCGTTCTCCATCGCGGTCAGCTGTTGCCACGCCGTGCCGGTGGACAGCGCCTGCAGGCGGGCTTTGATCGGGCCGTCCAATTCGGTGATGAGCATGGCGATCTCGGCGTGGTAGAAGCCGGTCTGGCGGGTGTACTCATCGAGCGGTATGGGCGGGGGAGTGGCGCCGTGAACGTAGACCGCGCCGAGGGCGTTGCTGCGTGACATCGCCTCGGTCACGTAGAACAAGCGGATGCCCGCCACCGTGCCCACGGCGATATCGCTCTCCGGCGCGGTCCGCACGGTGGACTGCGCGCCCGCGGAGATCGGATCGAGCAACCGGTTGTAGAACATGTACGCGTCCGGAATCGGCAGCGCGCCGGCGTCGGCGGCGGAGCGCACCGTCGTCAGGCTCTGCGTCAGCATGACGAGGTCGGCGTCCTTCTCGGTGATCTTCGTGTCGTCGACGTCGCGCAGGTTCGCGGAGGTCGCGAGCAGGTTTCGCACCGACGCGTCCACGCGCATGCGCGCGGGACCGAGCGCGGAGGTGAGAGTGTCGTCGCCGGACAGCTGGGCGAGGGTGAGGTAGCGTTCCTGCTCGATCGCGTCCATGACCTCGCTGGTCACCGCGATGGCCTTCTGGCTCGCCGCAGCCCAGTCCTTCGCCTTCGTTCCTTCGGCTACCAGGTAGCCGGCGGCGCCCATGCCTGCCAACAGCAGAGTCAGACTCGGAATGAGCGCGATAGCCAGAATCCGGGTGCGGACCCCGAGCCTCGCTCTGAACATCGGCATAACGTAAACCACGACCCGGCGATACGGACAGCCGGTCCCGGCCAGTGGGACTCGATTTGACTCGACCGGGAAAACTGTGAGCTACGGGGGATGGTCGCCCGGCCACGCCCGAACCGAAAAGGTATTCGGCGCCGAGGCGGCCGCGGACGAGTGCCGCGCATTCCGCCCGCAGTGGGTTCATGACAGGCGATATCGGGCGTAGATTGTGTGTATCTCAAAGTTACTCACAAGTAGGAGGCACCGATGCCCGCGCCGGAAGCCGATGTATTCGACCGCCTCAGCGCGCTGGCCGCGATCGAGGCGCCCGCGGATCGTCCGCGCAGGACGATCGCAGAGACGTTCACCGGAAACTCCCTGGGCAGCGTGCCGGTCGGCACGCCGGCCGACGTCACCGCCGCCTTCGACAAAGCCAGGGCCGCGCAGCAGCGCTGGGCGGCCCGTCCGGTCGCCGAACGCGCCGCCGTGCTGGACCGTTACCGCGCTCTGGTGGTGGAGCACCGCGAGTTCCTGATGGACGTGGTGCAGGCCGAGACCGGCAAAGCCCGCTGGGCGGCCCAAGAGGAAATCATGGGCCTGATGTTCGCGGCCCGTTATTTCGCCAAGATCGCCCCGAGCGTGCTGGACACCCACCGGGTAGCGGGCGCCTTCCCCGTGCTCAATCGCGCCTCGGTCCGGTATCAGCCCAAAGGCGTGGTCGGTGTCATCGCCCCGTGGAACTACCCGCTGCTGCTGTCGATCGGCGATTCCATTCCGGCGCTGATCGCGGGCAACGCCGTGGTGGTCAAGCCCGACAGCCAGACCCCGTTCTCCACGTTGGCCGGCGCCGAGCTGCTCTACCGAGCAGGCCTGCCGCGCGAGCTGCTCGCGGTCGTCCCCGGGCCGGGCGGCGTGGTCGGCACCGCGATCGTCGAGAACTGCGACTACCTGATGTTCACCGGTTCCTCGGCGACCGGCCGCACCCTGGCCGAGCAGTGCGGCCGCAGGCTGATCGGTTTCTCCGCCGAACTCGGCGGCAAGAACCCGATGATCGTCGCCGCGGGCGCCGACCTGGACAAGGCAGCCAAGGCGGCCGTGCGCGCCTGCTTCTCCAATGCCGGGCAACTGTGCATCTCCATCGAGCGGCTCTATGTCGAGCGGCAGGTCGCCGCGGCGTTCACCGAGAAATTCGTCGCCGCAGTACACGCCGCGAAACTAGGCGCCGCCTACGACTATTCGGCCGACATCGGCAGCCTCATCTCCGAAGCGCAACTGGAAACGGTGTCCAAGCACGTCGCGGACGCCACCTCGAAGGGAGCGAAGGTGCTCACCGGCGGCAAGCCCCGTCCGGACCTGGGTCCGCTGTTCTTCGAGCCGACCGTGCTCGGCGAGGTGACCGACGAGATGGAATGCGGTCGCAACGAGACCTTCGGCCCGCTGGTGTCGATCTATCCGGTCGACAGTGTCGAGGAGGCGGTGCGCCTGGCCAACGACACCGACTACGGCCTCAACGCTTCGGTGTGGGCGGCGAGCAAATCCGAAGGCGAGCGGATCGCGGCGCGGCTGCACGCGGGCACGGTCTGTGTGGACGAGGGCTACGCGCCGGCGTGGGGCACCACCGGTGCCCCGATGGGCGGAATGGGCATCTCCGGTGTTGGGCGCCGCCACGGGCCCGACGGCCTGCTCAAGTTCACCGAACCGCAGTCGATCGTGGTCACCCGCTTCATGAATCTCGATGCGCCGAAGCTGTTCCCGAAGGACAAGTGGCAGCCGTTCCTGATGACCGTAGCGCGCAGCCTGCGTTTCCTGCCCGGGCGCTGACACACGACGTCCGCCCGGGTGGTCGTGCCCACCCGGGCGGACGACCCGCCGGTTCGTGCAGGGGTCACGCCAACCGGTCGGCTCCGGTGCGCGGCGGCCCTCCGGCCGCCAGCGCCGCTGCTTCCTCGTCGGTGAGCAGTCGTGATCTGATGACGAAACGCGTGTCCTCGAGAGCGTCGCAAGCACGGCCGCCGGGTGCTTCGGCCACATCCACGGTGAGGTGGGTGTGCTTCCAGTGCTCGTACTGCTCGCCGCTGATCCACACTTCGGTGTGCCAGGGCAGATTTCCCAGCAGGACGTCGGCGCGGTCGATCCTGGACTCCCGGATGGGCAGGCACCGTGGCGAGTCGCTGTCGCGATGCCCGGCGGACTGATGCAGCAGCACGGCTCCGTGCTGATCGATCACGCTGCGCAAGACCGCCCTGGCGCGTTCGGTGATGTCCACCCGGTGCGTTCGATGCGTCCCCATGCCGTTCGACCGGTGTGGAGGACGTGGCCGGGCTGCGTCGGGTAGTCGGCGATGCCGCAGTCCCGCCCCCGGTCTGGTGTAGCTCATGATTCCTCGCAGATATCTCGGACAGATCCACTATGGTCCGCGGAGGTTGGTGCGAGGTTGGTGTGAAAGCGTCAGTCGCGCAACGCCGTATGCAGCCGAGCCGCGACCACCGCGCGGCGCACGTCGTCGGGCGGGAGCAATCGCAGCGCGTGCTCGTGTACCGCGACATCACGGGGCGCGCGTTCACCGAAGGCCACCGCGTGCTCGGCTCGGTCACCGGCGAGCACGGCGGTCCGCACGCCGACATCGAGGTAGTCGCGCCACTGCAGCACGCCGGGTGCCTCCGATCCGGGTAGCAGCGGACCCCGGTACAGCCACACCGCCGAGGTGGTGTCACCAGCGGTGATGGCGGCGAACAGGTCGACGGCGTCGCAGGACACCGGACCGGTCAGCGCGTAACGGCGGTTGCTGATCGCACCGCCGATCGCGCGGCGCAGATGCGAGACATCGGCTTTGAGCGTGCTGCTGGACACCGAACGGTCGCCGTACAGGGCGGCGTGCAATTGCTCCGGGGTGAAGCCGTCCGGCTGTAGCGCCAGCAGGGCGAGGATCTCCAGCTGCCGAGGCGGCAGCAGCAGCGGCACCCCGTCGCGTACCAGCCGTGCGGCGCCCAGGCACTCCAGCCGGATTCCCGGCTCGGGCGCGGGCTCGGCGGTGCGCAGCATCGTCTCCACGGCTGTCACCAGCGCGCGCACCGAGGTGAGCACCGCGGGATGCGAGCGGTCCCAGGAACTCGACAGATCCAGCGCGCCGACCTGCCTGCCGTCGGGGCCGTGGATCGGCGCGGAATAGCAGACCCAGCCGTGCAGCGCGGCGATCAGGTGCTCGGCGGAGAACACCGAGGCGGGGCGGTCGGTGTGCAGCGCGAGTGCCAAGCCGGTAGTGCCCATATGGCTTTCGTCCCAGCATCCCCCCGGCGCGAGGTTGACCTGCTCGGCCTGCCTGCGCAGCGTGCGGTCACCGCAGGACCACAACACGGTGCCCGCGCTGTCGGTGACCACCGCCAGATACCCGGAATCCTCGGTGATGGCGCGCAGTTCACCCGCCAGTGCCGTCACCGGTTCGCGCAGTGGCGACGCGGCCCAGCGATCACCGATGTCGTCGATCCCCGGCGCGATCGTGCGACCGGGATCGACGGTGTGCAGCGAGCGCCGCCAGGATTGTGCTACGTCGTTGCGCAGGACGGTGTTCCGGGGGCGGGGTACCGCCCGTGGAGTCGTCGCCCAACGCTCCCATTCTCTTTCCAGTTCGACCCGCTGCTGTGTGAGGGCGCGGAACTGTGCCACGTGGAAGACCCGTCGTCGTGTGAACTCGAATGCTCGCTCTCATTCTGGCGTACGCCGACCGGCGTGGCGAGCGCCCTGAGCCCTACCGGCCGGTCGCCGGCGCTTTCGAGCGAAGTGGGCCACGACGCCCTAGGCTGCTGGCATGGCGACCGGTTTCGAGCGGGCACGCCTCGCCGATGTGCACGAGGTGGCCTCGGGCATGCCCCATGTGACACGCGCCGACGGGCCTCGCGGTAACCCGGTCTATCAGGTCGGGGGCAAATCGTTCGTGTTCTTCCGCACTCCCCGTCCGGATGCCGTGGACGCGGTGACCGGCCAGCGCTACGCCGATGTGATCGTGATCTGGGTGCCGTCGGAGTCCGATAAACAGGCGCTGGTGCAGGACCCGGACTCGCCGTTCTTCACCACGCCGCATTTCGACGGCCATCCCTCGGTGCTGGTGCGCGCCGCCCACCTCGGCGAACTGAGCCGTCGAGAACTCACCGAGGTCGTCCAGGACGCCTGGCTGTCGCGGGCCTCGCGCAAGCGCGCGGCGGACTGGCTGGCCGCCCATCCGCCGCGCTGAGCGGTCACTTGCGGATGAAGATCCCGGCCACGTCGGCGTTCTTGATCGGGGTGTCGGTGTTGGCCTGGGCGCCGCACAGCAGGTCGACCGACACCATCGTCGCGTCTACCGCGGTCCCCGCGGGCTCGCGGTCGTCCTGGCTCTGCTGCTTGACGAACTTGGTGATCGTGGTGCGCTTGGTGTCCTGATCCTGTTTGACGTACTCGCTGCACGGGGTGTCGCCACCGCGGTTGAGGGCGCGTTCGATGTCGGTGCAGCCGGCGAGGGCCATGGCGACCATCGCGAACCCGAGGCCGGTCCGACCGGTCCGTGACAGCGTGGCGTTCATGGGCTCCTCCTGAAGGGTCGGCGGCGACACCCGCCGCGATCGGACTCCAGACTAGAGCGCTGTTCACCGACGACGGGCGCTAGGCACGGAAGACGCACAGGGGCACCTCGACTTCCGCCGGAGTGAGCGAACCGTGCTGCCCGACCAGCGACGACTGCAATGGTTCGACGCCGCTGCGGATGACACCACGCCGCCCTCGCGCGAGCACGACCAGATCGCCGATGCGCTGGGCGATCGCGGGGTCGACGGTGGGGCCGAACCAGCCTCGGGCCACGGTCTCCTCCTTGCCGAGCACCTCGAAGTCCGGGCCGAGCGTGGCCTGCCAGGCCGCCGCGACGTCGGATTCGGCGCCCGGCACGGTGTAGACGTGCCGGGCCCGCGCTTCCCCGCCGAGCGCCCGGACGCCTTCTCGCAGGACCGGGGTGGTGTCGAAATCGATGCTCTCGTCCATCTGCACCATGCCGTGGTCGGCGGTGACCAGCAGCGCCGCGCCCGGGGGCAGCTCGGCGGCGAGCGCGGCGGCGAGCCGGTCGGCGTTGGCCAGTTCCAATTCCCAGGCCCGCGACGACGGGCCCCGCACGTGTCCGGTCAGGTCGAGATCGCCGTGGTAGGTGTAGACCAGCGAGCGCGGCCCGGCCCGTAACGCCTCGCTCACACCGGCGACGAGATCGCCGAACGACAGCTGGGGCAGGAACCGGCAACCGCGCAGCACCGCCTCGGTCAGTCCCGATCCGGCCTGATCGCGCGGCGACACCTGGGCGACGGCGATGCCGTCGGCGACGGCGCGCTGGAAAACGGTTGGGCGGGGCTGGAACTGCGCCGGGATCAATTCTTTCCGCAGGTCGGACTTCGGCACCCCGTGCAGCCGCCAGGACAGCGGGGTGAACAGCCGGTCGTAGCCGGGGACGTGGAACAGATAGCCCACGATCCCGTGCTCGCCCGGCGGAACGCCCACCCCGAGCGAGGCGAGGCTGGTGGCCGTCGTCGTGGGGAAACCGGCCGTCAGCCGGACCGGCTCGAGACCGGACAGGAATGGCGCCGCAGTGGGATCGGCGACGAGATCCTGGTAACCGAGCCCGTCCACCAGCAGAACGCAGACCCGGTCGGCGTTCAGGCCCAGCCCTAGGCGGTCTTCCTCGCCCGGCACGCCCAGACCGGCGAGGACGGAGGGGAACACATCGGCCAGGGAACCGGTACCGTAACGCGGCGCGACGAACACGAAGGTCAGAATGTCAATGTCGGCGGCTGCCTGGCAAGGGTATTCACGCCTGTCCGGTCTCGAAACGGCTCACCTTGCCGTCGCGCAGGACGAATCGCCAGGTGGTCCGCATCGAGCCCCATCGCGAATTGGTGTAGTCGGCAACCAGTTCGGTGCCGTTGCCGCCGATGGACTCGATCCGCATGCGGGCGTTGCTGTCGAAGACCTCCGCCCCGGTCCACTGCCTGAGGTCGCGCTCCACACCGTCGTCGGACATGGTGGCATCGTCGGTGAGCACCGCGTAGAACCGGTCCTGATCGTTGGCGTTGAGCGCGTCGACGAACTCCTGCACCGTCGGATCCAGCTGCGCGGTCATCCGTGGCGTCCTCTCGGATCGGTGGGAAGCATCGGACAGCAAATGCCTGGCGTCTACTCTAGGTCAGCGGCGTCGTGCTCGGCTCGATCAGAGTTGCGAAGGTTCGCATGACATCGTCCACCAACGCCGCGGCATTCGTGCCGAACTGTCCCGCGCGTTTCTCCAGTTGGCCGTCCAGCCACAGCGAGGCCAGCCCGTGGCCGAGCCCCCAGAACATGACCGCCAACGTGTCGGCCTTGTCGGCGGGCAGCGCTCCCGCGCGGACACACTCCGCGATCGCGTCGGTCAGGACGCCGAACGCCGCATCGCCCGCCCCCATGGTGTCGGGATGCTTGTCGGGCTGGGAGAGTTCGGGCCGGAACATCAAGCGGAAGTACGCCGGGTGCTCGCGGGAGAACCGCACGTAGGCGTTCGCCAGCGCGGTCAGGGCGGCCATCGGCGTTTCCGCCTCGGCGCGGGCCGCCGCCAGTCGCGTTCCGAGTAACTGGAAGCCCTGGGTGGACAGCGTCGCGAGCAGGGCGGCCCGGTCGGGGAAGTGGTGGTACGGCGCCGCCGTGCTCACTCCCGCCTCGCGCGCCACGCGGCGCAGGCTGACCGCCGCGAGTCCTTCCGTCTCGATCAATCGCAGGCAGGCGGCCAGCAGCGCGTCGCGCAAGGCGCCGTGGTGGTAACTGGTCCGCGTCACCATCCGAGCGTATGCGACGCGTCCTGGACAACCTAACTATGCGGTGCTTAGATTATCTGAGCGGCGCTCAGATGGCGGCCGCGGTAGTCACTCGACGAGAGGGATGAGCACATGAGCACACGGGTAACGGTCACCGGCGCAACGGGATTCGTCGCAGGCCACGTCATCGCCGAGTTGCTGGAACACGATTACGCCGTGCGCGCGACGATCCGCGACCTCGCAGGCGCCGGCAAACGCGCACACCTGGTGGAACTGGCCCGCCGCACCGGCGGCGAACTGGAGTTCGCGCAAGCCGATCTGAACAGCGACGCGGGCTGGGCGGCCGCCGTGGCGGGCAGCGTCGGCGTCTTGCACGTCGCCTCTCCGTTCCCCGCCACGCCGCCCGACGACGAGCGCGAACTCGTCGACACGGCGGTCGAAGGGACTCTGCGGGTGCTGCGCGCCTGTGCCGCCGCGGGCACTGTCCGCCGCGTGGTGCTCACCTCCTCGATCGCCGCGATCGCCTACGGTCACACCGACGACGCCCTGCGCACCGAGGCCGACTGGACGGTGGTCGAGCGCAGCCCCGCCTATCAGAAGAGCAAGACGCTCGCCGAGCGGGCGGCCTGGGATTTCGTCGCGCGACTCCCGGCCGCCGAGCGATTCGAGCTTGTCGTCGTCAATCCGGGCATGGTGCTCGGACCATTGCTGTCGGCGGCGACGAGCACCTCGCACGAGCCCGTGCGGCGGTTGCTGGCCGGAGACGTACCCGGCACGCCGCGGGTCGGCTGGGCGCCGGTGGACGTGCGTGATCTCGCCGCGGCGCACCGGCTCGCGCTGGAGACCCCGGCAGCCGCGGGCAACCGCTACATCTGCGCGGGCGAGCACTTGTGGATGGAGGATATGGCGCGCATCCTCGCCGAGGAATACGGGCCGCGTGGCTTCCGCGTGCCGACCAGACGGCTGCCGAACTGGGTGGTGCGTTGTGTCGCGCTGTTCGACAAGGGCGTCCGGCTGACCCTGCCGAGCCTGGGGCGCACCGAGTCGCTCAGCGCCGACAAGGCCGTGCGCGAACTCGGCTGGACCATGCGTCCGGTGCGGGAATCCGTGGTGGACACCGCGGAAAGCCTGCTACAGCGCGGGATCGTCGCGGCGCCGCCGCGCAGGTCCGCTGCGCCGGCCGCCGCGCCGCGCGCCGCGCGCGTCTGAGGGGGCGGGCATGTTGATCGCGACATTGATCATCACCACGGTCGCGATGACGCGGCGCTGGTTCGCCCGCCGGTCCCCGCGCGGGAACTCCGCCGGGCGCGGCATCCCCGGCGCGGTCCGGCGGGCGTGGCGCCGCCCGTTGCCGGCGGCCGCCACCCTGCTCGCACTGCTCGGCGTCGCGGTGGTGGCGGGCACACTGGCCCAGTGCTGAACCGGCCCCGGCGTCCGGCCTTCCGGCGTGATTCGCTAGACAGAACACGTGACTGCGCAGCGCCCCTTCCGGTTCGGTGTCAACATGGTGGTCCCCGAGGCCCGGTCGAGTTGGATCGAAAAGTGCCGCCGGGCAGAAGAACTCGGCTTCGACGTGGTCGGCGTCGCCGATCATCTCGGCCTGCCCGCGCCGTTCCCCGCGATGATCCTGGCCGCCGAGGCGACCGAACGGGTGCGGTTGAACACGTTCGTGCTCAACACCGCGTTCTACAATCCGGTGCTGCTGGCCCGCGACGTGGCGGGCGCCGATCAGTTCACCGATGGGCGCGTCGAACTCGGGCTCGGCGCAGGCTACGTGCAGGCGGAATTCGAGGCCGCGGGCATCCCGTTCGAAAGCGGGAGCAAGCGCGTCGAGCACCTGGAGCAGACGGTGATCACGTTGCGCCGCCTGTTCTCCGACCCGGAGTATCAGCCGCAGCCCGCCCAACCATCGGGTCCGCCCGTGCTCATCGGCGGATGGGGTGATCGGTTGCTCGCCGTCGCCGCCCGGCACGCCGACATCATCGCCTTCACCGGGGCCGCGGCCGCGCGCAACGGCGGACCGCTGCAGATGGCCGGGCTCGCCGAGATCGAGGAGCGCGTCGCCTACGTGCGGGAACTGCTCGGTGCGCGGCTGGACAAGGTCGAGTTCAACATCCTGGTGCAGCGGGTGGTCCCGCCGGAGGAACGCGCGAGCGTCCTGGAGGTCTTCGGTCCGGCGCTGCCGCCCGACGTCGCCGACTGCCCGGAGGAGCACCCGATCCTGCTCATGGGCACCCCCGAGGAGATGGCCGACCACCTGCGCGATCGGCGCGACCGCTACGGCATCAGCTACGTCACCGTCCTCGAGGACAGCATGGAGAAGTTCGCCGCCGTCATCCCGTTGCTGCGCTGATCCGACGCCCGCGGTTCACGGCAGCCGGTCGACGATGACGCGCGGGTCGATCTGCCGCAGTCTTCTCGGCCTGCTGGTCAGGCAGGGCCAAGTGCGTGCGACCGCCTCGCGGGTGACATGACCGGCGGCGACCATGGCGTCGGCGGCAGAGCTGGCACCGCCCGGCTCGCCGGCCGGGTTCGCGGTTCGGTCGAACGCCGGGACCACGGTGTGCGGCAGGCCGACCAGCACGGCGAGGATGTCGAGCCGGTCGGCCGGGATGTGCGTGCGCGCCGCCGCGAGCACGGTGCTCGGAACGACGATGGTGTTCCCCGCGTCGACCGTCGCCCAGACGATCGCCTGGGCATAGTCGGCGCGGTTGGTGAACGCGACGACCGCCGCGGCGTCGAAGACCACGCCGCCGAAGGCTCGCAACCTCACGCCGCGCCGGCCTGAGGTGCGTCCACCTCCCGGCCGGATAACGGCGGTGGCCCTGGTGCGGCGACGGCTCTCGGCGCGAAAAGCCTGCCGCCGTGCACGTCTCGCGCAAACGGGCCACCCGGTTGCGGCCGCGCGACGATGTCGTCGGGCAGCGTGACGGTGGCCTTTCGCGGTCTGTGCTCCCGAAGCGGCGGCATGCCCCGACTCTAGCCGTGCGTTGCGCCTCCGGGGAGGACGCTCGAGCGGGCTTGCGCCCCGGCGGGTGTGGCGTCGCACGAGCCGTCGCCGCATTCGTGGTGCGATCAGGAGATCCGCTGCGGCCGAGCGGATCTCGGCGTGTACATCGGTGGATTCGCGAATGCGCACGCTGCGCCCGTCGGCCCCCCGATGCGGGAAATTCGCGCCTGGGCGCGGGGTGCCGCCGGTGGGTCGTAAAAGTCATTGCGCACGCCACCTTTCGGAGGGCGGACGCGGCCGCACCACTGGCAGTTATTGTGATTTAAATCACATTTGCCGGGGCATTTTGTCAGTGCGGAGTGGCAAGGTGTGCGGTATGCCTTTCGCCGAATCCACCGCAACGCTCGACGCCATCCGGGTCCTAGGAGCCAGTGAGCACAATCTGCGTGACGTGTCGCTCGAGATCCCGAAGAACAAGATCACCGTCTTCACCGGCGTCTCCGGCTCGGGCAAATCCTCGATCGTCTTCGACACCATCGCCGTCGAATCGCAGCGCCAGCTCTACGCCACGTTCCCGGCGTTCATCCTCAATTTCCTGCCCCGCTACGAACGCCCGCACGCCGAGGCGATCGAGAATCTCACCGCGCCGGTGATCATCGATCAGCAGCCGGTAGGCGGTGGCCCGCGCTCCACGGTCGGCACCATGACCGACATCTTCTCGATGGTGCGGGCCATGTTCGCCCGATTCGGTTCGCCCTCGGCCGGATTCGTCTACAACTACTCCTTCAATGTGCCGCAGGGCATGTGCCCGGACTGCGACGGTCTCGGGGTCACCGTGCGCGCCGACCCCGATCGGCTGCTCGACCGGACGAAGTCGCTGAACGAAGGCGCGATACTGCTGCCGGGGTACGGCGTTGGCAGCGGAGATTGGCAACTCTATGGCAAGTCCGGCCGCTTCGACCCGGACAAGAAGCTGACCGACTACACCGGCGAAGAACTCCACGACCTGCTCTACGGCACCGGCGGCAAGGTCGAGCTGACCTTCAGCAAAGGCACCTGGAAGGCGAATTACGAGGGTCTGGCCACGAAATTCACGCGGACCAGGTTGCAGCGCGACACCTCCACGCTGAGCGAGAAGACCCGCGAGCAGATGCGGCAATTCCTCACCGAGGGCGTCTGTCCGACCTGCGCGGGCGCCCGGCTGAACCAGGCGGCACTGGCCACGAAGATCCACGGGCGCACCATCGCGGACTGGGCGCGCTTGCAGGTCACCGATCTGATCGAGGTGCTCGACGAGATCACCGATCCGGCCGCTGTCGGCCTGGCCCGCGCCATCGGCACCGGGCTGCGGCGGGTGGCCGACATCGGGCTGGGCTATCTGAGTCTGGACCGGCCGACCTCGACCCTCTCCGGCGGGGAAGGGCAGCGGCTGAAGATGATCAAGCATCTGTCCAGCACGCTGATCGGACTGACCTACATCTTCGACGAACCCAGCGTCGGGCTGCACCCACGGGATGTCGGCCGGTTGAACGACCTGTTGAAAGCGCTGCGGGACAAGGGGAACACGGTGATCGTGGTGGAACACGATCCGGATGTCATCCAGATCGCCGACCATGTCGTCGATGTCGGGCCGCGCGCGGGCGTGCACGGCGGGCAAGTGGTGTTCCAGGGCAGTTTCGCCGACCTGCGGACCGCCGACACCCCGACCGGCGCCGGTCTGCGCAGGCCCTTCCGGGTGAAGGACTCCTTCCGCACGGGCACCGGTGAGCTGCTCATCGAGCGTGCGGCGGTGCACAATCTCAAGGACGTGACGGTCGGGATCCCGACCGGCGTCTTGACCTGCGTCACCGGCGTCGCGGGCTCGGGCAAGAGCAGCCTCATCCGGGACGTGTTCGTCCAGGAGTACCCCGAGGCGATCTTCGTGGACCAGTCGCCCATCGCGGCGTCGTCGCGGTCCACGCCCGCGACCTACCTCGGGTTGATGGACCCCATTCGCAAGCTGTTCGCCAAGGCGACGGGGGAGTCCGCCGGCCTGTTCAGTTTCAATTCGGCGGGCGCGTGCGAGCAGTGCGAGGGCCGCGGTGTGATCATCACCGAGATCGCCTACATGGATCCCGTGACCACCCACTGCGACGCCTGCGACGGACGGCGCTTCTCCGATGAGGTGCTCGCCCTGACGTTGCGCGGCAAATCCATCGCCGACGTGCTGGAGATGTCGGCGGAGGAGGCGCTCGGATTCTTCGCCGAGAAGGCGCTGCACACCAAGCTGCGCACCATGAACGAGGTGGGCCTGGACTATCTCAGCCTGGGGCAGGCGATGAGCACGCTCTCCGGCGGAGAGCGGCAGCGGATCAAATTGGCGACCCAGTTGCAGAACACCGGCAGCGTCTACGTGCTGGACGAACCCACCACCGGGCTACACATGTCCGATGTGGACACGCTGCTCGCGCTGATGGACGGTCTGGTCGAGCGCGGCAATACCGTCGTGGTGATCGAGCACAATCTCGACGTGGTCGCCCACTCGGACTGGGTGATCGATCTCGGCCCGGATGGCGGCAAGAACGGCGGCGAGATCGTCTTCACCGGGACGCCCGCCGAGTTGCTCGCGCATCCGTCCTCGCTCACCGGCGAATACCTGCGCCGCTACAAGGCGGGTAGCTAGCCCGCGGGCTTCGGCACCGTGAACTGCTGAGTCCCGGTCACCCGCAACAATTCCAGTGCCGAGGCCTCCCGGCTGCCGGCCGCCGCCGAGTAGACCACGACCGCCTGGTCGGTGTCCGGGACGAGCAAGGTGTCGCAGTCCAGCCGCAGCGCGCCGAGATCCGGGTGTTCGATCGTCTTGGTCGCGCTGCGCGACTGCCCGGATCGCCGCGCGGTCCACAGCTGCTCGAAGCGTGGACTGCGGGAACGCAGTTCGGAGACCAAGCGCAGCAGGCCGGGATCGTCGGGATAGCGGGCGCGGGCGCTGCGCAGGCTGGCGACGGAGAACGACGCCGCGTTCTCGGCCTCGGCGGGCGTCATCGCGACCCGTCCCGGCTCGGTGCCGAGGAAGCGCTGCCAGATGATGTTGCGCTGGGCGGGCGGCCATGCGGAGAAATCACCGAGCAGCGCGGTCGCCATCGGATTCCAGGCCAGCACGTCGGCTTTGGCCGACAGCACCAGTGCGGGCAGATCCGCCATCCGGTCCAGCAGGCGCAAGACGCTCGGCCGCACCACCATGTCGATGCGGCCCTCCTGCGGCGGCGCCGCGCCCGCGAGCTGGAACAGCAGCGTGCGGTCCTCGTCGTTGAGCCGCAGCGCGCGGGCGAGCGCGGCCAGCACCGCGGTGGACGGACGGGGGCCGCGCCCTTGTTCCAGACGCACCACATAGTCCACGCTGACGCCGGCGAGCTGGGCGACCTCCTCGCGGCGCAACCCCCGCACCTGCCTACGGGCGCCCGCGGGCAGCCCGACATCGCCCGGACACACTTGGTCGCGCGCCTGCCTGAGCAACGCGGCCAGTTCGGTTCGATCCACATGTCGATCATGCCGCAGCCGGTGGTCGCC
This sequence comes from Nocardia sp. NPDC047648, assembly GCF_040642815.1. Lineage (NCBI taxonomy): Bacteria > Bacillati > Actinomycetota > Actinomycetes > Mycobacteriales > Nocardiaceae > Nocardia > Nocardia sp. NPDC047648. Next base: position 198,132 of record NZ_JBEYSX010000001.1, on the reverse strand, counting down.
GGGGTAGGACCGCTGCTCCCGGGAGGTGGCAGCCCTGGCGGACCGGTGCCGCGGTTGCCTGCGGTGCCCCGCGCCGTAGTGCGGCGCTACCGGATTTCCGCGCCGGAGGGGTTGACGCCCCGCTAGGCGGTGACCGCGCCGAACTCCTTCGCCAGCCAGGCGGGGAACTCGGTGAGATCGGTGAGGACCACATCCGCGCCCGCCGCCCGCAGTTCGTCGGCCGAGCACGGTCCGGTGCTGACGCCGACCGCGAAGACATCCGCGGCCCGCGCGCCGTTCATGTCGCCGACGTGGTCGCCGACGAAGAGGTCCGCGCCCTGCTCGCGCAGTGTCGCCGCCTTGCCCGCCGACCAGAGGTCGCCCGCGAGATGGTCGATGCGCCAACCGAGTTCCGCGATGTGCAGCTGTGCCAGCGGCGCATGCTTGCCGGTGACCACCAGTACCCGTCCGTTGCGGGCCTCGACGGCCGCCAGCGCCGACTGCGCGCCGGGCATCGGAGGAATGGTCGACACGAGCGTCGGATACAGCGCCCGGTAGCGGGTGACCAGCGCTGGGACGAGTTCCTCCGGCGCGCCCGCCTCGACGAGCAGGGTGGCCAGCGGTGGGCGGAGCCGATCGGCGAACGTCGTCCCACACAGCGGCAGGCCGAACTCCGCGCCGAGCAGGTCGATGGCCCGCGCGACGCCGGGCCGCGAGTCGATCAGCGTCATGTCGAGGTCGAAGCCCACGGTCCAGGTCACTTGATCGACCCTAATCGCCCGCGTGGCGGCGTGCCGGTCGGGCTGTTGTGATTCACAACTCCGTCCCACGTTGGTGTGTGGGCGGTGCGGCTGCCCGAACGGTGTGGTGGTACGGCCGTGCTTCACGTGGAACCACCGATGCACTCGATGTCACGTAACCGGATGTGCGACCGCATATTTCGGCATCCGGCGCGAACCTGCGTCAGGTGCGGATCGGTGGCGCGGTGCGCTTGGCGTAGCCGCTGATCGGGCTGATCTCCATGCGATCTATCCCGCTCAGGGTCCCGATCCGCTCGGTTGTGTAGCGGAACAGGGCATCGGTGTCGCGGCAGACGATGCACACCAGCAGATTGTGCGGGCCGGTGGTGGCGCCGACGAACGCCGCCTCCGGATCGGCGCCCAGCGTGGTCGCGACGGTGACCAGGTTCGCGGGCGTGACGGTGAGCCAGAGCAGGTTTTGCACCGTGTTGTTCGGCGGGGCCTACCTCGAACTGCTCGGCATCGTGGACGAATCCGCGCCGGATCCATGGCACACCAAGGCGATGGCCGACGAGTACGAGGGCTTCTGCCTGCTCGACCTCGGAGACCGGTGACGCCGAGTCGGCGCGGCGGCGAGCGTGCCCGCCTCGGGCATGCTCGACCTGGAGCGCGAGGTCGAGACCGAGGACGGTATTCGTGTGGTGCGCGCGGGCCGTGCATGTGAACCCGCTCTCGACGCCGGAGGCGCTGCTGGGTGTCGCCCAGCATCTGACCCTTGAATATGTACACCAGCCGCGCTACCTGTCGCACCCGAACGGCGCCCGCGCCATCGCCGCCGTGCTCATCGTCGGGGCGGACGCGGAGTTCGACGCGATCGTCGAACGCTACAGCCGCATCTTGGCTTTGCCCCCGTCCGCAAGGGACCGCTGACCGTGTTGGAGATGGGTGAGGGGCGGCTGGAGTTGGTGCGCGCGTCCGAGGCCGCCGCCGTGCTGCCGGGCGAACCGGCGCCCGCGCCGTCGTACCTGGCCGCCATGACCATCGCGGTGCGCGATCCGGCCGTCGCACGCGACATCGTCGGGAACGCGGGTGTGCCGGTTCGGGAGACGGACGGGGGTTTCTTCGTCTCCGCGAGCGATGCGTTCGGCGCGGGCCTGTTCTTCGTGACGGGCTGAGTCAGGCCCCGGCCTGTGGGCCGGCGGCGGGGTGTGGCTCGGCGAGCGTGGAGCGCTTGCGTCCGTATCCGAGGTAGACCGCGATGCCGACCAGGACCCACACGCCGAACCGCACCCAGGTCAGCGCCTCCAGGGTGGTCGCGAGCAGGACGCAGCCGAACAGCGCGAGCAACGGAACCACCGGCACCAGCGGGGTGCGGAACGGGCGCTCGCGCTCGGGCTCCGCCCGGCGCAGCACCAGCACGCCCACGCACACCACCGCGAACGCCGACAGCGCGCCGATGTTCACCAGTTCGACCACGATGTCGATCGGCAGCAGTCCGGCGATGACCGCGCCGAGCGCGCCCAGCAGCAGCGTCAGCCGCACCGGAGTGGACCGTTTCCCGGTGGCCGCGAGGCGATAGGGCAGCAGCCGGTCGCGGCACATCGCGAACATCAATCGCACCTGCGCGTAGACGATCAGCAGCAGGCCCTTGGTGAGTGCGATGATCGAGGCGATCACGATGACATCGCCGATCCATCCGATCCGCACCGCGCCGAACGCGGTGGCGATCGGCGCGCCGTTGTTCAGCGTGGCGAACGGCACCATGCCGGTGAGCACGGCGCTGACCAGCGCGTAGAGCACAGTGGCGATGAGTACCGTGCCGATGATGGCGAACGGCACGTCGCGGCGCGGGTTGCGGGCCTCCTCCGCCGACGCGGCGACCACGTCGAAGCCGAGGAAGGCGAAGAACGCGATCGCCGCGCCGCCGATGATGCCCCCGACGCCGAACGGCGCGAACGGGGTCCAGTTGTCCACGCCGGCGTGCGGGGCGCCGACGGCGACCACCAGCACGAGCACGCCGATGGTCACCCCGACCAGCGCCTTGGTGATGCGCGCGGTGAATGTCACCTCGCCGACCAGCACCGCGACGACGGCGGCGACGATCAGGACGGCGGGCAGGTTCACCACGCCGCCTTCGGCGGGCCCCGAGACGAGTGCGTGCGGGATGGTGATGCCGAACAGGGACTCCAGCGCGGAGACGGTGGTCCCGGACCAGCCGATCGCCACCGCGGCGCCCGCGATGACGAACTCCAGCAGCAGGTTCCAACCGACCAGGAACGCCGGCGCTTCGCCGAGGGTGGCGTAGGTGTAGGTGTACGCGCTGCCGGAGACCGGCACCATCGCCGCGAGTTCGCTGTAGCACAGCGCCACCAGTGCGCACACCGCGCCGGCCAAGACGAACGACAGCACTATGGCGGGGCCGGCCTTCTCCGCGGCGGCGACGCCGGTGATGACGAAGATGCCCGCGCCGACGATGGTGCCGACGCCCATGGCGGTGAGATCGAGTCGGCCGAGCCTGCGCGCGAGCGTGGGAGCGCCCGCCTCGGTCGTGGTGTCGGGCAGTCGGCGGCGCCATCGCCGGGCGGATGCGGTGGTCATGACTCCCTTACGAGAACGGTCCGTCGGTCACGGCCGGTGTGCCGAACCGATAGCCCATTCTCGCCGCGCGGCCCCGCCTGGGAATAACTGGGGTGTTGCGCGGTCAGCTACCGGAGGACGCGGCGAAGGGCGTGGCGGCGGCGACGCGGGCGGTGCGGTGCGGATGCCGCCACAAGCCCTCGCGTTCCAGGATCGGGAGCACGCCTTCGCCGAACCAGTACGCCTCCTCCAGGTGGGGGTAGCCGGAGAGAATGAAGTGGTTGATGCCGAGCCGCGCGTATTCGGCAAGCCGATCGGCCACTTCGGCGTGTGAACCGACCAGGGCGGTGCCCGCACCGCCGCGGACCAGGCCGACTCCCGCCCAGAGGTTGGGTGCGATCTCCAGCTGCTCGGTGCTGCCGCCGTGCAGTTCCGACATGCGCCGCTGGCCCTCGGATTCGCTGCGCGCCAGATTGGCCTGCACCCGCTGGATGTCGGCGGGGTCGATGCCTGCCAGCAGGCGGTCTGCCTCGGCCCACGCCTGCTCGGAGGTGTCGCGGCTGATCACGTGGAGGCGCAGGCCGTAGTCGAGGACGCGTCCGTGATCCACCGCCAGACCGCGGATCCACTCCAGCTTCCTGCTCACCGCGGGCAGCGGCTCGCCCCAGGTCAGATAGGCGTCGCTGTAGCGGGCCGCGATCGGGCCCGCCGGTTCGGAGGAACCGCCGAAGAACACCGGCGGCACCGGATCGGGCCGGTTGCTCAGCAACGCCTGGTGGACCCGGATGTGTTCGCCGTCGAACGTCACGGGCTCGGTGGAGGTCCACAGTTCCCGCACCACATGCAGGAATTCGCCGGTGCGGGCGTAGCGCTGGGTCTTGTCCAGGAAGTCGCCGTAGGCCCGCTGCTCGTGCGGCTCGCCGCCGGTCACCACGTTGAGCAGCAGCCTGCCCCGGGAGTGCCGCTGGAAGGTGGCCGCCATCTGCGCCGCGAGGGTCGGGCTGACCAGGCCGGGGCGGAAGGCCACCAGGAATTTCAATGTCTCGGTGGTGTCGACCATCATCGCGGTGGTCAGCCAGGCGTCCTCGCACCACGCGCCGGTGGGGGTGAGCACCGCCTCGAAGCCGTTGTCCTCGGCGGCGGCGCCGATCTGGTTCAGATACCGCAGGTCGGCAGGGCGGTCACCGGACATGAAAGTGCCGTGCCCGCCCGCGACCAGTCCACGGGAATCGCCGTAGGTGGGGAGGAACCAGTGGAACGACAGACTCATGTGAGCCAACTTCCTTCCGGAGACCGCGGCCGAGCCGGTAACGGGCAGATCGAGGTGGTGCGCCCGGGGGCGCCGCAGTGATCCATGCTGGGCGCTCGCCCGGCTCGGGTCACGGTTTGGAACCAGCCCGGTTTTAATCCCGGGGTCCGCGCGTGTCACGATTCGTGACTAGACGTAACCATGAATAACACGTAATCTGGCCTCAGCACGCACCCTCGGGTGTGCGAGGCGGAGCGGACGAAACGAGTACCTCAATGACGCGGCATGTCGACGTATTGATCATCGGCGCTGGGCTGTCCGGAATCGGCATGGCCTGCCATCTCACCAGGGAGCGGACGGGACGCAGTTACGCGATCCTGGAGCGCCGGACGGCCATCGGCGGCACGTGGGACCTGTTCCGTTATCCGGGCATTCGCTCCGATTCCGACATGTACACCTTCGGCTACGGCTTCCGTCCGTGGAACGGCACCAAGGTGCTCGCCGACGGTCCGCACATCCGGCAGTACATCGAGCAGACCGCCGCCGAGTACGGCGTCACCGAGCACATCCGGTTCGGGCGCAAGGTGACCACGGCGCGCTGGTCCGGCGAGACGGCCACCTGGACGGTCGAGGCGCTCGATGAGCAGACCGGCGAGACCGAGGTCTTCACCAGTAACTTCCTGGTCGGCTGCACCGGCTACTACGACTACGACAACGGCTACCGCCCGACGTTCCCCGGCGAGGAGAACTTCGGCGGGCAGATCGTGCACCCGCAGCACTGGCCCGAAGATCTCGACTACACCGGCAAGCGGGTCGTGGTGATCGGCTCCGGCGCCACGGCGATCACCCTGATCCCGGCCATGAGCGACGCGGCCGCGCACGTCACCATGTTGCAGCGCTCACCGACGTACATCACCGCGCTGCCCGCCGACGACCCGGTCGCGGTGGGGATGAAAGCCGCCAAGGTGCCCGAGAAGCTCGCCTACCGGATCGGGCGGGCGCGCAACATCGCCTTGCAGCGCGCGAGCTTCCAACTCTCCCGCACCAACCCGGAGGCGGCCAAGAAGCTGCTGCTGGCCGCCGTGCGGATGCAGGTCGGCTCGGGTATCGACATGCGGCATTTCACCCCGAGCTACAACCCGTGGGACCAGCGGCTGTGCGTGGTGCCCAACGGCGACCTGTTCAAGGTGCTGCGCAGCGGCAAGGCGTCCATCGTCACCGACCGCATCGAGACCTTCACCGAGACCGGTATCCGCCTGGTCTCCGGCGAGGAACTGCCCGCCGACCTGGTGATCAGCGCCACCGGCCTGAGCGTGCAGATGCTGGGCGGCATGAGCCTGGAGGTCGACGGCGAGCCGGTGGTCACCCGGGACCGGGTGGTCTACAAGGGCGCCATGCTCGACGGCGTGCCGAACGCGGTGATGGTGCTCGGCTACACCAACGCGTCCTGGACGCTGAAGGCGGACTTGGCCGCCGAGTACTTCTGCCGCGTGCTCAACCACATGAAGACCAACGGTTTCACCCGGGTCGAGGCCGTGGCCACCGATGGCGATCGCGGTGCCGATTCGGTGATGGGCGGCGCGCTGACCTCCGGCTACATCCAGCGCGGCGACGCGGTGATGCCGCGCCAGGGCACCAACGGTCCGTGGCAGGTGATCAACAACTACTTCCGCGACCGCAAGCTGCTGCGCAAGGGCGCGCTCGAGGACGGGGTGCTGACCTTCGGCCGGGCCGAGCAGACGCCGACCGCCGCGCGTCCGCTGGAAGGCACGCGTAGCGCCTGAGCGCCGCCTATAGCCCCAGCAGGGTTTCGGCGACTCTACCCATGGCGGCGCAATACTCGGCGCGGCCGGACGCGTCGGCGGTCCGGCGGGCGAGGACGCCCGCGGTGAGGGTGTAGCCGATGGTCTCCGCGATCACGCGCGGGTCCGTCACCGGCGCGATGCGGCCCGCCTCGAGCTGTCGCTGGAGATACCGGGTGAAGCGGCGGATCGGGCGCTCGGTGATCTCCTCGGCCAGTGTGGCCACCTTCGGGTCCACCGCCCCGCGCTCGTCGATCAGGCGCAGTAGGGGTCCGGCCGTGGCGACCGCCGCGGCGAAGGATTCTATGGTGGCGCGCAACACTATTCGCCGATCGTCGTCCTCGATGCCCGGCTCCTGGGCGGCGAGGAAGTCGTCGCGAACCCGTTCGGCCAGCGCGAGGAAGATCTCCTCTTTCGAGGCGAAGTAGACGTACATCGTCGCGCGGGAGACACCCGCCACTCCGGTGATCGCGGCGACCGTGGTGTTGTCGTAGCCGCGCTCGGCGAACACCCGGGCGGCGGCGTCGAGCAGTGCGTGGTGCCGGGGGGTGTGCGAACGCTCCCGCGCTGCGCGCACCGACCAGGTGGACTGGGTCACACCGGTCATCGTGCCGCATATTGACGTTGACGTCAATGTCAACGAGACTGGGCGGCATGCAGGTCGTTGTGGTCAACAGGGGAGAAGTAGCGGTTCGCGTGCTGCGCACCGCCAGGGAACAGGGCTGGCGGACCGTGGCGGTGCACACCGCCGAGGAACAAGACGCGCTGCATGTCCGGTTGGCCGACGACGCCGTGTCGTTGCCGGGCGCCGGGGCCGCCGCCTACCTCGACGTGACGGCGGTGATCGCCGCGGCCGGGAAGGCGGGGCCGGGAGCGCTGGTGCACCCGGGCTACGGATTCCTCAGCGAGAGTGCCGAATTCGCGCGCGCGTGCGCCGCGGCGGATCTCGTCTTCGTCGGTCCGTCGCCCGAAGCGCTCGAGGTCTTCGGCGACAAGACCACGGCGCGCGCGGCGGCCGATCGCGCGGGCGTCCCGGTGATCCCGGCGACCGATCGCGGCGCCGGTATCGCCGCGGTCGAGTCCCTGCTCGCCGCACACCCCGACGGCGTGATGGTGAAGGCCGCCGCGGGCGGTGGAGGCCGTGGTATGCGCGCCGTGCAGGATGCGGCTCACCTTCCGCAGGTGATCGAACGCTGCCGCGCGGAGGCGCTGGCCGGGTTCGGCGACTCCGGGATCTACGCGGAAGCGCTGATCACCGGCGCCCGCCACATCGAAGTCCAGATCGTCGCCGACGGCCGCGGCGCGGCGGCCGTCGGCGATCGCGATTGCAGCGTGCAGCGCAGGCAGCAGAAACTCCTCGAGGTGGCGCCTGCGCCCGACCTCTCCGCCACGTTGCGCGAGCGGTTGCACGGCTGGGCCGTCCGGATCGCCGAATCGGTCGGTTGCCGCGGGGTTCTCACCGTCGAGTTCCTCGTGCGCGGCGACGAGGCGTGGTTTCTCGAGGTCAACCCGCGATTGCAGGTCGAGCACACCGTCACCGAAGCGGTCATGGGGATCGACCTGGTCGCGGTGCAATGCGATCTGGCCCGTGGCGCCACGCTGGCCGAACTGGCGCTGCCCGCTCCTGATTGCGCGCGCGGCTTCGCGGTACAGGCGCGCCTGAACGCCGAGACCGTCACCTCGGGCGGTGACGTGCTGCCCGGCGCGGGCACACTGACCCGGTTCGCGCCCCCGACCGGTGGCGCGGTGCGGGTCGACACCGCCGCGTTCACCGGGATGCGGCAGGACGCGCGTTTCGACTCTCTGCTGGCGAAGATCGTCGCGAGTGGTCCGTCCTATCCGGCCGCACTGCGCCGATGCGCGGACGCCCTGGCGGAGACCGTCGTGACCGGGGTGGACACCAATCTCGCCGTGCTGCGCGCGGTCCTGGCGGAGTTGTCGCGGGGCCGTGTCGTCTCGACCATGTGGTTCGAGCAGCACATCGGTGAGTTGGTCGGGCGTGCCGAGGATTTCGCTCTCGCCTTGCCCGTCGCGCCGGTCGGAGAGCCGGTCGCTTCGGCCGAGGTGGCACTGGCCGGTGACGAGCAAGCGGTGCGTTCGCCGATGGGCGGCACGGTGGTCGCGCTCCCGGGGCCCGGCGCCGTCGTCGCGGCGGGCGGCGAGGTCGCGGTATTGGAAGCGATGAAGATGCAGCACGTGGTGCGCGCCGAACAGGACTTGCGCGTGTGCCGCCACGTCGTGGCGGTCGGAGCCGTCGTCGATCCGCATGCGCCGCTGCTGACCTTCGTCGCCGCCGACTACGACGGCGCGGTAGTGGAGGACGGTGCGGTAGACCTGGATTCGGTGCGCGCCGATCTCGCCGAAGTCCACGCTCGCCACCGCGTCGGCCTCGACGAGGCCCGCCCGGAGGCGGTCGCGAAACGCCATCGACTCGGGCGGCGCACCGCCCGGGAGAACATCGCCGACCTGGTCGACGCGGACAGCTTCGTGGAATACGGCGCGCTCGCGGTCGCCGCGCAGCGCCTGCGTCGGAGCCAGGAGGACCTGATCGCGAACACACCCGCCGACGGTCTGGTCGCGGGCGTCGCCACCGTCGGCGCCGAGCGATTCGGCCCCGATCGCTCCCGCGTGGTGGTGCTGTCCTACGACTACACGGTGCTGGCGGGCACCCAGGGGATGCGCAACCACGTCAAGACCGACCGCATGCTGGAACTCGCTCGCGAGCAACGGCTTCCGGTGGTCTTCTTCACCGAGGGCGGTGGCGGCAGACCAGGTGATACCGACTACCCCGGTATCTCCGGCCTGGACGTCACCACCTTCCGCGCGATGGGCGCGCTCTCCGGCCGCGTGCCGCTGATCGGGGTCGTGTCCGGGCGCTGCTTCGCGGGCAACGCTGCCCTGCTCGGCATGTGCGACGTCGTGATCGCCACCCCCGACGCGAATATCGGCATGGGCGGTCCGGCCATGATCGAGGGCGGCGGACTGGGCGTGTACGCACCGGAGGACATCGGGCCGGTCGAGGTGCAGCGCCGCAACGGCGTCGTGCACATCGTCGCCGCCGACGAGGCCGAGGCGGTCGCCACCGCGCGTCGCTATCTCGCCTACTTCCAGGGCGACACCGCGGACTGGACTGCGCCGGACCCGCGCCTGGCGCGGCACGTGGTCCCGGAGAATCGCCTGCGCGCGTTCGATATCCGCGCCGCCATCGAAGCCGTCGCGGACGTGGGGTCGGTGCTGGAATTGCGGCGCGACTGGGCGGTCGGGATCGTCACCGCGTTGATCCGGGTCGAGGGACGGCCCTTCGGCTTGATCGCCAACAACTGCCACCATCACGGCGGGGCGATCGACGCTCCCGCCGCGGACAAGCTCGGCATGTTCCTGCGCTTGTGCGACGCCCACGGCCTGCCGATCGTCTCCTTGTGCGACACACCGGGTTTCATGGTGGGCCCGGACGCGGAGAAGGACGCCACGGTGACGAAGTTCAGCCGCCTGTTCATCGACTCCGCCGCGCTCTCGGTGCCGCTGGGCACCGTAATCGTCCGCAAGGGTTACGGTCTGGGCGCTCAGGCCATGGCTGCCGGCTCGTTCCGTGCGCCCCGGTTCGTCGTCGCGTGGCCGACCGGGGAGATCGGCGGCATGGGCCTCGAGGGCGCGGTCCGCCTCGGGTTCGCCAAGGAACTGGCCGCGATCGATGATCCGGTCCAGCGTCAGGAGGCTTTCGACAATCTGGTCCAGCTCGCCTACGCCAACGGGAAGGCACTCACCGCCGCCACCGTGCTGGAGGTCGACGACGTCATCGACCCCGCCGACACCCGCCGCTGGCTCCGCACGTTGCGCTGATGTGCGGCGGGCGTGGGGCTCGGGGGCCAACGCCGGACCGGGTACGCACAGCCGAGCCGCCGGGTCCGCGCCCACGGCTCGACAGCCGGCCCGCTCTATGCGAAGGCGGAGCCGTCAGCGCACCCCGCTCAGCGCGTCGACCAGGTTGCGGGCGCGCAGGTCCAGCGCGCCTTCGACGATGTGGTTGGTGACGTAGGCGAAGGCGAGGCGACGATCGGGGTCGGCGAAGGCGAGACTGCCGCCACGGCCCGGATGGCCGAACGAAGCGCCACCGCCGAGCGGAAGCTCCGGGGTGGGCAGCATGTACCCGGAGGCGTACCGGCCGGGCAGCATCAGCACCCGATCGGTGCCCGCCACCTGTTCGCGCGTGGCCGCCGCGAGGGTGTCGTCGGTGAGCAGGCGCAGGCCGTCGACCTCGCCGACGAGCGCCGCGTACAGCCGAGCCAGGCCGCGGGCGGTGCCGATGCCGTTGCTGGCGGGCAGCTCCGCGGCCTGGACGGTCGGGGAATCGAAGTCGATATCCGCGGGGTCGGTGATCTGGAAGGCCCGATTGACCAGCGCCCGCGGGTCGCGCATCGCGGCGAGCAGTGGACGCAGCGACTCGGGAACGTTTTCCTCGGGCACCTCGGACAGGTCGGGCGCCGGAGCGAACACCAATCGGCTCACCCGATGCTGTGCCGCCGGTGGGAGCCCGATGAAGAAGTCGATATCGAGTGGACCCGCGATCTCCTCGGCCAGAAACCGGCCCGGCGTGCGACCGGACACGCGGCGAATCACTTCGCCGATCAGCCAGCCGTAGGTGCGCCCGTGATAGCCGAAGGCGGTCCCGGGCTGCCAGTTCGGCGCCTGCGCGGCCAGCGCCTCGACCATCGGCGTCCAGGCCAGGGCGTCGTCCAGCGGAACGGGCTCGTCCAGCGCCGCCAGGCCCGCCTGGTGGGTGAGCAGCCACCGCACCGGGATGCGTGCTTTGCCTGCCGCCGCGAACTCCGGCCAGTAGCGCGTGACAGGAGCGTCGAGGTCGAGTTCGCCGCGTTGCGCCAGCAGGTGCGCGATCGTCGCGACGACGCCTTTCGTCGCCGAGTAGACCAACTGCAGCGTGTCGCGCTGCCACGGCCGCCCGGCGTCGGGATCGGCCGATCCGCCCCACAGATCGACCACCGGCTGCCCGTCTCGGTACACACAGACCGCGCCGCCGACCTCGCCGTGTTCGGTGAAGTTCGCCGCGAACGCCTCCCGCACGGCCTGGTAACCGGCGGCGACGGTTCCTTCGACTGTCATGCGCCACAGCATGTCACGACGCGGCAGAGCGGGCACCCGGCCCGATCTCGCGGCGGGCCGCTCCCGGCGCCCGGAAGCATGCCCGGGGCATCGCTCGGAATCGATCCAGTGTGTTCGGTCACCCGCTCGGTGAACGTTCGGGCGAGCCGCCCCGGTATCCGGCCTACGGTGGTCGGCCGGTTACGCGGCGATGGTGCGGTCGGTGTGCCGATGCGGCCGGCGGCCTGCGGTCAGGGGCCGGCCGAACGCCACGCGCAGTGCCGTCCCGGCCATGACGAGCAAGCCGCACACCCCGGGCGCCATGGTCGCGACCGAACGTACCGTCCGGGTGCCTGCGGGCGGCAACTGTTTGCCTGCGAATCGGTCGGCGAGCCATCGCAGGCTGATCGGCGTCGAGAGTGGCAGGAGGGTGAAGTGGTCGCTGCACCGGTCGCGCAGGTAGGTGACGTGGACGCCCGCGCGGCGGTAACTGTCGACTTGAGCGTCGATTCCCTCGATGTGCACGATCTTGTCGCGCACGGGCTGGACGACCAGCAGCGGGCACCGTGGAGCGGATCCGCCGAGCCGCAGATCGTCCAGCATGCCCCGCAGTTCCGGTTCGGCCATGATTTCTTCCAAGGGCTTGTGCAGGTAGTCGTCGAATTTCTGGTTGGCCAGCCGCAGCAGCGCCGTGATGGGCGGCAGGCTGCGCGCGCGATCCAGTAGGCGGTGACCTTCCGGAGTGAGGTTGGCCTCGATGACGCGATCGAGGATCGGGTACAGCGGCCGGAGCGCGGCGATGACGATGGCGGGGAAGCCGGCGTAGCGGCCGCCGTTGAGCCGGATGAACACCTGCCCGGGATCGCCGACGGGGGAGCCGAGGACGGCACCCACGATGTCGAGTTCGGGGGCATAGGTCGGCGCCATCTCGACGAGCCAGGAGCTGGCCATGCCGCCACCGGAATAACCCCAGACGCCGACCATGGTGTCGGCGCGCAGATGTAGTGGCCCGAACTGCAGGGCGGCCCGGACGCCGTCCAAGGCGCGGTAGCCGGGTTCGCGTGGGGCGCCGAAATTGCCTGCGCGGCCGCCGTGGTCGGCGATGCTCACCGCCCAGCCGCGCCGCAGGGCGCCGGCGACCAGCAACCATTCCGCCTGCGTGATGGACCCGCGGGCCCGCGCGCCGCGCTGCAGGACATAGGAGGGGTCGCAGCGCTCGGTGACGGCGTCGATCGCCGATTGGAACGCCAGCAACGGCCGATCGGGGTCGGGTACGGCCCCCGCGGGCAGGACCACGGTAGTGACCGCGGCCTCCGCCCGGCCGTGCAGATCGCTGCTGCGATACAGCAGTTGCCACGCCGAAACCTGTTGCGGCACAACCGCGAACAGCGCCACCTCGACGGGACGGCTTCGCACGATCGCGCCCGGCCTGTGCGCGGCCAGATCGGCCGGTGGTCGGTAGAAGGGATCCTGTGCGGGCAGGAGTGGGTTGTGCTCGGCCTTCCGCCGGCCACCGATAGTCGAACGCCTTCTCATCACGGCCTCTTGTTTCTTCCGGCGGAGGATCGCCGGAGCCACGCGCTCGGCGACGGTGCGAACGGAGCGGCACACCGTATGTCCCCGGGCGAGTGGGCATTTCCCCGCGCCGACCGCAGGAATCGGCGTGAATGGGGGTCGCTCGCGTTCGGCATCAGTTGACTCGGTCCGCGTATCCGGACGGCAATTCGTCCGGTGCACAGGCGATGACGGCGTCGTCGTTCTCGCCGACATGTTCATACCACGTGATGGTGGCGAACTCGCTGACCACATGGATCGGGTAGGTCGGGCCCTGGTCGCGATAGGAAGCCATCCGGTCGAGGAACTCGTTCTGGAACAGCACTGTTCGCTCGGGGTGCTCGTGTACCCAGCGCGGGAAGAAGATGACCCCGTGCAGAAGTCGCCGCGCGGGCAGGATGTCCACGGCGACGCTGGTGCCGGTCGGTTCGGTCCAGGAGACCTTGAAGTGGCCGGTGGTGATCCGGACGGCGTCGACGTGCTGATCTTTGACCCAGCGTCCACCGACCATGCCCGAGTGGATCCGGTAGTCGATGGTGTGGCTGTTCTTCACGTACATCTCGTACCGCCACCCGTTGTCGTAGCGGTAGAGGAATCGATGCCCAACGAGGCCGGTCAACTCGGCCATCGGCGGCTCGCTGTCCTCGGTGCGACGTGGGACGCTCATCGGAAAGGCTCCTGTGCGGGGTGGCCGGGGCGGTACGCGCCCGTGCGGCTAATGATTTTGTTGCAAAAGTAATAGCGGGTGCCGTGCGCCGCAAGTGCACAATGAGGTCGTGGATGCCATCACCGTCCGGGCCCGAGCGATATCGGAGCCCGATGTCGAGGCTCGGCTCAGCGCTCTGCTGGGGCCGCTGCGGCGTGCGGTGCTCAACCGTACGCGCGCCGCCGAGGGGTTGCCGGACTTGCCGGAACCGCAGATCGAATTGCTCCGGTTGCTGGTGGCCACCGGTGGCTTGACGCCCACCCGTGCCGCGAGTGAACTCCGAATGGCGCCCTCGACGATCAGCAATCTCGTCAAGACGATGGCCGAGGCGGGGCTGGTCGATCGCAAGCCGCTGCCTTCCGACCGGCGCGGCGCGATGCTGGTGGCCTCCTTGCGGGCGCGGCATCTGCTCGATCGGTACGACCAGGCCAGCGCCGCGATGCTGCGCGAAGCCCTCGACGCCCTGCCCGTCGCCGACCGTACGGCGATCGACGCCGCGCTTCCCGCGCTGCAGCGCTTGCTGAGCATCCTGGCGAGTGGTCCCGCCGCCTAGTAGCCGTCCGCGGTCAGCCGTCCGCGATCCGATTCGTCCAATTCCTTCCGATTGTGCCACCATCCCGGTAAGTTGCTTTTGTCACAAAATTAGATTCCGGGTCGGTGTGGCGATGCGCCAGGCGCCGACCTCAGGTGTGCAGGAGTGTTCTCATGCCGGTCGACGTCGGGATATCCCAGCGTGTGCGCCCGCGACGGTGGTTGATCGTTGTCGCGGTCCTGGTCTTCGGGGCGGTCGGCTTCCCCGCCGCCGGACCTGCAGGCGCCGACGAGGGTCCGGTCACGAGTGTTTCCGGTGGGATGATCCGGGGTGCGCGCGTCGACGGGGTGGTCCAGTATCTGGGCGTCCCGTTCGCGGCCTCCACCGGGGGCGTCAACCGTTTCGCGCCGCCGCGGCCCGCGCCGTCATGGACGGGCGTTCGCGCGGCCACCGCGCACGGCCCGCAATGCCCGCAATCCGCTCCGTTGCCCTGGACCCCGGCGGTGCAGCCCGCGAGCGAGGACTGCCTCTCCATCGACGTCTACGTGCCGGAACATCCTGCCGGAACCGAACTTCCGATCATGGTGTGGTTCTACGGTGGTGCGTTCGTTCTCGGTTCCAACGCCCAGTACGACTCACCCGCCCGGCTCGTTCGGGACGGCCAGGTCATCGTCGCGATACCCAACTACCGACTCGGCCCGTTCGGTTTCCTGGCGCTGCCCGAACTCGCTGCGACCGAAGGCGGGATGACCGGAACCTACGGCACCCTCGACCAGCAGGCAGCACTGCGATGGATCCGGGACAACGCCGCGGCCTTCGGTGGAAACCCGGAGAACCTCACCTTGTTCGGCGAATCCGCGGGCGGCATGAGCGTCTGCACACAACTGGCCTCACCGACCGCCCGCGGTCTCTACGCCAAAGCCATCATCGAAAGCGGTTCCTGCGCACGCAGCCCCCTCGCACCCGCCTCGAAAGAACAGGCCTATCAGCGTTCGGCCGACTACGCCGCGGGTCTCGGCTGCGCCGAGGCCGCGACTCGCCTGGCGTGCCTGCGCGCGCTACCGGCCGACCGGATGCTGGATTCGCCCACGACGACTCTGCACACGATGGCCGTCACCTGGACCCCGGTGCGCGACGACGTCGTCGTCACCACCTCGCCGGAGAACGCTTTGGACGACGGGGCCGCACGCGATATTCCGCTCGTCGTCGGCAGCAACGCCGACGAAGGGGCGACGTTTCTCGCGCTGCTCGATTTCGCTCACGCCACCGTGCCGGACTCGGCGGACTACGTGGATTGGGCGCGAGAGATCTTCACCGGTAACGCCGATCGCGTGCTGCGGCGATACCCCGTCGTGGCCTTCCCGTCCCCGGCTGAGGCCAAGCAGCACGTGATCACCGACGGTTTCTTCGCCTGTCCGGCGTTGTTCACGACCCGAGCCGCCCGTCGCGGCGGTGCTCGGGTGTGGCAATACCAGTTCAACGATGCGCCCCTGGGGCACAACCCGATCCTGCCCGGAGCCTTTCACGGCGCCGAAGTGCCCTACGTCTTCTCCGGACTGTTGGGCGTGCCCATCCCGCTGCCACCCGCGGCGGACCGTCTCTCCCAGCGGATCCAGCAGAGCTGGGCACAGTTCGCGCACACCGGGAACCCCGAAACGCCGGCCTTCGCCCCGTGGCCCTCGGCCTCGGACACGACCCGAACCCTCGAACTCGGCAGCGACGACATCACCGTCGCGGACTCCTTCGCCAGTCGACACCAGTGCGATCTCTGGTCGGACATCGGCCACATCGGCTAGCGGCACGTTCGGTCGCCCGATGAGCGCACCCTCCGATCGGATCGGCGGCGAACCTGTCGTGGGTCACCGGAATACTCGGCGCCGACCGATCATCGTGACGAACTGGAGGAGCGCATGGCGCGCGAACTCGACGACCTGCCCTACGCGCGGTACCTCGAGGCCCCGGACGGCGACCTCGAGGCGGAAGGTGACTACGACTGCGTGCGGATGGACGGCGGTGAACTCGACGATCTCGATGTGCGGCACGCGCGGTTCACCGAGTCGGCGTTCACCTCGATCACTTTCACCCGGGGAAGCCTGCGCTACAGCCGGTTCACCGATGTGTGGCTGCGTCAGGTCCGCTGGGTGGGCACCGAACTGGCCGACACGGGATGGCTCGACGGGGAGATGGTGTCGGGTGCGATGTCCGGCGTCGATTTCGCGGGAGCGAACCTGCGGCGGGTGCGGTTCGAAGGCTGCAAATTCGACTCGGTCAACTTCCGCGGCGCCCACTTGCGCGAAGTGTCCTTCGTCGACTGTGTGCTGCGCGATTGCGACTTCGCCGAGGCCGCGCTCACCGACGTCACGGTGCCCGGCTCGGCGCTCGTCCGGCTGTCGTTGCGCAAGACACGGCTGGCGAAAGTGGATCTGCGCGGCGCGACCGCCCTCGACTTCACCGAGGGGCTCGACAGCCTGCGGGGGGCGACGGTCACCGGTTTGCAGCTGATCGACCTGGCGCCCGCTTTCGCGCGTTCCATCGGCATCACCGTGCGGGATTGAGCGCGTGCGAGCATCGGATTCCGCTGTTCGGGCGACGAAAAATACTGTGCGCCAGGGTGTGGCGCACCCGGCATTTCGGCGAACCACCGATGCGCGCGACACCCGATTGATACATTGCGCCGATACCGCGTAGTACCGCTCATCGAGGATGCGAGCCATGGTCGATCCGGATTCTCTCCGCAGTGCCGCGGGCGTGCGCGCTCTCGTACACATCGCCGGTGAGCGGGGCATGGTGCCTGCCGAGTGCCTGGCCGGAACGGCGCTGGGGCCCGCCGAGCTGGACGATCCGGCCGCCGAGATCACCGCGCACGACGAACTGCGGGTAGTGCACGCGGTGCTCGGTCGCTTCGGTGACGAACCCGGGCTCGGCCTCGCGGCGGCGGTCCGGCACCGGCTGCGCTCGCGCGGGCCGTGGGGGCTCGCCCTGCTGGGCAGCCGGACACTGCGCGAGCTGATCGAAGTCGGGTTGTGCTGCGTCGGTCGTACGGTGCCGTTCGGGCGATTGACCGTCGAGGAAGCGGGCGGCGAAGCGCGGCTGGTGTTCGAGGATTCGAACATTCCGCCCGGGACGCGGGCATTCTTCGCCGAAGCGAGCCTGGCCGGATTGCCCGCCTTCGATCGTGAGCTGTTCTCCGCGGGTGTGCCGGTACGGCAGGTCAGTTTCCGGCATGCTGTTCCGCGCGACATCCGGCGATATCGCGACATCTTCGGGGTCGCGCCGATATTCGGTGCGCCGGTGAGCGCGGTGGTCTTCGACCGCGGTGTGCTGGACCGGCCGTTGCCCCCGGCGAACGACGCCGCGCGGGACAACTGCGGGCAACTGTGCCGCGATCTGCTCGACCGGCACCGGACGCGCACCGGCGTCGCGGCTTCGGTACGCGACCGCCTGGTCCGCACGCCGGGTGAGATCCCCGATCAGTCGACGGTCGCCCTCGGGCTGTATATGAGCTCGCGCACGCTGTCTCGGCGGCTGCACGAGGAAGGCACGTCGTTCCGGGCACTGCTGGACGAGGTGCGCCGAACCATGTCGGAGGTGTTGCTCGCACACACCGATATGACCACCGAACAGGTCGCCGCACGGCTCGGCTACGCGGAGGCGGCCTCTTTCATCCGTGCCTTCCGCCGCTGGCAGGGCTGTCCGCCGCAGACGTTTCGCTCGCGCGGCCGGCGCCCGCAGCGCGCGCCCGAGTTGGTCTGAGCGTCAGCGGCTCCCCGCCGAGCCGGTCATCCGGTGGAGCATGCTGCTGCGCGCAGCCGCGGGCAGACCGTCGGCTATCGTGCCGCCGGGCAGCGGCCGGTCGCTCCAGCACTGGGACGGAAGCTCGCGACGCTCCCGTACTATCGCGATCGGAGTCGGCCTGCCGGGGAGATGAAGGAGGACGGTGTGGAAGTTCGCACCAGCAACGAGCCACTGTGGTTACGGTTGGGCCAACGACTTCGGGAGCATGCCGGATCCGCGGCATCGTCGGCCGGGGGAGCGAACCGGTGAGCGATGAAGGTGCCGACCTACGCTGCGCGGGATGCTCGGCTGTCGGATTGGACGGCCGGCGGTGCCCGTCCTGCGGTCTGGAACTCGGTTACCGGTACGTCGCGCTGCCCGGTGACGATCCGACGCCGTGCGTCGAGTGCGGGGGAGACCGCTTCGACGTGGAGGGGCGCTGCGCGCGCTGCGGCCGGGCCCGGACGGCGCCGGATCGCTTCGACGCCGACCTCGGCGCGGTCGCGGTGCTCACCGATCGTGGCATCGCCCATGCGCGCAACGAGGACGCCGTCGCTGCCGGGGTGCTCGAAGGTGCCGCGCCCGGAGCGGCCGCATCCGTCGTGATCGCGGTCAGCGATGGCGTGTCGACCTCATCGCGCCCACAGGTGGCTTCGGGTGCGGCGGTCCGCGCCGGGGTCGGTGCCACCGCTGCCGCGCTCGCCACCGGAGCGCCCGTCGCAGAGGCGATCATGGCCGGACTGACGGCCGCGGTGCAGGCGGTCCGCGACGTCGACGTTCCCGACGGCCCCGCGCCCTCGTGCACCTACGTCTCCGCCGTCGTCGCCCACCACGGCGAGGAAACCGAGATCACCGTGGCCAATGTCGGTGACAGTCGCGCTTATTGGTTGCCGACCGGCCGGGACGGACGACCGGCCGACGAGCAGCCCCGACGGTTGACCGTCGACGACTCGTGGGCCCAGGCGCTGGTCGACGCGGGCGCGATGGACGAGCGTGCGGCGATGGCCGACCCCCGGGCGCACACGTTGATCCGCTGGCTGGGCGCGGACAGCCCGCCGGAGCCGTGGGCGGACAACTGCGTACGGACGGTCCGTGTCTCGGGGCCCGGCCTGCTGCTGCTGTGCTCCGACGGATTGTGGAACTACGCTCCCTCCCCGTCCGCGCTGGCCGAGCAGATGGCGGGCGCGTCGCCCGCGGCAGCGGCCCGCGCACTCGCGGAGTTCGCGTTGCGCTGCGGCGGCGGGGACAACATCACGGTCGCGCTGGCGCCTGTTCCGTGGGGAAGCCGTCCGTCAGTTCCATAGACAGCGATGTTCATGGTTGCGTATGGTCGTCCACTATGACGAAGTTCGCCGGCAAAATCTGCCTGATCACCGGGGCGGCCAGCGGTCTCGGTCGCAGCACGGCGCTCGCGGCGGCGGCCGAGGGCGCCGCGCTCGTGCTGACCGATATCGCCGAGGAGGGCCTGGCGCGAACCGCCGCGGACGCACGTGCCGCGGGCGCCACGGTGCATCTGGCCGAGGCGGCCGATGTCAGTGACTACGACCAGGTCGTCGCACTGGCGGCGCGGGTGCACGACGCGGTGGGCAGCGTCGACATCGTCATGAACGTGGCGGGCATCGCCACCTGGGGCACTGTCGACCGGCTGACGCACAGCCAATGGCGGCGCACCATCGACATCGACCTGATGGGCCCGATCCACGTGATCGAAGCGTTCGTCCCGCCGATGATCGCGGCCGGGCGCGGTGGCCATCTGGTGAACGTGTCGTCGGCGGCGGGGCTGTTCGGCCTGCCCTGGCATGCGCCGTACAGCGCGAGCAAGTTCGGCCTGCGCGGGGTGTCGGAGGTGCTGCGCTTCGACTTGGCGCGCCACCGCATCGGCGTGAGCCTGGTGTGTCCGGGGGCGATGGCGACACCCATGGTGGACAGCGTCGACATCGCGGGCGTCGATCGCACGGCCGATGCGGTGCAGCGGGGAATGGCGCTGTTCATGCGGCACGCGGTGACGCCGGAAGCGGCGGCGCGGTCGATCGTGCGCGGCGTCGAGCGCAACCGCTACCTGGTCTTCACCTCACCGGACATCCGCGTGGGCTTCTGGGCGCAGCGTTACTTCCCGCCCGGATACAACGTCGCGATGCGCGGGTTGAACTGGGCGATGAACCGCTACGTCGAACAGAAGGCAGGCGCCGCCGCCAACTGAACACCGCAGGGCGCCCGCCGGCGGTCGAGCCGGGATTCGCCATGATCGTCGTCATGACATCGGCTGTCTATCTGATCACCGGAATCCAGGCGGCGGGCAAATCCACCGTGGCCCAGGCATTGGCCGAACGGCTGCCGCGCTCGGCGCACGTGCGCGGGGACGTGTTCCGCCGTTTCGTCGTGCACGGGCGGGTGGAGATGAGCGCCGATCCATCGCCCGAGGCACTGGCCCAGCTGCGATTGCGCTACCGGCTGGCCGCCGCGACGGCCGACGCCTACGCCGAATCCGGGTTCACGACCGTCCTGCAAGACGTCGTGCTCGGCGACTTCCTGCCCTGGCTGGCGGATCTCATCGTCACGCGCCCGCTCTATGTCGTGGTGCTCGCACCGCGCCCGGAGGTGGTCGCCGCGCGGGAGGCCGGGCGGGGCAAGGTCGCCTACGACGAATTCACCGTGGCGGAGCTGGACACGCTGCTGCGCGAGAGTACGCCCCGGATCGGACTCTGGCTGGACACCTCGGAGTCGACGGTCGAGCAGACGGTCGACCGAATCCTGACCGAGGCCAAGCCGCTGACGAACTGACTCGGGGGGTCGATCCGGATCCGGCGGACCGTCCGCTCAGGGGGTGTCCCGCGGCACGTGCAGGGGAGTGAGCGAACTGGTGGCCGGTCCTTCGATCAGCGTGCCGTCCGCGGCGAAACGCGAGCCGTGCAGCGGGCAGTCCCAGGTGCGTTCGGCGTCGTTCCAGTTGACGATGCCGTACAGGTGCGGGCACACCGCCGAGACCCGGTTGGTGACGCCGTCCACCGTGCACACGGCGGTCGGGTGCAGGCCCTCACGCAGTACCGTGCCGCAGCCTTCCTCCGGCGCGGCGCCGTCGTGGTGGGTCGCGACCCGCAGCCAGCCCGCGGAGAGCTTCTGCGCCACAGCACTGTTGATCTTCGTGGCCGCCGGTAGCGCCTTGAGTTCGTCCGGACGCCAGCTCGCCAGGGCGCCCGCCCACCGGGGCGGCGTGCCGGTGAGCCGTCCGGCCAGCGCGATGGCCGCGGCCACACCATTGGTCAAACCCCATTTGGCGTAGCCGGTGGCCAGCTGTATGTCGTTCTGACCGGGCAGCACCGGACCCACGTAGGGAAGTTCACCGATGGGGGAGTAGTCCTGAGCGGACCATCGGTGCGTCGGTTCGGCGCCGGGGAACCAGGTTCGCGCCCAGCTCACCAGATCCTCCACTTTCTCGCGGGTCGACCCGCCGCGGCCGACGACATGGCCGTTGCCGCCGACCAGCAGCAGCTCGCCGTCCGGTCCCTGCGCGCGACGCAGGGACCTGGTCGGGCTGCCCGCGCTGATGTACATGTCGCGCGGAGCGGGGCGGTCCAGGCGGAGGGCCGTCAGGTAGGAGCGCTGCGGAGTCAGACGCGCGAAGAACCCGCCGCGATCGAGGATCGGCGTCCCGGTGGCCAGCACCACCCGCCGCGCGCCGAGGTCACCGTGCTCGGTGGCGACGACCAGCTCGCCGCGGCCGCCGTGGTGCACGCCGCGAACCGAGGTGGATTCGTAGATCGGCGCGCCGTGCGATTCCACGTCGGCCGCCAAGGCCGCCAGCAGCGCCATCGGGTCGAGTTGTGCCTGATCGGCGAGGCGGACCGCGCCGTGCGCCGGGAAGGGGGTATCCAGCTCGAAGAGTAGTTCGGTGGGCAGACCGGCCTTCTGCGTCGCGGCGTATTCCGCTCGCACGGCGGACATCTCGTCGTCGGTCTGCGCGTAGGTCAATGCCGCGGCCCGCTCGACGGCGACGTCATGGGCGGCGCAGAAACGCAGCAGCCATTCCTGGCCTTCGCGATTGGCCGCCACGTAGTCGCGCAGGACGTCATCGGAGTGGTGCTTGGCGATCTGCTGGGCACGGGTCCCCTGTAGCAGGCTGACTTTCCCGGTGGTCGCCCCGGTCGTTCCCGCACCGACGCGCTTGCCTTCGACCACGGCCACCTCGACGCCGTTCTCCACCAGCAGCAGGGCGGTCACCAGTCCGGTGAGCCCGCCGCCGATCACCACCGTGTCGAAGTGCGATCCCGGCGTCAACCGCAACCGCGCCGGAACCTGCGCGCCGTGCAACCATAGGGACGTCATAAGCCCGAGATAGCCGGTCTCGGCGGCCTGAAACGCCCGCGTCGCTTCCTCGTCACACCCGGACCTGACTGCTGAGCTGCCGATCCGCCGCGGCCAGCACCTCGGCGGCGCTGATCATCGCCAACCCGGGCGCCGGCGCGTCCGAGCGGGAATCGCCGACGTGTCCGGCCCACAAGGCGACATGGGCCATCCGTTCCGGGGGCGGTCCCCACACCGCGGGCGAATCGGGGCCGAAGACGAGCACCGACGGGGTGCCGAACGCCGTGGCCAGATGCCCCACCCCCGTGTCGCCGCTGAGCACGAGGGCGGCGTCGGCCACCGTGACGGCCAGCTGCCGCAGCGTGAGTTCGCCTGCCAGCACGCTGTTTTCGGGCAATCCGGCCGCTTCGGCCACGCCGCGCGCGAGCGGACGGTCGGCCGCGCTGCCGACGACCCGCACCGGGTACCCCCATTCGCGCAGGCCCGCCGCCACCGTCGCGAAGCGCTCCGCGGGCCAGCGCCGAGCAGGCGCCCCGCCCGGATAGACGACGATCCAGCGGCGCTCACCCGCGCTCTCCGGCGGCGGTGTAAGGTCCAGTCGCGCTGGATCGGCCGCGATTCCCGCCCATTCCAGCAGCCGGCACCACCGCACGGTCTCGTGCAGGCCCGGCTCGCACAGCGCACCCGGCAACTGCGGAAAGTCCTTGTGGCGGAAGGTGATCGTCTGTTCGGGATCGGTCGCCAGCAGCGCGCGTATGCTGTCGGCCCCGGCGTCGTGCAGATTGACCGCGAAGGACGGCGGCGGGGCGTTCCAGCGCAGTCCGCCCGCCATCGGGGTCGCATGGAGTTCGTCGACGCAATCGGCCAGTTCTACGACGGGACGCAGCCATCCAGGGGCGGCGAGTACGAGCCGGTGGCGCGGACGGACGTCGTGCAACGCGCGTAGCGCGGGAACCGCGGTCAGCAGCTCCCGCAGCCCGTGCGCGCGCAGCGCGAGCAACACAGTCACGGAAAAGCCTCCACTTCGGTGCCGAGGGCACGGCCCCGCCGCCCGGGCCGACATCGTCGGCGGCCCGGGGCGGGTGTGCCACATAGCTTCGAGTCGTTCGCGGGAATGCCGCGAAACGGGGCTCGAAGCCCGCCGCCGTGGTGCGGTACTCGACGCCGTTGTCGAGGGGAACGCACGGATGGCGGCGGTGCTCCCGAAGGGGTTCGGCGCCTGGACACCCACGGCGGGAGCGGCATTCGGAAATCGGACGAGCAGTCCTTGCTACATCCGAAGATGCCCGTTCTGCCTGATTCGAAACCCTGGCTATTTCGGCACGAAGATGCCGGTGAGATCGGCCTTGCGGATCGGAGTATCCGGATTGGCCTGTGCCGCGCACATCAGCTTGATCGCCGCGATCGAGGCATCGACGGTCCTGGCGTCGGGCGTGCCGTCGCCCTCGCGTTCCTGCTCGAGGAACTTCTCGGTGGTGATGCGCTGCTTGTCGTCATCCTGGGCGACGAATTCGTTGCACGGCGTGTCACCGCCCTTGTTCACGATCTTCTTCGGCTCGTCGCCGCATCCGCCCGCGCAGAGTGCCAGCGCGGCGAGCGCGGCGATGCCCATGCGGCCCGCGGCGCTCATCGGCCGAACCCCGCCAGAGCCGAGGCCAGGTCCGGCACGTTCAGCGCCTGCACCGCCTGCTCGCGGACATCGGGGCAATTCTGCGTGGTGATGGTGTCGATCGTGCCCCGGTCGGTGACGACCACGTCGTTGAGACCGCCGTTGCGGGCGGCCCAGTTGTGCACGGTGCCGTTGAACGTCACTTTGGCGACCGTCGCGCCCTGGCCACGCCAGGTGTCGATGTCGGCGCGCATCATGTCGCACAGCTGCTCGGCCGCCGCGGGAGTGATCTCGTCGGTATTCGGCACCTGCGAGCTGGACGGTCCCGGCATGGTGATCGAGACGGTCGCGGGTGCGGGCGTGTCCGCGGCCGGATCGCCGTCGTCGGCCGAACACGCGGTGAGCACCGAGCCCGCCGCCAGCGCGCCCATGAGCAGCGCGAAGCGGCCCAAGGGCCGGTTGGGCTGGTTTGTCATTCTGTTTCTCCTGGATGTCGAAGCCGCGTTTTCCGGGCGGCGTCACGGGCGGCCGCACGGCCTCAGCCGGGCGGGCGGACTCGCGATCAGTGCCCGGCGGCGTCCCGCAGCCGCTTGCCTTCTCGCGACTTGATCCGGCGATGCTCGGCGATGATCACGAGGACGCCCGCGATGATGCAGACGCCGCAGACGACACCCGCGATCACCGCCCAGCCCGCGAATCCGTACCCGGCGGCGGTGAGCGTGAGCGCCATGGCCACGATGCCGACCGCGACCAGGATGATCCCCGGCCAGTTACGGGCGTCCTCGATGGATTCTCCGGCGTGTGTGCGGTTGGTGCGGGTGTCGTCCGGGAACGTGTGGGTCCGGGGTGCGTGCTGCTCTCCGGCGCCGGATCCCGCGGTCGGCTCGTTCGGTGCTGGCAGCATCGGATGTCCTTTCTGCTGAGCGGCAACGTCTTCGGTGCATGGGCGGCCCGCGGCTCGAATGGTCGAACCGGGCCCGTCCGGAGCGGCCGTACCGGTCGGATGCCCGCGTTAGCGGATCCGAAACGGGGGTACGACCTCAGCGAGCCGCCCGGTTCGGGCCGCTCTTACCGGTAAGAAGTCCCAGGAGGGATCCCGATGACAACAGCACGGGACATCATGACCGCGAATGTGGAATGCGTCCGATCCAGCGACACGGTGGTCGCCGCCGCGCAGCGCATGGCGGAGTTGAATATCGGCGCCCTGCCCATCTGCGGCGAGGACGGCAAGCTGAAGGGAATGCTCACCGACCGCGACATCGTGGTCGAAGTGATCGCTCAGCGCAAGGACCCGCTCGGCGTCGACGCGGGCGAACTCGGCGGCGGGGAGCTGGTCACCGTCGAAGCCGACGACGACGTGCGCAAGGTCATGTCGGTCATGTCGCAGCATCAGGTACGCCGCGTACCGGTGCTGGAGCAGGGCCGGCTGGTCGGCATCATCGCGCAGGCCGACGTGGCCACCGCCGTCGACAACACGCAATCGGGCAGCACGGTGGAGGCCATCTCGACCGACTTCTGAGTTCGGCGCTTCCTCAGACCGTGGCCGGGTGCATGTCGTAGACCGCGTACGCCGCTCGGATCACCGGCTGGGCGACATTGCGCACCCGGATGCCGCCCGGAGTGGTGCCGCGTTCGGTCCCGGCGTGCGCGTGACCGTGCAACGCCAGGTCCGCGCCGTGTTCATCGATCGCCTCGCCGAGCAGGTAGGAACCGAGGAAGGGATAGATCTCCCTCGGTTCGCCGTGCAGCGTGTCACTGATCGGGGAGTAGTGCGTGAGCGCGACGGTGACGTCGGTGTGCAACGTGGCGAGGGCTTCGCCGAGCGCGGCGGCCACGTCCACCGTGTGCGCGGCGAACTCGCGCATCAAGGGTTCGCCGAACACGCTCGCGCATTTGCCCGCGAACCCGCCGCCGAAGCCTTTGGTGCCCGCGACCCCGAGCGTGCTCCCGTCCACGTTCAAGGTCACCGAGGTTCCGTCCAGGACGGTGATGCCGTGGTCGGTCAGCACGGTCGCGATCTCACGGTCGGCGTCGCCGTGATAGTCGTGGTTGCCCAGGACCGCCACGACCGGCACGCCCAGGTCGGCGAACTCCGCCGCGACCACCCGGCCTTCGTCGGCGGTGCCGTGGCGGGTCAGGTCGCCCGCCAGCAGCAGCACATCGGCTCGCTCGGAGAGGCCGTCCAGGGCGGGCCGCCATTGCCCGCGCGAATCCACGCCGAGATGTACATCACCGACGGCGGCTATCCGCATGCGGCTCAACTCCTTCCGGGTCCGTCCGGCTCCAGCGTCTCGGTCTCGACGGGTGCCGTGGGACGGTTGACATGGACGTCGTTGTGGATCCGCGCGTGCGGAAGCTGCTCGTGCACGACGGTTTCCATCTGTTGTTTGCAGTTCTCGCTGCTCACCTCGCCGCACAGCACCACGACGTCGCCGCGGATGGTCACCTGCACGCCGAGTTCGGCGGTGCGGGGATCCTCGGCCAGCGCCCGGCGCAACCGTGCGACCAGGTATTGCGGCTGCTCCATCTATTCCACCTTTCCGGTGCGGGTGATGCCGAGATCGTCGAGGAGGCCCATGAAGGCCCGCGCGTAGGGCGAGGCCTTGGTCTGTTCGCGCACCGCCTCCCAGTCCACCTGTTCCCGCAGGTCCCGCGCGATGTGCAGAATCGGGCTGAGATCCAGGCGGTGTGCGTCGAAGACGAGCATCTTGTCCACCATCAGGTCGGTGCCGCTGATCACCGGGGCCTTCGCGGGCCCGATCCGCATCTCGGTGGCCCGGTCGAGCAGTTCGTCGGTCACGTCACGATCGTTCGGACGGTGGATCACATCGACGAGGATGTCGTCGGCGTAGACCTTGCGTAGCCAGTTCTCCGGCGGGTCGCACACCCGCAGACCCGCGCGGGCCAGCGTGTGGATCGCTCGCCCACTGTCCTCCGGTTTGACGAAGATGTCGACGTCGTGCTGGGAGGTGGGGCCGCCACGGGCATAGACCGCGCAGCCGCCCGCCACCGCGAATCGGATATCTGTCGCCGCCAACGCGTTCACCGTGCGGGTGAGCGCATGCAGCAGCTGATCGGTGGTAACGGCCATGCAGCGGTGGTACCCGGCAGACACCGGGTTAATCGGCGTTTCACCGGGTATGCGTCCGGATATCCGGAGGGCCCGCGCAGCGGCGCACCGGGCTTTCGCACTACTCCGGACCACCGGCCTCGGGACGGGAGAGGAGCGATATATGCCCAAGACGACAGCACGCGGCGACGTCGAGCAGTCGGAGTTGCCGAGCACGCTGCAGCGGTCGGAGGAGAAGGCCCAGCGCACCTTCGCCGAGGCGCACGACGCCGCGCTCGAACAGTACGACGGCGACGAGCAGCGCGCCTATCGCGTCGCCTACGCCGCGTTGAAGCACAGCTACGAGAAAGTCGGCGATCACTGGGAGGCCAAGGCTCGCCGCGGGCCCTCCGACGAGCGCGCCGAACACGGCGGCCCGGACGCGCGGGGCGAGACCGCCGAAGGCGTCGATGCCAACGCGTCCAAGGAGCACCTGCTCGGCATCGCCCGGCGACTGGACATCTCCGGTCGCTCGCGGATGACCAAGGGCGAACTCGTCGAGGCGATCAAGAAGCGCAATCGCCGGGAGTCGGCGCGTGCCCGAGGATGAGGACGACGCCTGGGCGCGCCGCGCCCGTGGCGAGACCGAACTCGAACGACTGGACCGGAACTGGGGCAGCCTGATCCAGGAGTTGCGTGTCGTGCAGACCGGTGTGCAGTTCCTCTTCGGGGCGTTGCTGGTCCTGCCGTTCCAGGCGTCGTTCGGCACGCTGTCCCCGGGTATGCGAGCGCTCTATATGGCCACCTTGGCCGCCGTTCTGGGGGCCACGGTGTTCTTGATCGCCCCGGTGTCCTGGCACCGCATCCTGTTCCGCCGCCACCGCCTGGGCAATGTCGTCGCGGCGGCGCACCGCTGCGCGATGGCGGGCGTCGCCCTGTTGGGTCTCGCGTTGATCGGCGCGGTGATCCTCGTGGTCGACTACGTGACGGGGACGGCGGCGGCAGTGGCGACCGGCGTCGTCTCCGTCGCGTTGTTCGTGGTGACATGGCTCGTCGCGCCGTGGCGCTGGCGCAGCGGCTCCGAGCATGTCCGCGCCGACCACTCCTGACCCGAATACTCGCGAGTCAGCGGGCCGATCAGCGGGCCCAGGAGACCACTTCTCCCGCGTGGGCGGGGGCACCTCGGTGATAGGCGCTGAGCGTCTCGGTCGCGACCCGATCCCAGGAATTCCGGCTCGCGGCCCGCTGATACCCTGCGGCGCCCCAGGTTTCGCGGAGTGTCGAGTCCTCGAGCAGGGGGCGCACGGCCCGGACGATCGCGTCGGGTTCGGGCGGGGCGACGAAGCGCCCGGTGACGCCGTCGACCACCGTGTCGAGCAGACCGCCGACGGGCGTGGCGATCACCGGCTTGCCGCAGGCCATCGCTTCCAGGGCCACCCGTCCGAACGGCTCGTACCAGGGCGTGCAGAGCACCACGTCCGCGGAGCGGTACAGCCGCGGCAACGTCGGCCGCGTCACCGCTCCGGCCAACCGGAGACGTTCGCGCACACCGTGATCCGAGGCCAGGCGGCGCAACCGGCGACCTTCGGCGTCGTCTTCGTCGTCGGCGGCCGGGGCTCCCACGATCACCAGTTCAGTGTCCGGAAGGTCTGCCAGCGCTCGGATGACCGGATCGAATCCGCTGCGCCGCACCAACTCTCCGGACGCGAGCAATCGGTGTGTGGCGTGCCGATCGGCGGCAGCGCCCTCCGGGGTGAACGCGGTGAGGTCGACGCCGTGCGGCACGATCGTGGTCCGGAACCGCGGCACGCCCATCCTGGCCAGCTCCGCGACCTCGTCGGAGCAGGTCGCCACCACGTGCGCGGCCCGCGTCGCGATGAGCCGCTCGAACCGGATGCGCGAGCGCGGACTCGGGTCGGCGAGCCCTTCGCAGCGCCGCTGCACGGTGCCGAGGCCGTGGAAGGTCAGGACCACCGGGATGCCGTGGGCGCGCGAGGCCAGCTCGGCGGCGAGCCCCGATTTCCAGTAGTGCGCGTGCACGATATCCGGTCGTTCGGCGGCCCAGTGCCGCCGCAGGACCGTGCCGAAATCCCCGAGGTAGGGCAAGGTCCGATCGCTCGGCAGGGGGGTGGGCGGTCCGGCCGCGACGTGCACCACGCGATAGCCGCCCTCGGTGAGCAGCTCGGCGGGGGCGCGTGGGCCGATGCGCCGGGTATAGACCGTCACCTCGTGCCCGCGGCGCGCGTAGGCCGCCGACAATTCGGCGACGTACGCACCGCGGCCGCCCCCATCGGCAGGGCTCCCCTCGGCGAGCGGGCTGGCGTCTTCGGAAACCATGGCAATCTTCACCGGGTTGCTCCGTTCTCGTCGCGGGGCGCCGTGCGGACGCGCTCATCCGCGCGCTTGCCCTACGACCGGCATCGCGTGACGTTCGGGAATATGTCGGGGATATGCCCGGACGCGGGCCGATGAAACCCCACGTCAGCGGGCAGATCGCGAGCCGAACGGTCGGTTTTCCATGATCGCGGGCCCGCCGGCGACGGGTCACGTTCTCCTACCGAACGCTGTCGGGAACGTGTGGACCGTGCCACACTGTAGAAAGGTTGAGATCACAGCCGACCCCGGTTCGACGCATTCGGCGCAGCCGGTCGATGGGACGGCACGGCAACCGATTCGCGCTCGCGCCGCCCTCGTCCCGGCCGCCGCGAAGGACTGGAAACCCCCTACACGGGAGGTTCGACTTGTCTGCCATTTCTCTGCTACGAGAGCATGCCGAGGGCGTGCATCTCAATGGTTCGGGACCGGGACGTCGTCGGGACAACCGGTTGTGGGCACAGCGGGTGGATCGCCGCCGCGAGTGCGTGGTGGTCCGAGTCGAAGGCGAGTTGGACGCCGCCGTGTCGGCCGAGTTCTTCGAGACGGTCGACCGGGCTCTGCAGTCACCGTGCGATGCGGTGGTGATCGATCTGCGCGCGGCGAGGTTCTTGAGCCTGCGCGCGGCCGTGCGGCTGGGCGCGCTGCGCAGGGACGCGGTGGGTGGTCGTCCGGATCTGCGGATCGTCGCGGGCGGACCGGGGGTGGAGCGCGCACTCGAGGTGACCGGCGTGCGATCGTTGTTCCCCCGCTACTCGTCCATGCGGACCGCACTGGACGCCTGACCGAAGGCCGTCTCGGAGCCCGTGCTCGCGGTGTGACCCCCCGATCCGGTCACACCGGGCGCACCGGCATCGGATACTTCTGCGGTGAGTGAAAGCAGGTCGGTCCAGCCCGAGGAAGCGCTCGCGCTGGATCGGGTGATCGGTACGGGAACGCCGCAGAGCGTCGGCGGTTTCCGTTTCTGGTTCGCCGACCAGCGATGGGAGTGGTCGGACGAGGTCGCGTCGATGCACGGCTACCGACCGGGGTCGGTGACGCCGACGACGGAGTTGTTGCTGACGCACAAGCACCCCGACGACCGCGAGGCGGTGGCCAGCGCCTTGGCGCGATCGATCGCCGACGCGGAACCGTTCTCCAGCAGGCACCGCATCATCGACACCGCGGGCGCCGTGCACCACGTGATCCTGGTCGCCGATCGGATGGTCGACGAGGGGAGCCGGGTGGTCGGCACTTCGGGGTATTACATCGACGTCACCGACACCCTCGCCGAGCACCGGCAGGAGACGCTGGACGACGCCCTGCCCGAGCTGTACGCCGCGCGATCGGTGATCGAACAGGCGAAGGGCGCCCTCATGCTGATCTACGGCATCGGTCCCGAGCAGGCGTTCCGGGTGCTGAGCTGGCGATCGCAGGAAACCAACGTCAAGCTGCGGACACTGGCCGCCCGGCTGGTCGCCGATCTGCCCGGTCTGACCGGTGTCACGCCCGGGCTGCGAACTCGATTCGACCATCTGCTGCTCACCGCCCACGAGCGCATCGACGCCGACTGACCCGCGTTTCGATCCGGTCGCGGCGGGTACGTCCTCGACGAGGAACGCGGCGGTATTTCTGCTCCACAGTCCGCGGTGCCTGCGGTGTTCCGGTGGTCGAGGAGAACCCGCAGCGGTATGCAGGCCACGGTGGAGTGGCTGTGAGGACAAGGTGGTGATGGGCAAATGGGGGAGTGGACTTCCCGATCCTTTACCGACACAACGACTATCGGTGTACGGGTGCCCGCCCGGCTGGAGCAGCTGACCATGCTGCGCGCGCTCGCCGAGACCGTTGCCCTCATCGCCGACTTCGCCCTGGACGAGGTGACCGACATCCGTCTCGCGCTCGATGAGGTGGCGACTTCCCTCATTCTCGACGCCGCGGCGGGCTCGACGATCGACTGCGAATTCACCTACGACACCGACAAGATGTTCGTGCACGTCTCGTCGGTCGCGGTGACCGAGTCGGTGATGGGCCATGCCGGGCTGGGCTGGCATATCGTGCGCACGCTGACCGACTCGATCGCCGCCGCGCAGGGGTCCCACGACAACGTGCTCGGAGGATATCCGACAGTGATCGATTTCAGCTGGGTGCGGGGTGCCCGCAATGGCGGGTGAATCGAGGTCGCGTGGGGACACCTACGACAACATCGAGCCGCTGTTCGAGAAGATCGCCGCACTGGATCCCGGCGACGCGCGGCGCGAGGCCATGCGCCTGGAGCTGATCGAACGATGCCTGCCCCTGGCCGAGCACATCGCCCGGAAGTTCTCCGGGCGCGGCGAGAACTTCGATGATCTGCTGCAAGTGGCGCGCCTGGGCCTGGTGCAGGCAGCCGACCGTTTCGACGTATCGCGCGGATCGTCGTTCCTGTCCTTCGCGGTCCCCACCATCATGGGCGAGGTCCGCCGGCATTTCCGGGACAACACCTGGGCCGTCCGGGTGCCGCGCCGGACCAAGGAGATCCAGCTGAGCATCGGGCCCACGGTCGAGACGCTGTCGCAGCGTCTGGGCCGGATGCCGCGGGCCAGGGAGATCGCGGCGGAGCTGGAGGTCGATCTGGTCGAGGTGACCCAGGCGCTGATCGCGGGCAACGCCTACCAGTCGGCGTCCATCGACGCGGTCGCCGGAGAGGACGCCGAGAGCGCTCCGCAACCGCTGCTGGACAGCCTCGGCATCGAAGAGCCCTCCTATCACCTCGTCGAGGACGTTATGGCCGTCCAGCCGCTGCTCGGCGAACTCCCCGAACGCGAGCGTCAGGTGCTGATCATGCGATTCTTCGAATCGTTGACACAGAATCAGATCGCCGAGCGGCTCGGGGTCTCCCAGATGCATGTCTCGCGCATTCTGTCCAGGACCTTGAATTCGCTGCGCGAACAGGCGATGCGGGACTGAGCACAGGCCGGGCTACACCGGATTCGGTGGAGCCGGATCCGGCGACGGTCCGGGCAGGCCGGGGTCCGGCGAGGGGCGCCCCGGGTCCGGTATCGGAGGCGTCGGCGCGGGGCCGGGTGCGGGTGGCCGTGGCGCGGGACCGGGAACCGGCGGCAGCGGGTCCGGATCAGGTTGCGGTGGAACGGGATTCGGGTCAGGAATGGGGTCCGGCTCGGGGATCGGCGGTACCGGGTCGGGCTCCGGGATGGGCGGCACCGGGTCCGGCTCGGGTGTGGGCGGGACCGGCTGTGCCGCGCTGTGACTGGACATGCCAACTCCTTCTCGTACGGGCGAACATCGGCCGGTTACCCATCGCCCGCCGGACGAACCGGTCCGTGCTCGCCCGCCGGCGGTTCGGCCGACCAGTTTGCGGAAGATCGCGGACGGGTACCAAGACAGGAACCGGACAACAGATGCCGATGGCTCGAGGAGCTCGTCATGACCGACCAGCGCCGCCCAGGCACCCGGAATCCGCGGTTCGGACCGGGTGGGCCAGGGCCGTCGCCCCATGCTCGCGACATTTCCGTCACGAGGAACCACGACGTCATCCGCCGCTGGGCCGAGCAGCGTGGCGCACGGCCCGCGACTGTGCCGGGCAGCGAGTACGACGGACGGCTCGGGGTGCTGCGTTTCGACTTCCCCGGGTACGGCGGAGCGGTGCTGCGCCGGGTGGACTGGGACGAGTGGTTCGCCACGTTCGATGCCCGCAAATTGCGCTTCTGGTATCAAGAGCCTGGCGCCGACCGTCCGCCGAGCAACTTCAACCGGTTGGAGCCGCCGCGATAGCCGGTGGGCCGCTGGGCCCGGCCGTGAGACCGATCACCGACGATCCTCACCCATAGAGGTATTCGAAGTATGTGACACAAGGCACGCTGTCCTGGTGAGCTACACGTTCGGTCCCGCCCGCCGTGCACGTTACGGCTTGTTCGATAGTTCGATCGAAACTACTTGAGATCAAGGACTTTTCGGAGGCGGAGTCGTCCTTCGCGCCTTGGGCGCGGCGCGCGAGAGCCGAGCTGCGTCAGTGCCCCGCTGCCCGGCGGGCCGGGCGGGCGTATAGCGTCGACGGAAGGACGAGGAGGCCCCGCGTCGGTCTGCCGGAGGTTTACCGGCTGGGCACCGGGGTACTCGAAGCCGAGCAAAGGTTGCTCGAAAAGCGGAAGGTCGCGTCGGTATGGGGATGCGGTTGTCCGCATCGTGACGCGCTTCCGCATGTCTGCAAGGGATAGGGTCTTGAGCGCAAACCTGATGATCGTGGAAGACGACGACCGGGTCCGTGGTGCGTTGCGGCTCGCTATGGAAGATGAAGGGTACGACGTCGACGAGGCGGAGGAAGCCGAGGACGCGCTCACTCATCTGCGCAGCAATGGTGTTCCCGACGTGATGATCGTCGATCTGATGCTCGGCGGCATGGACGGCTTCGAATGTATCCGCGAGATCCGCCGCGACCATGACGTCCCGATCATCGTGGTCAGCGCTCGCGACGACACCCACGACGTGGTGGCCGCGCTGGAGGCCGGCGCCGACGATTTCGTCACCAAGCCGTTCGAGATCAAGGAGATCACCGCCCGCATGCGCGCGGTGCGCCGCCGGTCCCGGCTTTCCGCCGAACGGGAGACCCCCCAGGAGATGGTGCTCGAGGCCGACGACACGGCTCCGCTCGTCCTCGCTCAGGACAGCGGCGTGGTGCGCCGCGGCGACGAGGAGATCCGGCTCACGCTCACCGAGTTCCGTCTGCTGTGTGAGCTGGCCGAATCGCCGGGCCGGGTGCTCAGCCGCACGGTGCTGCTCGAGCGCGTGTGGGACCGCGGATTCTTCGGTGACGAGCGCATCGTCGACGTGCACATGCGCCGGTTGCGTACGAAGATCGAACGGGATCCGTCCGATCCACGCATCGTGGTGACGGTGCGCGGGCTCGGCTACCGCCTCGATGTGCGGCGCTGAGCGCTGTCTCGACGCCGAACGCTGGAATCCGAACGCTTGGAGCCTGCGCGCCCGGGTGACCGCCGTCTTCGCGACGATCGCCGCGCTGATGTCGCTGGTACTGGTCGTGTCGGTGTTCGTGATCAGCCGCGGCTATCTGGAAGCGCAGCGACCGCACGCGGGCAGCGAATCGCCGGGAGACCTCAACGCCGATCTCGATCTACTGCGCAATGTGCTGATCGGCTGCGCCGTGGGGGTGACCCTGATCGGCGCGGCGGTCGGCTGGTGGGCGAGCAGACGAGTGCTGACCCCGCTGCACCAGCTCGCGGGCACCGCCGCGCGGATCGCCTCCGGCGACCTCGACCAGCGGCTGCCCGCCACCGATGACCAGGACCTGGCGATCACCGTCGAGGCGTTCAACACCATGGTGGACTCGCTGCAACGGCGCATCGAACGGGAGCACCGGCTCTTCGGTGATGTCAGCCACGAGCTGCGTACGCCGCTGACCACCTTGATGGCCGGCGTCGACGTGCTCAACCGGCATCGCGGCGATCTGCCGGAACGCTCGCAGCGGGCGCTCGGCCTGGTCACCGCCGAAGTCGAGCATCTGCGCAAGCTGCTGGACGATCTACTCGCCCTGGCGCGGGTGGAGGCGAGGATGCACCACGGCGACGCCGAGCCCCTGTCGGTGCGCGACCTGCTGGTTCACACCCTGGCCGATCGCCGCTACCCGGGCGAGCTGCTCACGGTGCGCCAAGACGTCACCGTGCGCGGCCGCAAGGTGGAGCTGGAGCGGGCGGTGGCCAACCTGCTGCACAACGCCGACCGGCACGGCGGCGGTGTGGTCGCGGTCACCGTCGACCGCGACGGCACCGATGCCGTGCTCACCGTCGACGACGCGGGCCCCGGAGTACCGCCCGTGGATCGCAACCGGATATTCGAACGCTTCGCGACCGCCCGCAGTGGCCGCCGCTCGCCCGACGGGACGGGCATCGGCCTGGCGCTGGTCGCCGAGACGGTCGCCACGCATGGCGGCCGGGTGCATTGCACCGATCGCCCTGGCGGGGGCGCGCGATTCGTCGTGCGGTTGCCCCGGCTCGGCGACATCCAACCGTAATACGACCGTAAAGAAGTCGACTGGTTCACCTCAAAGTCGCTTCGTAAGCCTGGATAAGTACGGCTGATCGACGAGGGAGTTGTATGTCAGTGCCAACCCTGTCCCCAGCGGAGATCGAACGATCGCGCGTCGGCAACGCCGCTGCCGCTCTCGGGGCCACCCCGTCTCGGAAGGACGCCGGACCCGCCGTGGTCCTGCGCACGCCCCGCCTGAGCGACGGCGCTCCGATGTGGCGCATCGCGAAGGATTCCGCGGTGCTGGACCTCAATTCGAGCTACGCGTACCTGATGTGGTGCCGCGATTTCGCCGGAACCTCGGTGGTCGCCGAACTGGACGGCCGCGTCGTCGGCTACGTGATCGGATTCGTCCGCCCGCAGGCGCCCGACACCGTCTTCGTCTGGCAGATCGCGGTGGACCGCTCGCAGCGCGGACGCGGGATCGGCGCCGAGCTGCTCCACACGTTGCTCAACAGTGTTGCCGCGCAAGGCGTCTCGGTGCTCGAGACGACCATCTCACCGGACAACGCAGGTTCCATAGCCCTGTTCACGTCGGTGGCGGCGGCCCGGGGCGCGGATCTGACCAAGCGTCCCCTGTTCGACGCGGGCGTCTTCCCCGACAGCCACGCACCCGAAGACCTGTATCACATCGCCCCGACCGCCCGCACCACCGAGGAGGATCACCGATGATCAACGCCGACACCACCGTTTTCGAAAGCCTGGAGTCGAACGTGCGCGGTTATTGCCGTGCCTGGCCCACCGTGTTCACCACGGCGAAGGGCAGCTGGCTGCGCGACGAGGAGGGCAAGGAGTACCTCGACTTCTTCGCGGGCGCAGGCGCATTGAACTACGGCCACAACAACGACGTGCTCAAGCGCTCGCTGCTGGACTACATCGCGAGCGACGGCATCACCCACGGCCTGGACATGTCGACCGCGGCCAAGCGTGAGCTTCTGGAGACGTTGCGCGACACTCTGTTCACCCCGCGCGGACTCGACTACAAGGTCCAGTTCCCCGGCCCCACCGGCGCCAACGCGGTCGAGGCCGCGCTCAAGCTTGCGCGCAAGGTGACCGGTCGCGAGACCATCGTCAGCTTCACCAACGCATTTCACGGCATGACCCTCGGCGCGCTGTCGGTGACCGGCAACGCGGCCAAGCGCGCGGGCGCCGGTGTGCCGTTGGTGCACGCCGCGCACATGCCCTACGACGGCTACTTCGACGGCACGACCGCCGACTTCCAGTGGATGGAGAAGGTGCTCGACGACACGTCGTCCGGCTTCGACCGCCCGGCCGCGGTGATCGTGGAGACGGTGCAGGGCGAAGGTGGCGTCAACGTCGCCCGCGCCGAGTGGCTGCGGCACCTCGCCGGCCTGTGCGGGGAGCGGGAGATCCTGCTGATCGTCGACGACGTGCAGATGGGCTGCGGCCGCACCGGGCCGTTCTTCTCCTTCGAGATCGCGGGCATCACGCCCGATATCGTCACGCTGTCGAAGTCGATCGGCGGCTACGGCCTGCCGATGGCGCTGGTGCTGTTCAAGCCGGAACTCGACGAGTGGTCGCCGGGTGAGCACAACGGAACGTTCCGCGGCAACAATCCCGCGTTCGTCACGGCGACGACCGCCCTGCGCCACTACTGGTCCGACGACGCCCTCCAGAAGGCGACCGAGGTCAAGGGCGAGAAGATCGCGCGCACCCTCGGTGAACTCGCGGGATACTTCCCCGGCGTCTCGACCCGTGGCCGCGGATTGGTGCAAGGCGTGGTGTTCGACGATCCCTCGCAGGCGGGCAAGGTGTGCCAGATCGCCTTCGAGCGCGGGCTGCTGGTGGAGACCTCCGGTTCCACCGACGAGGTGGTGAAGCTGCTGCCGCCGCTGACGGTCACCGACCAGGAACTCGACCAGGGTTTGCAGATCCTCACCGGCGCCGTCGAGTCGGTGTGCGGCGGAATGGGGGCGATGGCATGATCGTGCGCAGCACCGCGGAGATCACCGGCACCGAGCGTGACGTGGCGGGCGAGGGCTGGCGCAGCAAGCGCATCGTCCTCGGCGGCGACGGCGTCGGCTTCTCCTTCCACGAGACCACCATTGACGCGGGGACGGTGCACGAGTTCCACTATGTGCATCACGTGGAAGCCGTGTGGCTCGTCGAGGGCGAGGGCACGCTGACCGATCTGGACAACGGCGTCACCTACGAGCTCGCACCCGGCTCGATGTACCTGCTCGACGGACACGAGCGGCACCGCTTGGAAGTGCGCACCACGATGCGGATGATGTGCGTGTTCAATCCGCCGGTCACCGGGCAGGAGGTTCACGACAGCAACGGCGTCTACCCGCTGGTCGCCGCGAACATCGGAGGTTGAGAACACCAATGGTTCTGCAGCACACCGAAACCCGGCCCGAGACGGCTCGCTACGATCGCTACCCGACCCGTCTCGGCACGCCCGCTCCGCACCTGGAGCGCGCCGACCCCGCGGTGTGGGGAGAGATCGAGAGCCCGGAACTCGCCTCGTTCGACGCCGACGGGTTCGCCATCATGGACCAGCTGCTCACGCCCGACGAAGTGGCCCACTTCAGCGGCGAGATCAGCAGGCTCGCGAACGACCCGGCCCTGCGCGACGACGACCGGGTCATCGTGGAGAAGTCCTCGAACCGCGTGCGCTCGGTCTTCGAGGTGCACGAGCTGAGCGAGGCGATCGCCGAACTGGTGCGTCAGCCGCGGGTGCTCCGGCTCGCCGAGCAGGTGCTGGGTTCGCCGGTGTACGTGCACCAGAGCCGGGTGAACTACATGCCCGGCTTCCGTGGCACCGGGTTCTACTGGCATTCCGATTTCGAGACCTGGCACGCCGAGGACGGCATGCCCGCGCCGCGTGCGGTGAGCCTGTCGATCGCGCTGACCGACAACTACCCGATCAACGGCAGTCTCATGGTGATGCCGGGCTCGCACCACACCTTCGTGCCGTGCCTGGGCAGCACCCCGGCCGAGCACTATCGGGAGTCGTTGCAGGAGCAGGAGATCGGCGTGCCGACGACCGACGACATCACCGCGCTGGCGAACCGTTACGGGATCAGTCAGTTCACCGGCCGGGCGGGTTCGGCGCTGCTGTTCGACTCCAATCTCATGCACGGGTCGTCGAACAACATCACGCCGTTCCCGCGATCGAACATCTTCGTGGTGTTCAACAGCGTGCACAACACGCTGGTCGAACCGTTCGCCGCGCCCGCCCCGCGACCGGGCTACATCGGCAGCCGCGACTTCACGCCGCTGTCGGCCTGAGCCGGAGCAGCCCCGCGCGTGCGGCCCGCCCAACCGCTGGGCGGCCCGCACGCGCGGGGCGTTTCGCACGGCAGCCGCCGACTTCGCGCACCCACGGGTCAGGCAAGTCGCCGGATCGCTTCCGGACCCAGGTCGGCGATCGTCGGGTACCCGTCCACCGCCATCAGCAGGTCCGCCTCGGCGAGCAGTGAACGCAGCACGTGTACGAGGCCGTCGACGCCGCCGAGGGCGAGTCCGTAGGGGTAGGGACGGCCGATCCCGACGGCCGTCGCACCGAGCGCCAGCGCTTTGACGATGTCGGCGCCGGTGCGGACGCCGGAGTCGAACAGCACGGGCAGACCGTCGGCCGCCGCGACCACCTCGGGCAGATGCTCGATCGCCGGGATACCGCCGTTGGCTTGCCTGCCGCCGTGATTCGAGCAATAGATGCCGTCGACACCCGCGTCCTTGGCACGCCGCGCGTCGTCGGGATGACAGATGCCCTTCAGCACGAGCGGCAGCGTCGTCAGCGACCGGAGCCATGCCAGGTCATCCCACGTCAACGCGTTGCCGAAGAGCGAGATCCAGGTCAGGATGGCTGTCTTCGGGTCTTGCTCGGGTGGACTGGACAGCAAGCCGCGGAACACCGGATCGCTGAAGTAGTTGGCCAGGCAGTGTCCCCGCAACTGCGGGAAGTTGGAGATCGCCAGATCGCGCGGGCGCCAGCCGGGCACCCAGGTGTCCAAGGTGACCACGATGGCCTTGAAGCCCGCGGCCTCGGCCCGCTGGACCAGGCTCTGCGCGAGGTCCCGGTTGGTGGGGGTATAGAGCTGGAACATTCCGGGGGTGTCACCGAACTCCGCCGCCACCTGTTCCAGCGGATCCACGGTGAGGGTGGAGGCGACCATCGGGACGCCGGTGCGCGCCGCGGCCTTCGCGGTGGCGATGTCACCGTGCCCGTCCTGCGCGCACAATCCGATCACGCCGACCGGGGCCAGGAAGACCGGCGTCGGCAGCGTCATCCCGAACAGTTCGATCGAGAGGTCTCGCGTCTTGCTCGCGCGCAGCATGCGGGGGACCAGGCCCAGTTTCTCGAAAGCCGCCACGTTGGCACGCTGGGTGCGTTCATCGCCGGCCCCACCCGCCACATACGACCAGACGCCAGGAGGTAGCGCCGCCTGGGCTTTCGCTTCCAGCTCGGCGTACGTCATCGGGAAATCGGGCAGCACACCTCCGAGGCCCTGGAAATAGATCTCGTTCTGATAGTCGCCGAAGTTGGTCACGCCGCTCCTGTCCTCGTCTCGATGCATGAATGTATCCGATACGTTCCTGTAGCGAGCCCGGCTCACGCCCGCAGCGCCCTGTACAGGATCAGCCAGCGATCGGGAGAGACCAGCCCCACCGGCTGTTCGAGCGAGATTCCGGCTGCCCGGCAGGCGCCGCGCACCGCGCCGGCGGGGAACTCCCGCCGCAGCGACGCCGCCACACTGCCGCCGACCCCCGAGAAACCCAGCTCGACCAATCTGCGGTACGCACCGATCCGCTCGCGCGGCAGCAGCGGAACCGGCCGGGTGCGCAACCGCAGGATGGCGGCATCCACCCGCGGAACCGGATGGAAACTGTGCCTGCCGACGCGCGCGCCCAGCTCGATCGCCGTCGTCGGCCAGTGGCCGACGGTGAGCTTGGTCCAGCGCCCGTAGTCACCGGAGTGCTTGCGGGCGAATTCGAGCTGGGTGAGCAGCGTGGCGGAGGTGAGTCCTCGCGCGGCCAGACACCAGCGCACGATGTCGGTCGTGCTGCCGAACGGCACGTTGGCCACCACCGCGAACGGCTCACGCGGCGGGCACACCTTGCGGACATCTCGGTGATACAACCGAATTCGCGGATCGTCGGCGTAGCGGCGGCGCAGCAGTGCCGCGTAGCGCGGATCCTTCTCGTAGGCCTGCACCCGTCCACACGCCTTGAGCAATTGCCTGGTCAGCATGCCGTCACCGGGTCCGATTTCGAGGACGAGATCCTCGGCGGTGATGCCGGAAGCGCGCACGATCAGCCGGGCGGCGCCGATATCGGTGAGGAAATTCTGCGACAGCAGTTTTCGCGTGTTCGAGGAGACGGCCGCGCCGCCGCGGGCACGCGAAAGGGAACGATGGTGGGACATGGGTGTCCTCCGAACGGAGTGGTCGAATCGGGAAGGTCGATTCGCCCGGACCCATGCCAGGGCACGAAGAACCCCGCGGCCGCTATCGGCCGATACGGATTCCGCTCGAACGGATCAGGAGATCGGAGCGGTACGGTGCGCCGGCACAGCCCGGGCCTCCGTACGCAGCCGGATGTGATACGCGCCGACCGCGTACGCTCCGTTCACGCCAGGACTGCCACACATGTCCCGCAACGTACGACATCCGCGCTTCCAGGTGCCACTTCTTTTCCCGCGGGATCGCGAGGCGGGCGGGCCGGGATTCAGAGGGATGTCGGCTGACCGACCACGTCCGGGTCTTGCAGCTCGGCGGCGAATGTCCGCCAAGACTTGGCCTCCGCGTGTTTGCCGAGCTGGTCGAGCAGATCGGCGAGTTCGGCGATGGCGCGCGGCTCGCGGCGGTCGGCGGCGGTGCGCCACCAGGATTCGGCTCCGACCGGATCGCCGCGCCGTAGTCGAACCATGCCGAGTTCGTATGCGGCGCCGGCGTGCCCGGCCTCCGAGGCCTGCGCCCACAACCCGCACGCCTGGTCTTCCTCGCCCCTGCGGTACATCGCTACGCCCAGGTCGTAGAGCGCACCACGATATCCGGGATCGCCGGACTGCGTCGGCTCGCTCGACCGCCGCGGCGCATCGACCGGCGCAGAGTGCTCGGCGAGCCGCGGGAGTCCGTCCGGAGCAGGCGCGGCGTCGGGAAGGATGCCGGGCGCGGCGATCGGCGTACTCGCCTCGGGAGGGGTGCTCGTCACCGGCGGGCCGATCTCCGGGCGGCCGGCCTCCCGCACCGTGCCCGCGGGTGCGCCGGAGGAGGTGCTCGGCACGGGCGGGCCGATCTCCGGGGCCGGTGTATTCGCTGCGGGCGGCGTCGTCCGCGACACCGGCTCGCCGGAAGATTTCGAGACGCCCGGTGCGGGATCCGGCTTCGCAGTGCCGGGACCGGCGAGCGCAGTGTCCGCCGCGGATTTCGCGTGCGTGCCGACTGGCTCGAATGCGCGAAATGGGGCCGCCGCGGTCCCGGGGTCCGCGACCGGCGAGCTGGAATCGCTGTGTGGCCCTTCCGTCGCCGGTCGAGTGGTGGCCGAGCCGGGAGAGGCTTCGGTGGGATGCGGATCTTCCTGCGCAGGTACCGAAGCGGGAGGCGAAATCTCCGCCTGGGACCGGGTGTGCCTGCCGTTGCGGGCGAAGGCGTGAAAGGGGTCCGGTGCGCTCCAGGGGTTCGCGACCAGCGGGCTGGATCCGGTGCGCGTCCCGTCGGCCGCGGGGCGAGGGATGGGCGGGAATGCCGGGGCGGGTGGCGTATTGCCGGTTGCCGGGCGTGCCGGGTCTCCGGGCGGATGCGTATGCGCGACCGGGGGGCCGAACGCGCCGTAGGAGTCCGCCGCAGATCTCTCGGTGCGTGGACGGATGTAAAGACCGTGCGCGGGTACTTCGGCCTGCGCTTGCGGATTCTGCGGGTCGCCCTTCGCTTTCGACCGGCTGTCGGCGGCGGGTGGAACGGGACCACTGTGGGCGGCGTCGGTCACGGATTGTCCGGCGAGCGGGCGCGGCGCCGGGTGCGGGTTGTCCGGGCTGCGGGAGCCGGAAGCGGAGTGTGGGGCTTCCGGAGTGGATCGTGCGGCGCGGGACGACTGCAGATTCAGGAAAAGGCTGCCCGATCGCTGGGGTGGCGTGCTCTGGGACGCTTGTCCGTTCCCGCCACCCACGGCCGCGGACGGATCGGCGGCAAGCCATTCGGCCGCAGCCGCGGGTTCGAATGCGGCCGCAGTGGCGTCGATCCGCGGAACCGGCATGGTCGGCGCGGTGGGCGGACCCGCCGGGGAAGCGGGAAGCGAGGCGGGCGGGCTCATGCCGATCGAAGCCGCCGCCGGGGTGGCGGTCGCCGGCGGCTCCGCCGCGACAGGTGTGGGAGCGGTGGAGACTTCCACCACCAGGTTCGCGAAGTTCGGCGGTCCCTCGCCGATGCTGCACCACAAAACGACGCGACCGTTGGGCCGGTGCTCGACAACGATGCCGTAGTTGCCCGCCCAGGACTTCTGCGTGCCGAATTCGTCCACCCAGACCGGTGTCAGCGTCACCAGGGTCACCGGCGCGGCGGGCGTGACGTCGAAGCTCACACCCGCGGCCAGCGCGTCGCTCCACGCGTCGACGCCGGCGAGTGAACGTCCGTGCAGGTCCAGGTAGCCGTCGACGACCGAGAGCCCCATTCCGAGCCCGCGCAGTCCGGCGGGTGGCGCCGCCGAGATCATCGTCAAGGTGACGGTGGTGGGTGCGGGACCGACCTGCTCGGTGTACATCGGGTAGACCATGCTGCCGTGCCAGCGGATCGGGTCGGCGCTCTGGTAGCGCGCGGCCAGCGGCAGCTCTTCGGGCGTATTCCGGGCAGCCCACGACGAATACCGCTCGTTCACTGTCGCGCGCCTGCCTTTCCACCCGATCCCGACCGCCGCCCCCGCGCCGGGCGGCGGGGTATACCGTACTCGCCGCGAACCATGACTGCGTTGCAATCCCTCGGCCGTAGGTAATGCCCCGAGGCTCAACGCTACCGGGGGGTTCGTCTCATTTCCCAATGGTGCGCAACGCGCCGTGGTCGGCAGGTGATCGCGTGATGAGCT
This sequence comes from Nocardia sp. NPDC047648, assembly GCF_040642815.1. Taxonomy (NCBI): domain Bacteria; kingdom Bacillati; phylum Actinomycetota; class Actinomycetes; order Mycobacteriales; family Nocardiaceae; genus Nocardia; species Nocardia sp. NPDC047648. The sequence goes on along the minus strand of NZ_JBEYSX010000001.1, from coordinate 154,728 downwards.
GGGTCGCAAGTGCTGTGGGCGGTCATCCGGCAGGTGGGCGGCCCGCTTCGGGGACTCGCCACTGTGCGTCACGCGTCGGCGAAGCGCTCGTTCACATCGGCGCCCCGCTTTCCCGGGCGAAGGGTCCGCGGCGACCGTCGTTCCGGAACCGGCGGGGCGGGGTGCGCCGTGGAGTCGTCGTCTCGCCGGAAGCGCTTCCACGGAACGCCGAACAGGCGACCAAGCGCTTGCTACGCTCGATCGATGATCTCCACGGTGGTCTGGGGGACCGGCAATGTCGGCCGGGCGGCCATCCGAGCCGTCGATGCGCACCCGGCGCTGCGTTTGACCGGGGTGCTCGTACACGATCCGGCGAAGATCGGCCGCGACGCGGGCGAACTCGGCGGCCTCGGCCATGACCTCGGCGTTCCGGCCACCGACGACGTCGGCGGCGTTCTCGACGCGCACCCGGACGCGGTGGTCTACGCGGCCTCCGGCGATATCCGTCCCGACGACGCGCTCACCGATATCCTGCGCGCACTCCGCGCGGGCGCGGTGGTCGTCACCCCGGCGCTCTACGCCCTCTACGATCCGCGCAACGCACCGCCGGAGGTCCGCGACCCGGTGCTGGCCGCGATCGCCGAGGGCGGTGGCTCGCTGTTCGTCTCCGGTATCGACCCCGGTTGGGGCAACGATGTACTGCCCCTGCTGATCAGCGGACTCGGCGGCACCGTGGAGACGATCCGCTGTCAGGAGATCTTCGACTACTCCACCTACGACCAGCCGGACTCGGTGCGCTACCTGGTCGGCATGGGCCAGCCGATGGACTACCAGCCGCCGATGCTCGCGCCGTCGGTGCCGACGATGGTGTGGGGCGGGCAGATCCGGCTCATGGCACGGGCGCTCGGTGCCGAACTCGACGAGATCCGCGAGACGCTGGACCGGCGTGCCCTGGACGCGACCGTCACCACGACATCCATGGGCGAGTTCGCGGCGGGCACGCAGGGCGCCGTGCGATTCGAAGTCCAGGGCATCGTCGATGGGCAGCCGCGGCTGATCATCGAGCACGTCACCCGAATCCATCCCTCCTGTGCGCCCGATTGGCCCACACCGGCCGACGGCGGCGCGGGTGCGCACCGGGTGATCATCGAGGGTCACCCGCGCATCGAGGTGACCGTCGAGGCCACCGACGAAGACGGCAACCGCTCCGCGGGCGGGAACGCCACGGCCGTCGGCCGCCTGGTCGGCGCCATCGACTGGCTGATCGCCGCGCGGCCCGGACTCTACGACGCACTGGACATCCCGCTGCGTCCCGCGGCAGGCAAACTCGGAAGGAAGCACGCATGATCATCGACGTCCCCGAGGGCAAGGATCCGATCGGCTACGTCTGGGGCGAAATGGTTCCCGGCATCGGCGTCGCCGCCTCGAATTTCTCGCTGTCGGTGTACTCGCACAGCACGCTCGGCCTGCGTGAATTCGAGGCCGCGCGGCTGCGCATCGCCCAGCTCAACGGGTGCCTGTTCTGCATGGACTGGCGCACCGAACGGGACGGCGCCAAAGTCGAGCCGGAATTCGCCGACGCGGTCACGCAGTGGCGCACCACCGACGCCTTCGACGAACGCACCAGGCTCGCCGCCGAATACGCCGAACGTTACGCCACCGACCACCACAATCTCGACGAAGAGTTCTGGAACCGGATGTTCGCCCACTACACCCAGGTGGAAGTGGTGGAACTGAGCATGAGCATCGGCTCGTGGCTCGCTTTCGGCCGCCTGAATCGTGTGCTCGGCCTCGATGCGGTCTGCGTGCTGCCCGATCATTCCGCCGGCCGATGAATCGGCGCAGGAGAAGCTAAGTCGGTATCTTCGACACCCACGCCGGCTGCCCGTCGACCAAACCCAGTTCGAACTCCTCGGGAGCGTCCAGCACGGCGCCGAGTTGACGGAGCGCTCGATCCGCCGAGATCTCCGCCGGAAAACGGATGTATTCGAGGGTCGCGCCGGATATGCGGGCCCGGAATCGGTACCGGAATTCGACGTGACCCGCGTAGGTCAGCGCGATGCGGCCCTGCCAGTCGATGTCGTGCCTGCCGTCGGGACGCCGGGTGAAGAACACCTCTTGGTCGGCGACGGAGTCGTGCCCGAGCAGATAGATGTTGAACGCCAGGCATTCGACATCGTCGGCGTGCGCGAGGGGCAGTGGATCGACCGTGAGACGTTGCGGCTGTTCGGATCTCAGCAGGAAAGGGCGGCCCGGGGCCGCGGCGCGCAGCCCGGTGGCGTCGTCTTCGCCCCAGTACGTGGACGACAGCGTGCAGCTGTGATAGTTCTGCCAGGTGATCGGCGACATCCAGCTCTCGCCGTTGTCCTCGTCGTCAGTGGCGTCGCGTTCGGCGTTGTACGCCGCGGAGCGCAGATGCAGATCGAACCACAGGCTGCCGGCCTGGTCCATGCGGCCGGTCCACGCGAACTCTTCGATCGCGTGCCCTTCCGGCCACGGATTTCCCGGGAACACAATTCTCCCGGCGGGCGAGAAACGCACCAGGTCGGTCCTTTCCATGCCGACACACCCTAGCGACCGAGACCGACAAACTCGACATGCCAGAACCGGGAAGCCGCGCCGTGCCGGGTTCCGCCTCAGGCCTTGGCCGGTGTCTCCTCCTCCGGTCGAGCGGCCGGAGGCTCGTCCACCGTCCGCTTGGGCCCGGTGAACCACGTCCGGGCCGACGCCAGCCACCAGATGCCGATCGCGCCCACCACGCCCACCAGCGTGATCGGCGCGTAATTCACGGTGCTCCAGGTGAAATCACTGTGCCACGGATACCCGCGGGCGTCGGTGGGCAGGATGAACAGCACGCTGATCAGCGCGATCCAGATCAGCGCGACCGATCCGACCGGGCGGTACCACCGCCCCAGTTGCCATGGGCCGGTGCGGAACCGAGCGCCGTGGCGCTGCCGCAGCAGGATCGGGATGCCGTAGGCGATATAGAGCCCGATGGTCGCGATCGAGGTGGCCGCGGCATACGCGGTCGGTGCGTTCGCCGGGGGCACCAGCATCGAGGGAATCAACAGCACGAACGCGAAGAACGAGATGAACAGCACGGCGTGCACCGGCACCTTCCGCGGGGAAAGCCTCGACCAGAACTTCGACCCGGGCACCGCGCCGTCGCGGGCGAATGCGAACAGCATCCGGGAGGCGGAGGTCACCGAGGCATATCCGCAGAACAATTGCGCGACCGCCGCGATGATCAGCAGCAGCCCCGACCAGAACCCGCTCAGCGAGTTCTCCAGGATATAGATGACGGGATAACCGCTGTTCTTCTCCGGGTCCAGCGCGTCGTCCAGATTCGGGACGGCGAACGTCACCGCCATGATGAGCAGATATCCGGCGATCGCCGATACGACGATCGTGTTGATGATCCCTTTGGCGGCCATCCGGGACGCGTCGTGCGTTTCCTCCGACATATGCGCCGAAGCGTCGTAGCCGGTGAACGTGTACTGCGCGTGCAGCAGGCCGAGCAGGAAGCTGAACGCGACCCCGCCGAATCCGATCGCGCTGTTGTCGACGGTCTCGGTGAAGACCCATCCGGCGCTCTGGTGGTGTCGCGCCCCGAAGCCGAGGACGACGACGAAAATCGCCACGCCACCGACGTGCCACCACGCGGACACATTGTTGATCACCGCCGACAGATGCGGGCCGAGCGCGTTCAGGGTCGCGTGCAAGACCAGAATGACGGCGAACACCAGGAAGATCGCGGTGCGGTCGGTGCCGATCTCGATCCCGACGACGTTCAGCACGACCGTGGTGAAGATGGCCGCGCCGTAATCGATCGCCGCGGTGACCGCGATCTGTCCGATCAGGTTGAACCACCCGGTGAACCAACCCCACACCGGCCCGCCCAGTTCGGCGGCCCACCAGTACAGCCCGCCCGAGGTGGGGTAGGCGGAGGCCAATTCCGCCATGGCGAGCCCCACGAACAGCACCATGATCGAGACCAGTGGCCATCCCCAGGACATGGTGATCGGGCCACCGTTTGCCAAACCGATGCCGTAGCTGGCCAACCCGCCGGTCAGGATGGACACGATGGTGAAGCTGATGGCGAAATTGGAGAAGCCCGACCAGGACCTGGCGAGTTCTTGTTTGTAGCCCAGTTCGGCGAGCCGACGTTCGTCGTCGGAAGGTGGTCGGGTGTCGGTCATATCGTGCTCCCGGGTGAAAACGCTGCCCTCATACCGCGTTTGCCAGAAGATCAGTGTGCGGTACCGACCGGTCCACCGCATGGCAACCAGCGAATTCGCGAAACGGCGGCCCCGGCGCCCGCTCAGGGGACGCCGAACGTAGCGTGAGGGCCATGAGCGAGCGACTGGTGGTCATCGGCGGTGACGCGACGGGCATGTCGGCGGCCTCGCAGGCACGCCGGATGAAGGACGCGAGTGCGCTGGAGATCGTCGTCTTCGAACGCGGGGGTTTCACCTCGTACTCGGCCTGCGGCATTCCGTACTGGGTCGGCGGACACGTCGCCGAGCGGGACGCCCTGATCGCCCGCACACCCGAGGAACACCGCTCCCGCGAGATCGACCTGCGGCTGTACACCGAGGTGACCGAGATCGACGTCGACGCGGGCCGGGTGCGCTACCGCGACCGGGAGACCGGCGCCTCGGCGTGGATGCCCTACGACCAACTGGTGATCGCCACCGGTGCGCGCCCGGTCCGGCCACCGCTGCCCGGTATCGACGCGCAGGGTGTGCACGGAGTGCAGACCCTCGACGACGGGCAGGCGCTGCTCGGGACGCTGGAGCAAGCGCGCGGTAACCGCGCCGTCGTGGTGGGCGCGGGCTACATCGGCGTGGAGATGGCGGAGGCGCTCATCCGGCGCGGTTACGACGTCACCATGGTCAACCGCGGTCCGGAACCGATGTCCACGCTCGATCCCGACATGGGCGCGCTGGTGCGCGAGGCGATGTGCGGGATGGGTATCAAGGTCGTCGCCGACGCGGAAGTGGCCGGGCTGCGGACCGCCGAGGACGGCCGGGTCGCCGCGGTCGTCACCGATGCCGCGGAATATCCGGCGGACGTCGTGGTGCTGGGCATCGGCGTGCACCCGGAGACCGAACTGGCCCGCGCCGCCGGACTTCCGCTGGGGCAGCACGGCGGGCTGCGGACCGATCTCGCCATGCGGGTGCGCGGGCACGAGAACATCTGGGCCGGCGGCGACTGCGTCGAGGTGCTGGATCTGGTCTCGGGCCGGGAACGCCACATTCCGCTCGGCACCCACGCCAACAAACACGGTCAGATCATCGGCGCGAACATCGGCGGGGGATACGCGATCTTTCCCGGCGTCGTGGGCACCGCGGTCAGCAAGGTCTGCGAACTCGAGGTGGCCCGAACGGGCCTGCGCGAGAAGGACGCCCAGGCGGCCGGTCTGCAGTACGTGACCGTCACGGTGGAGGCCACCAACCGGGCGGGCTATTACCCCGACGCGGCGCCGATGACGGTGAAGATGCTCGCCGAGCGTTTCACCGGCCGCCTGCTCGGCGCGCAGATCGTGGGTCGCGAGGGCGCGGGCAAACGCGTCGACATCGCGGCGGTCGCGCTGACCGCCCGGATGACCGTCGAGCAGATGACGATGCTCGACCTCGGCTACGCGCCGCCGTTCTCCCCGGTGTGGGACCCGGTCCTGGTGGCCGCGCGCAAAGCCGTCGGCGCCGTGCGCGAGCGCCGGTAGCGCGCTCAGGCGCCGAAGAGTTCGAGCAGTTCGTTCTTGCCGAACATGACCGCGGCGTCGCGGGCCGACGGAGTGCCCGCGTCGGGGTCGGCTCCGGCCGCCGTGAGGTGCCGGACGATCTCGGTCTCGCCCTTGAAAACCGCCCCCGCCAGCGGGGTTTGGCCTTTGTCGTTCGCGCGGTTCGGATCGGCCGACCGCTTCAGCAGCGCCACCACGGCCTCGGTGTGCCCGTGGTAGGCGGCGAGCATGAGCAGCGTGTCGCCCGCGTCGTTGGTGAGGTCGACCGGCACGCCCGCGTCCACATAGGCGGCCAGCCGCGCGGAGTCACCTCGGCGAGCGAAGTCGAACACCTTGCCGGCCAGTTCGAGCAGTTCCGGATCGATCTCCTCGGCGCTCATCCGCTCACTCCTCTCCCGGGCCGCGCCCCGGTCAGTGCGTTGCCGCGGGCTTTCCCAGTTGTTCGCGCACTATGCGCAGATCGGCGACGAACGCATCGTAGGCCGCGGTGCGGTCGGGCGCGCGCAGCACCGACGACGGGTGCACCGTGGCGACCGCGCGGAACTCCGCTGTCTCGACGACTTCGCCGCGGCGTTCACTGACCTTGAAGGAAGGGCCCAGCAGCGCCTGCGCGGCGATCGCCCCGAGACACACCACCAATCGCGGCCGCAGCAATCCGAGTTCGGCGTCGAGCCATGCCGAGCAGGCGACCACCTCGGTACGGCCGGGCTGTTTGTGAATTCGTCGTTTGCCGCGCTCGACGAACTTGAAGTGTTTCACCGCGTTGGTCACGTAGACCGCGTCGCGATCGATGCCGACGTCCGCAAGCGCCCGGTCGAGCAGCCGTCCCGCCGGGCCGACGAACGGCTGCCCCGCCACGTCCTCCTGATCGCCGGGTTGCTCACCGATCAGCACGACATCCGCGTCCGGGGGACCCGCACCGAAGACCGTCTGCGTGGCGTGGCGGTAGAGATCGCAGCCACGGCAATCGCACGCCGCCGCGCGCAGCCGCGCCAAGTCCGCGTCCTCGGGGACGAACGTCGCGGCGCCGGGCGCCTTCATCGCTGTTCTCCTCCTGCCCTTCGCGGGGCTGCGACCGCCATTCACCGACCTCCTCCGCCGACCGATGCTGCTGGCGGCTTACCCGTTTCCACGGCCATCACGCGCCGGTCGCGAATCTCCCTCCCACATGCTGAACGGCCGGGCATGGGTCGGTATAGTCGCCGCGGATGAGTAGTGTCACCGCCCCCGCCGCAACGCCGATGTCCCAGAACCGTCGACTCGGGCGTGTGCTTCGGCTGGCGCCGGTCCTCTCGATCGCGTTCTCCGCATTCTGTCTGCTGACACCGGTCGGTCCGTTCCATAAGATCACCGGCGGGTTCATCGATCTGCAGGTGTATCGGCTGGGCGTGGATGCCATGCGGCACGGCGCCGACATGTACGGGCAACTGCCGCAGACCACCATCGGGGCGGGTCTGCCGTTCATCTACCCGCCGTTCGCCGCGCTCGCGCTCGGCCCGTTCGCGATGCTGCCCTGGGACGTGGCCGCCCCGAGCTTCTTCGTCTCCTCGGTGGCCGCGCTCGCTCTCACGCTCTATCTGGTGGCGCGGCGGGTATGGCCACACGAGTCGCAGCGCGGTCTCGCGGTCTGGGCCACCGGGTGTGCCACTCCGTTGGGACTGCTGCTCGAGCCGATCCACTCCACGCTGGACTTCGGTCAGGTCAACCTGCTGCTGATGGCTTTGGTCGCGGCGGATTGCCTCACCCACAAGCCGCGCTGGCCCCGGGGCATGCTGATCGGCCTCGCCGCCGCGATCAAGCTGACACCCGCGGCGTTCGTGCTCTACTTCCTGGTCCGCCGGGACTACCGTGCGGCCGTGACCGCCGCGGTCACCGGTGCGGCCGCGACGGCGCTGGGCTTCGCGATCCTGCCGAAGGAATCCGTCAAGTATTGGTTCGGCGGTCTCGGCAACGTGTCCGGGCTGAGCGGCTCGGCATTCCACACCAATCAGTCGATTCAAGCGGTGTTCGCTAGGTTCGAAGTGCCGGAGCCCGCCTTCACCGCGATCTGGTTGGTGCTCGGCGCCTTGGTGCTGGCGCTGGTCGTCACCGCGATGCGCCGGGCCGCCGACCTGCCCGCGCTCGCACTGGCCCTCAACGCCGTCTTCACGCTGCTGGTCTCGCCGATCTCTTGGTCGCACCACTGGGTGTGGATCGCGCCCGCGTTGTTCGCGGTCGTCGGGTACGCGACCCGCCTGCCCGTCCGGCGGGCGATCGGTTGGTGGGTGACGTTCGTGGTCACCGCCGCGGTGTTCGTCATCGGCCCGCACAACTGGCTGCCCGACGGCGAGCACCGGGAGACCGCGTGGACGCCCTGGCAGCACTTCATCGGCAACACCTACGTCTGGTTCAGCGTGGTGCTCGTCGTGCTGTTCCTGATCGGCAGCAGGCGCAGCGTCGCACGGGTCGCGAAACCGGTACCGGACGAACCGGTTCACGCCTCCGATGCCACGCCTTCGGCGTTGAGCGCACGCTGAGCCGGCGAGCGGCGGCTACCTCTCGCCGCGTCAGCCCATGCCCGGCGCGGACGGCGCGACGAACAGGAAGCTCTTCTCCTCGACGCGCTTCTTGATGCGCCAGTGTCCGTCCGCGCGGACGAAGGTGTCCAGGTACCACAGTCCGCACAGCATCATCGTCGGCGGCCCGTCACCGCCGGACACCAGCATCGGATTGTGGCACATCGTCCGCCCGGTGGCCGTGTCACCGTCGACCGTGATGGACGAGTTGCTGATCAGATGTTGGAAGGCCGGGAAGTTCGGGAGGACGGAGGCGAGGAATTCCTTCGTTGCCGCCAGATCGCCCACCGAGCCGCCCATGGCCGAGTAGTCGATGTGCGCGTCGGGGGTGAACACCTCGTCCAGCAGGTCCCACTGCCGAGTGTCGACCGCGTGCGAATACCGCACCATCAGGTCTTCGATCTCGAGTCGATCCGAAATCTCCTGCAACGACAGCATGCCTGCCTCCGATTGACGTCGATACCCGGTAGATGCCACCAGGATTCGGCGTGCGAGGCAAGGGGCCGTGTGGTTACGCCCGGTGCGGCAGGATGTTCAGTACCAGCGTGAGCCCCGCCACAATGCTCACGCACGCCACCAGGGTGGTGAACGCGGATTGGGTGATCGTCGCGATGCCGATGGAAAAGGCAAGGCACGTGGCTAAAGCGAGCGCGCCGGTTCCCGGTTCCACACCGGCGATCCGGGTTGGTCGGTGATCCGTCATAGCTATGTAATACCCAGAGCGTGCCGTTACGAAACCGTGATAGATAGTCGGTTTTCCAGCCCGGCGTGTTCGCAGGTCAGGCATTCCGGCGCACGGCTCCGGCCAACGGGCGTACAGTACGTACGTACGGTTTGGTAGCGCGTCTCGGAGTGGCCGATGTGGGATCCCCAGCAATACCTCGCGTTCGACGACCACCGGTCCCGGCCCTTCTTCGACCTGCTCTCCCGGGTCACGGCGGCCCGGCCGCGGGAAATCGTGGATCTGGGCTGCGGTCCCGGGCATCTCACGGCCGTTCTCGCGCGTCGCTGGCCCGAGGCGATCGTGCGAGCGCTCGACTCCTCGCCGGAGATGGTCGCGGCCGCGCGTGAGCGCGGCATCGATGCGACGCTCGGCGCGGTGCAAGAGTGGCAGCCGGGCCCGAACACCGATGTCGTCGTGTGCAACGCGGTCCTCCACTGGGTGCCCGGCCACCCCGACCTGCTGGTGCGGTGGATGCGCGCGCTGTCCTCGGGCGCGTTCCTGGCCGTTCAGGTGCCCGGCAACTTCGACGCGCCCTCCCATCGGGCGATCCGTCGAGTGGCCGCCCGCGACGAGTGGCGCGACCGCCTCGGCCGAGCGGGCATCCTCGAACCGCGAGCGGTGCTCGATCCCGCCGGATACGCCGACCTGCTCACCGCCGCGGGTGCGGCGGTCGACGCCTGGGAAACGACCTACTTGCAGCGCCTGACCGGTGACGATCCGGTGCTCGAGTGGGTCTCCGGCACGGCGCTGCGGCCCGTGCGCGGCGCGCTCGACGACCCGCGGTGGCGGGAGTTCACCGCACAACTCGCTCCGCTGCTGCGCAGCGCCTATCCCCGGCGCGCCGACGGCACGACCTGGCTGCCGTTCCGGCGGGTCTTCGTCGTCGCCCGGAAGCGGTAACCGGACGCGTCGGCGGCTGCGGACGAGACCGGACAATCAGGTGTCCGCGTCCGGCGTCGGAGCTGCTCGCCGCGCCGGCCCGGTTGTGCGTGCTCTCGCCGGTGCGCCGGTGCGTCAATGGGCTTGCTCGTGCGCTGTGGACAGCAGCCGGTCGACGCGGTCGCGCAGTGCGCCGGACACCGCGGGAACGCCGATCGATGGGAGCTCCGCGGCTACGTTGGCGGCGAGAACCCGCAGCTTGGTGTTGGTTTCCTGGGATCGAACGCGCAGAATGGCGAACGCTTCGTCGGCGTCGAGGCCATAGACCAGCATCACCGCGCCCTTGGCTTGTTCGATCACCGCCCGGGCGGCTACCGGATCGAGATCCCCGGCTGCTATGCCGTCACCGTCGTCGCTCACAGTGACGCTCTACCCGCTCGCGGTGGTCTGACACGGCCTCGCGGCGGGAGGAACGACGACACCGCTGATGTCCTCGGCCCCGGGGGAGGGTTGACGCGGGCCGCGTGGATCGCGATACTTCGAACGTCATATCGATTGCGTATAACTCGTCCTGCGGAAACGCGATGGAGACAGATCAATGATGATCCATACGGCAGTCGAAGCATTTCTTCTGGCTCAGGTGGACGACCCGGTCCCCGAAGCTCCGCCGAACTCGGAAAAAATTCTCCAGCTGTTCCGGTATTTCACCTGGTTCGTGATTCTTTCTGGTGTCACCGGAATCGCCTACGCAGGCGGAAGATTCGCCTGGGAGAAGTGGAACGGCGGTCCGCTCGCGTCGGCGAAAATGGTCGCGGGCGGCATGCTCGGCGGCGTCATCGCCACCAGTGCGGGAACGATCATGAACGCGCTGATCGGGTGAGCCGGACTGCGCGGTGCGACGGGAGCGACGATCCGTCCGTGGCCGCGGTTATTCGGTGACCTCCAGTTCCACCAATTGACCTGGCGTGAAAGATTTCTCGCGCCGATTGGTCTCCACGCCGAAAACCGCGACCACGAGGTCGCCGCCCGGCTGGACCACTCCCGCTTGGGTGAGGGTGCCGTACCCGACGACGGATTCGCCTACATGATCGGCGAGTTCCGCCGCGGGAATTCGAATTGTTCTGCTCACGGGGCACCTCTATCGAGTCGAAGTGTCACTGGCTGCTGTGTGACGGTTCGCAGGAATCGATCCTAATCCGAGAAAGCGGACGCAGAACCCTTCGGTCGCCACCGAAGCGCAGCGCACCGACCCCGCGGCCGCAAACTCCGTCGTCAAAGCGGAAATCGGTGCGCCATAACGATTTACCCTCGCCGCCTTGACCGGTTCGTGACCAGCGCGAGCGCGTCGGCAACCTCGGCCTGGAAGTGCGGGCATTCGCGAAAGTCCTCGGAGGCGCAATCGAGAGCGTGCGAGACGGTCTCCAGCGCCGCGGTGGCCGCGGCGATACGACGGACGAGCCGAGCGCGATGCGCACGCAACAGCTCGCGGCGAGCGGCCCGGTCGGACGCCCCGGTGAACAGCGCGGCGAGTTCCTCCAGCGACAAACCAACTTGCTTGCCGAGCAGGATCATCGCCACGCTCTCCGCGTCGTCGTCGTGATATCGACGCCGGCCCGCGCCGTCCCGCCGCGGCGCGAGCAATCCCACCTCCTCCCAGTGCCGCAGCACGTGGGGTGCCAGACCGAAGCGCGCCGCGAGTTCACCGATGGACATGTCACCGCCCGCCATACCCGCACTCTAGGCGGCGCGGGCGGTGAGCCGCATGTACAGCCCGATCGGATGCCACCGCGGACGTACCGGCTCCCGCCGTACCGTCGCGGCCTCGAACGACCGGCGCAACGCGCTCTGCGCGGCCGCCGAGCGCACGAACCGGAAATCGTAGATCGCCGCGGTGCCGCCGGGGCGCAGCACGCGTGCCAGTTCGGTGCTCGCGCGGTCGACCTCCGGCCACTCGTGCATGCTGAGGCTCGAGACGACCACGTCGAAGCTGTCGTCGGGGTAGGGCAGCGCGGCGACGTCACCCACCGAGAGTTCCGCCGCGCCACCGGGTAGCGCCGAATCGGCGAGGTCGATCATGTGCGGTGACAGGTCCACGCCGTGCAGCCGCAGGTCCGGGCGTCGAGAATGGATCTGCGCCAGCAGTTTTCCCGGCCCGGTCCCGACGTCGAGTATGCCCGCGCCCGGTCGCGCCGCGGCGTCGATGTCGGCGGCGATCCGCCGGTACAGACCCCCGAGCAGGCGGGAAGCCCGCTGGTCGTAGGCTCGGCTCTGCTTTTCTCCGAACGTTGTCATGTTTTCCTCTCTCGCAGTGCGTTCAGCTTGCGAGTTGAGGTCGACCTGAAGTCAAGGGAAAGCGAGCCCGCGGTCTGTGCGCGCAGGTTACGGCTCTGCCGGGTACTTCTGCTCGAGCCACTGCTCGAACGTAGGGCCGGCGATGATCGCGCCCGGCCCGGCCAAGAGCGCGCCACCGGCCAGCAATTCGTGATCCGGGTCCCCGGTGTCGACGATCTCTTCCACCCGAGCCGGTTCGCCCCGCCGGGCGGCCACCTCGGCTACGGCCGCGGCAAGGTCGAACTCCTCCGGCCCGGCGATCTCGACGCGCTCGGGCGCAGTCTCCGCGACGGCCAGTCGCACCAAATGCTCGGCGACGGTTCGGGCGGCGACGAGCTGAGCCCGGTACTTCGGGACGTAAGCGGTGTCACCGCGAGTGGTCCAGTCGAGCATCATCTCGGTGAATTCGTGGAACTGGGCCGCACGGAGGATCCGCACGGACACCGGACCTTCGAGGTAGGCGTTCTCCTGGGCGAGTTTTCCGGCGTAGTGCCCGGCGGTGAAGGAATCGATGCCGATGATGGAGACCACCGCGATCCGGCGCACCCCGGCCGAGGCCGCCGCTTGTTGCACGTTGCGCGCGATGGTGCGGAAGAAATCGGTCACCGCATGGGTCTCGGTGGTCGTGGCGTTCACCGCGTCGATCACGACATCCACCCCGGTCAGCGCCCCCGCCAAACCGTCTGCGGTGTAGACGTCCACACCGGTCGCTCGGCTGATCCGTACGACCTCGTGACCCTGGTTCGCCAAGACGTCGATCACGTCCCGGCCGATCCGCCCGCTTGCACCGATGACCGCTATCCGCATCGCCTACTCCTTCGTCTCGCGTCTCGTTGGTTCAACGAGTGGACGAAGCGGCGAGGCGGGGTGTGACACAAGGGGCGTGCGTCAGAGTGCCGCCGCGACGGTCGATCCACGTGCGGCGGCCACTGCTGTGCTGTGCCTCCCTACTTCGATTCGTGCCGGAGCCGGCGGGACATCACCGGTTGTCGGGATGGGAAGAGGCTTCGGGCCGAGGAGTGCGACCCGCCTCGCCTCGGCGCGGCCGCGCACCAGGCGCTGTCAGATGCACCAGACGACGCTGCCGAGCGGGAAGCAGAGCACGACGGAGCCCCAAACCGGCGTCGCCAGATCCGACGGCGTTTCGGCGGAAGCGGCGGGAGCCGCGAGGACACCCACGGAAACGGCCATTGCGGTCGCGGCGAGAACTTTTGTGATTCTGGTGGTCATTGCGCATCCTTTGACTCGAGGGAAACTTATCTCTGACTCACGGATTTCATGCTTCACCTTAAGGCCGGTGAACACCAGGCAAAGAAATGTCAAGGTCCACGGCGTTGCGTAACAGGAAGATCACCATTGGTGCGTTTTTCGGGGTAGTGGACCCGAATTCTGGTCCGAAACATACCGAAAGATTTCTAGGTCCCCACGTCGTGCCCTAATTGTGCACGCCCATGAGCACACGCGGATGTTTGCACAATGGAGACCGGCGTCGGCAGGTGGTGGCGTGTGCGCGACGGTCTCCGGTCGGTGCGGCTGCCGCGGTCGCGTCGGTGGACGGCTGATCGGCGAAGGGGCGACGCCCGATAACGGGGATCGTTACCTGACCGCTGCGGCCTGCGCCTGTGCCGTACCGTTTCAGCCCGGGGTCCGCCCCCGGTCCGATGCCGTCGCCGCCAGAAGCCGGAACTCTCCGTCGGTGGGTCGGCGGCCGCATTGCGGCACTTCCCACTGGCGGTGAGCCGTGCCCGAAATCGGACGGTTGCGCGACCCTAAACTGAGACAATGGTGCAGCCAACGCCCTGGCAGTCGAAGGAAACTCCAGACGGCCAGCCCGCCAAGCAGAACTGGGCGGAGAGGGGCGCCGTACCGGCAAAGGCGATTTCGGTCGCGCTGCGCGGGTATTGGGGCTATGTTTGGGCCGCGGTCGGCAGCCTCGTGACGCTGATTTTGCTGTTCCAGCCGTGGATGACCGCGCGCGGCGCGGATGGCAGCGTGAGCACCAACGCGTTCGGCCGGATGCAGATCACCACACGATTCATGAATGTCTGGTCCCGCTCGGGCCCGCGTCCCGCTCAGATCACCGGCTTCTGGGCCCTGCTGGCCTGTGCCGCCATCGTCATCACGATTCTGGTGATCGTCATCAACCTGCGTCTGCGCCTCGTCGCCCTCAGTCGGCTTGCGACGCTGGCCTCGCTGGTCTCCGCGCTGCTCGTGTTGTTCACCGTGCTCTACATCAACAGCAAGGGCGGTGACATGAAGGCCATGGTCGGACGCCGTACGGATCTCGGTGGCCAGATCGGATCGCTGATGAGCTGGGCGTTCGGCAACGGCAGGCTCGTCGTGCCGGGAATCGGGCAGGTCGCGTACTCGTCGGCGGGTCTGACGCCGTGGGCGTTGATCGCGGGTGCGACGTCGCTCGGCTCGGCGGTAGCCGCGCTCGCCCAGTGGATCCGCAACAGATCCGGCGGTCTTTTCACTGTCCCGTGGCGTGTCCAGGTCATTTCATCGAAGCCATCGGCCGAACCCGAAGACACGGAATAACCGTCGGCTGTCGGCGGTAGCCGAACCGTCCGGCGATTCCTCCCCTTGCGCACGACGGGCCCGTGGAGTACCCCGGATACCAGGAGGTGTTCGATGCCGTCCGCACCCCGGTTCCCGACGCGGACAGAAGAAGTCATCGTGCCGTCGGAATACGCCCGACCGGCCGGGATACTGGCCGTGCCACCGGACAGCACCGCCCTGATCGCCTTCGCGCACGGCAGCGGCAGCGGCAGGCGAAGTCCGCGAAACCGGTTCGTCGCCGCGGAACTGAACCGGGCGGGGTTCGCGACGATGCTGGTCGATCTGCTGACCGCCGAGGAGGAGGGCGACCGCGCGCGCGTCTTCGATATTCCGCTGCTGGCACATCGCCTTGTCGAGGTGACCCACTGGTTACGGACGCGGCCGGACGTCGGCGGCTTGCCGACCGGATATTTCGGGGCGAGCACCGGCGCGGGCGCCGCACTGTGGGCGGCGACGGAACCCGGGACCGAGATCGCGGCGGTCGTCTCCCGGGGCGGTCGACCGGACCTGGCGGGGCCGCGCCTGGGGTCGGTCCGCGCACCGACGTTGCTCATCGTGGGCGGTGACGACAAGTGGGTACTGGAGGTCAACAGGGAGTCCCAGCTACGGATGCCGTGTCCGAGCGAGCTGGACATCGTCCCTGGCGCGACACATCTGTTCGAGGAACCCGGCGCACTCGAACAAGTCGCCGACCTGGCGGTCCAGTGGTTCCACCGCCATCTCACCGTCGTGCTGCACTGACCACCACCGGCAGACCGTCGGATCGGGGCGCTACGCGGGTGCCGAAGCCACGGCTGATGTCCTCGATCTTCTCGCACAACCAGCGGGATTCGCTGCGCGGAGCCCATTCCAGGCGCATATGCCGCACGCGCAGCGGAATCAGCCGGACCTCCGCCGAGCCGGTATCGAGTGAAACCAGATACAACGGATGCAGGTCCGCGTGGTAACGCTCGTGGCCGCGGATGCCTTCGTAGTCGTCGATGACGTCGCCGCACCCGTACAGGATCGGTTTGCCGCGGTAGATCTCGATCGGACGCGGGTGATGGGCGGAGTGCCCGTGCACCACGTCGACTCCGGCGTCGATCAATCGATGCGCGAACTGTCTTTCGGTTCGCGTGACTTCGTAACCCCAGTTCGGTCCCCAATGCACGGAGACGATGCCGATATCGTTGTCGCGCTTGTGTGCCGCCACCTCGTCCGCGACATCCTCGGCGGCCGCGGCCCCGGGAGAGTAGCCCACTCGCCACAGCCCCGGCCGGTTGCGGCGTGCCGACCAGGATTCCGGCACCCCGCTCGACCCGGCGGCGACCGAGACGATCACCACGCGGCGACCATCGGTGAGTTCCACCGTGGCGGGCGCACGGGCACCCGCCAGGTCCGCCCCGGCCCCGGCGCGGCCGATATTCGCGGCGTCGAGTGCCGCGAGGGTGTCGGCCATCCCGGGGATCCCGAAATCGAGGACGTGATTGTTGGCCAGCGCGCAGACCACCGGTGCGATCGCGGTCAACGCGGGCATGTTGTCCGGATGCATCCGGTAGTGGATGCCTTTCGCGGGCGCGAACGCGCCGTCCGCGGTGATCGAGGTCTCCAGATTCAGCAACCGCACCTCGGGGGCGATCCGGGCGAGGATGGGCAGGACATCACCCCACAGTTGCCGGTAGTCGACCGGATGGGTGAACTCGCCGTACGCGCGTTCGGCCAACTCGACGTAGGTTCGCGCGTCGTTGACATATCGTTCGCGCAGCCTCGGGTTGCCGGGGTGCGGCAAGATCTGGTCCACACCCCGCCCCAGCATGACGTCGCCGCCCAGCAGCACGGTCGCCATAGAAACCATTCTCGATCATCGCGATGGCGATGTGAACGCGTGCGCGGCGACTTTCACGAGCCGGTTGCGGCTGTCGAAGGGCGCTGTGACTTCTTGTAGACGAACTCTTGCCGCTTGCGGCGGAATTCGTTCCGGTCGAGAAAGATGTCCTGCGCCATTCGCCGCAGTTCGGCGGCCTCGACGGAATTCAGGTCGATCGAGCGCGTCCGCTTCGCGGCCATGATCGCCGCCCACCTGGCCGGATGGGCGCATTCGCCGGCGAGTTCCGCCACCCATTCGCCGAATCGCCCGCTCGGCGCCACCGCGTCGATCATGCCGAGGTCGAGGGCGCCTGCCGCGTCGAGGGGCTGACACTCGTTCAGCAGCCGACGAGCGGATGCGCTGCCGACCCGCCGCGGCAGGGTGTAGGTGTGGAACTCCGAGCCCGACAATCCGATCGTCCGGTAGTGCGGGTTGAACACCACTGCTTCGGTGGCGACAACCAGATCAGCGCTCGAGGCGAGCACGACACCGCCCGCGCCGGCATTGCCGGACACCGCGGCTACGGTGACCTGGGTCGAACACGTCAGGATCGCCCGGCAGACGTTGTTGATGGCCAGCAGGTTGCGCCACGTCTCGCCCTCGGGATCGCCGGACCATTCCACCGCGTTCAGATCGATGCCGTTGCTGAAGTACGGGCCGGTGTTCGCGAGCACGAGCACCTTCGTGTCCTGCACTGCCGCGTGGGTGAACGCCGCGAGCAACCGGTCGCATCGGGCGGTGTCCATAGCACCGTTGTAGAAGTCGAACTCGAGATATCCGACGTCGCCCTCGCGCCGGTACCGGATCTCCCGGCATGGGCCGGTCCGCTCGCACGGTATGGCCCGCACCGGGAATCCGGCCGCGGCCAGGACCCGAACCGCTGGTCCTTTGCACGACGGCCGGTCACCGGTGCGGGGCTGCAGGCGGCCGATCCACAGGCTCGCGTCGCCGCAGGCGACTTCGACGGCATGGTCACTGCGGCCGATCACAGCTCCCGGCGGCGCCTGGGGATCGACCTGTCCCAAGAAGGCGTCGTAGACGAGCACCGGTGCGCCGCCGATGATCGCCCCCGCCCCGGGTGAGCCGTCGCCCGCGTGCACAAGGCTCAGTATCTCCTCGGCGTCGTCGCTCCAGCAGATCGCGCGGTCGTTTCGACGCATCGCGGGCCGGGTCCGGGTATGGGCCACGGGCCGCGGTGCCTCGCCCTGCGGAATGGGGGAGCGGGCCGGGTCTGCGGCCTTGTCGAGCGCTTCGAGCAGGCACTCGATCGCGGCGTCCGCGACCACGGTGTTGTAGACGACGGACTTGCGTTCGGCCGGTAACGGGAACACCCGCGTGGACCAGATCGGCCCGGCGTCCATTTCCTCGACCGCGGTCAGTGCTGTGACGCCCCACAAGGGTTGGCGTTCGCGGATCGCCCAGTCCAGGGAATGGGGGCCGCGGTCGCCCACCGGTCCGGGATGAACGATGATGCACGTCCATTTCGAATGAACGTCGGCGGGTATTTTCGTCGTCAGATAGGGGCAGACGACGATATCGAAGCCGTTCGATCCGACCGCCGCGCGGATATCTGTTGCGCAATGCACGATTTCGGTCCGTGTGGGGCGTCCGGACCGGCGAATCGCGAGTGCGGCCCGTTGGGTCAGTCCATTGTTCGCACTGGCGAGAATCAGTACTCGCTGTGTCATCGGCGGGTCTTCCTGGCCCGCCTCGCCGGGTGGATCACCTGCTGGACATCGAGAGCAGCTGTTGCGGGTCCTCGGCGTAGACGGTGGCGATGACGTTCGCTCGCGCGGCGAGATCCCGGGCGAGGTCACGGATCTCGTCCGATGCGTCCGGGTCGGTGTCGATCCGGGCCAGTAGATCGCGGGTGTGGATCGCCGTTGTCTGCGCGCAGCGCCGCAGGCGGGCTTTCGCGACGGTATCCAGCGCGACGGGACTGAGGTAGCGCTGAATGTGCTCACCACGGTCGGTGATCTGGTTGACGACCGGTTCGGTCGCCGCGTCGGTGAGCCATCGTTCCGCGTCTGCCGTGATCTCGAAGACGAGATCGTGGTCCCGGATGTCGGTGGGATTCGCGGATGTGGTCAGCAGGGCCATGCTCGCTCGCCCGATCGCCAGGAACCCGCTCATCGCGTGCGCCAGCAGGACATGCGGGTTTGCGGTGGGCAACTGATGTAGACGTTGCCCGACGACGGTGACCCAGCAGGCGAGGTGTTCGGCTCCGGTGTCGATCGACGTCGCAGTCGGCATAGCGCGACAATACGCCGTTACCCGGGTGAGACATACGAAGAAACGCTGGAAGTTCGCCAGATGTCGACGATCGCAGGAAGGAACGGGTTGGGCCGACCGTCGAGTCCGCTTGTCGCGCGGCGGAACCAGTGCCTCGCTCGCCCCCGCGCTCCTGTCTCCGCCGGACAGCGGCGCTGCGCGTTCCGTGGTATGGCAGGGAATGCCGGAGCGGTCGCGGACTATCGCGGCGAGGTGATGGCAGTGCTCCGCCGAGGGGGTTAACTGCGATTATGCCCGTCGCTGTCTGCCGAAAGAGTCGGCCGCTGTTGGCGAATCGACATGTGCACGTGCATCCGGAAACGATTTCGTCTGCCGTTCGCGGCACTTCGATGTATGACCTGAGGCCGGGACCGGGTCGTGCCGAGGCCGGATGCGGCGAGAAACCGCGACAGTGATCCGATGGTGCTCAGGAGTCCAGACGGGCCTGATAGACGCTCGCGAGGTCGCGCAGGGCGGTGGCCCCGTCGCCGGCGAAACTCGAACCGTGCATGATCGCCAACGTGGTCGGCGCCAACCCGGCGAGCCGATTCAGGGCGGCGGGCACGGCGGGCCCCAGCGACGTGGGTGGGAAGACGTCCTCCGCGACGCCGGCCCGCTCCACCAGATCCGCTGAGGTCAGCGCTGGTCCGTTGCCGAGTTGAGTCATCAGATCGCCGCAGAACAGCACGCCGGTGGTCTCCTCGTAGAGCACCCGTGCCTCCCAGTTGTGCGGCGCGTGCGGGGTGTCCAGATGCCGAATGCGACGGCCGCCGAGATCGATCACCTCGCCGTCGGACAACCGGCGTGGCAGCCGGTCGGCCATATCGTCGAGCGAGACGAGGCATCCGACCGAGCCGTGGGCCACCTGGGCGTGCGGCGCGGCAGCGAGGAAGAGGTTCATCGCGCCGCACTCGTCGGCTTCCACGTGTCCGAAGGTGATCCAGCGCAACCGCTCCACCGGCATGATCCGCATGATCTCCGTGGACACCACCGGGAACAGCGAGCGCATGCCGCAGTGGAACAGCAACGGTTCCTCGGCGTCGACAAGGAATTGGTTGAACGTGAAGCCGGTGGGCCCTACCTCCGGAATGAAGGTGGAGATGCGGTAGATCTTCTCGGCTATCTCGTCGGTGTGGGTTTCCATGGGAAGTCCCTGGTCGAAGTGGTCCTCCCATTGTCGCGGATCGCCGACTGCCCCATGGCGAATTTATGGTTATCCCGGGGCAACCGGATCGACAGCTGTGATGTGGTCGCGGATGTGGTCGTCACGCGAATGCCGGACCGGCGCCCGTGCGGTGGCCGGCCTCGACCGTGTGACATGCGCGCCCGTGATGGCACTCGGAAGCCAGCTGCTAGCTGATGGGGGCTCCCACGGTCGCGTTGTGCGGAGTGCATCGGCAGGCGAACGTTGCGGCCGAGCTTCGGCGCATTTCCCGCTATTCGAGACTCATCCTATGTTTTTAAAGAGGATAGTAGTACTCTAAACCATCTACCTGCAGTTTCACTATGTGAGATACGAGCGTCCTGCGGGTGATGCTCGAATCTATCCAGCGAGGAGTGTCGCGTGCTGGAAATCGACCACTTCAGCCACGGGTGGCTCACACCCATCGTCGCCTATGTCATGTCGTTCACCGGTTCATTGCTGGGATTGCGATGCATGGCCAGGTCTCGCAGCGGTTCCGCCCGCGACGGCTGGTTGCTCGCCGCGGCGGTCGCGATCGGCGGCACCGGGATCTGGGTCATGCACTTCATCGCGATGCTGGGTTTCGCCATCGACGGCGCATCGATCCGGTACGACGTCCCGCTCACCCTGATCAGCGCGCTGATCGCGATCGCGGTGGTCTGGATCGGACTGCGCATCGCCCATCAGCGGACGCTGGGGCCGCTGGCGCTGTTCTCCGGCGGCGCGATCACCGGTCTGGGCGTCGGCGCGATGCACTACGCGGGCATGTACGCGATGAAATCCGACGCGATGATCGGCTACGACGGACGGATCGTCGCGTTGTCCATGGTGATCGCCGTTGTCGCGGCGACTGCCGCGTTGTGGTTCACGTTGCACGTGCGAGGCACGGTCGCCACCGTCGGCGCGGCGCTGGTGATGGGTGTCGCGGTGTCGGGCATGCACTACACGGGCATGTTCGCGATGCATGTCCACGAAACCCAGCACATGCATCCACCGTCCGGGGCGGGCGCGACGCAGTTGCTCACCCCGCTGATCGTGAGCATCAGCCTGGTTACCGTGCTGCTACTGCTCCATCTCGGCGTCACCGAGGTCGATGACGAGAACACTTATGTCCCGCAGGGCAGGCACGCCGCCAGTTACTGGCCGACTCGCGACTGAACGAACGGTGCGGTCTCCTGCCGCCGGTCCTGTCGGGTGACGCGGTAGCCGCCGCCGGGAGCGGGCCTGCCGCGTACGGGTGCGGGGAAGTTTTCGCCGGCGGATGCGGGGTAAGCGCGCCGAGAGCCGGTTGCCGAGATGACCGGCCGCTCCCAGTCGAAGCAGGAGGTGGCGATGCGCATCGGGTACAAATTGGCGGCCGAGGCTTTCGGCCCGAACGAGCTTGTCCGCCAGGCTGTCCGGGCGGAGCAGGCCGGGTTCGACTTCGTCGAGATCAGCGACCACTTCCACCCCTGGCTGGACAACCAGGGGCATTCGCCGTTCGCCTGGACCGTGCTCGGAGCGATCGCGGCGAAGACCGAGCGGATCGAGCTCGCGACCGGCGTGACCTGCCCCATTCTGCGATACCACCCCGCGATCATCGCGCAGGCCGCGGCCACTCTGGCGATCATGTCCGACGGCCGTTTCACCCTCGGCGTCGGTTCGGGCGAACGTCTCAACGAGCATGTCGTCGGCCGTGAGTTCCCGCCCGTGCGAATCCGGCAGCGGATGCTTCGCGAAGCCCTCGAGATCATCCGTTTGCTCTGGAACGGCGGCTACCAGTCCTACGACGGGGAGTTCCTGACCGTCTCCGATGCTCGCGTCTTCGACCTGCCCGAGACGCTCCCGCCGATCGCCGTCGCCGCCGGCGGGCCGGACGCGGCCCGGATCGCCGCCGAACTCGGTGACGGCCTGTTCGCCACCGAACCGAAGCCCGAGCTCGCCGACAGCTATCGCGCGGCGGGCGGCGCGGGGCCCCGATACGCGGAGGTCGGCATGGCGTGGGCTCCCGACGAGGAGACGGCCGCGAAGGCGGTGCTCGATACGACGCGCTGGGCGGTGACGGGATGGAAGGTGATGAGCGAGTTGCCCAACCCGGTCAATTTCGCCGCCGCGACGACCACCGTCCGCTTGGAGGACATTCTCGACAACTTCGCCTGCGGTCCCGACCCGGCCCGCTACCTCGAGGCCGCGAAACAGTACACCGACGCGGGCTTCGACCACCTCGTGATGCAGAACGCGGGCCCAGACCCGGACGGCTTCCTGGACTTCTACCGCCGTGAACTCGACAAGCCGCTCCGGGCTCTGACGCCGAGCGCCTGAGCCCGAGAGGTCCGGCCGCGCCGATCGCGGCGCCGACGCTCCGGCCGGGGATCCGGCCCGGTGTACTCGGGCGGCGCTCCCTCGGTGCCCGGCCTGCTCATCGGGCCTCCGGTGCGGGCAGGCGAGGGGCCGGGTCGATCAGGACGCCGGGATTGAGTATTCCGGCGGGATCGAGCGCCGATTTCGCCGCCCGCAGTGCCGCGGCGAACGGTTCGGGACGCTGGCGGTCGTACCAGGGGCGGTGGTCGCGGCCGACGGCGTGGTGGTGGGTGATGGTCGCGCCGCCGACGTGCAGTGCCTCCGAGACGGCGGTCTTGATCTCGTCCCACTGCTCGACCGTCCGGCCCCAGCGGCCCGCGGCGTAGATGCCGAAGTAGGGCGCGAGCCCGTCCGGGTAGACATGGGTGAACCGGCAGGTCAGCACGCCGGTCACCCCGGCGGATCGGAACGCGGCCGTGGTCGCTTCCCGCACGGCCGCGCGCAGGGCGTCGAAGCGATCCCAGGTGCACGCGGTTTCGAAGGTCTCCACGATCATCGACTGGGCCGCGAGCGCGTCGCGCTGGTACGGCATGCGCAGGAACGACGAGCGCCATGTGTCGGCCACGCCCGCGCGCGCTGGTTCTCGCGCCGAGTCGGTGGTGCGGATCCCCTCCGGAACGGCGCCGCCGTGCTCGCGGCAGATCTGCGCCGCCCGGCGCATCGGTTCGTCCACCGGGTGGTCCGCGGACTCGAATCCGAGGACCAGCACTCCACCGGCCGCCTCGACGCCCGCGTTGATGAACGCCTCCACCGGATCGAGCAGCCGGCAGTTCGCCGGGTACAGCGCGGACTGGGCGATGGCGCGGGTCGCGGCCACGGCCGCGCCGTAGTCGTCGAACACCACCGAGGCTCCGGATCGCCGGCGCGGACGATCCTGCACGCGCATCCACGCCTCGGTGACGACCCCGAGGATGCCCTCTGATCCGAGGAACATCCGGTCCGGCGAGGGTCCCGCGCCCGACGCGGGAAGCCTGCGCGATTCACTGATCCCGGCGGGGGTCACCACTCGCATCGATTCGACCATGTCGTCGATGTGGGTATAGACGGTCGCGTAGTGGCCGCCCGCCCGGGTGGCCAGCCAGCCGCCGAGCGTCGAGAACTCGAACGACTGCGGGAAGTGCCGAAGGGTCAGGCCCTCCGGCCGTAATCCCGCTTCCAGCGCCGGACCCCGGATGCCCGCTTGGATCCGCGCCGCCCGGCTGGTGCGGTCGAGTTCGATGATCCGGTCCATGCGGCCGGTGTCGAGGGCCACGGCCCCGGCGTAGGCGTCGGCGCATCGGGGTTCGACACCGCCCACCACCGACGTCCCGCCGCCGAACGGCACCACGGCGACGCCTGCGCTCGCGCACCAGTCCAGGATGTCGACCACGTCCTGCTCGGTGCGTGGCCGCAACACGTGATCGGGTACATGATCGACTCGGCCGAGCAGATTGCGCACCACGTCGCGAAACGCCTGCCCGTTGCCGTGCGTGACGCGATCGACGAGGTCTTCCGAGGCCAGCGCGGCCAGGGAACCCGGCACCCGGACGCGGGGCGCGGGCACATTTAGCGACGCCGGGTCCGGCGCGTCGTGCACGGTGAGATCGGCCGTCGGGAGCAGGGCCGCCACGCGCTTGGTCAGCGCCTCTCGTTCGCGGCCGGTCACCGCGTCTTCCCGGTTGCCCCATCCCCACCATGACCTCGTGGTCATCTCGGCTCCATTCGCAGAACGCGCGGCCTCGGCTACGGGGCGAGCGCGTTGTTCCGGGTGACGATCAACGGGTCGGTGGGAGTGAAGGGCAAGTCGGGGAGGGCGTCGAGGGCGACGCCGAAGGTCGCGGCGAGCACCTTGCGGGAGTAGGCGCTCATCGAGGCACGGTAGCCGATGTCGGCGGGTGTGGGTTGGTCGAAGAAGATCAGCAGGTGGATCTCCGGTGCGTCCACGACCTCGATGTGATGCGGGTAGGCCCGGGGGACGAAGTACACCTCGCCTTCGTGCACGGTGTAGGTGTCCAGGGCGCCGTCCGGATCCATGATCGTCATCCGTGCCGAGCCTCGGTGGACGTAACCCATCTCGGCGGTCACGGGGTGCCAGTGCGGTTCGCGCATACCGTCTTCCCGGACCCGTAACGAGTACATCGATATGTCGTGCAGTACAGGCCAGAACTGTGCGCGGGCCGTGCGCGCGGAGCCGACCGGCGAGTCCACCGGTGCGGGCATCGCCTCGAGTGCGAAATGATGCGGGTCGCCGAAGTGGGCGGTGGAGGGGATATCGGGGTCGCCGTCGCGTTCCACCACGTACTTCGCGGTGGTGTCGCGCCGGATCGCGACGAAGGCTTCGGCGGGCAGGTCGTAGGTATTGCCGAGAACCGAATCGGTCATCGCGCCGAGGGCGGCGCTGAAGCCGAAGTCCTCCGGTCGTTCGTGGCGGAAGGCCAGGATGAATTCCGCGTCGGTGTCGCCGACGTTCTCCACGTGGTGCAGGGCGCCGGAATCGATGTGGAACATCTCGCCCGCGCGCACCAGGAACGAGGAGAATCGGCTGCCGTCGTCCAGGACTGAGACCAGTGCCCGTCCCGCGGTGCAATAGGTGAGTTCGGTGGCGTTGGCGTGCCAGTGCGGTTCGCGGATCGCGCCCGGTGCGAGCGTCAGGCGTTTGATCGACAGCCCGCTGAGGATCGGGAAGCTGTCGGCGGTGAGTCGCGTGAGTGAGCCGAGTTCGCTGCGGTAGATCTCTTCGCCCTTGCGTAGAGAGGCGACATGAGGGGATGGACTTCGCACGGTTCCTCCTCGCTCGCGGTCAAAGGATCGTTCCGGTTCGATCATGCCGGTCTCGGCGCGTGAACTCCCCGGGAAACCCGGAGTCGGAAGGCGGAAAACCTCGATCATCCGCAGTGATTTACATCACATTTATTACGTGCAGAAATGAATGTACTTCACATCACACCATGTCGTAGCCCAAAGTGTGCCGGGGTACCCCTGTTACCTTTCCCAACCTGAGCGCGCCGATCCGCGCCGAGTTCGCTAAGGTCCGATCCGCACGCTCGGGTCATGGTTCACGCATTTGAGGCACTGCTTCTGGCTCCATAGCCAGAGCGGACAGTGATCGACCAGAGAGTGAACTCGCCGCCGTATGACCACGACACGCCGTTCCGCACGTCGCGCCCAACATTCCCGAGCACGCAATCTCCTGTTTCCCCAACTGCTTACCGCCGCGGTCGATACGGCGTTCGATTCCGCGGCTGTCCGGTACAATCCCACGGGCGATCCGGCGGATCAGCGTGAGCTCAGCTACCAGGAGCTGGACGAGACGTCCTCGCGATGGGCCCGCTACCTGATCGGGTTCGGTGTGGGCCCGGGAGACTTCGTCGCGGTGGCCATCACCCGCTCGGTCGAGTCGGTGCTGGCGGTCTGGGCGGTCGCGAAGACCGGCGCCGCCTACGTGCCCATCGATCCGTCGTATCCGGCGGAGCGAATCGGGCACATGCTCGCGGATTCCGGCGCGGCCATCGGCCTCACCACCTCGGCGCACCGGGCCGCACTCACCGCGCCCGGGATGGAGTGGATCGAACTCGACTCCGCGGTCCACCGGCGGCGAGCCGCCGCTGAGCCCGGTCATTCGGTCTGCTATCTGGATCGGTCGCGTGCGCTGACCGAACAGCACCTCGCCTACGTGATCTACACCTCCGGCTCGACGGGCAAGCCGAAAGGCGTCGCGGTCACCCACGCCGGCCTCGCGAGCCTGGTCGAGCACGAGATCGCCGCGCGGGCGGTGACCAGCCGCTCGCGCGTCTCGCACCTGTGCACACCGAGCTTCGACTTCTCGGTGATCGAGATGCTGCTCGCCTTCTCGGCGGGTGCGACTCTGGTCGTGGCGCCGCCCACGGTGTTCGGCGGGGTCGAGCTGGCCGATCTGCTGCGGCGCGAGCGCGTCACGCATCTGTGCATCACCCCGGGAGCGCTCGAATCCATCGAGCCGGCCGGACTCGACGATCTGAAGGCCATCTTGTGCGGTGGGGAGCGGGTGAGCCCCGAACTGGCCGCCCGGTGGGCGACCGGCGACCGGGCGTTCTACATCGTCTACGGCCCCACCGAGACCACCATCTTCGCCACCGGCACCGAGGCGCTGCGCGCGGGCGGCGCGACCCATATCGGCACTCCGGTACCGGCGCTGGGCGTCCATGTTCTCGACGCGCGGTTGCGCATGGTGCCCACGGGCGTGGTCGGGGAGCTGTATCTGTCCGGTCCCGCGCTGGCGGAGGGGTATCTCGGCCGACCGGCGCCGACCGCCGACAGGTTCGTCGCCAATCCGTTCGCGGCGGTACCCGGCGCGCGCATGTATCGCACCGGTGATCTGGTACGGCGCACCTCTGCGGGACTTCTCGAACATCACGGCAGGGTGGACTTCCAGGTCAAGATCCGGGGGCTGCGGATCGAGCTCGGTGAGATCGACAACGCGCTGACCGCCCACCCCGACGTCGATTACGCCGCGACCCTGGGGGCGACGCTGCCCTCCGGTGGCGCGGCGCTGGTGTCCTATGTGCTGCCACGGGTGGAGTCCACGCCGTGCGGCTGCGGCCGGGTGGCGCTGGACACCACCGAACTCATCGAGCTGCTCGCGAAAACCCTTCCCGCCTATATGGTTCCGGCCGCGATCACGGTACTCGACGAACTACCGCTGACGCCGGTCGGCAAGCTGGATCGCGCCGCGCTGCCGGAGCCCGTGCTCACCGCCAAGCAGTTCCGGGCGCCCGGCACGCCGACCGAGCGAGTGGTGGCCGAAGTCTTCGCCGCGCTGCTCCTGCCGCCGGGCGCCGCCGAGCCCGGCCGCGTCGGCGCGAACGACGACTTCTTCGAGCTCGGAGGCAATTCGCTGATCGCGACGCAGGCGGCCGCGCGGTTGGGCGCCGCGCTGGGCGTCCGCGTTCCGGTCGCGCTGCTGTTCGAGGCGTCGGTGGTGGCGAAACTTGCCGGACGCCTGGACGAACTGGGCCCGGGGTCGCATTCCGTGCCGCGACCGATGGCTCGACCGGAGCGGGTGCCGCTGTCGTTCGCGCAGCGGCGGATGTGGTTCCTCAACCGGTTCGACCCGGCCGGAGCGAGCAACAACATCCCGCTGGCCGTGCGGTTGAGCGGGCAACTGGACGTGGACGCGCTGCGGGCCGCGATCCGGGACCTGGTGCAGCGGCACGAGGTGCTGCGGACCAGCTATCCCGAGCACGAGGGGATGGGCAGCCAACGGGTGCACCCGATGACGGATCCGGTCGCGGTACCCGAGCTGCCGGTGCTCGACGTCGTCGAAGCCGAGATCCCCGAGCGCACGGTCGCCGCGGTGGTCGAGGGCTTCGATGTCACGGCGGCACCGCCGATCCGGTTACGCCTGCTGCGCTCCAACGAAACCGAGCACGTACTGGTCGGCGTGGTCCACCACATCGCCGCGGACGGCTCCTCCATGGGCCCACTGACCGCCGATCTGATGACCGCGTATTCGGCCAGGGCCGCGGGCCGCGCTCCCGCCTGGACGCCGCTGCCCGTGCAATACGCGGATTACACGCTGTGGCAACGCGAAATGCTCGGCGCGGAGAGCGATCCGGACGCGCTGTTCGCCCGTCAGCTGGAGTTCTGGCGGGAGCGGCTAGCCGAGCTGCCGCCACGGCTGGACCTGCCCGCCGACCGGCCGCGCCCCGCGGTGTTCTCGGGCCGGGGCGCCACGCACGAATTCAAGATCGACGCGACAGTGCACGCGGCGCTGAACCGGCTGGCGCACCGAAACGACGCGACGTTGTTCATGGTCGTGCACGCCGCGTACTGCGTCCTGCTCGCCCGGCTGTCGAACACCCGCGACATCACCGTGGGCACGCCGGTGGCCGGCCGCGCCGAGGCCGCGGTGGACGGCCTGATCGGCATGTTCGTCAACACCCTCGCGCTGCGTATCGAGATCGATCCGGGCCACACCTTCGCCGAGCTGCTCGAGCGGGTGCGCGTCCGGGACCTCGAGGCGTTCGGGCAGGCCGACGTGCCGTTCGAACGCCTGGTGGAGGTGCTGGACCCGGTGCGGTCGAGCGCTCATCACCCGCTGTTCCAGACGATGCTGACCTTCCAGAACTTCGCGCAGGCGACGCTGGAACTGCCCGCGCTGTTGGTCTACGCGCTGGACTTCACGCTGCCGCTGACGAAATTCGATCTCGAACTGACCATGGTGCCGCACGAGGACGAGCGGACGCCGCTGGGAATCTCGGCGGCGTTCACCTATTCCACCGAACTGTTCGACGAGGCGACGGTGGCGGGGTTCGCCCGGCGGTTGTGCGGGATCCTCACGGCCGTCGCCGATTCGGCGGATCAGGTGGTCGGGGAGATCGAACTGCTCGATGGCGCGGAGCGCGCCGCGATCCTGGGTAAGTGGAACGAGACCCGCCACCAGGTCCCCTCGGGTCTGGTGCTGGACGGGTACCGGCGTGCGGTGCGACGGCATCCGGACGAGGTGGCGGTCGTCCACCTGGACCGGCGACTGACCTATCGCGAGTTCGACGAGCGGGTCAACCGGCTCGCCCGGGTGCTCATCGACCACGGTGTCGGCGCGGAAACGCTGGTGGGACTGGCGGTTCGGCGTTCGCTGGATCTCGTGGTCGGCATGTACGCGATTCTCACCGCCGGTGGCGCGTACGTTCCGCTGGACCCCGATCATCCCGCCGAGCGGATAGCGCACGTGCTCGACGCCGCCCGCCCCGTCTGTGTGCTCACCACGTCCGCCGACGCCGTGCCGATGCCCGGCCACGTCGCCGTCCTGCGGCTGGACGCCCTCGGAGCCGATCGGCGCTCGGGCGCTCCGCTGCGTTCCGATGAGCTGACGCGCACGGTGCTGCCGGAGCACCCGGCGTATGTGATCTTCACGTCGGGCTCGACCGGACGCCCGAAAGGTGTGGCGGTCTCGCACAAGGCGATCGGCAACCAGATCGACTGGATGCTCGCCCAGTACCCCATGGGACCGGGGGAGGCGTACCTGCAGAAGACCGCTGCCACCTTCGACGTCTCGTTGTGGGGCTACCTGATGCCGTTGCGGTCGGGCGCGAAGCTCGTCGTCGCCGAGCACGACGGGCACCGCGACCCGGCCTGTCTCGCCGCGACCATCGCCGAGCACGGCGTCACCGTCACCGATTTCGTGCCGTCGATGGCGACGGAGTTCGCCGCGCACGCGGCGGCGGAAAGCCTTGTGACACTGCGGCATCTGTTCCTCATCGGCGAAGCTCTGCCGCCGGAGACCGTGCGCGCGATCCGGTCGGTCACCGGTGCGCAGGTGCACAACCTGTACGGCCCCACCGAGGCCGCGGTGTCGGTGACGTACCAGCCCGCCGGGACGGGCGACGCGACGACGGTGCCGATCGGCAGGCCACAGTGGAATAACCAGGTCTACGTGCTCGATTCGCGCCTGCGGCCGGTGCCGCCCGGGGTTCCCGGCGAGCTGTACCTCGCCGGAGACCAGCTCGCCCGCGGATATGTGCGCCAGGCGGCACAGACCTCGGGCCGTTTCGTCGCGAACCCGTTCGGCCGCGGCACCAGGATGTACCGAACGGGCGACCTGGCCCTCTGGCGCGCACCCGCCCCGGGCGAGCCCCAGCGACTGGAATACCTCGGGCGCACCGATTTCCAGGTGAAGTTCCGCGGACAGCGGATCGAGCTCGGTGAGATCGAGACCGCGCTGCTCGCACAACCGTCGGTGAGCCAAGCGGTCGCGGCGGTGATGCCTTCGGCGTCGGGGGAGCGGCTGGCGGCGTATGTGGTCGCATGCCCCGGGCAGGTCGTCGACCTCGACGAACTCGCGACCGCGATCTCGGCGGTCCTGCCCGCGTACATGATGCCGTCCGCGCTGGTGGAACTCTCCGCCCTGCCGCTGAACGCGAGCGGCAAACTCGACCGCAAGGCGCTGCCCGCACCGGTGGGCGAGCTCAGGGAGTTCCGGGCCGCTCGCAACCCGGTGGAACGGGCCGTGGCGCAGGTGCTGGCCGACCTGCTCGGCGTCGAGCGAGTGGGCATCGATGACGACTTCTTCGCGCTCGGCGGCAATTCGCTGCTCGCGACCCGAGCCGTGGCGCGGGTCAACGAGGCGCTGCGATCGCAGCTCACCGTGCGCGACCTGTTCGAGGCGCCCCTGGTCGCGGCGCTCGCCGCGAGGGTGGAGGCCGGTGGCGCGGGCACTGCTCGTCCGCCTCTGGTGCGGTCGCGACGGCCGGACCGGATCCCACTCTCGCTCGCCCAGCAGCGGATGTGGTTGCTCAACCGCATCGACCCGGACTCGCCCGCCTACCACCTGCCCTTCGCCGTCCGGTTGACCGGCGTCCTCGACCCGACCGCACTGAGCCACGCGGTCGCCGACGTGATCGAACGGCACGAAGTGCTGCGCACCCGCTACCCGGTCGACGCCGACGGTCAGCCGTATCAGGAGATCCTTCCGTCGCGCGCGGTCCTTCCCGGCGGCCTCCCGGTCGAGCGCGGCGTCACCGACGTCGCGGACATGGTGAACGAACTGATGTCCGCGGGCTTCGACGTGACCGCCGCCGCACCCGTTCGGCTCCGGCTGTTCAGCTCGGGCCGTGATCATCTGCTCGTCATCGTGACCCACCACATCGCGGCGGACGGATCGTCGCTCGCGCCGCTGGCCCGTGACCTGGTGACCGCCTACTCGTCCCGTCTCGCGGGCGCCGCGCCGGACTGGCCACCCCTGCCGGTACAGTACGCGGATTTCGCGATCTGGCAGCGCGCCGCCGTGGGGTCCGAGGACGACGGTGGATCCATTGCGGCACAACAATTGTCGTATTGGCGCGACCAGCTGGCCGGTTTCGCGGGGCCGCTGGAGCTGCCGGCCGATCACCCGCGCCCCTCGACCGCGTCGACCCGCGGCGCGACGATCGGCCGCACCATCCCGGCGCGGATCCACGAGCGGCTGACCCGGATCGCGCGCGACCACGACGCGACGCTGTTCATGGTGGTGCACGCGGCGCTCGCCACGCTGGTCGGACGCCTGTGCGGCGCCACGGACGTCGTGATCGGTACCCCGGTCGCCGGGCGCGGCGACCGCGTACTCGACGACCTGGTCGGGATGTTCGTCAACACGTTGGCGCTGCGTGTCGAGGTCGATCCCACCGCCAGCTTCCACGATCTCGTCGACCGGACGCGGGACACGGCTCTCTCGGCGTTCGCCAACGGCGACGTGCCGTTCGAGCGTGTGATCGAGGAAGCCGCCCCCGCGCGCATCGGAGCACACAACTCGCTGTTCCCGGTGATGCTGTCGTTCCAGAACATCGAGCGGCCTGCCCTGGAGCTGCCGGACCTGACGATCACCGCCGTCGGCAACGGCGAGGTCACCGCGAAATTCGATCTGCAGGTCGTCGTCGAGCCACGGCTTCGCCACGACGGCCGCTCGGAGCTGGCCGTTGCCTTCACCTACGCCACCGAACTCTTCGACGAGCCGACCGTCCGCGCCTTCGCCCGCCGGTTCGAGCGCATCGTGTCCGCGGTCGC
This sequence comes from Nocardia sp. NPDC047648, assembly GCF_040642815.1. Classification (NCBI taxonomy): domain Bacteria; kingdom Bacillati; phylum Actinomycetota; class Actinomycetes; order Mycobacteriales; family Nocardiaceae; genus Nocardia; species Nocardia sp. NPDC047648. The sequence goes on along the minus strand of NZ_JBEYSX010000001.1, from coordinate 122,820 downwards.
GGAAGATCCCTCGGCGCGAGTGTGGGACATCGACATACTCGACGAGGACGAAGGCTTTCCGGCGATAGCGCGATCGTCCGAGGCAGCGAATGCACCGAATGCGACGCTGCCCGAGCTGATCGGCGAGCAGGTCAGGCGCAGGCCCGAGGCGGCGGCCGTCCGATTCGGTGCCGCCACGCTCGGCTTCGGGGCGCTGCAGCGGCGCGCGAATCGCATCGCCCGCGCGCTGATCGCGGCCGGAGCGGGCCCGGAAACCGTTGTGGCCGTTGCGGTGCCGCGCACCGAAGACCTGCCGGTCGCGCTGCTGGGTGTGCTCACGGCAGGCGCCGCCTACCTGCCCATCGACCTCACCTATCCGGCGCAGCGGCTGGCCTTCGTCCTCGCCGACGCGGCGCCGGTGTGCGTGCTGACCACCGCTGCCGAGCGCCCGGCGCTCCCGGACCCCGAACTGCGCACCGTCTTGCTGGAGCAGACGGCGGAGTTCGCCGACGATCCGATCACCGACGCCGACCGGATCGCGCCGCTGCTCGCGGACAACCTGGCCTACGTCATCTACACCTCGGGCTCGACGGGCGTGCCGAAGGGCGTCGGCGTGACGCACCGCAATGCGGTGCGGCTGTTCACCGAGGCGCAGCCCGTGTTCGCCTTCGGCGAGGGTGACGTCTGGACCCTGTTCCACTCCTTCGCCTTCGACTTCTCGGTGTGGGAGCTGTGGTGCGCGCTCGTGACCGGCGGCACCGTCGTCGTGGTCGACTACGCGACATCGCGCTCACCGGAGCTGTTCCGCGAATTGCTCATTCGCGAGCGGGTGACGGTGTTGAACCAGACGCCGTCGGCCTTCCGCCAACTCGTCGAAGCCGACCGCGACGCCTCGACCGACTCCGGGGAATTCTCCCTGCGGTACGTGATATTCGGCGGTGAGGCGCTGGATCTGCGGCACCTGCGACGCTGGTCCGAGCGCCATCCGGGGGACACGCCGCGGTTGGTCAACATGTACGGCATCACCGAAACCACCGTGCACGTCTCCTTCCTCGAGGTCGGTGCGCACCTGATGGACAGTCCGGCCAGCCTGATCGGCCGGGCGCTGCCCGGACTGGACACCCACGTGCTGGACCTCCGCCTGCGCCCCGCGCCGTTCGGTACTCCCGGTGAAATCTATGTCGCGGGCGCTCAGCTGTCCCGCGGCTACTCGGGGCGGCCCGGGCTCACCGCGACGCGGTTCGTCGCGAATCCGTTCGGCCCGCCCGGATCCCGGATGTACCGCTCGGGCGACCTCGCGCGCTGGGGCCGGTTCGGCGACGAGGCCGGACTCGCCTACGCCGGTCGCGGCGACCAGCAGGTGCAGCTGCGCGGCTTCCGGATCGAGCTGGGCGAGATCGAAGCGGCGCTGCTGCGTTGTCCCGGCGTGTGCCAGGCCGTCGCGCTGGTCCGGACCGATCCCGTCCTCGGTGATCAGCTCGTGGGCTACGTGCTACCCGAGCCGGGCGCGCGGCCGGACCCGGCCGAATTGCGCGGTCGGGTGGCCGAACACCTGACCGGTTACATGGTGCCCGCCGCGATCGTCGTGCTCGATGCCATCCCGCTGACCCCGAACGGCAAGCTCGATCGGCGGGCCCTTCCCGCGCCCGCATTCCGTACGCGTGAATTCCGCGCGGCCACCACCCCGGTGGAGGCGACCGTCGCCGCCGCCTTCGCCGCCGTGCTCGGCGCCGAGCGCTTCGGCATGGACGACAACTTCTTCGAACACGGCGGAAACTCCCTGCTCGCCGCGAAGCTGACACTGCGGCTGTCGACCGCGCTCGGCACCGGGATTCCGGTGATGCGGGTGTTCACCGCACCCACGCCCGCGCAGCTGGTCGCCGACCTGGCCCGCCGTGCGAGCGGCGCGGTGGAGACCGAAGCGGCCTTCGACATGCTGCTGCCGCTGCGCCCCGCGGGTTCGGCCGCACCGCTGTTCTGCGTGCACCCCGTCTCGGGAATCTCCTGGTCGTATGCCGGCCTCGCCGCCTACCTCGACCCCGAACGACCCCTCTACGGCCTGCAGACGCCCGTGCTCGCGTCCGACGAGACGATGCCGGCTTCGATCGAGGAATGGGCCCGCCGCTATATCCGGCTGATCCGCTCGCAACAACCGGCCGGTCCCTACCATCTGCTCGGCTGGTCCTTCGGCGGCGTCATCGCGCACGAGATGGCCGTGCAATTGCAACGCGAGGGTGAGCAGGTCGCGTTGCTCGCGGTGATGGACAGCTACATGGCGGACCCACCGGGCACCCCGCCCGGCGACGCGGGCAAGGTGCCGGTGGCCGAGTTGATCGGCGGTTTGCTCGGTGAGCAGGCCGGCGACCTCGGCAATGTCGCGGATGTGGACTGGGCCGCGCTTCCCCAGAAGATGACCGAACTCCCCCAGCCGTTCGCGTCGTTCGGCTCCGACCGCGTCACCCGGATCCTCGACGCGGCGGTGCACTCGGTGGCGCTGCGCAGCGCCTATGACCCGCCCGTGTACCGGGGCGACGTCGTCTATTTCACCGCCGCGCTCGACGATCCGACCGGAACCGTCGGGGCGTCGATCTGGAGCGAGGTCGTCGACGGGCAGGTGCACAACCACGCCGTGCCGACGACGCATTGGCGGATGACCACGGCATCGGGTCTGGCCCGGATCGCCGAAGTGCTGACCCGGGCGTGGCATGCGGGCGAACCGGAGGGGGAACACCCGGTTCGCCGGTGAATCAGCGCCGCGGCCGGGCTTCGGCGGCGGCCTTCGGCCGGATCCACCGACGGTGTGACCGGCGCGGAAGCCGGAGTGCCCTGCTTTCGGTGACCTTCGGCCATCATCTCGCCCGGCGCTTCGCGCCATGCTGAGAGGACGAACCGGAATGAGCATGCCCATGACAGAACTACGGCCCCTCGATTCGGGCTTCATGGAACTAGAGGACTCCGACCGGCATATCAGTCTCGGGATCGGCGCGGTGGCGATCATCTCCGGCGCTCCGCCGGCCAGGAGTGAGTTCGGCCGCATCCTCGCCAGGGGAGTGCAGCAGAACGCGCGCCTGCGCCAGAAGGTGCGGCGGGCGCCGCTCGACCTGGCCGCGCCGGTGTGGGAGGACGACCCGAATTTCGACCTTGCACACCACATCCGATGGACCGCGCTGCCCACGCCGGGTGACGAGCGCGCGCTGTGTGAACTGGTGGCCACGGAGCTGGAGGAGCGGCTCGATCGCGACCATCCACTCTGGCAGTGCGTCGTCGTCGAACACCTCGCGGGGGACCGCTGGGCGCTGCTGGTCAAAGCGCATCACAGCCTGGTGGACGGCGTGTCGGGTCTGTCGGTGTTCCGGAGTCTGTGCGACGCCGTGCCGGGAGAGGCCGGGAACGCCGCGCCCGAGCCGCGAAGTCGTGCCGAGACGGGGTGGCTCGACGTGGTGCGAGGTGTGACGCGGCTGCCCGTCGTCGTGCCGCGCTCCATGGCCGCCATGACGCGCGGTCTGACACCAGTGGTGTCCGCCGTCGTGTCGCCCGCCGCGGAATGTTCGCTCAACGGACCCATCGGACGTCAGCGCCGCTACGTCGTGGCCCGGGCCGCCCTGTCGGACGTCCACGAGATCCGTGCGGCGTTCGATGTCACGGTCAACGATGTCGTCCTGGCCGCGGTCGCCGCCGCTTATCGCGACCTGCTGGTCGGCCGGGCCGAGCGGCCCGCTCCGGACAAACTGCGCGTTCTCGTCCCGGTGTCGATGCGATCCGAGCAGGCGAGATCCACGCTGGACAATCGTGTTTCGGCGATGCTGCCGTTCCTGCCGATCGATGTCGCCGACCCGGTGGAGCGGCTGGACGTGATTCGGCGGCGGATGACCGGACACAAGTCGCGAGGCGAAGCGCAAGCGGAGAACTCGGTGCTCGCGCTGGCGGGCCGGCTGCCGTTCGCGCCCATCGCGTGGAGTCTGCGTCTGCTGGCGCGGTTTCCGCAGCGAACCGTCGCCGCGCTGGTGACGAACGTGCCCGGCCCACGCGAGCGGTTGACCGTGCGGGGGCATGCGGTAACCGAACTGCTGCCCGCCGTGCCCATCGCCATGCGGTTGCGCACCGGGATCGCGGTGCTCAGCTATGCGGGGCAACTGACGTTCGGGATCACCGGGGATTACGACACCGCGCCCGATATCGCGGTGCTCGCCGAGGGCATCGAGCGGGAGATCGAGCGGCTCCGGGAGCGTGCGGGGATCCGGCGACCGTCCCGGCCGGAGGTGACCGGGCCGTGAGGAGTATCGGTCGGCGGGCCCCCGTCGCGTTTGCCGGGAGAGGACCGATCGGGGACTTTCTGCCCTGTCCGGCAGTAGGACCCGGTGATGGTATGGGAGGCCGTGGTGTCGAGTGAAGACCGGAGAGCGAGGTTGTCGCCAGGTGGAAGCACGCGCGATGTGCCTGGGCACGAGATCATGATCGCCTCCGGCGGCCGCGTCGCGGACAACGGCATCCCCGGCCGCGCGGTGGTCGAGATCGACCGTGACGAGGCGCTGCGGCTGCTGGCCGGTGTGGCCTACGGGCGTGTGGTGTTCACCCGCGATGCGCTCCCGGCGATCCGCCCGGTCAACCATTTCGTCGACGGTGGTGCGGTCATCGTGCGTACCCGGGTCACGTCGCGGCTCACCGGTACCGTCCGCGCCGATCCCTCCGTCGTCGTGGCCTACGAGGCCGACGACATCGACGCGGTGAGCCATGTGGGCTGGTCGGTCGTCGTGACCGGCCTGGCCAGGACGGTCACCGACCCCGCCCGGGTCGCGCGCTATACGCGGCTGTTGCGACCGTGGGCCGAGGGGATGATGGATACCGTCATCGCGATCGAACCCACCATCGTCACCGGCTTCCGGCTCGTCGAGGAACAGCGTTAGGCCGCAGCGGGCGAAGGTGGTTCGGATTTACCGAACCATCATCCCGAGAATTATTCGTGGGCATATCCGGCGAGGTCCTGTGCGGGTTCCGCCCCCACGCGCGAGTTGGTTGCGGGAATAACGCACTCCATGGCGGGTCGGCACGATCGGCGTAGGCGCGGTGGGCGTTCGTGCCTGCCGGACGCCGGTCGCGCCCATGCTGACTCGCGTCGATCGGCGGAGCCGATTCGCGGTCTGACCGGCCGGATACGCCTCGGCGGCCTGCCGCCGCCCGGCACCCGCCCGCGATCCGCTCGCCGAACCGTGCAAACCTGAGCGCTGAAACGCCCGTGTCCCTCGGCATATTCTCGGAAAACACGCAGGCCCCCGGCATGGAATCGAAATCACCATGCACCTGATTCCAGGCGGAACTATGTGCTGGGAATTTGTATTCGGAGATGTCATTCGAGTCGAGTTGCATTGATGAGTATTCGGAAATGTGCACCCCGGATAGGAATGTAGTAAAGGCGCGGAGGTAGTACGGGACGGGCGATTGCCAACATATTGCTATTGGGATGTACATTCCCTTGTGGGGCAATCGGTCGAGCTGGCGGATCGGCTGTCGGCGGACGCTGTCCACCCGGTGGATCACGAGGGCCCTCCCGACTTGATTCCGGCCCCTGCCCGGCATGTACGATGCCCGATCGCGGGTGGTTCTGTCTGGATCCACCCTCTTGCACCAGGCACTTCCGCGAGCGATACGGGCGCGCGGCTGCTCCGCCGCGCGGGCGGTGTCATCGCCGCATTGCTCGAAACGAGATTCGAAACGCCCGGCCTCCGTGCGGAGCTGGGAGGTTTGATACCACTAGACTGACCCGAGCTGCTGTCAGATAGCTTGTCCCGCCAGAGTGTCGATGCTTCACGGTGGATTAAAAAGTTCTGTTTTCAGATTTTGAGACGACTGAAATGCCGACAAACGGGAGGTGTGGAAGTCGCCGTAGATGTCCGATTCAGTGCCGGACACCGGCGGATCGAGCTACCCGCGAAACCTGAACGGCGCGGCGCAGAGCAGGGGTGGCGCCGCTTCGAAGTAGACGAAGTGCATACAAAGCCAGATTTCGGATGCGGTGGGCCGACGTCCTTCCGTCGTGCCTTCGCGCGTCCGGGTATGAATAAGGGGTCATGCGATGAATCTGAAGTCAGACGGAACCGCCGACGGCGATCAGGGGCTGATTCCGCTCTCGAGTGCGCAGTACGGTATGTGGCTCGCGGACCATATGCCCGGTGGACCGGCTGTCAACATCGCACACTGCGTCGAGATCAAGGGCCCGGTGGACCACGACGTGTTCACGCGGGCGGTGAACGACGGCGGGCACGAAACCGAGTCCCTCGTGGTGCGCGTGGTCGAATCCGACGGTCGGCCGTATCAATTCGTCGACCGCAGCATCATCTACGACGCACCGGTGCTGGACTTCAGCGATGCGGAGGATCCGGTCGCGGCGGCGATGGAATGGATGCGCCGCGACTACAACACCAAGGCAGTCGACCTCGGCCGCGACCGGCTCACCGAGACGAGGCTCATCCGGGTCGGTGCGGACCACTACTTCTGGTACGGCCGCGCGCACCATCTGGTGATCGACGGGTACGGCGCCTTCAACAGCCTGACCCGGATGGCCGAGCACTACAACGCGTTGCTGGAGGGCAGGCCTCCGACGCGGCTGGACGCGGCGAGCCTGCGCGACATCGTCGAAGCGGAGCGTGCCTATCGCGCCAGTTCGCGCTACGAGGCGGACAAGACATTCTGGCTGAACAAGGTTTCCGACCTGCCCACGCCGGTCAGCCTGTCCGGCCGCACGGCCCGTTTCGGCAAGGTCGACCGCGTGGCCGGCTTGCAGCTGCCCGCGCACCTGTCCGACCGGCTCGACCGTTTCGCCGACGAGGTGAACGCCTCGGCCGCGCAGGTGGTGATCGCCGCGTTCGCCGCCTTCCTCGCCCGGATGACCGGCACCGAGGACGTCGCGCTGTCGCTGCCGGTGACCGCCCGTGTGACCAAGCGCCTGCGCAACGCCGCCGCGATGCTGGCGAACATGGTGCCGATTCGTTTCGCCGTGCACCACTCGACCACCGTGGAGGAACTGGTCCGCGCCTCGGTGTCGGAGATCGTCTCGGCGATGCGCCACCAGCTGTACCGGTTCGAGGACCTGCGCCGCGACTCGGCCGCGATCGACTCCGCCGCGAATTCGTTCGGCCCCATCGTGAACATCCTGTTCTTCGACTCCGAGATCCGGCTCGGCTCGGCCGTCGGCCGCTACCGCGCACTGACCTCCGGCGCGCTCGACGACCTCCAGCTCAACCTGTACCGCTCGGGCGCGGACGCCCCGTTGCTGATCGAGCTGCACGGCAATCCGAACCTCTACGGGCAGGACGAACTCGAGTCGCACGCCGACCGGTTCCTCGATTTCCTGCACCGGATGATGGACTCGCCCCTGGACACCCGCATCGGTGACCTCCAGCTCGTCGGACCCGCCGAGGAACTGCGCATCGTCGAGGAACTCGCAGGCCACGACGGCGAATCTCCCTCCGCCACACTGGTGGAACTGCTGACCGAACAGGCGGCGGCCACGCCCTCCGCGGTGGCGGTGACCTCGGACGCCACCTCGCTCACCTACCGCGAACTCGACGAACGATCCGATCGGTTCGCCCGCGGGCTCATCGCGCTCGGCGCGGGGCCGGAATCGTTGGTGGCCATCGCGATGCCACGGGACGCGGATCTGATCGTCGCCGTGCTCGGGGTGCTCAAATCGGGCGCCGGGTACCTTCCGCTGGACACCGCCCATCCGGCCGAACGGCTCGAATACGTACTGGGCGACGCGAACCCGATCGCGGTGGTGACGAAGCGAAGCATGCGCGAACAGGTACCGGGCGATCCCGGCCGCGTCGTACTGTTCGACGACCTCCTCGCCGCGGAGCAGGCCGCGGACCCGATCAGCGATGCGGATCGGACCGGCTTGCTGCGCCCCGACCACCTCGCCTACGTCATCTACACGTCCGGATCGACCGGCCGGCCGAAGGGCGTTTCCATCACCCACCGCGCCGTGTCCACCTATCTGGTGAACTCGTGCGCCGAGATCGGCATCCGGTCCGACGATGTCTGGACGTTGTTCCACTCCTTCGCCTTCGACTACTCGGTCTGGGAGATCTTCGGTGCGCTGATCACCGGCGGCCGGATCGTCGTCGTGGACAGCCTCACCTCCCGATCGCCGGACGACATGGTGCGTCTGGCGGCGCGCGAACGGGTCACGGTCTTCAGCCAGACACCCTCGGCGTTCTACCAATTCGCGGCCGCCCGACAGCGCTACGCGCACGCCGGGGAGCCCGACGGCGAGTTGTCGCTGCGGCTGGTCGTCCTCTCGGGTGAAGCTCTCGATCCGGCCGCGCTGGCCGACTGGTACGAGCACAACCCGAATCTGCCGATCCTGGCCAACAGCTACGGAATCACCGAGACCACCGTCTTCGTCACCTACACCGACCTCACACCGGACATCGCCGTTCCGGGCGCACCGAGCACGGTCGGCCCGGCGTTGCCGGGATTGCGCACATATGTCCTGGACGAGCGCTTGCGTCCGTGCCCGCTCGGCGCCTGGGGCGAAATCTACGTCGCGGGCGCACAACTCGCTCGCGGCTACCTCCGGCGACCGGCGCTGAGCGCGGCACGTTTCGTCGCGAATCCGTTCGGGCTGCCGGGAGAGCGCCTCTACCGCAGCGGTGACGTGGCGCGCTGGAATCACAAGGGCGAGCTGGAATACCGCGGCCGCGCCGACCAGCAGGTGCAGTTGCGCGGGTTCCGGATCGAGCTGGACGAGATCCGCAACGCGCTGCTGGGCCATGACAGCGTCGCCACGGCGGTCGTCGTCGTGCATCTGGCGGGCACCGAGGCCGCCCGGCTGGTCGGCTACGTCGTACCCGCGGTCGGCGCGAGCTGCGATCCGGACGCCCTGCGCACGCACGTCGCCGGGATGCTGCCGGAATACATGGTGCCGTCGAGCGTCGTCGTGCTCGACGCGGTGCCACTGACCGTGAACGGCAAGGTGGACTACCGGGCGCTGCCCGAGCCGGTCTTCGATTCGGCCGCCGCGTACGTCGCGCCGCGCACGGTGGTCGAGGAGTCGATCGCGGACGTCTTCGCGGAGGTTCTCGGCACCGACCGGGTGGGCGTGTTCGACAGCTTCTTCGAACTCGGCGGCAACTCGATCACCGCGACCAGCGCGGCCGTGCGCATCGCGGAGGTGACCCGGTGCGACGTGTCGGTCCGCGATCTGTTCGTCAAGCAGACCGTCGCCGAACTCGCCGCGCACCTCGAGGACGGTAGCCGCTCCGGCAGGCCCGTGCTGCGCGCGGCAGCCAGGCCCGAGCCCATCCCGCTGGCGCCGGCGCAGAACAGGATGTGGCTGGTCAATCAGACCGACCCGGCCTCGGCCGCCTACAACATCCCGCTGATCGTGCAACTGACCGGACGTCTCGACACCGCGGCGCTGCAAGCGGCGCTGACCGACGTGATCGATCGGCACGAATCGCTGCGCACCGTCTACCCCGCCGTGAACGGCGAGGGGATCCAGGTCGTGCTGCCCGCCGAAGAGGTCGTCGCCGGTCTCGACCTGACCCCGCGGCCGACCGATCCGGACGACATCGAGCAGCGGATCCGCGAGCTGGCCTCGGTCGGAACCGATCTGCGCGAACGCGCCCCGATCCGGGTGGCGCTGCTGGCCACGACCGATCGCTCGCGACATGTCCTGGCCGTGGTCCTGCACCACATCTGCTGTGACGGATCCTCGCTGCGGCCGCTCGCGGTCGATGTCGCCGTCGCCTACGAGGCGAGGGTGCAGGGGAAGAAGCCGGACTGGGAACCCTTGAGCGTCCAATACGCCGACTACAGCGTCTGGCATCACAGCCTGCTCGGCGACCCGGACGATCCGGAGTCGCGAGCCGCCCACCAGCTGCGGTATTGGTCGCAGCGATTGGCGGGCATGCCGCCGGTCCTGGAGCTGCCCGCCGACCGTCCGCGCCCGGCGCGCCAATCCATGCGCGGCGACGTCGCGGATACGGTGATCCCCGCCGAGACCTTCGCCGGAATCGAGCGGCTGGCCCGCGCGGCCAACGTCACGACGTTCATGGTGGTTCACGCCGCGCTGGCCGTGCTGCTGGCGCGGATGGCGGGTTCGGCGGACATCACCATCGGCACGCCGGTCGCCGGCCGCGGCGAGCGTGCGCTCGAGCCGCTCATCGGCATGTTCGTCAACACCGTGCCGCTGCGCACCGAGGTGTCCTTCGAGGAGTCGTTCACCGAGTTCCTGGCGCGGGTCAAGGACATCGACGTCGATGCCTTCGCCAACAGCGACCTGCCCTACGAGCGTGTCGTGGACGAACTGCATCCGAAGCGGTCGATGGCGTACGCGCCGCTGTGCCAGGTGTATCTGGCGTTCGAGAACATGGACCGGGCGAGCCTGGAGCTGTCCGAGCTCACCGTCGAGCTGCTGGATCCCGGCGCCGAACCGGCGAAAGTCGACATCATCGTCACCGTCGCCGAGAACACCGCGGCGGGTGGCGATGTCGCGCTGCGCATCAACTACGCCACGGACCTGTTCGACCGGGAGACCGTCGAAGAACTCGCCGAGCGGCTGAACCGGATGCTCGACGCGTTCGTGTCGAATCCCCGGGCCCGGGTCGGCGAAGTGGATCTGTTGTCCGGTGTCGAGCGGCTGGGATTGGTCCCGGCCTCCGGTGGTCGCGCCGAGAAGCCCCGGGTGCTTGCGGATGTGCTGCTGGTCGGTGATCGCACCGCGCCGGCCGTGGTGGCGGGTGCTCGGGTGCTCTCCTACGGGGAGCTGGACGAGTGGTCGAATCGTCTCGCGCGAGTACTGATCGACTGGGGCGTCGGGCCGGGAGACCAGGTCGCGCTGGCGATGGGGCGGTCGGTGGAGTTCGTGGTCGGTGTGTGGGCGGTGGCGCGTGCCGGTGCCGCGTTCGTCCCGGTGGACCCGCGTTACCCGGGCGAGCGGGTGGCGCACATGGTCGCGGACTCGAATGTGGAGGTCGCCCTCACCGTCGAGGCCTCGAGCACCCTGCTTCCCGGTCATGTGCGGCAATTGATCCTCGACCATCCGGGCACCGAGGCGTTCGTCGCGACGCAGTCCCCGGCCCCGGTGACCGACGCCGATCGCGTGCGCGCCTGCCGGATCGCCGACGCGGCCTACGTGGTGTACACCTCGGGCTCGACCGGCAAGCCGAAGGGCGTGGCGGTCACGCACGAGGGCCTGGCGAATTTCGCGATCGAGCAGCGTGAGCGCTATCGCGTCGATCGCAGGTCGCGCGTGTTGCAGGTGGCCGCGCCCGGCTTCGACGCGGTGATGCTGGAGCTGCTGATGGCGCACGCGAACGGCGCGCTGCTCGTCGTGTCGCCGCCGGAGGTGTTCGCCGGGGCGCAGCTGGCGGAATTGATTCGTGCCCAAGAGGTCTCGCACGCGTTCGTGACGCCCAGCGTGCTGGCGACGATGTCGCCCGCCGGTCTCGATTCGCTGCAGGTGCTGGTGGCCGGCGGGGAAGCAGTGTCGGCCGAGACGGTCGCGGTATGGGCGCCGGGGCGGCGGCTGCACAACGGGTACGGGCCCACCGAGACCACCATCATGGTCGCGATCAGTGATCCGCTGTGCGTCGGCGACCCGGTCACCATCGGTGGCCCGATCCGCGGCGTCGACGCGGTGGTGCTGGACGAACGGCTGCGGCCCGTCCCGGTCGGGGTGACCGGTCAGCTGTACGTCTCGGGCGTGCAGTTGTCGCGCGGGTATCTCAACCGGCCCGCGTCCACGGCCGCCACGTTCGTGGCCAACCCGTACGGGCCCGCGGGCACCCGCATGTACGGCACCGGCGACCTGGCGCGCTGGACCACCGATCACACTCTGGAATACCTGGGGCGCACCGACTTCCAGGTGAAGATCCGCGGCCAGCGCATCGAACTCGGCGAGATCGAAGCCATCCTCGCCGGACATCCGAGCGTCGCGGCGGCCGTCGTGGTGGGCGTGCAGGCCGAGAGCGGATCACGGTTGGCGGCGTACGTCGTGCCCGCGTGCGGCGCCGTCGAGACCGCAGAGCTGACGAAGTACGCGGCACAACGCCTGCCGTCGCACATGGTCCCGGACACGGTCATGGTGCTCGACACCCTGCCGCTGTCGTCGGTGGGCAAGGTCGATCGCGCCGCACTGCCGGAACCGGAATTCGCCCCCGCCGTGGAGTTCGTCGCGCCGCGCAACGCGACCGAGCAGATCGTCGCCGACATCTGCGCGGGCGTGCTGGGCATCGACCGCGTCGGCGTGCTCGACAGCTTCTTCGATCTCGGCGGCAACTCGCTGTCGGCCACCCGCGCGGCGGCGCAGCTCAGCGGCGCGTTCGGGGTCGAGGTGCCGCTGCGCGCCATCTTCGAGACGCCGACCATCGGTGCGCTGGCCGAGCGCCTGCGCAGTGCCGACACCGCGACCCGGGTGCCGCTCGTGCCGCAGGAGCGCCCGGAGCGGATCCCGCTGTCGCCCGCTCAGGCCCGCATGTGGTTCCTCAACCAGTTCGACACGAGTTCGCCGGTCTACAACATTCCGCTGGTCGTGCGGATGTCGGGTGACCTCGACGTGGCCGCGATGCACGCGGCCGTCGCGGACGTGCTGGAACGGCACGAGGCGCTGCGCACCGTCTACCCGGACAGCGACAGCGGGCCGCATCAGGTGATCGTCCCGGTGGAAACGGCGCTGCCGCCGCTGACACCGGTGCCGGTCGCGGCCGGTGAGGTCGAGGCGCGCGTGGCAGCCGAGGTCACGGTGGGCTTCGACGTCACCACCGAGGTTCCGTTCCGGGTCGCGTTGCTGCGCAGCGCACCCGGCGACCATGCCTTGGTGCTCGTCGTCCATCACATCAGCTTCGACGGGTCCTCGCTCGCGCCGCTGGCCGCGGACCTGATGACCGCCTACCGGGCCCGGGTCGGGCGCCGGGCGCCGCAGTGGGCGCCGTTGCCGGTGCAGTACGCCGATTACGCGCTGTGGCAACGGAAGATGCTGGGCAACGAGGACGATCCGCACAGCCCGACCGTCGCCCAGACGCGCTACTGGCTCGCGGCCCTCGCCGACCTGCCCGAGGTGCTGGATCTGCCGACCGACCGTCCGCGGCCGGCGAAGCAGTCGTTCCGCGGCGCGACGGTCTCGGCCGTGCTGCCCGCGGATCTGCATCGTGCGGTGGTCGCCTTGGCCCGCCGTCACGACGCGACGGTCTTCATGGTGATGCACGCGGCCTACGCGGCGTTGCTGGCGCGGCTGTCCGGCACCGGGGACATCGCGGTCGGCACACCGATCGCCGGTCGTGGCGAGCCGGGGTTGGACGGCCTGGTCGGCATGTTCGTCAACACGCTGGTGTTGCGGACCTACATCGCGCCCGGCGCGTCCTTCGTCCGGATCCTGGATCAGGTCAGGGCCACCGACCTCGCAGCGTTCGAGAACGCCGACATCCCGTTCGAGCGCCTGGTCGAGGTGCTCAATCCGCCGCGCTCCACGGCACACGCGCCGCTGACCCAGGTGGGCTTCTCGTTCCAGAACATCGAGATCCCCACGGTGCGGTTCGAGGGCCTGACGGTCTCGGCGCAGATGGCCGATCCGAGCGTGGCGAAGTACGACCTGCACCTGAATCTGGTCGACGCCTTGGAGCCGGATGGCGAACCGGGCGATATGGCAGTCGAATTCGGCTATGCGACAGATCTTTTCGACGAGGCGACGGTCGCGGCGATGTTCGACCGCTACCTGCTGCTGCTGCGCGCGATCGTCCTCGATCCCACTCGCGCCATCGGCGACATCGATCTGCTGACCGAGCAGGAGGCGCTGCGGATCGCGCAGCGGTCGAGCGGTGCGGCCACGCGGGCTCCGGCGGTGACGGTCGCGGACTTGTTCGCCGTGCAGGTCGCCCTGACTCCGGAACACCCGGCGGTGATCGACGCCGTGAGCGGGGCGCGGCTGGACTACCGGCAATTCGGCGTGCGGGTGAATTCCCTGGCCCGGGCGCTGATCCGGCGCGGGGCAGGCCCGGAGACCGTGGTGGCGGTGGCGATGCGCCGCTCGGTGGATCTGCTGGCCACGCTGTACGCCATCCACGCGGCGGGGGCGGCCTACTTGCCGCTGGATCCGGACCACCCGGCCGACCGGGTGCGTGCCGTCCTCTCCGCCGCGCGGCCGATCGCGGTGCTCACCCGTCCGGACGACCGGGCGAGTCTGCCCACCGGCGTGCCGGTCTGGGCGCTCGGCGACCTCGAGGCCGAGCACTCGGACGGATCGGCGCTGACCGATGCCGACCGGACGCGGCCGCTGCGCCCGGAGGATCTGGCCTACGTCATCTACACCTCCGGTTCGACGGGTGTGCCCAAGGGCGTGGCCGTCCCGCACGCGGCGGTGGTGAACCAGTTGCGCTGGATGCGCGAGCACTACCGCCTCGGCGGCGACGACGTCATGCTGCTGCGCACGCCCGTGACGTTCGACCTGTCGGTGTGGGAGCTGTTCTGCGCGCCGACCTGTGGCGCGGCGCTGGTCGTCGCCGGTCCCGACGCGCAGAGCGATCCGCGTGAGGTTGCCCGGCTGCTGGCCGAGTTCGGGGTGACCACGGTGGATTTCGTGCCGTCGTTGCTCTCGGCGTTCCTCGAGGTGGCCGCCCCGCGGCAGTTCCCGGCCCTGCGGCGTGTGTTGTGCATCGGGGAGGCGCTCCCGGCCGAAACGGTTCGCCGTTTCCGGGAATTCAGCGATGCCCGCATCGACAACCTGTACGGCCCGACGGAGGCGGCGGTCAGCGTCACCGCGCATCGGATCGACACGGTCGAGGGCGTGGCCGTACCGATCGGCGTGCCCGAGGCGAATGTGACCGTGCACGTGCTGGATTCGCGGTTGCATCCGGTGCCGGTGGGCGTCACCGGTGAGCTGTATCTGGGCGGTGTCCAGCTGGCTCGCGGCTACCACGACCGTCCGGGCCCGACCGCGGCGACGTTCGTCGCCGATCCCTTCGGCGGCGCGGACGGCGCGCGCCTCTACCGCACCGGCGACCTCGTTCGCTGGGCCGAGGCCGGCGACCTGCGCTACGTCGGCCGCGCCGACACCCAGGTGAAGGTGCGCGGCCTGCGCATCGAACTCGGCGACATCGAAGCCGCGCTGATCGCGCACGAGCAGGTGCACGCGGCGGTCGCACAGGTACGCGCCGACGGCGGCGAGCAGCGGCTGGTCGTCTACGTGGTCGCGGACGCGGCGCTCGACGTACGGCAGGTCCGTGGCTTCCTGCTGGATCGGCTGCCCGCCTACATGGTGCCGTCGTCGGTGACCCGGATCGACTCGATTCCGCTCAACGCCAACGGCAAGGTGGACTACCGGGCATTGCCCGAGCCGGACCCTGGTGTCCAGGAGTCCGAGTTCCGTGCGCCCCGGGGCCTGGTGGAACAGGCGATCGCCGCGGTCTTCGCGGAACTGTTCGACCGGCCCGAGATCGGCGCGGACGACAATTTCTTCGAGCTGGGCGGCAACTCGCTGGTCGCGACGCGCGCGCTGAGCCGGATCGGCGACGTCGTGGACGTGACCATTCCGGTGCGCGCGATCTTCGAGTCCCCGACCGTGGCCGGTCTGGCCGAGCGGATCGCTCGGTTGCGCGCGGTCCCGAGTCTTCCGGCGCCGACCGCGGCCCCGCGGCCGGACCGTATCCCGCTGTCGCACGCGCAGACCCGGATGTGGTTCCTCAACCAGTTCGATCCGGCGGCCCCCGGATACATTGTGCCGCTGGCGATTCGATTGGAGGGAGAGCTCGATCCGGCGGCCTTGACGGCCGCTGTCGGCGATGTCGTCGAGCGGCACGAGAGCCTGCGCACCATGTACCCGGCGGTCGACGGTACGCCCACCCAGGTCGTGCTGAACGCCGAGGACGTGCTGGCGACGTGCGACCTCACCCCGCAGGCGGTGGGCGAGCGGGAACTGCCGCACCGGCTGGCCGAGTTCTGCGGCACCGGATTCGACGTCGCCGCGGGCGTGCCACTGCGCGTGGCGCTGTACCAGTTGTCCGACCAGGCGTGGACGCTGGCGCTGGCCGCCCACCACATCGCCTGCGACGGCTTCTCGGTGGCTCCGCTGGCCGCCGACCTGGTGACGGCGTATCGAGCGCGCTCCGGTGGTGCCGCGCCGGACTGGGCGCCGCTGCCCGTGCAATTCGCCGACTACGCCCTGTGGCAGCGTGCGGTCCTCGGCTCGGCGGAGGACCCGGACTCGTACGTGGCCCGCGACATCGCCTACTGGCGAGCACAACTCGCGGGTGTGCCCGATCTGCTCGAGTTGCCCACCGACCGGCCGAGGCCGCTCGAACAGTCCCAGCGCGGCGCGGTGCTCCAGGTGCCCATCCCCGGGGAACTGCAAGGCCGGGTGGAAGCGCTGGCGCGGCGGTCGGGGGCCACCACGTTCATGGTGGTGCACGCGGCCCTGGCGGTGCTGCTGTCGCGGCTGTCGGGCAGCGACGACGTCACCGTCGGCGTGCCGCACGCGGGACGCGGCGACCGGTCGCTGGACGGCATGGTCGGAATGTTCGTCAACACCTTGGTGATGCGGACGCCGATTACGCTCGACCAGACCTTCGCGAGCCTGCTGGACCAGGTACGGCGCACCGACATCGAGGCGTTCGACCACGCCACCGTGCCGTTCGAGCAACTGGTGGACGCGCTGAACCCGGTGCGCTCGACCGCGCACACGCCGCTGTTCCAGGTGCTGCTGGCCTACCAGAACATGGCGCGGGCTCGCGTCGAGCTGCCGGGGCTGATCGTGGAGAACGTGGACCCGGGTGACAGCGCGGCGATCTACGACCTGCTGCTGATGGTGAGCGAAAGCCACGGCACGCACAACGAGCCGACCGGCATGACGCTGCGCCTGACCTACGCCACCGACCTCTTCGACGAGGACACGGTGCGGCGCTTCGCCGACCGATTCGTCGGAGTGCTCGACGCCGCGGCTCGAGACGCCGAGGCCACCGTCGGCGAGATCGGGTTGCTCGACGAGGCGGAGCGGTCCCGGGTGCTGGAACGGTGGAACGACACCGGAGGCTCCGCCGCACCCGGCCGTACGCTCGTCGATGTCTTCGACGAACAGGTCGCGCGCACCCCGGACAACACGGCGCTGCGACTTCCGGACGGTAGTACCTCGACCTACCGGGAGTTCGACGCACGGGTCAACCAGCTGGCCCGATGGCTCATCGCACGCGGCGCCGGGCCGGAAACGATCGTGGCGGTGGCCATTCGCCGGTCGGCCGAACTCGTCACGGCTGTCTACGCGGTGGTGAAGGCCGGCGCGGCGTTCCTGCCCATCGACCCGGATCACCCGAGCGCACGGATCGCGCACGTGCTGGGCGCGGCCCGTCCGCTGCTGGTGCTGACGACCGCGGCCGATGGCGGCGACCTGCCGGAGGGTTTCGAGTACGCGCCGATCGACCGGCTCGACGTGACCGATCTGTCCGGCGACCGCATCACCGACGCGCAGCGGCGCACACCGCTGCGGCCGAACCATCTGGCCTACGTGCTGTTCACCTCCGGGTCCACCGGTGTCCCCAAGGGCGTGGCCCTGACCCATGCCGCCACCGTGAGCCAGTTGGCGTGGGCGCAGCGGCAGTGGCCGCACGGAACCTCCGACGCCGTGCTGTACAAGACGCCGATCACGTTCGACATCGCCGTGTGGGAGCTGTTCTGGCCGTTGCAGACCGGTGCGCACATCGTCGTCGCCGAACCGGACGGACATCGCGACCCCGCGTACCTGGCGGACGTCATCGCGCGGCACGAGATCACCACCGTTCACTTCGTGCCGTCGATGCTCGATGTCCTGCTCGAATCCGCGGGCGTCGCCGAACTGCCCTCGATCCGGCAGGTGTTCGTCGCGGGTGAGGCGCTGGCACAACGCACGGTCGACGCCGCGGCGCACGTCTTCACGCGGGCGGAGGTGGTGAACTGGTACGGGCCCGCGGAGGCGGAGGTGGTCACCGCCCAGCGGTGCGCGCCGCGGGCGACGACCGCCGCGACGGTGCCGATCGGAGCGCCTGCCGCGGGCATGAAGGTCTACGTCCTGGATTCGCGGTTGCGGCCGGTGCCTGTCGGCGTGGTCGGTGAGCTGTACGTCGCGGGCGTCCAGTTGGCGCGCGGCTACCACGCGCGCGCCGGACTCACCTGCGCCGCGTTCGTCGCGAACCCGTTCGGTGCGGCGGGGGAGCGGCTGTACCGAACGGGTGACCTGGTTCGCTGGCGCAAGAGCGGCGAGTTGGAGTATCTGGGCCGCAGCGACTTCCAGGTGAAGGTGCGCGGTCAGCGGGTGGAGCCCGGTGACATCGAAGCCGCGCTGCGCGCGATTCCGCAGGTGGCGCGCGCGGTGGCGATCGTGACCACCGAACGCATCGTCGGATACGTGACCTCGGTTCCCGGCGCGGTGATCGACGGCCGCGCGATCCGCGAACAGCTGACCCGCACACTGCCGTCCTACTTGGTGCCGGACGGTGTGCAGGTGCTGGAGGCGATGCCGCTCACCGCCAACGGCAAGCTCGACCGGTCGGCGCTGCCCCGGCCGGTGTTCGACGACGGCGCAACGTTCGTCTCGCCGCGCACCGACGCCGAGGCGGTGCTGGCGCGCCTGGTCGCCGAACTCACCGGCGCGGACCGGGTGAGCGTGACGGCGAACCTCTTCGAGATCGGCGTGAACTCGCTCTCGGCCGCCCAGCTCGCGGCGCGGGCCCAGGCAGCCGTCGGTGTCGACGTCGGCATCCGGGATGTGTTCGACGCGCCGACGATCGCCGCTCTGGCCGAACGGATTTCGACGCGGACCCGGTCCACCGTGGTTCCGCTGACGGCGCGGCAACGTCTCGGCGCGGTCCCGTTGGCGGCGGCGCAACGGCGGATCTGGTTCCTCAACCAGTTCGACACCGCCTCGGCGGCCTACAACATCTGCTTCGCGGCCCGGCTGACCGGCTCGCTGGACACCGATGCGCTGCGGGCGGCGTTCCTCGACGTGGTGACCAGGCACGAGCCGCTGCGGACGGTGTATCCGCTCGTGGACGGCGAACCCTGCCAGGTCGTGCGGGATGTCGCGGCGATCGGCGCGGACGTGACGTTCGCACCGGAGCCGGTCGACGGCGAGACCGAACTGGCCGACCGCATCCGGGAAGACGTCGAAGCGGGATTCGACATCACGGAGTCGGCGCCCGTGCGGGCGCGGCTGTATCGCAGCGCGCCCGACGCGCACGTGCTGGTGGTCGTGGTCCATCACATCGCGGCCGACGGCGCGTCGATGGCTCCGCTGGCCCGCGACGTGTTCGCCGCCTACCGGGCGCGGGTGAGCGGCCACGCGCCGCGGTGGGAACCGCTGGAGGTGCAGTACGCCGACTACGCGATGTGGCAGCAGGAGTCGCTCGGTTCGGAGGACGACCCGTCGTCGCTGATCGCGCGGCAGATCGGTTACTGGACCGACGCTCTCGACGGTTCCCCGGAGCTGCTGGCCCTGCCGACGGACCGGCCGCGCCCGGCCACCATCTCCACCACGGGCGGCAACATCCGGTTCGAGATGCCGGCGCGGCTGCACGACGAGATCGTGCGGCTGGCCCACCGCGAGGGCGTCACCGTGTTCGTCGTCCTGCACGCGGCGCTGGCGATCCTGCTGGCGCGCACCGCGCACAGCGACGACATCTCGGTCGGCACCCCGGTCGCCGGTCGCGGCAGGCCGGAACTCGACGATCTGGTCGGCATGTTCGTCAACACGGTCGTGCTGCGCACGCGGATCGATGACGACCGGTCGTTCCGGGAACTGCTCGCCGAGGTGCGCGACGTGGACCTGGAAGCGCTCGCCCACGCCGACCTGCCCTACGAACGGCTGGTCGACGTCATCGGCCGTCCGCGTTCCACGGCGTATTCGCCGCTGTTCCAAGTGATGTTCGGGTTGCAGAACACCCGGGCGGCCCGGTTCGAGCTGCCCGGCATCGGGGTCGAGGTGCTCGACCCCGGTATCGCGCAGGCCAAGGCCGACCTCACCGTGCTGGTGACCGAACGCCGCGAGGGCGATCGGCCCGCCGGGATCGACGGTGAGATCATCTACGCCACTGATCTTTTCGTCGAGTCGACAGCGCATTCGCTGGCCGAGCGGTTCGTCCGGGTCCTCGAGGCGGTCACTTCCGAGCCGGCGCGGCCGATCGGGCGCATAGGTCTGCTTGGCGCCGCCGACACCGAACGCCTGGTACCTGCGCGTGGCGGCGACGGCACACGGCCTTGCTCGCTGCCGGACCTGCTGGCCACGGCCGTTGCCACGGCTCCGTCGGCGGTGGCCCTGATCGGGGACACCGGAACCCTCACCTACGCCGAACTCGACCGCAGGGCCAACCGGCTCGCCCGCCATCTGATCGGCCGAGGCGCGGGACCGGGCGTGTTCGTGGCGCTGGCGGTGCCGCGATCGGTCGACTATCACGTCGCCATGTGGGCGATCGCGAAGACCGGCGCCACTTTCGTTCCGGTGGATCTGCGCTACCCCGTCGAGCGGATCGCGCACATGGTCGATGATTCCGGTGTCGCCATCGGCATCACGCTCGCGTCCGCGCGCGCGTCGCTGCCGGACGGCGTGCGCTGGTCGACGCTCGACGATTCCCGCACGGCCGACGAGATCGCGGCACAATCCGACCGGCCGGTGACCGACGTGGACCGCGGACGTGCTCTGCGGATCGAGGATGCCGCCTACCTGATCTACACATCCGGTTCGACGGGAACGCCCAAGGGTGTGATGGTCACGCACGCGGGGTTGGCGAACTTCGCGGCCGAGCAGCGTGATCGCTATCGGGTCGACGGGTCCTCCCGCGTTCTGCAAGTAGCGGCGCCCGCCTTCGACGCGGTGCTGCTGGAAGCGTTGATGGCGCACGCCGCGTGCGCGACGTTGGTCGTCTCGCCGCCGGAGGTGTTCGGCGGCCCGGACCTGGCCGAGTTGATCCGCACGCATCGGGTGACGCACGCCTTCCTGACGCCGAGTGTGCTGGCGACCATGTCGCCCGCCGGTCTCGAGTCGGTGCGGATGCTCGCGGTCGGCGGGGAGATGGTGCCCGCGGAGCTGATCGCCACCTGGGCACCGGGACGGCGGTTGCACAACATCTACGGCCCCACCGAGACCACGATCGTGATCACGATGAGCGATCCGGTGCGGCCCGGCGATCCGATCGCGATCGGCGGCCCGATCCGGGGCGCGGAGGCACTGGTGCTGGACGCGCGCTTGCGCCCGGTGCCGGTCGGGGTCGCGGGGGAGCTGTACCTTTCGGGGGCGCAGCTGGCGCGCGGCTACCTCGGGCGGCGTGCGGTGACGGCCGGTGCGTTCGTCGCGAACCCCTACGGCGGGCCGGGTGCGCGGATGTACCGCACCGGCGATATCGTCCGCTGGACCGCGCAGTGCACCCTGGAGTACGTCGGCCGCAGCGATTTCCAGATCAAGATCCGTGGCCAGCGCATCGAACTCGGCGAGATCGACGCCGCGCTGCTCACACATCCCGAGGTGGCCGCGGCGGTCACGGTCAGCCGTACCGGACCGAGCGGGCAGCCGCTGCTGGCCGCGTACATCGTGACCGAGGCCGCAACGGCCGTCGACCCGGACGCCGTGCTCGACCACGTCGCTTCGGTACTGCCCGCGCACATGGTGCCGTCGGTGGTCACCGTGCTCGACCGCATGCCGATCACCTCGACGGGCAAGGTGGATCGGAAAGCTCTGCCGGAACCGGTTTTCCGAGCCGCCGTGGACGACGCGGCAGAGGCGTCGACGGAGGTGGAGCGCATCGTCGCGGCCGCGTTCGCGGACGTTCTCGGGATCGAGTCGGTCGGCGTCACCACCTCGTTCTTCACCCTCGGCGGCGATTCCATCCTGTCCATCCAGCTGGCTTCGCGGTTGAAGTCGGCGGGTGTCATCGTGACGGCGCGCGACATCTTCGAGCACAAGACCGTCCGGGGGCTGGCGCGGGTCGCCGCGGCCGCCGAACGGGTCTCGCTCGCGGAGTTGCCGGGCGGCGGCGTGGGCGAGGTCCCGTTCACCCCGGTGGTCTCCTGGTTCACCGAGCGTCTCGGCGCCGCCCCGCGGTTCGCTCAGTCGATGCTGGTGCGCTTGCCGCGCGACGCGCGAGTCGACGACGTGACCGCGACGGTGCGGGCAGTGCTCGAACAGCACGACATGCTGCGCGCCCGGCTGCGCGAACAATGCCTGGAGGTGCCGCCGCGCAGCGCCGCGGACGCCGCGAGCGCGGTGTTCACGCGCACCTTCCGCGCCGAGGAGACGCCGGGCAGCGAAGGTTTCACCGCGTTGGTGGAAGCGGCGCTGGGCGAGGCGTCCGACCGTCTCGATCCGGCCGCGGGCCGGATGGTGCAGGTGGTGTGCCTGCTGCCCGAACCCGGTGTGGACGCCGAAGCGCGCGCCCTCGTCGTCGTCCATCACCTGGCGGTCGACGGTGTGTCGTGGCGGATCCTGATTCCCGACTTCGCGACCGCCTGGCAGCAGGTCACGCGGGGACGCGCGGTGGAATTGCCCGCACAGGGCACCTCCATGCGCCGGTGGGCGCACGCCCTGGCCGACGTCGCAGCGACCCGCGCCGAGGAGTTCGAACTGTGGCACCGGATGGGCGCTGCCCCCGATCCGCTGCTCGGCAGCGCGGTGCTCGACCCCGCCCGCGACACCCACTCGACCGTGCGGCATCTGACGGTGTCCCTCCCGGTGGAGGTCACCGCGGCGTTGCTCGACGCGGTGCCGAGGGCCGCGCACGGCAGCGTCGACGACGCGTTGCTGGCCGGTCTGGCGATGGCGACCACACGCTGGCGGCACCGGCGCGGTATCACGCACGCGGGTGTGAAGGTCCTGCTGGAAGGGCACGGCCGCGCGGAGCAGATCGCCGAGGGCGCGGACGTGTCCCGCACGGTGGGGTGGTTCACCAATACCTACCCGGTGGCGCTCGACCTGAGCGGTGTCGAACCGGACGATCCGCGTGCCGCGGTGAAGTCCGTGAAAGAGCAGTTGCGCCGAATCCCGGACAAGGGAATCGGTTACGGTCTGCTGCGCTACCTGCACGCGGGTACGTCCGATCGGCTCGCGGCACTGCCGGAGCCGCAGATCAGCTTCAACAACCTCGGCCGGGTCGGCGTCGATCTGACGACGCTGTCGGACCTCGCGTGGATTCCCACCGACGAGCCGTTCGACCGGCGGCGCGCCTTCGATCCGGACATGCCCGCGGCGGCGGCGGTCACGATCGACGTGAACATCGTGGACACCGAGGCGGGACCGCGACTGTCGGCGCATGTCGGCTACGCGTCCCGGTTGCTCGAGCACGCCGACGTGGCCGAACTCGTCGACGCCTGGGCCGACGCGGTGACCGGGATCGCCATGGCGGCCCGCGACGACGAGGACTGGGGCTTCTCACCCGCCGACGTTCCGCTCGTCGCGGTCACGCAGGCGGACCTGGACACGTTCGCCGGGCGCTACGGGTCCCTCGGCGATGTCTGGTCGCTGGCTCCGCTGCAGGCGGGCCTGCTGTTCCACGCCGAACTCGCCGCCGGTGATCTCGACGTCTACACGGCGCAATCGACACTCGCCCTCGCCGGCGTGATCGATGAGGCTCGGCTCGAGCGGTCCGCGGCGGCCTTGCTGGAGCGTCATCCCAACCTGCGCGCCGCCTTCGTCCGAACGGCCGACGGCATTCCGGCGCAGGTGATTCCGGCGGCCGCGGTGGTGCGCTGGCGACGGGTCGATCTGCGCGACGGCACGACGACACCGGAGGAACTGATCGAGGCCGAGCGGGCGGTCCCGTTCGATCCCGCCGATCCGCCGCTGCTGCGGTTCCTGCTCATCGCCGTGGCGCCGCAGGACTTCCGGCTCGTGCTGACGGCACACCACCTGCTGCTGGACGGCTGGTCGTTGCCGTTGCTGTGGCGCGAGCTGATCGGCCTGTACGCGGTGAGCGCGCGCGCCGAACTGCTGCCCGCCGCGGCGTCGTACCGCGGTTATCTGGAATGGCTGGATCGGCGCGAACCGTCCGCCGGTATCGAGGCGTGGCGCGAAGCCCTCGTCGAATTCACCGAACCCACGGTGGTCGCCGATGCGCGCACGCACACGACGGTCGGCATCCCGGTCGACCTGGCGGTGGTCCTGGATCAGGCCGCCACCACCGAACTGGTGGAATTCGCCCGGACCAGGGCGGTGACCATGGCGACGATCGTGCAGTTCGCCTGGGCGGTGGTCCTGGGCAACCTGCTCGGCGTCGAGCGCGTGGTGTTCGGCGGCACGGTCTCCGGACGCCCCGCCGACCTGCCCGGCGTGGAATCGATGATCGGCTTGTTCATCAATACGATTCCGGTGCCCGTGCACGTCCCGCGGGCTTCGACCATCGAGGACGCGTTGCGTCGGTTGCAGGCCGACAACACCCGCCTGCTCGATCATCACGACGTCGAGCTGTCCCGGATCCTGTCGGCCGCAGGCGCTGCCCAGTTGTTCGACACCCTGGTCGTCTTCGAGTCGTACCCGGTCGACAGCAGCGGCCTGGGCGACGCGGACATCGACGGCATGCGGGTGGTCGCGGCGGACGGCAGCGATGCCGCGCACTACCCGATCACCGTGCAGGCCCACCAGACCGACCGGCTGCACGTCATGATCCGCTACCAGCGGGCACGCGTGGACGACCGGACGGCCGCGGGGCTGGCCGCCCGCTTGGAGACCGTGCTGCGCGCCGTCACGAGCGATCCGCGGGCGCGGCTGGACGGGCTCGACCTGTTGTCCGCGGCCGAGCGCCGTGATCTGGTGCCGGCCAGCGGCGGCCGCGCCGAATCGCCCCGGGTGCTGGCGGAGTTGCTGACCGCCGGTGCGGCGGTGGATCCGCAAGCGGCGGCGGTGGTATCGAACGAGTGCACGATGTCCTACGCCGAGCTGGACGGCTGGTCGAACCGTGTCGCGCGCGAGCTGATCGACTGGGGTGTCGGGCCGGGCGACCAGGTGGCGTTGGCGATGGCGCGGTCGGTGGATCTCGTGGTCGGCATGTGGGCGGTGGCCAAGACCGGCGCCGCGTTCCTGCCGGTGGATCCTCGGAATCCGGCAGAACGCGTCGGGCACATGGTCGCCGACTCGCAGGTGCGGGTCGCGCTCACGGCGGGCGCGTCGCGAGAGCTGGTACCCGACCCGGTCCGGCGGCTGGTGCTCGACGATCCCGAAACCCGGAAGGCGATCGAGGCACGGTCCTCGGCCGCGGTGACGGACCGGGACAGGGTGCGCAAGCCGCATCATCGCGACACGGCCTACGTGCTGTACACCTCGGGCTCGACCGGCACGCCGAAGGGCGTCGCCGTCACGCACGAGGGACTGGCCAATTTCGCCGCCGTGCAACGTGATCGCTTCGGCGTGGACACCCGGTCGCGGGTGCTGAACGCGTCCGCTCCCGGCTTCGACGTGGTGGTCCTCGAGCTGCTGCTGGCCCATGCCAGCGGCGCGGTGCTCGTGGTGCCGCCGCCGGACGTCTTCGGTGGCCCGGAACTGGCGGAATTCATTCGTGCGCAGAGTGTCTCGCACTCGTTCATGACGCCGAGCGTGCTGTCGACGATGGACCCGAAGGGGTTGGATTCCCTCCGCGTGCTGATGGCGGGCGGTGAGGCGGTGACACCGGAGATCGTCACGCAGTGGTCGCCGGGACGGCGACTGCTGAACGGATACGGTCCGACCGAGACGACGATTCTGGCCGGTATCAGTGCTCCGCTGTCTCCCGGCGAAACCGTCACGATCGGTGGCCCGATCCGCGGGGTCGAGGCCGTGGTGCTGGACGCGTGGCTGCGACCGGTGCCGGTCGGCGTGGTCGGCGAGCTGTATCTCGCCGGAGTGCAACTGGCCCGCGGATACGTGAACCGGCCGGTGGCGACATCGGGTGCGTTCGTGGCGAATCCGTTCGGCGCGCCGGGGTCACGCATGTACCGCACCGGAGACCTGGCTCGCTGGACCCCGGAACACACCGTGGAATACCTCGGCCGCGGCGACTTCCAGGTCAAGATCCGCGGTCAACGCATCGAGCTCGGTGAGATCGAAGCCGTTCTCGCCGGACAGCCCGGTGTGGAACACGCGGTGGTCGTGCTGCGCAAAGACGAGCGCGGCGTCGGCAGGCTCGTCGGCTACCTGGTCGGCTCCGAGGACCTGGATCCGGACGATGTCCGGGCCGCGGCTCGGCTGCGGCTGCCCGCGCACATGGTGCCCGACCTGTGCATGGTGCTCGCCGAATTCCCGCTCACCCGCACCGGGAAGCTCGATCGCCTGGCGCTTCCCGCACCGGAGTTCTCGGCCGCGCGGACCTGGACCGCTCCGCGGACCGACACCGAACGGCAGGTCGCGGAGGTCTTCGGCAACGTCCTCGGCACCGACCGGGTCGGAGCCACCGACAGCTTCTTCGACCTCGGCGGCAACTCGCTGTCGGCGACGCGGGTGACCGCCCAGTTGGGGACCGCGCTCGGAGTGAGCGTCGGCGTTCGCGACCTGTTCGAAGCGCCGACGGTCGCCGAACTCGCGGCCCGTCTGGACAACTCCGAGCGGACGGTCCGGGTGCCGCTGGTGGCGCGCACCCGCCCGGCGCTGGTGCCGTTGTCGCTGGCACAGCAGCGGATGTGGTTCCTCAACCAGCTCGACACCTCCGTCGGCGCGTACAACATCCCGCTGGTGATCCGGCTGACGGGCGAACTCGACATCGACGCGCTGCGCCGTGCGTGCGAGCTGGTCATCGAGCGGCACGAGTCCCTGCGGACCAAGTTCCCCATCACCGACGGGACGCCACACCAGGTCGCGGTCCCCGCCCGAGAGGTCCCGGCCGGGCTGACCGCCGTCCCGGTCGGGGCTGAGCGGCTGATGGAGCGCGTGCTCGCCACCGTTTCGGCGAGCTTCGACGTGACGCAGGCGCCGCCGCTGCGCATGGAATTGCTCCGGCTCGGCGACCACGAGCACGAGCACGTCCTGGTGATCGCCGTGCACCACATCTGCGCCGACGGGCAGTCCATGCTGCCGCTCGCGCGGGACGTGGCGGTGGCCTACCAGGCGAGCAAGCAAGGGACGGAACCGATCTGGCCCGCCCTCGCGGTCCAGTACGCGGACTACACGCTGTGGCAGCGCGACGTACTCGGTGACGAGCACGATCCCGGCTCGATCATGTCCCAGCAGCTGCGCTTCTGGAAGGACACGCTCGGCGGGCTGCCCGAACTGCTCGAGTTGCCCACCGACCTGCCGCGCCCGCCGGTTGCGTCCATGCGCGGCCGGACCGTCGATTTCGAGATCCCCGCTTCGCTGCGGGAGCGCATCGGCGCGGTGGCGCGCACGGCGAACGCGACGGTGTTCATGGTGATGCACGCCGCGCTGACCGTCCTGCTGTCGCGGCTGGCCGGGGTCGGCGACGTCGCGGTGGGCACCCCGGTGGCCGGACGCGGGGAGCGTGAACTCGATGATCTGATCGGCATGTTCGTCAACACCCTCGTGCTCCGGTCGCGGGTGTCGCCGCACCAGTCGTTCGCCGATCTGCTCGCGGCGACCCGCGACACCGATCTGGCGGCGTTCGCGCATGCCGACGTGCCCTTCGAGCAAGTGGTGGAGGCGCTCAATCCACCCAGGTCCACCGCGCACCTGCCGCTGTACCAGGTGACCCTCGATGTCCAGAACCTGAGCGAGGCGGCGTTGAAGCTGCCCGGGCTCACCGTCGAACCGGTCGAGAACGGATTCGAACCGGCGCAGGCCGACCTGAATCTGAACCTGGCCGAACGCCCCGGCGGCGACGGGCAGCCGGACGGCATGCGGGGACGGCTGACCTACGCGACCGACCTGTTCGTCGAGGAGACGATGACCCGGTTCGCGCAGTCCTACGTGCGGATCCTGGAGGAGGTGACCGCTGATCCCGCGATCGCGGTCGGGGACATCGACCTCGCGGGCCCGGCGCAGCGCCGCGAACTGCTCGACGCCGCCGGTAGCGCCGGCGCCGCGGTGGCGGACACGACGCTCGCCGAGCTGTTCACCGTCCAGGCCGTCGCGCGACCGGACGCGATCGCCGTGACCGACGGGGCGTCGCAGCTGACCTACGCGGAGCTGGATCGGCGTGCCGCCGCGGTGGCCGCCCGGCTCATCGAGCACGGAGTGCGTCCGGAATCGCTGGTGGCCGTGGCCTTGCCACGCACGGTCGACCTGGTGGTGGGCCTGCTCGGCGTCCTGCGCGCCGGCGCGGGATATCTGCCGCTGGATGTGGCGTATCCGACGGAGCGCCTGCGATTCGTGCTCGACGACGCTCGTCCGGCCGCGGTGCTCACTTCGGCGGGCATGTCCGCGGCGGTGCCGGAGTGCGCCGCACCGGTACTGCTCGTCGAGGATTGCGCGGACGCTTCCGATCCGGCGGTGGTATCGGGTGCGCGGCCGGGCAACGTCGCCTACGTGATCTACACGTCGGGATCGACGGGCCGCCCGAAGGGCGTGACGGTCAGCCATCGGGAAGCGGTCACCCTGTTCACCAACGCGGCCGAGCGATTCGACCTCGGGCCCGACGACGTGTGGACGATGTTCCATTCCTACGCCTTCGATTTCGCGGTGTGGGAGATCTGGGGCGCGCTGCTGTCCGGCGGCAAGGTGGTCGTGGTGGATTACGACACCTCCAGGTCGCCGGAGACGTTCGTGGAGGTGGTGGCCCGGGAGGGCGTGACAGTGCTGAGCCAGACCCCCTCGGCGTTCTACGGATTCGCCGAGGCCGAGCGCCGATATCGCGAATCCGGTTGTCCCGCAGGGGATCTCGCTCTGCGGTATGTCGTCTTCGGTGGCGAGGCGCTGGACGCCGCCCGGCTGGAGGACTGGTTCGCCGCGCATGCGCCGGGATCGCCGCGGCTGGTCAACATGTACGGCATCACCGAGACGACCGTGCACGTGACGTTCTGCGAGGTCACGCGGACGAGCGCGGCCGGAATCGGCGCTGCGCTCCCCGGGCTGCGGGTGTACGTCCTCGACGACCGGCTGCGTCCGGCGCCGATCGGCGTCGCCGGCGAGATCTACGTGGCCGGTGGCCAGCTCTCGCGAGGTTATCTGAGAGCAGCGGCGCTGACCGCGGGCCGATTCGTGGCCAACCCGTTCGATCCGGACGGCACCCGGCTCTACCGTTCCGGGGACGTGGGGAGGTGGCGGAAGTCCGCCAGCGGCCTTGAACTGGTGTACGCGGGCCGGGCCGACGCGCAGGTGCAGTTGCGCGGCTTCCGCATCGAACTCGGCGAGGTGGAATCGGCGCTGCTGCGCCACCCGCTCGTCACCCAGGCCGCGGTCACGGTGCACCGGCACGATCGCGGCGTGGACCAGCTGATCGGCTACGTCGTGGGCGTGGACGGCGTGCGGATCGATCCGGCCGAGGTCCGCGAGACCGCCGCTCGGGTGCTGACCGGCTACATGGTGCCCGCGGCGATCATGGTGTTGCCCGCGCTGCCCTTGACGGTCAACGGCAAACTCGATCGAAAGGCGTTGCCCGCTCCCGAGTTCGAGGACTCGACGTCCGCGTTCGTGGCGCCCCGGACGCACACCGAGAAAGTGATCGGCGAGGTCTACGCGCAGGTCCTGGGCGTCCAGCGGGTCGGGATCACCGACGGTTTCTTCGATCTCGGCGGTAACTCGCTGCTGGCGACGATGGTGGTGACCGAATTGCGCACCCGCGGCGTGACGATCCAGCTGCCGTGGATGTTCGACGACGCGACGCCGCGAGCGCTGGCGGCCAGGGCCGACGGCACGGCAGGCGGCTCGGGGCTGCAAGTGTTGCTGCCGCTGCGCGCGCACGGCCGGAAGCCCGCGGTGTTCGCGGTACACCCCGCCGGCGGGCTGGCCTGGTTCTACGGCGGCGTGGTCGAACACCTGCAGAAGGACCGGCCGGTCTACGGCTTGCAGGATCCGCATGTCGTAGCGGGCGAACCAGGTGCGAACTCCGTCGACGAATTGGCGGAACGCTATGTGGCCGAGATACGCCGAGTGCAACCGAGCGGACCGTATCACCTGCTCGGGTGGTCGCTGGGCGGCGCGATCGCGCACGCCGTCGCGGTCCGGCTCCAGCGCGCGGGTCAGCAGGTCGGCATGCTGGCCATGATGGACAGCGCCGTGGGCGACTCCGAGGCGCTGGCCGCGTCGATGAGTGCCACCGCGAACGAGCCCGCGCCGGGTGAGTTGATGGCCGATCTGCTCGGCGGCTGGCGTGAGCTGTTCGATCTCGGCGCCGACGTCGCGGCGGACACCCATGAGCAGGCCTGGGCGGTGATCCGCGCCCAGGTGGCCGCCACCGGGATGTTCACCGCAGAACAGGTCGACCGGGTGATGGAGAGTTTCGAGACCGCCACCGCCATCGCCCAGCAGTACCGGCCGGACGTCTTCGACGGCGACCTGGTCTTCTTCACCGCAGGCAAGGACCGCGCCGACCACGACGCCGCCGTGCGGACGTGGCGGCCGTTCGTCACCGGCGACCTGCGCAACACGGTCGTCGACGCACGACATCTCGAATTGACCCATTCGCACGCACTGGCCGTCATCGGCCCGATCCTCGAAAGGTTCTTGAACGAATGCTGAAGACTCTCGACCAACTCCAGCAACTCCGGCTCGAGGACGGCAGGACGGTGGCCTGCACCAGTCCGGCCGAGGCGCGGATGTTGTGGAGCGAGATGTCGACCGACGGTTTCTATCGGCTAGCCGCCGTGCTCCTGCGACCGGGGGACATCGCACTCGATATCGGGGCGAACATCGGCCTGAGCGCGATGATGTTCGCCGACACCTGTCCCGGAGTCCGGGTGATCGCCGCGGAGCCCGCCCCGGCGACCTTCGACTGCCTGCAGCGCAATATGGCCGCGCACGTGCCGGACGGCGTGCCGCTGCAAGTCGCGGTCGCCGCGGCGCCCGGCACTGCGCCGTTCACCTGGTACCCGCGGGCCTCGGCGAATTCCGGTCTCTACGCCGACCGGCAAGCCGACGACGAAGCCACCGAGATCTACCTGCGCAACAGCGGACTGAACGACGAGGCGATCGCGCTCATCACCGCGGGGCTGCACGACGGTGAGCACATGGAGGTCGAGGTCACCACCGTCTCGGCGATACTCGCCGAGCACGGCCCGAACGCGGAGGTCGGCTTGCTGAAGATCGACGTCGAGCGAGCGGAGCTGGACGTGCTGCTCGGCATAGCGGAGGCGGACTGGCGACGTATCCGCGCCGTCGTCGCGGAAGTGCACGACCGGGACGATCGCCTGGCGCGGTGCTGTGAATTG
This sequence comes from Nocardia sp. NPDC047648, assembly GCF_040642815.1. Taxonomy (NCBI): domain Bacteria; kingdom Bacillati; phylum Actinomycetota; class Actinomycetes; order Mycobacteriales; family Nocardiaceae; genus Nocardia; species Nocardia sp. NPDC047648. The sequence continues at coordinate 91,617 of NZ_JBEYSX010000001.1, read as the reverse complement.
CTCGGCAGGCACGGGCTGTTCGCACGAACCCGGCAGGACCCGAGCCTGCGCGGAACGGAGTTGCACGAGATCTACGCCATCCGGCCGGAGACCGTCTGACGCGTTCCCCGACCGGTGCGCCGCGGCAGTGTCACCGATCGAAGATGTTCGATCCGGCACGGGAACAATCCGGAACTTTCCGGACTGTTCCCGTGCCGGTCTGCTCTCCGCGGTCGCCCGTCCCCGGCGCGGTTTCCCGTGACCGCACTGCGCTGCTGAGTCGTCGTTCCGGCGACGCCCCGCCCGTCGCGGGGCCCAGCGCGGGTCAGAACGCGGCTTCGTCGAGATCCATGACGCTGATGTCGACGTCGGAGATAACCGACCATTCCGCGCTGAGGTGCGGCAGGACCGTCTTGGCGAAGAACGACGCGACGGCGACTTTGCCTTCGTAGAAGGCGCGGTCCTGCTCGGCGGGGCCGGCGTCGAGTGCGGCCGAGGCGATCTCGGCGGCGACGATCAGCCGCCAGGCGACGAGGAGGTCACCGACGGAGAGCAGGAAGCGAACGGAGTTCAGCCCGATCTTGTACAACTCGGTGGGCTGTTGCTGGGCGGCGAGCAGGTGCTGGGTGAAGCGGCCCGCCATGTCCTGGACGTCTTCGAGCGCGGTGGCGAGAAGGATCTTCTCCGCCTTGAGCCGGCCGTTGCCGTCGCTGGATTGCGCCGTGTCGCGGATCTTGCCCGCGAGGTGGGCCAGTGCGACGCCACGGTCGCGGGCGATCTTGCGGAAGAAGAAGTCCTGCGCCTGGATGGCGGTGGTGCCTTCGTAGAGCGAGTCGATCTTCGCGTCGCGGATGTACTGCTCGATCGGGTAGTCCTGCAGGAAGCCGGAACCACCGAGGGTCTGCAGCGACTCGGTCAGGTACTGGTAGGCCCGCTCCGAGCCGACGCCCTTGACGATCGGCAGCAGCAGGTCGTTGACCCGAGCGGCCAGATCCGCGTCGGCACCCGAGATGTGTTGCGCGACAACATCGTTCTGATGGCCTGCGGTGTAGAGATAGATCGCGCGCAGCCCCTCGGCGTACGCCTTCTGCATCATCAGCGACCGGCGCACGTCGGGGTGCCGGGTGATGGCCACCTTCGGCGCGGCCTTGTCCGCCATCCGGGTCAGATCACTTCCCTGCACGCGCGTCTTCGCGTATTCGAGGGCGTTGAGGTAGCCGGTGGACAGGGTGGCGATGGCCTTGGTGCCCACCATCATCCGAGCTTCCTCGATGACTTGGAACATCTGCGCGATGCCGTTGTGCACCTCGCCGACCAGCCAGCCCTTGGCCGGGATGCCGTGGCCGCCGAAGGTGACCTCACAGGTGGCGGAGGCCTTCAGGCCCATCTTGTGCTCGACGTTGGTGACGAAGACGCCGTTGCGCTCGCCCAGTTCGCCGGTCTCGTGGTCGAAGTGGAACTTCGGCACGAAGAACAGCGACAGGCCCTTGGTGCCCGGTCCGGCGCCCTCGGGGCGGGCCAGCACCAGGTGCATGATGTTTCCGAACAGGTCATCGGAGTCGGCGGAAGTGATGAACCGCTTGACGCCCTCGATGTGCCAGGTGCCGTCTTCCTGCTCGACAGCCTTGGTGCGGCCCGCGCCGACGTCGGAACCGGCGTCCGGTTCGGTCAGCACCATCGTGGCGCCCCAGTTGCGTTCGGTGATGAACCGGGCCCAGCGCCGCTGCTGCTCGGTGCCGATGCCATAAGTGATGTGGGCCATCATCGGTCCGGTCAGGTACATGTAAGCCGCGGGCTGCGCCCCGAGGACGAATTCGGTGATCGCCCAGCTCACCATCGAAGGGGCGGGCACGCCCCCGACGCCCTCGGCCTTGCCGACGCGCCACCATTCCGCGTCGTACCAGGCGCGCACCGCCTTCTTGAACGACTCCGGCAGGCCGACCGAGTGGGTGGCCGGATCGAAAACCGGCGGGTTGCGGTCGGTGTCGGCGTACGGTTCGGCGACCGGTCCTTCGGCCAAGCGCGCGGCCTCCGCCAGCATCGAACGCACGGTGCCGCCGTCCAGGTCGCCGAATGCTCCGGTCCGGAGGATGTCGTCGAGTCCGTACACCTCGAACAGATTGAACTCGAGGTCGCGCACGTTGCTCTTGTAATGGCTCACGGGCCAATGCCTTTCGAGAAACGGCCGGGGTACCGGCAGGGGATTCGGCGGGCGCGCGCAGCGGCGATCACCCACGGCACACTGTGCGGCACCGATGACCCGAAAGCAATCTCATGTTAATGACCACTAAGTAAATGGTCGTATGTCCGACAGCGTTCTATCCGCTGCTAGCGCGCAATTGAGGAAGCTAAGTTAATAATGACTAAGTGGCACAAATCACGGTGCGGAAACGCGACCAGGGATTCCGGCCGTTTCGATCCGCTCTCCGATGGCCACGAGAACATCGACGAGATCGGCCCTGCGCCGGAAGCGGGGGTTGCGGACGGCATCGATGACGACGGTGGTGACGGCTCGGCTCAGCACCCGCGCGGCCGGAGCGGGCAGGTCCGGCCGCAGGGCCTGCAGCATGCGGGCCCACTGGGCGATGCCGTCCAAGCGCACCCTCCGGTAGCGCTGCACCGCGTCTCCCGGAAGGTGCCGGGTCTCGCTGACGGTGATCGCCAGCAGATCGGGCTCGTCCACACCCAGTTGCGCGAAGCTTCGCATGAGTGAGCGCATGGATTCCTCGGCGCTGCGGCCCTCGGCGATCGCCCGGGCGAGCAGCAGCCGAAGCCACTCGTCCTGGCGCCGGACGATTTGGTCCAGCAACTCCGCCTTGCTCGAAAAGTGGTGGTACAAAGCGGGTCCGGTGACCCCGACGGCCGCGCCGATGTCCTCGATGCCCACCGCGGCATACCCGCGGGTGCTGAACAATCGCGCCGCCTCGGCAAGCATTCGCTCCGACCGCAGCGCTCGATCCAGCGCGGTGTTGCCGGTCTCGGTGCGCGGTGGCCGGTTCGGGGCGGGGCCTGCCGGGTGCTCGGGCATTTCGGTGGTGATCACCGCCGCGACGGCGGCGTCGAGCACCTGTGCGGCAACCGGCGCGGGTAGCTCGGCGCGGTGATAGGAGGGGCTGACCGCGATCGAGAGCACGCACCAGCTCAGCAGTTCGACATCCGCGCCGCTGAGCTCCGGTCGGCGCATGCCGATGGTGTGCCGCAGATAGCGCGTGATCCGCGCGGCGCGGACCAGCACGGCGGTCTTGTCGGCGGCGGTCAGGTTGCGGAACTCCAATTGCCACAACCGCGGCAGGCCGCGCAGTTCCAGAGCCACCCGGACCAGTTCGGCGAGCACGGCGTCACCGGAGTCGTCGGCGCGATACGCGGCGTCCAGCCGGTTCAAGGTGTCGTCGAGCCCGACCAGCAGGCACTGGCCCAAAAGCTGCTGCTTATTGCGGAAGTGCCGGTACAACGCCGTCGCCGAGATGCCGACCGCCGCGGCGATGTCGGCCATCGTGGTGCCGTAATAGCCGCCGTGCGTGAAGGCGTCGACCGCGGCATGCAGGATCATCTCGCGCCGATGAGGTGGTCTCCGCCGTGGCTGTGCGCCGTTCGCCTGTGTGCCCATCGCGGTCAGTGTCGCGTATCGGAGGGTCCGCGGCGGTGCCGGGCCACCTCCGCGCGCGACCCGTTCGCCGGCATCCCACGGGAGATCCGGCGCGGCCACCCATATGTATGACGATTTCGTCATAGCCGACGTGCGGGTTCTACTGTCGAGTAGGCTTCCCGCAGCTATCACCAGCCCGTGGATCGTTATCGATCAGGTAAGCAGAGGGAGCCCGCCCGTGAGCGCTGACACCGCGGACGCCACAGCACTGTCGAGCATGGCGGCCCGCCTGCGCATCGCGTCGACCGTGATTCTGCGGCGCGCCCGGAGGGATCCCGATGAACGACGGCTGTCGGCGACGCAGTGGGCGGTGCTGGGGCGTCTGCACCGATACGGCGCCTTGGCCGCGGTCGACCTGGCGCGACTGGAGATGCTGAGGCCGCAGACGATGCGCAATGTGGTCGACGGGCTGCGCGATCAGGGCCTGATCGTCGGTGTGCGCGATCCGGACGACGGGCGCCGGGTGAACCTGACCCTCACCGATGAAGGCCGGGCGTGGGTGTGCGGACACCAGGCGTCCGCGAACGACGCGCTGGCGCAGGCGTTGTCCGAGAGCCTGCGGTCCGGCGAGCTGCACAAGGTCGGCGAGGTCCTGGATCTGCTCGAGCGCATCGCCTACGGCGATCGCGGCCCCGAGGCATTGATCGCCGGCGACCTCGACGACGAATCGTCTCGCGCGGACTGCCCGCTATGACCCGGCCGCCGGGCGCGCGGGGTCGGCCGGCGGCGTGAGCGCTCGGGTCCACAGGTCGACGACGGCTCGGCCGCACTCGTCCGCGGTGCGGCCGAGCGGCGGATCGAGGACCGCGCCGTGGATCTGCGCCTCCACCGCCTGGGCGAGCAACATGGCGGTCAACGCCGGGTCGGTGCCGCCGACGTCGAGACGGCGCAGGTGGAATTCCACTTCCGGGCGGGCAGGTGACCGCGACGCGCGGCTCGCGCTGCCCTCCGTGCCCGCTGCGGCGGGGCGGGTAAGTAAGGTCTGAAGCGTCGTGGAACGGACGCCACGATGCAGCCGCCGAACAGTTTCGCGCGGACGCGCCGCCCTGTCGAACGAAGAGAGCTGATTGATGCCGACCTCCACAGCGCGTGCACAGATCGGGGTCACCGGTCTGGCGGTCATGGGTAGCAACATCGCACGGAACTTCGCCAGGAACGGCTACACCGTCGCGCTGCACAACCGCACCGTCGCCAAGACCGACGCACTGCTGGAGGCGCACGGCGACGACGGCGACTTCGTGCGGACCGAGACGATCGAGGAGTTCGTCGCCGCGCTGGAGAAGCCGCGCCGGGTGCTGATCATGGTCAAGGCGGGCGCCCCGACCGACGCGGTCATCGAGGAACTGGCGGCCGCGATGGAGCCGGGCGACATCATCATCGACGGCGGAAACGCCCTCTACACCGACACCATTCGGCGGGAAGCCGCGATGCGCGAGCGCGGACTGAACTTCGTCGGCGCCGGTATCTCCGGTGGCGAGGAGGGCGCGCTCAACGGCCCCGCGATCATGCCGGGCGGGCCCAAGGAGTCCTACGACTCGCTGGGGCCGCTGCTGGAATCCATCGCGGCGAAGGTCGACGGTACGCCCTGCTGCACCCATATCGGTCCCGACGGCTCGGGGCATTTCGTCAAGATGGTGCACAACGGCATCGAGTACGCCGACATGCAGCTGATCGGCGAGGCCTACCACCTGTTCCGCGACGCGCTCGGCTTCGACGCGAAGCAGATCGCCGATGTGTTCACCCAATGGAACTCCGGTGACCTGGAGAGCTACCTCGTCGAGATCACCGCCGAGGTCCTCAATCAGGTCGACGCGAAGACCGGCAAGCCGCTGGTCGACGTGATCGTCGACGCGGCGGAGCAGAAGGGCACCGGACGCTGGACGGTGAAGTCCGCGCTCGACCTCGGTGTGCCGGTGACCGGCATCGCCGAAGCGGTATTCGCCCGCGCGCTGTCGGGCTCGCGTGCCCAGCGCAAGGCCGCGCAGGGTCTCGCCTCCGGCCGGTTGGCCGAAAAGCCCACCGACGTCGAGCAATTCACCGAAGACATCCGGCAGGCGCTCTACGCCTCGAAGGTGGTCGCCTACGCCCAGGGCTTCGACCAGATCGCCGCGGGCAGTGCGGAATACGACTGGAGTCTGCGCCCCGGCGACCTCGCTACGATCTGGCGCGGCGGCTGCATCATCCGCGCCCGTTTCCTGAACCGGATCAAGGAAGCCTACGACGAGAACCCGGCGCTGCCGAGCTTGATCCTCGCGCCGTACTTCCGCGCGGCGATCGAGACCGCCATCGACAGCTGGCGCCGCGTCGTGGCCACCGCGACCCTGCTCGGCATTCCGGTGCCCGCGTTCGCGTCGTCGCTGTCCTACTACGACGCCCTGCGCGCGGAGCGCCTCCCGGCCGCGCTCACCCAAGGGCAGCGTGACTTCTTCGGCGCGCACACCTACGAACGGGTCGACGCCGAAGGCAAATTCCACACGCTCTGGAGCGAGGACCGCAGCGAGGTTCGCGCCGACTAGCCGGTCGCGCTGTCGCATGCCGGGACCGGTGTCAATCCGGTGTCCCGGCAGCTCGTTCCCACGCCGTCCGGCGGAGCAGGCGTAATCCGTTGAGCCCGACGATGACGGTGGAGCCCTCGTGCCCGGCGACGCCCAGCGGGAGCGGCAGGGTTGCGGCGAGGTCCCAGACGACCAGCACGCCGATGAAGGTGGCGGCGATAGCCAGGTTGGCGACCACCACCCGCCGCGCCTGCCGGGACAACGCGATCACCGCCGGGATCGTCGTCAGATCGTCGCGCACGACGACAGCGTCCGCGGTCTGCAAGGTCAGATCGGATCCGGTGCCGCCCATGGCGATGCCGACCTCGGCCGCGGCGAGGGCCGGGGCATCGTTGATGCCGTCGCCGACCACCGTCACCTTTCGCCCGTCGGCCCGCAGCGCGCGCACCGCGGTCACCTTGTCGTGGGGCAGGAGTTCGGCTCGTACGTCGGTGATGCCGACGCGGGCGGCGAGCCGGTCGGCGGTGGCGGCGTTGTCGCCGGTCAGCAATACCGGTGCGGTGCCGGTGATCTCGGTGGTCGCCCGCACCGCCGCCGCCGCTTCCGGCCGCGGCCGGTCGGTCAGGGCGAATACCCCGATCGGCTGGTGCTCGCGGGTCACGACCACGGCGGTGCAGCCGCTCGCCTGGAGCGCTTCGACGGTCGTTCGCAGGCCGGGGGCGAGTTCCGACGCGGTGGGGGAGCCGACGCCGATGAGCTGGTCGCCGACGCGGGCGGTGACGCCGCGACCGGGATTCGCGGTGAACTCGGTGACCTCGGGCAGTCGCAGACCCCGGGTGCGGGCCGCGCGCACGATCGCCGCCGCCAAGGGGTGCTCGCTCGGGTGCTCGGCCGCGGCGGCCAGTCGGAGCAACTCGTCGCCGGTGAATCGTTCGTCCAGGCAGCGGATTTCGGCTAGTTCGGGAATGCCGCGGGTCAGCGTGCCGGTCTTGTCGAAGGCGACCTGCGTGGTGGCGCCGAGCCTTTCCATGACCACCGCGGATTTGACCAGGACGCCGTGGCGCCCGGCGTTGGCGATCGCCGCCAGCAGGGGCGGCATGGTGGCCAGCACCACCGCGCAGGGGGAGGCGACGATCATGAACGTCATCGCCCGCAGCAGCGCCCGCCGCAGGGTATCGCCGAACAGCAGCGGAACGACGAACACGGCGAGGGTGACCAGAACCATGCCGATCGAGTAGCGCTGCTCCACCTTCTCGATGAAAAGCTGTGCGCGCGCCTTGGTTCGGGCCGCTTGCTCGACCAGGGCCGCGATCCGCGCGACCACGGAGTCCTCGGCGCGGCGATCCACCCGGATCCGCAGCACTCCGGTGCCGTTGAGAGTGCCCGCGAACACCTCGTCGCCCGCGGCTTTGCCCACCGGCAGCGGTTCGCCGGTGATGGTGGCCTGATCGACCTCGCTACCGCCGGAGAGCACCGTCGCGTCGGCGGCGATCCGCTCACCGGGGCGCACCACGAGAACATCACCGACGCGCAGGTCGGCGACGTGCACCGTCTGCTCCTCTCCGCCATCGGCGAGCCGGGTCGCGGTCTGCGGTGTGAGGTCGAGTAGTCCGCGCACCGAGTCCTCGGTCCGGGCGGTGGCCAGCGCTTCCAGGGCGCCCGAGGTGGCGAAGATGACGATCAGCAAGGCGCCGTCGGTGATCTGGCCGATGGCCGCCGCGCCGATCGCCGCGGCGACCATGAGCACATCGACGTCGAGCGTCTTGTCGCGTAATGCCCGCAACCCGGCCCATCCCGGTTCCCATCCGCCCGCGGCGTAACAGGCCAGGTACAAACCCCACCACACCCCTCGCGGTCCATCGGTCAGCTGCGTCGCCAGACCGGCGAGGAAGAACGCGACAGCCACTGCGGCCCACCGCACTTCCGGCAGGGCGAACAGCCGGGTCCGGTGTGTAGGCACACGACCGGTCGGCGAAGTCGGACGGGTCGGCGCGAGGGTCGGCGCGGCCACGGGTCACCTCCAGGACAGCAACGAACGGACCGCCCGACCATATCAGAAAACATGAACATGTCTTCATTTGTTCCTAGAGTATGCTGTTCACTCATGGGACACGGTGTCGAAGGCAGGGATCGCCCTGCCGCGCGCCTGGATCCGGAATCGGCCAACCATGTGGCGACCACATTGCAGGCGCTGGCCACCCCGAGCCGCCTGATGATCCTCACGCAGCTGCGCCAAGGGCCACTGTCGGTGAGCGCGCTGGCCGACGCGATCGGCATGGAACAGTCCGCCGTTTCCCACCAGCTTCGCCTGCTGCGCAATCTGGGGCTGGTCACGGGTGCGCGCACCGGTCGCAGCATCGTCTACAGCCTCTACGACAACCACGTCGCCCAGCTGCTGGACGAGGCGATCTACCACAGCGAACATCTGCGCCTCGGATTGTCCGACCGCCCCCAAACCGCCGGCTGACCGCTCTGCCCTGATCCGCTCCCTTGACCTGGAGCGCACTCCAGCACTTAGTGTGCGCTCGTACACGGTTGACCAGCAGAAGGGACCGCTTCATGGAGCTCGGTTTTCACGTACCCGTCTTCGATATCGACGGTGGCACGACCGCTATCGCCGGTGAGCTGGCGCGGGTCGGCGCGGCAGCGGAGGCGTCCGGGGCGACCTGGTTGTCGTTCATGGACCACTACTTCCAGATCGAGCCGACCGGCCTGCCCGCGGAGGCGAACATGCTGGAGGGCTATACCACTCTCGGCTATCTGGCCGCGCACACGTCGCGCGTCGACCTCGGCCTCCTCGTCACCGGCGTGACCTATCGCCACCCCGGGCTGCTCGCCAAGATCGTCACCACGCTCGACGTCCTGTCGGGTGGCCGGGCGGTCCTCGGCATCGGCGCCGCCTGGTTCGAGCGCGAACACCGTGGGCTCGGCGTGGCGTTTCCCTCGACCGCCGAACGCTTCGAACGGCTGGAAGAGACGTTGCGCATCTGCCGCCAGATGTGGGACCCCCGGGACAACGGGGCGTTCGACGGGAAGTACTACCAGCTGGCCGAGACGCTGTGCTCGCCGCAGCCGATCAACCGGCCGAAGGTGCTCATCGGCGGCGGGGGAGAGCGCAAGACGCTGCGCTTGGTGGCGCGATACGGCGACGCCTGCAACCTGTTCGGCTCCTCGCCCGAGGACGTCAGCCACAAGCTCGATGTGCTGCGCCGGCATTGCGACGACGTCGGTCGCGACTATGACGAGATCCGCAAGACGATCATCGCCAACAATCCGCGGCCGAGCCCGGAGAACCGCGACGATTTCGTCCGGCAGATGGCCGACTACGCGAAACTCGGCATCGACACCGCCATCGTCACTCCGACCACCGGCTCACCGGCGGCTTGGATCGATGGCATGGCGCCCGCCGTGGCGCAACTGGCGGAACTCGGCTGAGGCGCGGCGGCGGAACGCGAAGGCGCCGCGGATGAGGTGTCGCGGTAGGGGATTGCGGACCCGGGGATGGACATGTCGCGGGCGGCGGCCTGGAAGGTCGCCGCCGCGGGCTACAGCTTGTAGCCGATCTGGCGCAACAGCTGCCTACGGGCTGCCTGGTCGTCGGCATTCTCCACGCCGAGCGGCGCCGAGCCATCGATCACGCCGACGATTCCTCTGCCGAGTTCCGTCTCGGCGATCAGAACCTCGACGGGATTGGCTGTGGCGCAGAAGATTCCGCAGACCTCGGGGACCTGCCGCACGGCATTGAGCACGTTGACGGGATAACCCTCGCGCAGAAAGACGATGAACGAGTGCCCGGCCCCGAGGTCGACCGCGTTCTTGGTGGCGAGTTCGACGAGCGAGTCGTCGTTACCGGAGTGGCGGACCAGGCGCGGGCCGGAGGCCTCGCAGAACGCCAGCCCGAAGCGCAGGTGCTGACTTACCCCGACCAGCGCTTCGTGCAGGTCTTCCACGGTTTTGATGAAGTGGGACTGTCCGATGATGACGTTGAGTTCGTCCGGCTTGTCGATGCGTACCGCTGTCAACTCCACAGCGACATACTGCGCCCCGCCGATGTCGATTCATCGCATTTCGACATTTCTTTCGCGCGCGTCGCGGGTAGCCCGCGGTGACTCCCGAGCCGGTCGCAGGACCTAGCCGTCGGTGGTGCGGGCAGGGAGGTCCACCACCAGCGCGGTGGCGTTGTCCCTTCCTCCGGCCAGGAGGGCGGCGTCGACCAGGGAGTTCGCGATCGCGTGGGCCGCCTCGCCGTCCGCGAGAATGGCCTTGACGGCGGCGATGCCCAGTGGCTTGTGCACTCCATCGGTGCTCAGCAGCAGTCTGCCCGTGCTCGACCCGGTGGCGGCATACCCGATCTCGTCCGGTCGGACGGTGCGGGCCGAGGTGGTGACCAGATGGCTCATCCGCGGGGTGACCGCCAGCCCGCGGGCTCGGTAGGACTCGGCCACGGTGTGGTCGGTGGTGATCTGGTGCAGCACCCGCCCGTTCCAGCGATACGCCCGGCAGTCGCCGACCCATGCCACCTCGCAGGGCCCGTCGGGTCGACCGGCGGTCGGCAATACCGCCACCACGAGCACGCTGTCGGCGGAGGGTTCCGGGACTTCGCGCAGCAATTCTTCTTGCGCCGCGAGGATTCCCGCCCGCGCCCCGTCCCGGGCGCCCGCATGTGCCGCCGCCGCGGCGACCGTGCGTGCCGCCCGCGCGCCGAGGAGATGGTCTCCCACACCGTCGGCCACCACGAACGCTGTCGCTCCGCTCATCGCATCGGTCTCGATCGCGACCGCGTCGGCGTTGATCGACCGTGACGCGCGCCGACTGGCCGAGGCGCCCATCGCCGCACCCAGCCACGGCATCTCGATCCGCGGCAGGCTTGCAGTAGTGCCGGTGTACATGAACTGGTCTCCTCCGGGCTGGGCTCGAGTGCTGCCGACCAGCACCCTTCAAGGAGACCGCACCGGTATTTGGGCTTGTCGAGAGTTCGTTGTGGGGACACTGAGAATTCGCTCTCGATCCGGTCACGGCCGCCGTCCCGCGTGCGCTCCGGCAAGCATCGAATGTGCTTTGCGTCTCGTATTCGATCGATACCGATCGCGAGTGGATGCAGCGGCGCAATATCGATCATTGTTTCCGCGCTGAACTTCCCATTTCGCAACATTGCTTCCGGATTCCGGCAATCGATCGGCTTACTGCCGGCTGCTCGGCTTATTCATCTTCTCGTCAGGGCGGTGGACGCACGCAGCGTGTAACTCACCGAGGCCGATTCCTCTCGTCCGGGCAGGCAGGCCGAGGGTGGACAGTGCGCCCGATTCCGCGACGGCCGCAAACTCGGAGCCGTCGGCTCGCAACGGCTCAGCGCGGCTTCCGGGACAGGACATGGTCGCCGCTGCCCGGCGCTGCGGCAGCGCTCGCCTCGCCTGTCGCGGTCGCGTGTGCACGGATTGTGTCGGCGGGTGGTCCCGGGCAGAGGACCGCTCCCGCTCTGCGAGGCGATGTGGGCGGCGCGATGGTCGGGTGCCGGCTCGGCGGTCCTGGCGTGCGCCCGGGTCGGCGCGCGCTCCGCGCGGTAAGGCCGACTCGGCCGCAATGTTCGGTGTGCCGAATTGGCGGTGTCCAGCACCGTAGACGCGGGCGCCGAAATTTCCGGTGTCGGCATCGGCCACGTCTTTCCGTCGCTGGCGGCGACAGACATCTTGACTAGGCAAAACGCTTTCGATGCGCGAGATTTCGGTAGATCGTGGACTTGTCGGTGACGTAGACAACAGACGAAACTCCGTTGAATTCCCCGCCCTACCGGCGGGTACGTGATCGAATGCTCTGCAACTGACGTCTCGAACCCGCCGTGTTGCGCCGTGGGTCCAGAAATCCAGGAGGTTGTGGCTGTGGTCGACGCAAGCGTGCCCACGCTGCGTCCGTCCGAGCTGGAAAGATTGGCCCAGCTCGACGAACACAACGAACTTTCTGCCGAACGGATGCGATCGACCTCGCAGCGGCTTGGTGTGCCGGAGGAGGACCTGCGGCGGTGGCTGGCGGACCGCCGTGCCGCCAGCGCGCCCACCAGGCGCATCGATGTCCCCGGGACCGCGTCTCCGCGCGTCGATGTTCCCGGCGCGCCGGCTACGCGGATCGATCCTCCCGAGGCAGCGCCTACGCAGGCCGATGCCGCCGAGGCAGCGCCTACGCAGGCCGATGCCGCCGAGGCAGCGCCTACGCAGGCCGATCCCCCCGAGGCAGCGACCACGCAGACCGATGCCCCTGAAGCGGCGACGACGCGGATCGGTGTCCCCGACCCGCCCACCACGCGCATCGATGGCTTCGAGCCGCCGACCCGGCAGGTGGGGTATGGGCAGGCCGGCCACCGGCCGTCGCGCATCATCACGCTGTCGGAAGCGGCCGGAGGCGGACTGCTGCCGCAGATCTCCGACGGCGATGTCACCACGTTCCTTGCCGATGCCTACCGAAGCCTGCCGCCGCAGGAGTTCGCGCGCATCGACGCCGTCTACACCGATGGGATCCAGACGACCTGTCGGTGGCTCGCCGAACACACCGGCAGGCAGTGCCGTCACGACCTGAACCAGAACGGCGTGGGGAGCTGGCTGGGTCCCCGCGGGGCCGGTCTGGCCGAATACATGCTCTCGGTGCTGCAACCTCGACTCAGCTCGCCGAATCGCTTCCAGCCGGGTCCCGGCGCCGGTGTGGTGGACGAGTGGAACGACATCCTCAGCCTGTACCGGTTCCTCGGCAGCCTGGTGGCCGACAGCCCCAGTCGCGGGCACACCATCACGCGCCTGCGCGGCGCCCAAGCCGCGTTCCTGCTGCACGGTTTGCGGCTGGATCTGCCGCCGGATCTGGCCTACTCGGTCGGGCCCGGGCTGACCACGGTCCCGATCGACCACGACGTCATCGCCCGTGTCCGGGCCAGGACCGCCGATCCGGTGGACGCGGCGGCGCTCGTCACCGCGCTCTTCACCGGTGCCACCGCGATGGAGCTCAACGCCATTCCCTGTGTCGCGCTGACCGCCGACGCGCTGATCTTCAACGGCCCGATCGGCTACACCCATGCACCCGACCTGTACGTGTGGGTGATACCCCCGTCTGCGCGCACCTTGCTCTACGACGCCCGCGTCTCGCAGGAATCGCGACCCACCCCGAACAGCAAACTGTTCACCGGGGCCATCGGCGGCGCGGGTTTCCGCCTTCGCAGGCTCGCCGCGGCATGCGAGGTGAGCCTGCCGGACCTGTACCACTGGCACCACAGCTGGATCCGCCGTGCCGGACTGCTCCGGATGTCCGAGCAACCGGCGCCGGTCCGCAATACCGATCTGCTGTTCGGCCTGAAACTCGCGCCCCGGCCACGCCGCCGCCGCGCACGCTGAGGCGGGTGGCGCGAGCAGGTCACCCGGCGTCGAGGAGATGCCGGGGTGCGGCCTGCCGCCACGAGTCGAGCACGATGGCTTCCAGCTCGGCCAGGTCGTCGAGGGCGGTCAGACGCACGCGGACCCAGGCGTTGTTCGCTTCGTGCGGGGCGATCCAGAACTTGCCCGGTTCGGCGACGACGAGTTCGTCACGGTCGGCGATGGGGCAGCGGACCGCCATCGAGGTCTCCGCCTCCGGAAGGGTGAGAAACAGCTTGCCCGCGACCCGGAAGGTCGGCATCCCCCAGGTGAACTGTTCGGATGTCTCTGGTAGCGACAGTGCGAAGGACCGGACATCGTCCCCGGTGAAACTCATGCACCGAATCCTTCCAGGCCGGAATGGAACTCCCCGTGCGTGGTCTCCCGACGAGATCGCCGGTGCGGGGCCGGTCGGATCAATAGGGCGTGGTGCCAACGCGACGGCCGGCACGTTGTGAAGTGCCCAGTAATCGCCTTCTGACCTCAGCGCTCGTCGTCCAGCCCCCTATCGTTCGGCGCAGTTGTCGGTGAGGTCGAGAGGGCAGTATCCGGATGGTCGGCACGCGCGAGAAGTTGGAGCGATTGCGGGACACCCTCGCGACCGCCGAGGAACCGGCGGGTGCGTCCGGTATCGCCAAACGGCAGAGCAAGGGCATCCCGAGTGCCCGTGAGCGCGTGCGATCATTGCTGGATCCCGGAACGTTCGTCGAGATCGGTGCGCTCGCGCGCACACCGGGAGCCCCGGACGCGAAGTACGGCGACGGAGTGGTCACCGGCCACGGCCGCATCGACGGCAGACCGGTCGTGGTCATCGCGCACGACCAGACGGTCTACGGCGGCTCGGTCGGCGAGATGTTCGGCAGGAAGGTCGCGCACATCCTGAAGTTCGCGTACGAGAAGGCCTGCCCGGTGGTGGCGATCAACGATTCCGGCGGCGCCCGGATCCAGGACGCGGTCACCTCGCTGGCCTGGTTCGCCCACATGAGCCGACGCCAAGAGCGGTTGTCCGGATTCGTCCCGCAGGTCTCCATCATGCTCGGCAAGTGCGCCGCGGGTTCGGTATACGGCCCGGTGAACACCGACGTTCTCGTCGCGACCGAGAACTCCTACATGTTCGTCACCGGTCCCGAGGTCATCAAGACGGTGACCGGCGAAGACGTGACCGCGGAGGAACTGGGCGGCGCTCATGTGCAGGCCCGCAACGGCACGATCCACCACGTGACCGCGACCGAACAGGAGGCATTCGACTGGGCCCGCAAATACCTGAGCTACCTGCCGTCGAGCTGCCTGGAGCAGGCGCCGCTGGTGAACCCCGGTCTCGAGCCGGAGATCACCGCGACCGACCTCGAGCTCGAGTCGATCATCCCGGACTCCGATCGCGAGGGATACGACATGCACGAGATCTTGCTGCGCATCTTCGACGACGGTGATTTCCACGAGATCCGCTCCGCCACCGCGGCCAATCTGATCACCGGTTTCACGCGTGTGGACGGACGCAGCGTCGGGGTCGTCGCCAATCAGCCGTTGGTACTCGGGGGAGCGGTCGACGCGAAATGCTCCGACAAGGCAACGCATTTCATCCGGCTGTGCAACGCCTTCGGCATTCCCTTGGTGTTCGTCGTGGACACTCCCGGCGTGCTTCCCGGCGTCGAGGAGGAACGCAACGGTGTCATCGTCCGCGGCGGACGCGTGTTCCGCGCGATCATCGAGGCGACCGTGCCCATCATCAACGTCGTGGTGCGCAAGTCCTACGGCGGCGCCTACGGCTTCATGGCTTGCAAGCAGCTCGGCGCCGACATCAGCCTGGCCTGGCCGACCGCCCGCATCGCGGTGATCGGCGCGGAGAGCGCGGTCGACATCGCGGGGCGGCGTCAGCTGCTCCAGGTGCCGGAAGACCAGCGCGCGGCGGTGCGGGATTTCATGATCGACCAGTACAACGCCACGGTCGCCACGCCGTGGATCGCGGCCGAACGCGGCTACATCGATGCGGTGATCGAACCATCCCGTACCCGGCTGGAGATACGGCACGCGCTCCAGCTGCTGCGGGACAAGGAAGCAGCCGCCGAGCACAACCCGCGCAAGCACAGCCTGTACCCGATGTAGTGCCGGGTTTTCCCGCGGCCGGGCTGGGTATGCGGCGGTGTGGGGGTGAAGGTCCGCGGTCGGAGGAGTTGCGGGCATGGACTGGTTCACCGCATCCGAATACTGGTTGAGCAGGCAGGTGCTGACGCGCGGCGTCGCGGCCGTCTATCTGATCGCCTTCCTGGTCGCCGCACGGCAGTTCCGGGCGCTGATCGGTGAGCACGGCATGCTTCCGGTGCCGCGCTTGCTGGCCCGGCGGTCCTTCCGGCGGGCGCCGAGCATCTTCCACGTCCACTATTCCGATCGTTTCTTCGCCGCCGTCTCCTGGTTCGGTGCGGCGCTGTCCGCGGCGCTGGTCGCCGGTGCTGCCGACCTGGTGCCGCTGTGGGCGGCGATGCTGCTGTGGGCGACGTTGTGGGTGCTCTACCTGTCGATCGTCAACGTGGGGCAGGAATGGTATGCGTTCGGCTGGGAGTCACTGCTGCTGGAATGCGGATTCCTGGTGATCTTCCTCGGCAACGACCGCACCGCGCCGCCGGTGCTGGTGCTCCTGCTCGCCCGCTGGCTGCTGTTCCGGGTGGAGTTCGGCGCCGGACTGATCAAACTGCGCGGTGACCGGTGCTGGCGCGATCTGACCTGCCTGTATTACCACCACGAGACCCAGCCGATGCCCGGACCGCTGAGCTGGTTCTTCCACCACCTGCCCAAGCCGCTGCACCGGGCCGAGGTGGTGGGCAATCACGTGGCGCAACTCGTGGTGCCCTTCGGCCTGTTCGCACCGCAGCCGGTGGCGAGCATCGCCGCGGCCGTCATCGTGATCACCCAGTTGTGGTTGGTGGTGTCGGGCAATTTCGCCTGGCTGAACTGGCTGACGATCGTCCTGGCGTGCGGCGCTCTCAGCGGGTCCGCGGTGGCGGCGGTGCTACCGGTGCCCGCCCCGCCGCCATTGCCCGGGCCGCCGCCGTGGTTCGCGGGCCTCGTCATCGCGTTCACCGCACTGGTGGTCTTCCTGAGCTACCGCCCGGCGCGCAACCTGATCTCCAGTCGCCAGGCCATGAACCGATCGTTCGACCCCTATCACTTGGTCAACACCTACGGAGCGTTCGGCAGCATCGGTCGCACCCGCTACGAGGTGGTCGTCGAAGGCACCGAGGAGTCGACCGTCACCGATCGGACGCAGTGGCGGGAATACGAGTTCAAGGGCAAACCCGGCGATCCGCGGCGGCTGCCACGCCAATGGGCCCCTTACCACCTGCGCCTGGATTGGCTCATGTGGTTCGCCGCGACCTCGCCGCGGTACGCGCAGTCGTGGCTGGCCGCCTTCCTGGCGCGGCTGCTGGAGAACGACCCGGCCACGCTGCGCCTGCTGCGGCACAATCCATTCCCGGATGCCGCGCCGCGTTTCGTGCGGGCGCAGCTGTATCTGTATCGCTTCACCACACCGCGCGAATTGGCTCGCACCCGAGCGTGGTGGCACCGTACCCTGGTCAGCCGCTACGTTCCGCCTCTTGCCTTGGACGATCTGCACTACCACAGCCACCCCGGCCGTCGCTGAACTCGAGAACCTATGGCCGGCAACGGCTTCGCTGGCGGCCGCAGGATCGGGTGGTATTCGCCACAGTGCGTCGGCGACGATCGGCGGCGAAAGCGGGTATGCGCCTGAATGACGCAACCGACCGAAGGAGGATGTCATGTCCATTTCGGCCTCGCGCTCGCAGTATCGCGCCGCCCGACGCGGCGACGGCGGTTATCCCGGCTCCGAGGGCCCCATCGAATGGACCGTCGCGGCATGGGTTCTGGTCTTGACGGTGCTGAGTATCGTGCTGGCGCTGCTGTAAGAACACCACCCTTGGCCGACGAAGGCCTGGCGGGAAACGACAACGGTTCGAACGCCGTTGCGCCAGAGCCGGAACGAGAGCATTCCACTCACGTGTACAGGAGCTGAGCAGCACCAGGTGCTCGACGTTCCTCGCATCCCGTTGCCCCTGCCGCGAAGACCCTGCGAGCAACGGTGCCGAGTGGAACGAGGAGAAGGAGTTCGCTCTGTTGGAGGAAGTACTACGGCCGCTCGTCGTCGTGTTCGGCACGGTGGCGATCACTGTGACGGCCGGACTGCTGATCGACCGATTATTGCGTTACATCGCCGGGAAGCGTCCGGACACCCAACTCCCCACACTGTTGCGCCGGGTGCAACTGCCCGTGCAGGTGTTGCTCGGCGCGCTGGCGTTGCACGCCACCTATCCGCTGGCGCACCTCGATCTGCGCCAGGACACGATGATCCGGACCATCCTGGCCTCCGCGGCGATCATGGCGGCGGCCTGGGTGGTCATCCGTGCCGCCGACGCGGTCGCGGAGAACATGCTGCGTTCCTATGCCCGGCGTACCCAGGACATCACGCGGGTACGGCAGTTGCGCACCCAGCTCGGCCTGGTGCGCCGGATCGTCACCTCGGTCCTGGTGGTCACGACCGCCGCCGTGGCGATCCTGCTGCTGGTGCCGAGTCTGCGGACCCTGGGCACCTCACTGCTGGCCTCGGCGGGGGTGATCGGCATCATCGCGGGTGTCGCGGCGCAGTCGACCTTGAGCAACCTGATCGCGGGTCTGCAGATCGCCTTCGGCGACTCGGTCAAGATCGGCGACACTGTCGTCGTGGAGGGGGAGTGGGGCATCGTCGAGGAGATCACCCTCGCGTTCCTCACCGTGCGGATCTGGGACGACCGGAGGCTGACCATGCCGGTCTCCTACTTCAACAACAAGCCGTACGAGAACTGGTCGCGGGGCGGCCCGCAGATCACCGGCACCGTCTATTTGTATCTCGACCACAGCACACCGGTGCCGCTCCTGCGTGAGCATCTGCAGGAATATCTGCGCACGCGACCGGACTGGGACGGTCGCGACTGGGGTTTGCAGGTCACCGACAGCACGCCGACGAATATCGTGGTGCGCGCGACGATGTCGGCGGCCAATGCCGACGACGTGTGGAACCTGCGCTGCGCGGTCCGCGAGGAAATGCTCGACTGGCTCGGCCGCAACCATCCCCACGCGCTACCGAAGATCTCCACCGCCATCACCGACTCCTCCACCGACGACCGCCATCTGGTGCCGGCCGGCGACCGCGGCGACGGTTACGGTGACTGAGACGGACGGCTACCGTCGAGTCTTCGTCGACCGCCGGACGAGGTGCGAGTTCGCAAGTGGGGACGATCGAGCAGGCGATCGGCGACCTCTACTCGACCTTGTTGCCGTTGCGGCGGCTTCTCGGTGACCGGCGGTCCGCCTTCGAACAAGCGATCACCGAGACGCTGCTCGCGATCGACTCGGACGGATGTTTCGCAGAGCCGGTGACCCTGGAAGTGCTGACCGCTGCCAAGCGCTAGCGGTCTCCGGGCCGCACCGGCAAGGCGGGAGCGATGGGCTCGGGCCGCGTGCCGCGGGGTCAGTGTTTCGGCAGGGTATGTAGGGTCACGCGGCTCAGTCGGCCGGACTGTATCCGCGCCGTGAGGTAGGTGTGCTCCGGTTGGCGGCGGCGATCGGTCGGCGAACCGGGATTGAGCAAGCGCAATCCGGTGTCGGTCACGCTGTCCCAGGGGATGTGGCTGTGCCCGAAGACGAGCACGTCGGTGTCCGGGAAATTCCGGGCGCAGCGTTCCTCCCGGCCTTTCGCGGGTCCGGTCTCGTGCACCACGGCGAGCCTGAGGCCCCCGACTTCGGCATGCGCGATCTCGGGCAGCCGTGCGCGCAAGTCCGGCCCGTCGTTGTTGCCGTAGACGCCGATGAGGCGTGTGCTGCGCGCTTCGAGCCGGTCCAGCAGCGCCACCTCCACCCAGTCGCCCGCGTGCACGACCACATCGGCCGCCTCGACCTCGCGCCAGAGCGGCTCCGGCAGATCACGCGCGCGCTTGGGCACGTGCGTATCGGACATGATCAGCAACCGCATGGTGACCGGTGTACCACGCCGGGATGTGGACCGGCCGACTCGCGGACGAGCGGTTTCGGCGGCGCCGGATTATCCCGGTCGACTCGGAGACCGCGTGGTGTATTTCTCGGGTGAGATCTATCACATCCGCTCGGCGGTCTCGACGAGATTGGACCTCCGAGCGTGGGTATGTCCGGGCGTGACGGTGACGCAGCGCGGCGCACCGGTGCGACAGTTTCCATCGCGTTGTCCGGGAGGGCTTGTGTCTTCGATGCTTTCATTTCTCATGTTGATGCTGATGCTGCCGGGGATGGCGACCGTGGCTGCGTATGCGACGGTGGCGGTCAGCGTGTGGCTCGAGGAGCGTCGCGACGCGGCCGACTCCGCGGTGGGTGTCGAAGCGCGCCAGCCGTAGGTGCCGAGCGCTCAGCCGTGGGGCCGGTGCCACCAGCGTGTCTTCTCCCGGCGGCGGGGCCCGGGGTTCCAGTCGATGCCCGCGGCAGCCGCGAAGGCCGCCGCATCGGCGGACGTTGTCGTCTTCGGGTGCGTGCGAGCCCACGCCGTGAAGCGTGCGGTGAAGTCGCCCGCACACGCGTGCGCCAGCAGCGGGAAACGACGCGCCACCTCACCGGCGCGCTTGTAGAGCAAGGCGTCCGCCGCCGCGCCGACGGCGTCCACATCGAATCCCGCGGGTACCGCCGTCCCCGCCACTAGCGCCCGCACCAGCGCCGCTTGCCGCTCGGCGAGAGTCGGGTGCTCCGGCAGGGAAGTCACGCCGGTTCCGCTCTGGCGCCGGCTGTGATCGGTGACCGGGCGGCGGCTGCGGCGATGGCGTCCAGTTCGTCGAGCAACTCGGCGGCGGGCGGATAGTTGCCGTCGCGCTCCAACATCATCGGCGCCGGATGCCGGGCGGTGAATTCCGCGACCAGCGCGAGAACTTCGGCGGGCAGCGGATCGGTATGCGTGTCGTGGTAGCGGCCGCCGGATTCGTGACCGCCCGCGACGTGGCAGTAGGCCACGTGTTCGGCGGGCAGGCGCAGGAGCTCGCTGAGGGGGTCGCGACCCCGGTTGCGGGCGTTCGCGTAGACATTGGCGAGATCCAGCAGCAGCAACACGCCGGTACGGTCGACGAGTTCGGCCAGGAATTCCGCTTCGGAGTACTCGTCGTCGGGCCAGTCGAACAGTGTGGCGATGTTCTCCAGGGCGAGGGGGACCTCCAGCGCCGCCCGGGTGCGGGCGATATTGCCGGTGAGTGCGTCGAGCGCTTCCCTGGTACGCGGTACCGGCAGGAGATGGCCTGCCTCCAGTCCGCCCGCCCGGACGAACGCGACGTGCTCGCTCACCAGCGGAGCCGCGACGGCTGCCGCGCACGCGGCCAAATGCTCGATGCGATGGCCTGCCACGGGTTCGGCGCCACCGAGCGACAGCGAAATGCCGTGCGGCACCACGGCGACGCCTCGCGCGCGCAGAGCGGCCAGCTCCTCGGGCACGGCCGGCTGTCCGGCGCGGTGGCGGTCGCGGGGCAACGATTCGGCGATGACCTCGCAGAACCCTAGCCCCGTCAGGGTGGCTATGACCCCGCAGATCTCCGGCCGCCAGCCGATACCGAGCGCCCCCGGCGGCAGCGGTCCGGGCTCATCCACCGCAACCGCCGCAGCCCCCGCCACACCCACTTCCGCAGCCGCCCCCGTCTCCGCCGCCGCTGTCGCCGCCCCCGTCGCCGCCGCCCGACGCGCTCGGCGGCACGACTGCCTGGGCAAGGCCGGGATCCAGCGCGATGAGCGCGCCGATACCGAAAACGGCGGCCGCGAGCGCCGCGCTCTCGGCGCCATAGGTCGCGTAGGACGGTGAATAGCTCGGCCCCAGATGCCGGTTGCGCTCGGCCGCGGCGTCCCTGGCACGGACACCGAGCGCGGTCAGCCGGGGCTTGCGAACCACCAGCCAGTAACCGAATGCCTGCGCGATCACCAGTACCACCAGCACACCGACCGGGTTTCCGTGCGCAGCGCCCGCGATGATCCGCACCACGCCGAGCGCGCCGGTGACCAGGATCGGCATCCCAGCGTCGCGCAGCCCGTGACGCACGGCGGGCCCGGGGAAGTACCCGAGGTCCACCATCCTGGCGCGCAGCGCGTCGAGGGCGGCGGGTGATCCGCCCACTATCGCCCGCACGTTCTTGCGCTCACCCGTCGCCAGCCGGTCGTACACCGACACGGTGAACGCGTCCAGCTGCGCCCGCTCCTGCGCCGTGAGAGCGCGAACCGTCGCGGCCCCCGAATCGATCGCGTCGAGAGCGCGCAGCCGCGCCATCGCCGCCAGTGCGGCGTTCTGGTCGCCGAACAGCAGCCCCACCTCGGGTGAGGTCAACTCCGCGCCCGGCACGGTGACCGCGTCGGCGTCCGGATCCGCGCCCGTGACCCGAGACCGCAGCCAGATCCCGGCGATCACCGCGACCAGCACCACCGGCAAGTAGATGACAAGGAACTGCGGCCCGGAGATCCCCCAGGTATCACCGGCCGCGACAAGCCCGTCCGAGTCCACCCCGATTACATTCATCTTCCACCTCGGAATCGGTCCAACCTGCACTCAGTATCGGGCCGCGGGTGTCCGCGCGCCATGGCGAATCGCCGTGGCACGCATATGTCGCCGAGTATTGCCCCGGCGCTCACCTGGATGATTCGCCAGGGAAGCGGGGCGGACCCGGCTCACCTCCTCTGGCCGAGGCCGAGTTGCTCGGAGATCATCAGGGCGACTTCGGTCTCCAGCCGGTTCACCGTCAAGGGGTGGCCGAGTACTTCTTCGGCCCTGCGTATCCGGTAGTGCACGGTGTTCTTGTGGACGTGCATGCGCGCGGCGGCGTCGGTGAGGCTGCCGCGGGCTTCCAGATAGGTCTGCACCGTCTCCCGAAGACGCGCGGTGGTCTCGTCGTCGCCCATGAGGTCACCGAGCACCCGGTGCACCCACGCGCGAGTATCGGGCAGCCGGTCGATCAGCAGACTCGCCAGCGCCACTCGGGAATGCAAGGTCAGCGGGCGAGCGGGATCGGCGATCGACGCGAGGTTGCGCGCACGCTGGGCATCGCGGAAAGTCTGCCGGAAGCCGGCCAGTCCGGCGCCGGAGTCGCCGATCGCGACGCGAAGACCGGGCCTCCGGCGCAGGTCTCGCTCCAGCCGTTCGGCGTCGAGCGACGGTTTGCCGACGGAGGATATCCAGGCCCAGCAGTTCTGCTCGTCGACCAGGACCGTCAGCGGGTGCTTCCCGGTGGCGGCGGTGAGCATCTCGGCTCCCGCGCGCAGCAGGTCGATCGATGACCCGACGGGTTCGCGCACCCAGACGATGGCGGCCATATGCCATCCCCGCAACGACGTGGCGAGCATCTGCTCGGCGGAGGCCAAGTCCAGGTCCTCGGTGTCGAGCACGGCGCGGATCTGCGCCGCGCGTGTGTTGTCGGTGCGCGCGTCCCAGCGCCGGCGTTCGCTCTCGTAGATGTCGATGACGCCTTCGATGACGTGGTCGATATAGCTGTTGACCAGCATGCCGATCCGGCTGGTGGTCTCCAGGGCCAGATCGGCCGAGGCCTCGGAGCGCCGGAGTGCGGCGATGGTCCGCTGCATGAACATGTGTTCGCCGAGGCGGTACGCCCGCAGCAGGGCCTCCAGGGACATCCCGTGCTGGGCGAAGCGCCGGGCGTACTCGGCGGCGGCGGGCGGCACGGTGATGTCGTCGCGGGAGATGCTCAGCGTGAGCATGTCGAGGATCGCGGTCAGGTTGGACGCGGTGCTTGCGATCATCAGGCGCCGCACTTCGTCGTCGTGGCGGAACTCCGGGATCACCTCGGTGAACATCGCGGTCATCTCGGCGGTCAGGCGGTCGATCTCGGCTTTGACGCGTCCGGCGACATCGCGGATGGTTCTGTCCACGTCAACGCTCATGCCGGGACCGTACCCGAACCCGCGCGGCGGCTCCGACGCATTCCGCATCCTTTTGTGCCGTCGGTACAAAGCGGGACGAAAACACTGGGATGCGGGCCCGTAGCCGGGTTCCGGCACCGCACCTACCTTGGAAATGTAATTCCCGTCACACCCGATCATCTGAGGAAATCGTGCAGCACGTCGTAGAAATTCCGGAGGTCCGGGCGACATGGAATCCGTCCGGTCCCTGTATCGCGGACGACCGCGAACAACTCGACAATCAGACTTTCGCGAAACGGGTATGCGCGGCAGCCGCTGTGCTGTCCGCGAACGGAGTCGGCGAAGGCGATGTGGTCGCCCTCGTCTTGCCGAATCGACTCGAATTCGTCGTCATTCTGTTCGCGGCGTGGCGGCTCGGCGCCGCGGTCACCCCGGTGAAGCCGGATTCCACTTTCGAGGAGGCGCGCTATCAGATCGAGGACTGCCGGGCGAAGGTAGTGGTCACCGAAGGCGGACGCGGAGCGGGAACGCTCGATATGACCGAAGTGGCGGGCGCGGGCCGCGAGGCCGCCGCGACCGAACCGGCGCCCCTCGACCCCGGCGCTGCTGCGCTGATCATCTACACCAGCGGCACCACGGGGCAGCCGAAGGGGGTGGTTCTCGACCACGCCAACATCGCCGCGATGTGCGAGATGCTCGTCGAGGCACTGGCGTTGGACGACACCGACCACAGCCTGCTCACCTTGCCGCTGTTCCACGTCAACGGAATCGTGGTCGGCGTCCTGTCGCCGCTGGTCGCGGGCGGACGCGCCACGATCGCGGGCCGCTTCTCGGCCTCGGCGTTCTTCGGCATCGTGGAACGCGTTCGGCCCACCTATTTCTCGGCCGTACCCGCCATCTACGCGATGCTGGTCGCGCAGCAGGCGAATTCGACGCCGGACACCTCGTCGTTGCGCCGTGTGATCTGCGGGGCCGCGCCCATGCCCGCGGAACTGATCGCGCGATTCGAAACCCGTTTCGGTGTACCGATCGTCGAAGGCTACGGACTGTCGGAAGGCACCTGTGCCTCGACGCTGAATCCGCCGGGCGGGCCGCGCAAACCGGGAACGGTGGGGCTGCCGCTGCCGGGGCAGACCGTCGCGATCATGGACGCCGAAGGAGCGATCGTGGCCGCCGGGACGAGCGGGGAAGTGGTGATCCGGGGCGCCAACGTGATGCGCGGCTATCTCGGCAGGCCGGAGGCGACCGCGCGGACGGTGGTCGACGGCTGGCTGCACACCGGGGATGTCGGCTACTTCGACGAGGACGGATACCTGGTCCTGGTCGACCGGATCAAGGACATGATCATCCGGGGCGGCGAGAACATCTACCCCAAAGAGATCGAGAACGTCCTGCACGCCCATCCCGCGGTCCTGGAGGCCGCCGTGGTCGGCGCTCCCGATCCGGTACTCGGCGAAGTCCCGGTCGCCCATGTGGTGACGATGCCCGGCGAGCGGGTCGGTGCCGAAGATCTCCTCGCGCACTGCCGCATGTCCCTGGCCCGGGCGAAGGTACCGGTGTCGATCGAACTCACCGAGGAACTACCCCGGAATCCGGTCGGAAAAATCGACAAACGCAAACTCCGCGCGCTCGTCGCCGACACGACCGCCACCCCGTAGACATTCTCCGCTCGGTGCCGAGCGGAAATCCATGATCCGAAACGAAATCGTCCGGGTCCTCGTATGCGCTCGATTCATCGGATGAGAAAGGCCGAACAATGGGATTCAAAACAGCGGATTTCCCGCCCGTCGATGTGACGACATTCCTCGACCAACCGTTGCGGGAGCGGATGCGAACGCTCGCCCTGCACTGGGCCGAATACGGCTTCGGCACGCCGAAGATGATCCATACGATCTATCTGCTCAAGGTGCTGCTGGTCTCGGTGCTGGGCGGGGTCGTCTTGGCCACCTGGAGTTCCGGCGTCGGGCCGTTCTGGGATGTCTCGGCGTGGTGGAACGAGCCGGTGGTCTACCAGAAGCTGGTGTTGTGGACCGTCCTGATCGAAGCGATCGGCATCGCCGGGTCGTGGGGGCCGCTGGCGGGCAAGTTCAAGCCCATGACCGGAGGCATCCGTTTCTACGCGCGCCCCGGCACGATCCGCCTGCGGCCGTGGCGGCGGGTGCCGTTCACCGGCGGCGATACCCGCACGGTGCTCGACGTGCTGCTGTACCTGGCGTTCCTGGCGACGTTGCTGGCAGCGATCGTGCTGCCCGGCGTACCGAGCGCTTCGCTCAGCGCGGTGCTGCCCGAGAACACCTCCGGCTTGGTGAATCCGGCGCTGCTGATCGCTCCGATCGCGCTGTACGTGCTGTGCGGCCTGCGGGACAAGACGATCTTCCTCACCGCCCGCGGCGAGCAGTACCTGCCCGCCCTGGTGTTCTTCGCGGCGTTGCCGTTCGTCGACATGATCATCGCCGCCAAGCTGCTGATCTGCGCGGTGTGGATCGGCGCGGGTGTGTCGAAGTTCGGGCGGCACTTCAGCAACGTGGTACCGCCGATGGTCTCCAACAGCCCCGGCGTGCCCGCCAAGTGGATCAAGCGCCTGCACTACCGTGACTTCCCCCGGGACATCCGCCCCTCCAAAGTCGCCTCGTTCCTGGCCCATGTCGGTGGTACGACCGTCGAGATCGTCACACCGCTGGTGCTGCTGTTCTCCACCGACCACCGGCTGACGCTGGCCGGTGTGGTGCTGATGGTGGTCTTCCACGCGTTCATCACCTCGACGTTCCCGCTGGCGGTGCCGTTGGAGTGGAACGTCTTGTTCGCCTACCTGACCGTGTTCCTGTTCCTGGGCTTCCCCAACGGCGGCGGGTACGGCCTCGGTGACATCTCCTCCCCGTGGCTGGCCCTGGTGATCGTCGCGGCGCTGGTGTTCTTCCCGATCCTCGGGAATCTGCGCCCGGATCTGGTGTCGTTCCTGCCGTCGATGCGCCAGTACGCCGGCAACTGGGCGTCCGCGTTGTGGGTCTTCGCGCCCGGCGCGGAGGAGAAGCTCAACACCATCGGGCACCGGCCCACGCTGAATCAGATCGACCAGTTGAAGGCCATGGGCTACCCGCCCGAGGTCGCGGAGATCACCATGCAGCAGACCATCGCGTGGCGCTCGATGCACAGTCAAGGGCGCGGACTGTTCTCGCTGCTGTACAAGCACATTCCCGCGATCGACCGGTGGACCGTCCGGGAAGCGGAGTTCGGCTGCAATTCGCTGATCGGCTTCAACTTCGGCGACGGCCACCTGCACAACCTGGATCTGATCGAGGCCGTGCAGTCCCGGGTCGGATTCGCGCCGGGCGAGTGGATCGTGGTGTGGGTGGAGTCGCAGCCCATCCACCGGGGTATCCAGCGGTATCAGGTCATCGACGCGGCGCTCGGCGTCGTCGAACGCGGCACCTGGCGAGTGCGCGACGCGGCGCAGACGCAGCCGTGGCTGCCCGACGGCCCGATCCCGCACGAGGTGACCTGGCGGCGAGCGGACTACACGGTGCCGATGCCGCCGGAGGACCCGGCTCGGGTCCTCGCGCCGCAGCCGGTCGGCTGAGGCCCCAGCACGGACAGGAGAGCGATATGAGCACCGCAGTCGTGGTCGGCGGCGGCCCCAACGGCTTGGCCGCGGCCATCACGTTGGCCAGGGCCGGACTGGACGTCACCGTGCTGGAGGGCGCCGACGAGATCGGGGGCGGTACCCGCACCGGCGAGGCGATCGTGCCCGGTCTGCTGCACGACCACTGCTCGGCCATCCACCCGATGGCGGTCGGCTCTCCCTTCCTGCGCGGCCTGGACCTGGAACGCTACGGATTGTCCTGGGCATGGCCGGAGATCGACTGCGTCCATCCGCTCGACGACGGCAGCGCGGGCGTGCTGCTGCGCTCGGTCGCCGAGACCGCCGCCGGTCTCGGCGGCGACGGCCGGGCATGGCGGCTGCTGTTCGAACGGACGGTGGCGGGCTACGACCGGATGAGCGCCGACATCATGCGGCCGCTGCTGCGCCTGCCGCGCCATCCGATCCGGCTGGCCCGTTTCGGGATTCCCGCCCTGGCCCCGGCCACGCTGCTGGCCGGCCTGTTCCGTACCGAGCAGGCCAGGGGACTGTTCGGTGGCGTCGCCGCGCATGCCTTCCACCCGCTGCATCGGCCGCTCAGCGCCAGCGTCGGCCTGGGCATCCTCACCGCGGGCCACACCTACGGCTGGGCGGTCGCCGCCGGTGGATCGCAACGGATCACCGAAGCCATGGCCGCGGTGCTGAGTGACCTCGGAGGGAAGATCGAAACGGGCATCCACGTGCGATCGATGTCCGATCTGCCGCAGGCGGAACTGACGATGTGGGACCTCGCGCCCACCGCGGTCGCGGACATCCTCGGTGAGCGCCTGCCCCCTCGGGTCAGCAGGTCCTACCGCGCGTTCCGCTACGGACCGGGCGCGTTCAAGGTCGACTTCGCCGTGCACGGCGGCGTGCCGTGGACGGCGCAGGCGGCTCGACGGGCGGGAACGGTGCATCTCGGCGGCACGTTCGCCGAGATCGCCGCCACCGAACGCGCGATCCACGCGGGACGCATGCCCGAACGCCCCTTCGTCCTGGTGGGCCAGCAGTACCTCGCCGATCCGCAACGGTCGGTCGGCGACATCCATCCGATCTGGGCATATGCCCACGTGCCGAACGGCTATCCCGGCGACGCGACAGCGGCCGTCACCGCCCAGATCGAACGCTTCGCTCCGGGTTTCCGCGACCGCATAGCCGGGACCAGCGTGCGCAGCGCCGCGGGCTTCGCCGAATACAACCCCAACTA
Source organism: Nocardia sp. NPDC047648 (assembly GCF_040642815.1). NCBI lineage: Bacteria > Bacillati > Actinomycetota > Actinomycetes > Mycobacteriales > Nocardiaceae > Nocardia > Nocardia sp. NPDC047648. The sequence continues at coordinate 63,377 of NZ_JBEYSX010000001.1, read as the reverse complement.
CGTGGGCGGCAACATCATGACGGGGGCGAAGGACATTCCGCAGTTGCTGTTCGGTCCTCGAAAGACGCTGCAACCCTACGACATCGGTGTGCCGGGTCATTATCTCTGCTCGGCGGCCACACCGCCGGGCCCCGGTGCGCACGGCATGTGCGGGGCGAACGCCGCGCAGCGGGCTCTCCGGCAAGCGGGCATCGCGGAGCCGTCCTAGCGTCGCGCACGCCGCTGGCACCCGGGTAGCGGCCGGTCTCGTCGACGCCGGCCGCGAGGCGCGCTCATTCCGGGCAGGGGGCGCAGACGGCCTGCAGTCCACCGTCCCGGCCGCGCTGGGGGCCGCGATCGCTCTCGCCTGATCGGGCGAAACGGGCAATACCGCCGACCGGTCACTCCGTGGCCGGCCGGTTTCCTGTGGGATCGCCAGGGCAATCGATCACCATGGATGCTGACGACACGACGCCGAGCAACGCACCTCATTCCGGTCGGGTCACGCAAGACGACCTGCGCCGCCTGCTGGCCGCGGGCGAGCCGGACGCGCGGATGGTCCTGGAAGAGGGGCAGCTCAGGATCGAACCCGGTACCGGACCCGAAACGCGCGGAATGCTGATTCTGACGCGAGCCGAATTGACCGACCGGCTCGGAGCCGATCCGGACGCGTCGGCACTGGCCACGGCTGCCGCCGAGTTGGACGCCGAGGTCCGCCTCCGCGGTGCCTGAGGCGCATCGCGGCCCGGGCGGATAGCCGACGGGCTGCCGCGCGCATCGGCCGCACACGAAATATCGGTTTGCCCGCCCGTGCGCCGGACGAGCACCATATACGGGCATGGACATCCAACCGCGCTACGCGCTCGCACCGGGTGTGGGGCCGCCGCAACGAATCGAAGTCGGAGAACTGCTGTTGCGGCGTTGGCTGCCGGAGGATCTGTTGCCGCGGCTCGAGGCGATCAACGCGTCGTTCGACGAGATCCACCCCTGGATGGACTGGTTGCCCGAACCGGCGACGCTGGAGGGCCAACGCGCCTTCGGCCGGGAAACGGACGAGAGCTGGCCCAGCGCCGCCGGAAGCTTCAACTTCGGCATCTTCGACGCCGAGGGCAACGTGCTCGGCGCGATCGGTCTGCACGACCGGCTCGGTGCGGGAGCCGTGGAGATCGGCTACTGGTGTCACACCGCGCACTCCGGCCGGGGAGTGATCACCCGGAGCGCGGCCGCCTTGACCCGTATCGCGTTGGCATTACCCGGTGTCGACCGTGTCGAGATCCATTGCGACGAGGCCAATGTCCGCAGTGCCGCGGTCGCCCGGCGGCTCGGCTACCGGCTGGATCGGATCGAGCCACGGGAGACGACCGCGCCGGCGGAGTCCGGTCGCGGAATGTACTGGGTCATGCGGCGGTGATCACCCGCCCGGTCTCACCCCGTTGTCAGCGCCGAATCCGCCGCCGTGGCGACAGGTGCGCCGGGTTCGTGCACAGCGCGGCCGGGGTCGGCGTCGTAGAGTTCGGCGATCTCGGTGGCGTACTTCTCGGCGATCACTCGCCGCTTGAGTTTCATGGTGAGGGTGACTTCGTCGCCGCCCGCCTCCCAGAAGGCGGGCAAGAGGCGGAACCGTTTGACTTGCTCCACCCGCGAGAGTCGGGCGTTGCCCGCGGCGATGCCGGCGGCGATCCGCTCGATGACACCGGCATCGGCCGACAACGCCGCCGCCGAGGAGTCCGGCAGATGGTGGCGCGCGGCGTACGGTCCGGCGGATTCGGCGTCGAGGACGACCAGCGCGGTGTTGTAGGGGCGGCCGTCGCCGATCACGGCGATGGCCCCGATCAGCGGGGTCGCCGCCTTGATCGCGTTCTCGATGTTGGTGGGGGACATGTTCTTCCCGGCGGAATTGATGATCAACTCCTTCTTGCGGTCCACGACCCGGAGGTATCCGTCGTCGTCGATGGTGATCACATCGCCGGTGCTCAGCCAGCCCTCGGAATCGACGGCCTCGGCGGTCTTGCCGGGTTCTCCGCGATAGCCCTTCATCACGAGCGGTCCACGCACCTGTAGTTCGCCGTCCTCGGCGATCCTGGCCTGCATGCCGGGCAGCAGCTTGCCCACGGTGCCGAGTCCGGCTTCGCCGGGATGACTGACGCTGCAGATGCAGGTGAGTTCGGACATGCCCCAGATCTCCGCGATCGGGATCCCGAGGCCGGCGAAGAAGCCGAGCGTTTCGGCCGGGATGGGCGCCGCGCCGGAGATCGCCCAGCGGACCCGGTCGAGACCGAGTTTCGCACGCAGCCCCGACAGCACGAGCCGGTCGGCGCGCGCCCACTCGGCGGCGACCGCTGCCGGGACCGGTTCCCCGTTCAATTGGTGCGCGCTGCGCCGGGCGGCGACCGTCAACGCCCAGTGCAGTGCGGCCCGGCGGTCCTCGTCCGGTTCGCTGGCGACGGCGAATTCGATTGCCGCCTTCAGCTTCTCCCATACGCGAGGCACGGCGCCCCAGATCGTGGGATGCAGGTCGGCCAGCGCGGCGCCGATCCCGGTGGGGTCGGCGACGCAGGTCACCTGGGTGCCGAAGACCTCCTGGAAGTAGAGCGCGGTGAGCCGGTCCGCGATGTGCGCGGTCGGCATATAGGACGTGATCGTGTCGCCGAAGCGAACTCCGAGCACTCGATCGACGGCGTAGCACTCGAACATCAGGTTCGCGTGCGTCGTCTCCACGCCCTTGGGGTTGCCGGTGGTCCCCGACGTATAGATCAGCGTGGCGACGTCATCCGGCCGGACCGCACGCCACGCGGCGTCGAAGTCGAAGTTCTCCTCGCCCGCGGCGATCACGTCGGCGAGCGACAAAGTGCCCTCGGGTGCGTCGTCGAGGCAGACGATGTGGTCGAGTTCGACTCCGCTCGCACGGATCGGCTCGACATACCGAGGCTCGCACATCACCAGTCGCACACCGGCGTTGCCCAGGACGTACGCGATCTGTTCCGGCGCCGCGGTGTTGTACACCGAGAAACTGGTGGCGCCCAGGTGCTGAGCCCCGACTTCCAGGGGATAGAAATCGATGCGGTTGGACATCATCGAGGCGACGGTGTCGCCGCGCCGCACCCCGAGCGCCGACAGTCCGGCGGCGATTCGCCGGACCAGCGCCGCGTACTCGCGCCAAGTGAGGGTGGCGGCGTCCCCGGGGGATCGGAGGGCGATCGCGTCCGGATCGACGGTGGCGTTGTACTGGAAGGCGGCGGGGAGTGTGTCGAAGGTCGGGGTGCGCACAGGAGGAATTCCTTCGGATCGGGTGACACGGGTTGCGGCCGGACCGTGCTGCGTGGAGCTGAGATGGACGGCCGCGAGCCGCCGTGACCGGAGTACGGCGACCGCATGCGGAATGAGACGGGCTCGGAGGTTACGACGGGGTCGCGCGGGCTTCGACCCGGCGCAGCAAATCGTGCACGCGGGTGTCGCGGGCGAGTGCGCTGTCGAGCACGACGTTGATCGCCCCGCGCAGCAGTGCGTAGGGCTCCCAGCCCGCCGGTGCGATGGTGCGCGCCGCGCGCCGCTCGATGCCGTCGGCGATGGTCCCGGCCGCCTGCGCGGCCGAGATCCGCACGTTCAACGGCCAGGGCAGCAGCTCGTCCAGTTCGCGGCCGAGTTCGTCGTGATCGAGGGTGTCGTGTGTCATCCGGGTGTCCACGATGCCGAAATAGGCGATGCCCGCCGAAGCGCCGAAGGGGGCCAGTTCCACGCGCAGCGCCCGGCCGAGCTGTTCGACCGCCGCTTTGCTGATCATGTACGGGGCTCCCGCCATGCCGGGCGCGAACGCGGCGCACGACGACACCACGACCACGTGACCGCCCGCGGTGACGACGTGGTCGAGCGCCGGGCGCACCGTGTTGAACACACCGGTGAGGTTGATGTCCATGACCCGATCGAAGTCCCGCCCGTCGAGCGTGCGCACCGTCGCAGGCCGGGGCACCACGCCCGCATTCGCCACCACCACGTCCAAGCGGCCGAAATGCCCGGCGGCCCGGTCGATCGCCGCGCGCATCGCCGCGCGGTCGGTGACGTCGGCGGCGATGGCGAGAGCGCGCTCGCCCAGCGTCGCGGCGGCCGCGCCGACCGCGTCCTGGTCGACGTCGACCAGGACGACCGAGGCCCGCCGATCGTGCAGCACCTCCGCCAGTTCGCGCCCGATGCCGTGGCCCGCGCCCGTGATGAGCGCGACCCGGCCCTCGACCGAATAGCCCCGGCGCCTACGGCCGATCGAGAAGATGTCGTCGATCATCGGCTCACCTCGTAGGCTTCGGTGTCGAATCGGCTGGTGCGCTGCCGGTATTCGAAACTCCAGTTCGGATACAGACCGGCGTTGAGCCCGTCGGGCGTCTGGTAGTAGCTGCGGCAACCGCCGGTCAGCCATACCGTCGACGAGCTCCGGCGCGCCATCTCCGCGAGGAAAGCCGCCTGCGCCTCCGGGCGCACCTCGACGCGGCGCGCGCCGGAGGAGCGTGCGTGGCGCAGGGCGTCGACGATGTAGGCGATCTGGGATTCGATCATGTAGATCGCGGACTGGTTACCGGCGGCGCCGAAGGGACCGAGTGTGCAGAAGAAGTTCGGGAACCCGGCCACCGCCACACCGAGGTAGCTCTGCGGCCGTCGACGGTAGAGCTGGGCGAGCGTTTGGCCGTCGCGTCCGGCGTAGCGTTCGTAGGCGGTCGGGATCGAGGTGAAGCCGGTGCCGAAGATGATGGTGTCCACCGGGTGCTCGCTGCCGTCGCGCAGCAGGATCGAGTGCGGCCGGATCTCGGCGATGGGTTGGGTGATCACGTCGACGTTCGGCTGGTCGAGCGCCGGGAGGTAGGTGTCGGAGAAGATGGCGCGTTTGCACCCGATGACGTAGTCGGGTGTGAGCTTCTCGCGCAGATCCCGATCGCGCACCTGGCGCAGCAGCTGCCAGCGGCCCAGTGCTTCGTAGGGGTGCCGGAAGCGCTGGTCGACCAGCGAGATGAGCCCGAACGTCTCGATCGCCGCGTAGAACCCGCCGCGGATCGCGCGCTGCGCCAGCGGTATACGCCGGAGCAGCCGCCGCTCCAGGTCGCGTGTGCGGCGATCCATGCGCGGGACGATCCACGGGGCCGATCGCTGGAACAGCAGCAGCTGGGCCACCTTCGGCTGGATCTCCGGGACGAACTGCACCGCCGAGGCGCCGGTGCCGATCACCGCGACCCGCTCGCCGGTGAGATCATGGTCGTGATCCCAGTGCAAGGAGTGGAATGACGTGCCCGCGAACGAGTCCATGCCGGGTAGCTGCGGATACTTCGCCTCGGCGAAGAGCCCGGCGGCGGAGAGCAGGAAGTCCGCGGTGAGCGTTCCTCGCGAGGTCTCGATGCGCCAGAGCGAACGCTGCTCGTCCCACCGGGCGTCGAGCAGTTCGGCGCCGAACCTGATGTGCCGCACGACATCGTGTTCGACGGCCACCGTGCGCAGGTAGTCGAGGATTTCGCGCTGCTTGCCGTAGGTGCGCGACCAGTCGGGATTGGGCGCGAAGGAGTAGCTGTAGAGGTGCGAGGGCACATCGCACGCGCAACCGGGGTAGGTGTTGGCGCTCCAGGTGCCGCCGAGGTCGTCGGCTCGTTCGAGGATGACCAGGTCGTCGAATCCGGCCTCGCGCAGCTTGATCGCCAGGCCGATGCCGCCCAGTCCCGCGCCGACGATCGCTACGGGTGTGTGTTCGATCGGGTCGGATGTCACTGGTGCTTCCTTCCGTGCAGAACCGCCACGAGCAAGTCGGCGATCGCGTCCGCGCGATGGTCGCGCCGGAACGAGGTGAGCGGCAGCGGGGACGGGAAGCGCTGGCGCGTGGTGGCTTTGGCGTAGGCGAATTCCCGGAGGCCGTCCGGGCCGTGCACGCGGCCGAACCCCGAAGCGCCCACACCGCCGAGCGGCAGAGCGGGGATGGTGGCGTGCGCGACGAAGGCGTTGATCGAGGTGCCGCCCGCGCGGATGCGGTCGGCGATCTCGCGCCCGTGGCGGCGGGCGAAGACGGTGCCGCCCAGCCCGTACGCGCCCCGGTTGACCAGCTCGACGGCCTCGTCCATGTCCCTGACCCTGGTCACCGTCAGGGTGGGACCGAAGGTCTCCTCCGTCACCGCGGCCGCGTCCTCGGGGACGTCGACGAGGATGGTCGGCTGGACGAACTGGCGATCGATCGTGTCCGGGCCGCCGAGCACGGCCCGCGCGCCGCGCGCGACGGCGTCCTCGATGTGGCGGCGGATGATCGAAAGCTGTTTCGGCATGGTGATGGGTCCGATGCGCGAGCCCTCCCCGCCCGCCTCGATCTCGGCCGCCGCCGCCACCAGCTTCGCGAGGAACTCGTCGTAGACATCGGCATGGACGTACACGCGCTCGACGGCCAGACAGGTCTGCCCCGCGTTGGACAACCCGCCCCAGACTGCCGCGTCGGCGGCGGCTGCCAGATCGGCGTCGGCGTCGACGATGAGCGCGTCCTTGCCGCCGCACTCCATCAGCACCGGCGTGAGATTCTCCGCACAGGCGGCCATGACCAGCTTGCCGGTGGCGGTGGAGCCGGTGAACCCGATCTTGCCGACTTCGCTGCGGCACAACGCGTTCCCGGTATCGCCGAGCCCGGTGATCACCTGGAGCACCGGCTCGGCGGGCGCGGTGCGGGCGAAGGCCTGCGCGAGCCACAGCCCGACGCCGGGGGTGTACTCGCTGGGTTTGAATACCACGGCGTTTCCGGCGGCGAGCGCGAACGAGATGGAACCGAGCGGAGTGAAGACCGGGTAGTTCCACGGGCCGATGACGCCGACCACCCCGAGGGGACGGTATTCGACCGTGGCCGCGTGGTTGAACGTCAGCAGGCTCGACGGCACGCTACGGCGCCCGAGTACCTTCTCGGCGTTGCGCGCCGCCCACCGCAGGTGTTCGAGTGCCATGGCGATCTCGAGCTTGGCGTCGGAGATCGGCTTGCCCATCTCGCGGTGGATCACCTCGGCCAATTCCACACGGCCCGAGGCGATCTCGCCGCGCCAGGCGTCCAGGTGCCGCGCGCGCCCGGCGAAGCCGAGGTCACGCCACCAGGCCGCGGCCCGGTGAGCCGTGGCCACGGCGGCATCGACGGCATGGCGGTCGTGGACCGGGTAGGTGCCGACCACCGCGCCGGTGGCAGGGTCGTGCACATCGAAGGTCGACACCGCGGACGGTGCGGGGTGGCCGGTCGAGACGCTCATCGGATCGTCTCGCTCGATCGGCGACGGATAGACAACGCTGTCCCTTTCGTGTGGCGGTCTCAGAGGTCGACCACGAGGCGTTCGCCCGCGGCGCGGGAGACGCAGACCAGCATCTGGCTCTCGCGTTCGGCGGCGGTGAGCACGCGGTCACGGTGGTCGACGGCGCCGGAGACGACCGCGACCTTGCAGGTGCCGCAGAAACCCTGGCGGCAGGAGTAGGGGGTATCGGGCAGCACGCGGTGGATCGCGGTGAGCGCCGTTTCGTCGGCCGCGACCCGGACGGTGGCGCCGGTGCGGGCCAAGGTGAGGTCGAAATCCGCGCCGTCGGCCACCGGGAGCGCGGAGAACCGTTCGGTATGCAGCGAGCCGGTCGGGTTGAGGTCGAACATGCACCGCTGCGCCGCCTCCAGCATCGGCGGCGGCCCGCACACGTACACCGCCGCGCCGGGTTCGGCGCGCGACAACAGTGCGGCGACATCCGGTGGTCCGAATTCGTCGTCCGGCCTGACCTCGGCATCGGGGAGGTCGGCGAGGAACGGCATGGTGGCGCGCGAGCGGCCGACGTACACCAGGCGCCCACGGGCACCCGCGGCCTGGACCATGGGTTTGATCGGCGTGATGCCGATGCCACCGGCCAGGAACAGATACGACGGCGCCTCGACGAAGGTGAATGCGTTGCGCGGCCCGCGAATCCGCAGACTGTCGCCGACTCGCAGCGATCGGTGTATCTCGCGGGACCCGCCGCCGCCCTCCGGGATGAGCCGCACCGCGATGCGATACCGGAACCGGTCGCTCGGGTCGCCGCACAGCGAGTACTGACGCTGGCGTCCCGAGGGCAGGAAGACGTCCACGTGAGCGCCCGGCCGCCACGCGGGCAGCGGACCGCCACCGGCGGCGCGCAACGTCAGGCCCACCACGTCGGCGGCAGGCCGATCGATCGCGGCGATGGTGGTGTCGAAGTCGAATCCCGTGCCGCGCACCATGTTCGGGCGCGACAGCAGCGGCGCGGCGCGTCCGGTGACGAACACCTTCCGGTAGAGGTCCATGACATCGCCGATCAGCCGCAGTCCCGGCGGCGCCGGGCGGTCGGTCACGGTAGGCGCGCCGCTCATCGGTTCGCCGCCCGCGCGGCAGGCGAGTGCGCCAGATAGCGCAGGGCGTTGTCCATCGGCCCCAACTGGGACGGATGGAAGCCCGGCCGCAGGTACCGCGGCATCTCGGTGAAGAAGACCGTCCATTTCGGGATGACGCCGCGCCGGGTCGCGCTCCAGAACTGCAGACCCCAGAACCGGCCTTTCCGCGGCGACGGGTCCTTGCGGTACAGATAGGCGGTCGAGACGATGAACAGCGGCAGCAACGTCGCGCTGGCCAGAAGCGCCGTGCGGGCCTTGCGCGCGTAGCTGCCGTCGAGATGCATGAACGCGTCGTAGACGACACTGCGATGCTCCACCTCTTCGGCGCCGTGCCACCGGACCAGGTCCAGCATCGCCGGGTGCATGCCCTTGGCTTCGAGGATGTCGGCGTTGAGCAGCCATTCCCCGAGGACCGCGGTGTAGTGCTCCATGCCCGCGAACAGGCCGAGCCGTTCCTTGAGCCACTCCTCCCGGGCGCGCCCGGTCAGGCCGTGGTCGCCCAGGATGCGATCGACCAGCCAGGCGACCTTGCTGACATACGACTCGACGTCCAGGCCGATGGATTGCAGATGCCTGCGCGCGGCCTCGTGGCTGCTCGCGTGCATGGTCTCCTGCCCGATGAATCCCGTCACCTCCTCCCGTAACCGCTCGTCGTCGATGTGCGGGAGGGCCTCGGCCAGCGCCTGCGCCATGGCCCGTTCGCCTTCCGGCAGCACCAGGTGCATGACATTGACGATGTGGGTGGCCAAGGCCTCGCCGGGCACGTAGTGCATGGGCACCGAATCGAAATCGAAATGGACGTCGCGCGCATGGATGGCATGCGCTTCGTCGCGATACGGGCGCTCCGACGCGCCTGCCTGCTCAGCCATGCCCCGACCCTACATAGCTACAAATCGTATTGCAATGTTGCAGCAACAACTCGGTTCGAATGTTGCAGGAGGGGGCGGTTTTGCTAGCGTTGGCCTATGCCCACCGCCTCGAAGGCCGCCGCGAGCAGCGAAAACGTCGCCGGAACCCTGGTCACCCGGATCTTGGACGCGGCTCTGGTGCAGTTCGAGCAGGTCGGCGTCAAGAAGACGACGATCGAGGAAGTGGCCCGGAAGGCGGGTGTGGACCGGGTGACGGTCTACCGCCACGTCGGAGGCCGCGACGACCTGGTGCAAGCCGTGATCAGTCGGGAGGTGGCCGCGGTGCTCGCCGAGATCACCGAGATCGCCGAACGTCACGACGACCTCGGCGATCTGGTCGCCGACATCTTCGTCACCGTCATCACCCGCTGGCGCACGAACCCGCTGGTCGAACGCATGCTGGCGCTGGAGCCGGCGCGCGTGGTCCTCAAGCTCACCGTCGACGGCGCGGGTCCGTTCGCGATGTCCGTGCACACCACCGATGTCGCGCTCCAGCGTGCCGTCGAGCGGGGGATCCTCCCGCCCGCGACGGATCTGACCACTCGCGCCGAGATCGTGTGCCGGATCGTCCACTCGTTGATCCTCGCGCCGCACGGTCTCACCGAACTCCGAACCGACGAGCAGCTCGGCGATTTCGCACGAACGCACCTGGTGCCGGTAGTGGCCGGACCCGACGTCGTGTCCGGCTGATACCCGGGCGCATCCGCTCGGTGAAACCGGCGCGCAGATGTGCCGCGGGTGAATCCACCGTTGCGGCGCGGCAACCACATTCGGTGACTTGTAGGGTTTGCGCGGGGCCGGAGAAATGTCCGGCGCGGAGGAAGGGACGGCGGGGATGTCGGACGCTTCGGTCGAGGTGCTCCTGGACGACTTCGAGAGCAAGGACAAGTGGGAGATCGCCGGAACCGGTGCGGACCGGACGCATCTCACGACATTCGCCGAAGGCGCGCCGAGCAAGCGGCCCGGCGTGTACGCCGATGGCGTCGCGGGCGCCGACCACCGGGCGCTCGTCCTGCTGGTCCGGTCGGCGACCGACGATCTCGAGGTCGATCTCGTGGCCAAACCCGGGCAGGCGTTCTCGATCGCCGGACGGCTGACGGCCCTGCGCCTGCGGGTGCGTTCGCCGCACGCCTCGATCAGGGTGTCTGCGCGACTGCGCGGCGCCGGAGACGGCGAGCGGGAATTGATCCTCGGCAGTGTCTCCGCCGCCGGTGAATGGCAGCGTCTCGAGCACGAACCGGCCGACCCCGTGGACGACAGCGCCCTCGTCGCTTTGACGATCCGGCTCGGCGAGGTGGTGAAGCGGGAAGGGGAGGTCATGATTCTGCTCGACGACCTGACCGCAACAACTACGGCGTGAGAAGCGGGGCGGGCGGCCCCGGTTCACGTCGCCGCGGTGACCCGGAGTCGGCGCCGGTGGCGTGTTCCTCTTCCTCGGTGTGCCTCAGCCGATTTCGGTCTCGGTCGACGAAATAGATCGCTCGGATCGCGAATTGTGACGTGCCGTTGCCGAGCGCCCCGACGAACCTGTACTCGCGGTCACGCGCTCGGCGACGGAGCGCGCCGGTGTGGCGCGGGTAGCAGGGCGCGGGACCGCGTGCGCGATTCGGCGGGAAGCCGACAGGTCCTCCGGCCTGCAACGATGCGGATCCACACCGTTCCCCTGAATAGCGAAAGGTGTGCTGTTCGGCTCGGAAATCGGGGAACGAACTGTGCGCCGCAGGTTGCCGAGCGGCCGTGGACGGTTCGCCGGTCATCGTCCCGCTGATCGTGTCACGAAGCCTTTTGCGGTGGGGCCGCGCACTTCTGGCTTGTCATGGGAGGCCGAAGACCCAGCTCGACGATCTTGCCATCCGCAGCGCTTCAGCCAACGAAGAGTTCAGGTAGCTCAATGTTGACTATGCGCTGTGAAGGAGGCGGGGTGGCAAACGCGATGACCTGCGAGGTGGCTGTCGTCGGCGCGGGGTTCGGCGGCATCGGGATGGGAGTCGGGTTGCGACGGGCCGGGATCACCGATTTCGTGATCTTCGAGCGGGGCGGCGACGTGGGCGGGGTCTGGCGGGACAACACCTATCCGGGGTGCTCCTGTGATGTGCCGTCCCATTTGTATTCGTTCTCGTTCGCCCCTTACCGCAGCCGGCGCACCCGGTTTCCGCGCCAGTCGGAGATCCTGGAGTACCTGCGCCAGGTGGCCGCCGACCACGGCTTGGCGCCGCACCTGAGATTGGGCACCGCGATCGACGAGGCCACCTATCTGGAAGACCGGGGCGGCTGGGAACTGACCACCTCCGATGGACAGCGCGTGTTCGCGCGCGTGGTGATCTTCGCCGTCGGACAGCTGCACCGGCCGAACGTGCCCGACATCGCCGGACGCGAGGATTTCGCCGGACCATCCTTCCATTCCGCGCGGTGGGACCACGGCCAGAACCTATGCGGGGTGGACGTGGCCGTGATCGGCACGGGCTCGAGCGCGGCACAGATGCTGCCGACCCTGGCCGCGACCGCCCGCCACGTCCGCGTCTTCCAGCGCACACCGCACTGGGTACTGCCCAAACCGCCGGCCGATTTCGGACCGCTCGCCCGGGCGGTGCTGCGGCTGCCCGGCGCCCACCGCCTCTACCGCCGAGCCCTGTACTACGGTGCCGACGTCGTGCTCGCGCCGATCATGCGCCGGGGTTGGTCGGCGCGTCCCGCCGAATGGGCTGCCCGACGGTATCTGCGCAGCCGGATCGAGGACCCACGGCTGCGCGCGAAACTCACCCCCGACTATCCGCTCGGGGGCAAGCGCATCATCTTCGACAGCGACTACTACTCGACGCTGACCCGGGACAACGTCGAGCTGGTGACCGCCCCGATCGCCCGGATCACCCGCGACGGACTGCTCACCACCGACGGCGCGCACCATAGGGCCGACGTCATCATCTACGCCACCGGCTTCCGCGCTCCGGAATTCCTGGTTCCGATCACCGTGCGCGGACGCGGGGGAGTCCTCCTGCACGACCAATGGCGCTCGGGCGCGACAGCGCTGCTGGGGGTGGCGGTCCCCGGGTTTCCGAACGCCTTCCTGATCGCCGGACCGAACAGCTTCAATCCCGCGGGAAGTAATCCGGGGATGAAGGAATGCCAGATCGACTACATCATTCGTTGCCTGCGCTGGCGCGACCGGATCGGCGCCCCCACGATCGAAGTCCGCGCTTCCGCGATGCGGACACACCAGGAGTGGATCGAGCGAGCTGTCGCGAAGACGGTCTGGCCCGCCATGGGACCGTGTTGGTACAAGCACGACAGTGGGCGCGTCACCAACCCATGGCCTGCCTCGGCCCGCACGTTCGACCGCGCTATGCGGCGGCCGCCGTCCGAATCGTTCGGCACCGTCGCGTCCGATCCGGCCGCGCCGGATCGGAAGCGCCCGAAACGAGGGAAGTGGACGAGGAAGTCCGCGCCGTCGGTGCAATCCGAAGAACCGACGGTGATCCGCGCCGAATGAGCGGGCTCGGCCGAGCCGCGCTCGCACCGCTGGTCCGGTGTCCGCGTCGGCTCGGCGTCACGGCTGGGCAGTGATCGGTTCGTAGAGCGCGATGTGCCAGACGGAACCGGGTGTCGGTCGTATGACGGCGCGGCGCTCGTGCGGTCCGGTGACCGGTTGCGCGACCTCGAAACCCTCGGTGCGCAACCGGTTGAGCGCGAGATCCAGATCGTCCACCTTGATCGCGAGGAACGGGGTGTCGTCGTCACGGTCGGTGCCCGCGAGCATGACCCGGACGCCGTTGCTGTCGAACTGGGCCCAGCGGTCGCCGTCCACCACGGTGGGCCCGGCGCCGAAGACGGCGGTCAGCAGTGCCACGGTGGTGGGCAGGTCGTCGGTGGGGTAGGCGGGGCCGATTCGCTGGATCGTCATTTGTGCTCCGTAACGGTGTGTGCGGGCTCGATCAGGGACGGTAGGCGGCACGAACGGCCGAGTATGCGGCGGTGTTCGCCAGTGCCGCCTCGGACAGGGTGTCGGCCATGCTCATGAAGCCGTGGAACATCCCGTCGTATCGGCGGATCTCGGCCGCGACACCGGCTCGCCGCAGCCGCTGCCCGTAGTCTTCGCCCTCATCGCGCAGTGGATCGAATTCGGCGGTGACGATGTGCGCGGGCGGGAGTCCGGACAGGTCGGCGCCGAGCGGGTCGGCGTACGGGTCGGCGCCGTCGTGCGAGCCCAGGTATTGGCGCCAGTACCAGCGCAGGTGCGCGGCGGTGGTGAAATAGCCCTCGGCGTTCTCCCGGTAGGACGCGCTGTCGCAGGCCGGGTCCAGCATGGGATACAGCAGCAGCTGCCGGGCGATCCCGGGGCCGCCGCGATCTCGTGCCATCAACGCCGTCACGGCGGCGAGATTGCCGCCGGCGCTGTCCCCCGCCACCACGAGGCGGGCGGGATCGCCGCCCAGCGAGCCGATGTGGTCGGCGACCCAGCACAGCGCCGCGTACGCGTCCTCGGCCGCCGCGGGAAACCGGTGTTCGGGCGCCTGCCGGTAGTCCACCGACACCACGACCGCGTCCGCTCCGACCGCCATGGCCCGGCAGAACCGGTCATGGCTGTCGAGGCCGCAGATCACGAACCCGCCACCGTGGCAGAAGACCACCGTCGGAGCCGGCGCCACGGCGCCGGCGGGCCGATAGATCCGGACCCGGACCTCGGGTGCGCCCGGTGGACCGGGGATCCGCCGCTCCCACACCTGGGCGACCGGGATCGGCTCCGCGGCCGGTGCGGCACGCGCGGCGAGCAGCCGCCGTGCCTCGGTGGCGTCGAGCACTTCGGTGCCCAACGCGGGAAACGCGGCGCTTGCGGCGTCGACGACCACCTGCGCTTCGGGTGTCAGCGGCATCCGGCTCGCTCCTTCGCTAGTGCTGTGCCTCAGGTGGCAGGAACTTGCCCGCCGCCAAGCCGCCGTCGATCGTCACCTCGGCGCCGGTGATGTAGGCCGAGGCGTCGGAGGCCAGGAACGCGACCAGTTCGGCGACCTCTTCCGGTACGCCGGTGCGTTGCAGCGGCAAGGACGGGAAGCTGCCCGGCCCGGTGGTCAGGTACGGGACCATCGGCGTCGCGATCGGGCCGGGGTGCACCGAGTTGACCCGGATCGCGGCCGGGCCCAGCTCGAGCGCGGCGGTCTTGGTCAAGCCGCGCAGTCCCCATTTCGAGGAGCCGTAGGCGGCGTGACCCATCAGCCCTTCCAGGCCCGCTTGGGAGGAGATGTTGACGATCGAGCCGCCGCCCGCCCGCGTCATCGGACCGACCGCCGCCCGGATGCCGCGGAACGCCCCGATCAGGTTCACGCGCAGAACGCGCTCGAATTCCTCCGGCGTGGTCTCGGCCAGCGGCTTCGCGGTGTAGATCGCGGCGTTGTTCACCAGGACATCCAGCTTGCCGAACGCCGAGACCGCCTCGGCCACGGCGGCTTCCCAGTCCTCGCCGCTGCCCACGTCGTGCCGCACGAAACGTGCGGCGGCGCCGAGCGATTCGGCCAGCCGGGCGCCTTCTTCCTCCAGAACGTCGGTGATCACCACGCGGGCGCCGCGCTGCACGAACAGCCGCGCCTCGGCGGCGCCCTGTCCCCGGGCCGCGCCGGTGATCAGGGCGACCTTCCCACTCAGGTCAACCATGTCGAACTCCTCGTTGTCGTCGGCGATCGCCGAGATCAGCTGTTGCGGAAGTGGGGGATGACCTTCTCGCCCCAGTGCCGGATGGTCTCCAGGCAGGCCTCCTGCGGCACCGTGCCCATCTGGATCAGGCAGAGGATCTCGTCCGCGCCCGCGGCCTGCAGACGCTCGACGTAGGCGATGGCGTCCTCGGGGCTGCCGTAGGCGTGGTCGGCGTTGAAGACCGAGGTGGCGCCGGTCTGCACCGGGATCTTGGCCTCGTGCAGGTAGGCGACATGGTCGTCGGCGGCCTGCTTGATCGCGGCGAGCTCGTCGGCGTTCGGGTCGACGGCCTCGTCGGGCGCCGGGCCCGCGCCGTAGTAGTGCTTGATGGATTGCGCGAAGAAACGCTGCCCGCGGGCGCCGATCCGCTGGGCCTTCTCCCGGTCGTCGAGAACGATGGTCGGGCACAGCGCCGCGAAATGATCGTTCACCACGGTCGACACGAAACGCTCACCCGTGCGCGCGGCGATCGCCTCGTCGTAGGTGCGCCGCAGTTCCGCGATCTCCTCCACGCCCGCGAAACCGAGCACCAGCGCGCCGATTCCGTAGTCGGCGGCCATCTTCAGCGTGTCCTTCTTGGTGCAGGCCATGAACAGCGGCGGATGGGGCAACTGCTCCGGCCGCGGCAGCAGTGAATGCGGCGAGACCTGCAACAGCTCGCCGTTGTACTCGAATTCGGCTTCCGGATCCTGCCACGCCTTGCCGATCATCCGCAGCGACTCCTCGACCTCCTGGTAGGTGCGCTCGGGGTCGACACCGCACATGGAGGTCTCCACCGGCGTCGCGCCGCGGCCCGCGCCGAGGTTGAGCCGTCCGCCGGACAGCACGTCGAGCATCGCGGCGCGTTCGGCCGCGCGCACCGGGTGGTTGAAGTTGAACGGCATGCACACCACGCCGTGCCCGATCCGGATCCGCTCGGTCTTGGCGGCCACCCAGGTGAGGAAGACCTCCGGGGCGCTCATGTGCGCGTACCACTTCAGCCCGTGGTGTTCGACCGCCCACACGGTGTCGAACCCCATCTCGTCGGCGAGCACCGCCTGCTCGACACAGTCGCGCAGCACCTGGTGCTCGTGCTCGCGCGAGGGGTCGGCCATCTGGGCTTCGAAGATCATCGAGAACTTCATCCGGTCTCCTTATCGAGCGCCCGATCGGGCGTTTTCGGGTTTCGTCGGGGTGTCTGGTCCCGGTGCGGGACAGCCGGCGGCGGTATGCCTAATCGAAATATGTCCGCCGGAACTTCTCAGGTCAGGCCCTAGTCCCGGTGGCCGGGACGGTCCGGTGCCGCGCCTCGACGGGCGACCTAGCGTCGGTGGGCAAGCGACGGTGAGAGGACGGAATTCGGTGGGACAACTCGACGGCAAGGTGGCGCTGGTCACCGGCGGGGCGCGGGGGATGGGCGCCGAGCACGTGCGGCGGTTCGTGGCCGAGGGCGCGCGCGTGGTGTTCGGTGACCTGCTCGACCACGAGGGAACGGCGCTGGCCGCGGAACTGGGTTCCGCGGTGCGATACGTGCACCACGATGTGACCAGTGAAGCGGATTGGTCCGCGGCGGTGTCCGAGGCTCTCACCCACTACGGGCGGCTCGACTCGGTGGTCAACAACGCGGGCATCCTGCGGTTCGTCCCGATCGCCGAGATGGCCTTGGCGGACTTCACCACGATCATGAACGTCAACGTGACCGGCACCTGGCTCGGCATCAAGACCGCCGCGCCCGCGCTCGCCGAAACCGGGGGCGGAGCGGTGGTGAACGTCTCCTCGGTGGAAGGGTTCGTCGGCGCGGCCGGTCTGTCCGCCTACAGCGCGAGCAAATTCGCCATTCGCGGCATCACCAAGTCGGCCGCTCGCGAGCTGGGGCACCTGGGTATCCGGGTCAACTCGCTGCACCCCGGTGGCATCGCCACTCCCATGACCGCGGCGGTGTCCGGAGCCTCCGGCGTCGACGGCGACGGCTTCTTCGCGAGCCTGCCGATCCCGCGCTGGGGGCAGCCCGTCGAGGTCTCCCACGTGGCGGTGTTCCTGGCCTCGGACGCGGCCAGTTACTGCACCGGAGGCGAATTCGTCGTCGACGGCGGCATGCTGACCGGTTGCGGTTACTGACGGAAGCGACGCGATGACTCAGGAATTCGAATTCGATGTGGTGGTCGTCGGCTCCGGCGCCGCGGGCATGACGGCCGCTCTGACGGCCGCCTACCGCGGACTGTCGGTGACGCTGATCGAGAAGAGCAGATCCTTCGGCGGGTCCACGGCACGGTCGGGCGGTGGTATCTGGATCCCGAACAACCCGGTGTTGCAGCGCGAAGGGGTGCCCGACAGCCCGGAACTGGCCCGCACCTATCTGAAAGCGGTGGTGGGCGATCGGGTTCCGGAGGCCAAACAGCGGGCCTTCCTCGAACGCGGCCCCGAGATGATGCGCTACCTCGGCGCTCGCAGCCGATACTGGGAGTTCGTCTACGACCGCGGCTATTCCGACTATCACCCGGAGTTCCCCGGTGGTCTGGCCCAGGGGCGCAGCATCGAACCCGCGCCGCTGGACGGACGCTTGCTCGGCGGCGATCTGCACAAGATCAATCAGCCGACCATGTCGGGCCCCAAGGGAATCGCGTTCACCGTCAGCGACTTCCACGATCTGAACATGATCGCCCGCACCTGGGCCGGGAAGCGCACCGCGATCAGGGTCGGTATGCAGGCGGTGGGGAACAAGCTGCGCGGACGGCTGCCGCTGAGCCTGGGCAAGGCGCTCGCGGCCCGGCTGTGGCTGTCGTTGCGTGACGCCGGAGTGCCGGTGTGGCTGAACACGCCGCTGACCGACCTGATCACGGAGGCGGACGCGGTGGTCGGTGTGCGCGCCGAGCACGACGGCACGCCGGTGGTGATCAAGGCGCGCCGCGGTGTGGTGCTGGCGGCGGGCGGTTTCGAGCACAACCTGCGGATGCGCGAGCAGTACATGAGCGGGCCACAGTCCACCGAGTGGACGGTGGGCGCCACCGAGAACGTGGGTGAAGGCATCGTCGCTGGTCAGAAGGCCGGTGGCGCGGTGGATCTCATGGGCGACGCCTGGTGGGGTCCGTCGGTGCGCAATCCCGACGGGCCGCCGTTCTTCTGCCTGGCCGAGCGCTCCCAGCCCGGCGGCATCATGGTCAACCACGCGGGCGAACGGTTCGTCAACGAATCGGCCCCGTACGTGAACGTGGTGCACAGGATGTACGAGCAGGAAGCGGCGGGCGTCGGGCACATTCCGGCGTACTTCATCATGGATCAGCGCTTCCGCGACCGGTATCTGTTCCTGGGGAACTTCCCCAAACGTCCGCTCCCGCAGAAGTACGCGGATGCCGGGATCATCGACCAGGCCGAGACCTTGGCCGAACTGGCGGCGAAGATCGGTGTGCCGCCCGCGGCGCTGACCGCGACGGTGGAGCGTTTCAACCGCTTCGCCCGCGCCGGCCGCGACGAGGACTTCCGGCGCGGCGATTCCGCCTACGACCGCTACTACGGCGACCCGACCGTGCGGCCGAATCCGTGTCTTGCCCCGATCGAGCAGGGCCCCTTCTACGCGGTGGAGATGGTGCCGGGCGATCTGGGCACCAAGGGCGGTCTGGTGACCGACGAGCACGCTCGCGTCCTCGACTCCGACGACCGGCCGATCCCGGGCCTGTACGCGGCGGGGAACAACTCCGCCTCGGTGATGGGCAACGACTACGCGGGTGCGGGCGCGACCATCGGCCCCGCCATGGTGTTCGGCTACATCGCGGCCGGTCACCTCGCCGACAACCAGCCTGGCGCGACCGCGCGGCACGCAGTGGAAGGAGAGCGTTGATGGGACGGATCGACGGTAAGAACGTCATCGTCACCGGCGGCGCACGGGGGATGGGCGCGGCCTTCGCGCGGCGGCTGGTCGCCGAGGGCGCCACGGTGGTGATCACCGATGTCCTGGTGGACGAAGGCGTGGCGCTGGCCGCCGAGCTGGGCGACGCCGCGACCTTCCTGCCGCTGGATGTCACCGACGAGTCGGCGTGGAACGACGTGATCGCCTACACCGAGCAGGTTTTCGGGCCGGTCTCCGGTCTGGTCAACAACGCGGGCATCGTGCACGTCGATCCGATCGAGAAGTTGTCGGAAGCCGACTTCCGCAAGGTGATCGACGTCAACCAGGTCGGGGTGTTCCTCGGCATGAAGGCGGTGCTGGGGTCGATGCGCCGGGCGGGCGGCGGCTCCATCGTGAACATCTCCTCGATCGGCGGCATCATCGCCTTCTCCAACATCCTCGGTTACACCGCGTCCAAATGGGCCGTGCGCGGCATGACCAAGACGGCCGCACAGGAGTTCGCCGCCGACGGCATCCGGGTCAACTCGGTGCATCCCGGCGTGGTGGCCACGGAGATGACCGCCGATTCCACGCGCTCGCAGGGCATGTCGGGCAATCAGCCGATGCGCAGGGCCGGGCGGCCGGAGGAGCTGGCGAACCTGGTGCTGTTCCTGATCAGTGACGAGTCGAGCTTCAGCACCGGCTCGGAATTCGTCGCCGACGGCGGCTACACCTCCCTGTGACGACGTCCGGCAGGGCAACCCGGCGGACCGACCGCCGAGCGAGACAAGGAAATCAACCGTGAAGAACTTCGAGGGCGCAACCGCCGTGATCACCGGCGCGGGCGCGGGCATCGGCCGGGCACTGGCGATCGAACTCGCCCGCCGCGGCGCCCACCTGGCACTGTCGGGCCGCAACGTGGAGAACGTCGCCGAGACCGCCGCGCTGTGCGGCAAGGAGGGCGCGCAAGCCCGCGCCTACAAGCTGGATGTGACCGACCGGGATGCGGTCTATCGCCACGCCGACGAGGTGGCCGAGGATTTCGGCCGGATCAATCTGGTCGTCAACAACGCCGGAGTCTCGCTCACCGCGAACGTGGAAGAACTCGGCTGGGCCGACTTCGAATGGATCGTCGGCATCAACTTCTGGGGCGTCGCCTACGGCACCAAGGCGTTCCTGCCCCACGTCATCGCCTCCGGTGACGGGCACATCGCGAACGTGTCGAGCATGTTCGGCCTGGCCGCGTGCCCCAGCCAAGGCGCCTACAGCGCAACGAAATTCGCTATCCGCGCCTTCACCGACGCGCTGCGGCAGGAAATGAACATCGCCGGTCACGCGGTGGGCGTCAGCAGCGTGCACCCGGGCATGATCAAGACCGAGATCGCCTGGAAAGCGCGCGCGGGCGGCGATCGCGACCGCGACGCCCTGGCCGCCAACTTCGACCGCCTGGCCAAGACGACCCCCGAGCACGCCGCCCGGGTCATCGTCAACGGCATCCGAAAGAACAAAGCGAAGATCTTGATCGGCACGGACGCCCACGTGATCGACTGGCTGCCCCGGATTTTCGGCGCGGGCTACCAGAAGATCCTCACCGCTCAGATGAAGAACGAAGTCGCCTGACAGTACGTCCGGCAGGTGGCCGGAGAGTTCCATTGGGCCGGTAGGTGAGTGCTACGGCACCGGCCACCTACCGGCCGAGCGGTTCTACGCTGGTGTCAGGTGGCGCGAACGGCCCGACTGCGTGTTTCGCGTGCGGCGCCGGCGAGTTCGGCTGGTCTCGGTATTTCCCGGGCGACGCCTCGGTCAGTTGCCGTATCCGGCTGGTGTGCGGGTCGATCCTCATGTGGCGCATCTCGAGCATCGCTCAGGTTTGTGCCCGATGTGAGCGCAGAACGCGCTTGAGCACCTTGCCGTCGGCGTTTCGGGGTAGTTCCGCTACGAACTCGAAGTGACGGGGGACCTTGTAGCCGGCCATTCGGGTCCGGGTCCACGTGATGATCTCCGTGGTCTCGATCTCGGCGGGTCCGGCCGGGACGACGAAGGCGAAGCCGACCTCGCCGAGCCTGGAGTCGGGAACGCCGACCACGGCGGCGTCTCGTACGCGGGGATGCGTGCGGAGGATCTGCTCGATTTCGGCGGGATAGACGTTGAATCCGCCCACGATGAACATGTCCGCGCTGCGGTCGGTGACGCGCAGGTAGCCGTCGGCGTCCATGGTGCCGATGTCGCCGGTGTGCAGCCAGCCCGCGGAATCCATCGCGGCCGCTGTTGCTCGCGGGTCGTCGAGGTAACCGTGCATCACATTGGGACCGCGAACCACGATTTCGCCGGGCTCACCGACCGGCACGGTCCGCCCGGAACTGTCCACGACACGAATCCGCGTACCCGGCAGCTCTTTTCCTACGGTGACGGCGATGACGCGCACGGGTGCGTCGGGTGAGCAGATTGTGGCGACGCCGGTCGATTCGGTCAGTCCGTATCCGGTGAAGACCTTGTCGACACTCAGGTCACGGCGAATGCGCTCCACCAAGCCGGTCGGCACACTCGAACCACCGGTACCCGCCAGACGCAGTGAACTCGGATCATGGGTCCCGCGCCGATTGTGGGCGAGCAGGTCGTGGAAGAGGGTGGGAGGCCCGGTCAGCACGGTGATCCGCTCGCGCTCGATGACGCTGAGCACCTGTTCCGGATCGAATCGATCCACCGGCACCATGGTCGCGCCGCGCAAGAGGCACGCGATGATCCCCGCTTTGAAGCCGAAGGTGTGGGAGAACGGGTTGACCAGGAGGTATCTGTCGTCAGCAGAGAGAGTGACGGTATCGGCCCAGTGGGTGAACGTCTCGATGGTCTGCCGATGGGTGACCGGTACACCTTTCGGCACACCCGTGGTGCCGGACGTGAACAGGATGTCGGAGACCGATTCCGGGTCCACGGACGAACTCCGCGCATCGGCCGCGGCGACGGGCACTTCGCCGCCGAGGGCGAGGAACCGAGCCCACGAGAGATCATCGGCTTCAGCGGTGTCGTCCAGCTTCACGGTGGTCCGCAGTTCCGGGAGCGTACGACCCGCTTCCCGCAGCATCTCCGCATAGTCGTTGCCGAGGAAATCGCCAACGGTCAGCAGCATGCGGCACCGGCTGCGCGCGAGGATGTCGGCCGCTTCGGGACCGCGTAGCCGCGTGCTGATCGGTACGAGGGTCGCGCCCGCACCGAGCACGCCGAGCGCCGCGATGACCCATCGCTCGGTATTGGGTGCCCATATCGCCACTCGATCGCCGGGTGCCAGCGATCGCGACATCGCCGCCCGCGTGACGCGCCGTGCAGCCGTGGCGAGTTCGGCGTACGTGAGCGGGCCCTCCGTCCCCACCACCGCTACCCGCGCGCCGTCGCGCCGTGCCCGGTCGGCCAGCACCGCGGGAACCGTGGCGAGTTCACCGGTCGCTGCACGCCGTCGATCCATGCCGCGATGGTGCCGCACCGGCCGCTTCATCCGGTCCGATCGCCGCCACATATCCCGCTGACCGGGAACGTCGTTCAGCGCAGTGCCCGCACCCGCGACAGACGCCGGTTTCCGGCGTCTCGATCCTGCTCAGCGGGACCACAGGTACGGCCGATGATGGACCGCACGGCAGGCTCGAACAGAGCTACAGGTGAGCGCGCCGCGGTTCGCGCCCGGTCGGGTGCCCGAGGTCCGAATCGCACCGAGGCGCAGAATGCGCAGTGATCGCAAAGGAGTGACATGACCGCCGGAGCAGAGCTAGCGGAGCGAAACGACGAGGCAGCGGGCGCCGCGCCGGTCGTCGAACTCGACGGCGCCTGCGCGCTGTCGCGGGAAAGCATCGGCGGGAAAGCGTGGAGCGTCAACCGCATGCGCGCGCTGGGTCTTCCGGTGCCGCCCGCCTTCGTGATCACCATCGAGGGCTGGGCCGACTTCTCGGCGCGCGGGGTGATCGGCGAGGACATCTGGCGGGCGGTTCGGGCCGGAATCGCCACCTTGGAGCGCGGCACCGGACGGGTCTTCGGGTCCGGCACCCGGCCGCTGCTGGTGTCGGTCCGTTCGGGCGCCGCGGTGAGCATGCCGGGCATGATGGACACGGTGCTGAACCTCGGCATGAACGAGGCGGTCGCGGCAGCGCTGGCGGCGGAGACCGGGAACCCGGACTACGCCGTCGACACCCGGGAAAGGTTTCGCACCCAGTACCGCGAAACCGTGCTGGGCGACCCGGCCGGTGCGGTGCCCGAGGATCCCTGGGAACAGCTGCGAGCGGCCATCAGCGCGGTGTTCCGGTCCTGGGATTCGCCTCGCGCGCAGACGTATCGGCGCAATCGCGGCGTGTCCGGAACCCTGGGAACCGCGGTGACGGTGCAAGCCATGGTCTTCGGCAATCTCGACGAGAAATCCGGCACCGGTGTGTTGTTCAGCCGCAACCCGAACACGGGTGAGCGCGCGATGTTCGGCGAATGGCTTGTCGGGGGGCAAGGTGAGGACGTGGTGTCCGGCCGGACCACCCCGCGGCCGCTCGACGAGCTGGCCACCCTGTTGCCGCAGGTGCACAGCCGACTCGTCGCGGCGGCCGGCCTGCTGGAACGCGATGGCCGCGATATCCAGGACATCGAATTCACCGTCGAATCCGGCGCCCTGTGGCTGTTGCAGTCCCGCCCCGCCAAGCGCTCGGCGCGCGCGGCTGTGCGGGCCGCGGTGGCCATGACAGACGAGGGCCTGATCGGCGCGGAGGAGGCGCTGGCCCGGATCACCGCCGATCAGGTGCGTGCCGTGCTGCGCCCGGCGAGCGGCGAGTACACGGGGACGCCGCTGGCGCGCGGCGAATCGGCCTGTCCCGGATTGGCGGCCGGGGTCGTCGTCAGCGATCCGCACGAGGCGGAGCGCCGCGCGGAGGCAGGAGAGGACGTGATTCTGGTGCGCCCGACCACCAGCCCCGACGACCTGCACGGCATGATCGCCGCCCGGGCGATCGTCACCGAACTGGGCGGTGTCACCTCGCACGCCGCGCTGGTCGGCCGCGAGATCGGCAGGCCGTGTGTGGTTGGCTGCGGTCCCGGCGTCGTCGCGGCGCTGACCGGCCGGGTGGTGACCGTGGACGGCGGCGCGGGCACGGTATGGCCGGGGCGAGTCGAAGGCAAACCCGTCGACGGGAGCACCCTCGCGGACGTCAGCCGGTTGGCCGGGTGGGCGGGCACCGACATCGACGGGTTGGCGGCGTGGTTGGACGCGCGCGTGGCCGACGCCCCGGCAGAGGTAACCGCGGCACTCCCGCCTGCGGTGACGCAGGTCGCCGACCTCGATCTGCTGCGGCTGATCGGTATCAAAGGCCGGGCCGCCCACGACGCGCTAGCCGCAGGCACCGGCGCGTCGGCCGAGGCCGTCGCCGTCCGATGCGAGGAGCTCGTGACCGCGGGTTGGTGCGCCGCGACGCCGATCGGTGTGCGTCTCACCCCCGAGGGCAGACAGCACCTCGACGGTTTGCTGGCGACGGAACGACGGGCGGTGGACCGCGCCGCGATCGCCTCGGTCTACGCCGAATTCTGTGCTTTCAACGGCTCTCTGAAAGAGATCGTGACCGCGTGGCAGATGAAGGATCCGGCCACCGTCAACGACCACGCCGACGCCGAGTACGACGGCGCGGTCCTGACCCGGCTGACCGAACTGCACCGCGGCGTGCAACCGCTCCTGCGGCGGATCGGCGACCTCGCACCGCGGCTGGCACGGTATTCCGGCCGGTTCGCGCACGCGATCGAGCGGATCGCGGCCGGCGACCACTCCTGGGTCGCCCGGCCCGTGCTGGACAGCTACCACACCGTGTGGTTCGAGCTGCACGAGGACCTGATCGGACTGTGCGGCCTGAGCCGCGCCGACGAGGCGGCGGCCGGCCGTGCCCACTGACCTCGCG
Source organism: Nocardia sp. NPDC047648 (assembly GCF_040642815.1). Lineage (NCBI taxonomy): Bacteria > Bacillati > Actinomycetota > Actinomycetes > Mycobacteriales > Nocardiaceae > Nocardia > Nocardia sp. NPDC047648. The sequence goes on along the minus strand of NZ_JBEYSX010000001.1, from coordinate 38,726 downwards.
GGCGAATCCACTGTGCCCGGTGACCGGTGGGTCGAGTTCGCCCAGATCGACAACGTGCGCGACCTGGGCGGGCTACCCGTGCAAGGCGGCGGAACCACCCGATTCGGGGTGGTCTACCGCTCCAGCACGCCGCAGAACCTCACCGAAGCCGATATGGCGAAACTGCTCGGCCCGATCGGTCTGCGCACGCTGATCGATCTGCGGCTGCCCGACGAAGTCGAGCGCGAGGGCTACGGACTGCTGGCCACCGCCGACCTGCGGCGGGTCTGCCTGCCGGTGCGCAAGTCGCCGCAATCCTCGCTGGCGGCACGGGATCTGGTGCCGGACTCCAGCCGGGTCGATCTGGTGGACCTGTACGACAAGCTGCTGGCGGGCAGCGCCGACTCCATCGTCGCGGCCGTGCGGCTGGTCGTCGACGCGGGCCGTCACTCGGTGCTGTTCCATTGCGCCGCGGGCAAGGACCGCACCGGCCTGCTCGCCGCGGTGCTCCTGGACGCGGTCGGCGTGCCGCCGGAGGCGATCGCGGCGGACTACGCGCTGACCGGTGAACGCATGCACCGGGTCCGCGACCGGCTCGACGCGCTCCCGTCCTACGCGGGACTGCCCCCGGTGAGCACCGGCATTCTCGGCGTCGAGGCCGAGGTGATGCGACGTTTCCTGGCCAACCTGTCCGCCGACCACGGCGGCGCCGCCGAATGGTTGCTGAGCAGCGGGCTGACCACCGTGGAGTTGGCGCGACTGCGCGAGGTGCTGATCGCGCAGCGATAGGGGCGTCGGTGCGGAGAGCGGCTGTCATCGTGCCCCGCTGGAGCGGCCGGGTGATATGGCGGCCCGCCGGCTCGGTGGCGACAGCGTCGCCGAAACCGAACCGCGAACTCGCCCCGCCCTCGGCGGTCGACGCATCTTCGGCGCCGGAATCGCGTAGGAGATCAATGAAGCTGGACTTCTAGCGCTGCACGGGTCTTCGGCGGGCATTCGGTCGAAGGCCGCTGGGCGGGCGAGCACACCGCGGTGAGGGACGCGACTCGTTCGCCGCGTCGGCGGCGGCCCACACGATGACCGCACCTCGCGCGCTTCAGTGGAGGCAACCGCCCTCGTATGCCATCGGCGGGCGATCATCGATCACCGGTTCGAGTCGCGAGCATCGGTGCGGCCGGTGAACGCGGCCGTGTCCCGGAACAACTGAGCGGGTGCCTGACCGCGGCCCGGTTCGTCGCCGATCCGCTGCACCCGGCGAGCGGATGTACCGGACCGGCGACCTGGTGCGGGCCGGGGGACCCACGATCCACCCGACCCGCCGACGACCCTGACTACCGCGACAGCAGCTTGGCTTTCAGCGCCTCCAGCGTCGGACCGTCCACGCCGAGCCCCTCGGAGACGAACCGGTCGAACGAACCGAAGGACGCGGCGGCCTGGTCGAACGCGGCATCGAGGAAGTCGCGCTGCACGCCGAGGATCGGATCGAACAGCGCGGGATCGGTGACCAGCCCCTTGGCCACCAGCCCGTCCATCAGCGCCTTGTTACCCGCGGCCAGGTTGTCGTTCGACTCCAGATAATCCTTGTACACCTGCCCCTTCGGGACGCCGAGCGCTGTCATCAGGATCGCGGTCATCCAGCCGGTACGGTCCTTGCCCGCGGTGCAGTGGAACAGCACCGGCCCGGTGGCGTTCGCGACATCCCGAATGGCGTCGCCGAACCGGCCGCGTGCCGTGGCGTCGCTGACCAGCCAGCGGTAGTAGTCGCGCATGATGCCCGCGGCCTTGCCGTCGCCGAACATCTGTTGCTGCACGGCGGGGCCGCCCTGTACCGCCTTGCCCACCATCAGATAGAAGTCGTTGCCCGGGTCGTACACCGGACGCGCGAGGGCGGGAATCGACGCGGGAAGCTTGTCGGGATTGGCCCCCGACTCGGCCGGGCTGCGGAAATCGATCACCGCGGTGATGCCCGCGGCCACCAGTTTCTGCTGGTCGGCTGCGGTGAGCTTGTCCAGGGCGTCGGTGCGGAAGACGACGCCGGTCCGTAGTTTGCCGTTGCCCTGGGTGGGATAGTCGCCGATGTCCCTGGCGTTCGGCGCCGCCGATAGCTGCATGGAACGCTCGTGCGCGGTGTGCACGAGGGCGGGGCCCGCGAATGCGGTGGTGGTGGACGGGAATACGGCGATCAGTGCGGCGGCGACACCGGTCATCGCCCCGCGAACAGCACGCGAAATCGTCACTGGATCATTCCTTCCATAGGGTCGCGGCCCGGCGGCGCCGAACCGGCAAGGGGCCGGGGTGCGCGCCCCCGGCCCCGGCTCATGCGTCGGCGAGCAGGGTGACCGTGCCGGCCGACCCGTCCACGCGCACCCGCTGCCCGTCGGCGAGGGCCGCGCTGGCGGTCTTGGTGTCGACGACGCAGGGGATGCCGAATTCCCGGGCCACGATGGCGGCGTGCGAAGCGGATCCGCCGATGTCGGTGACCACCGCGGCCGCGTAGGCGAACATCGCGGTGTGCCCGGTGTCGGTGACCGACGCGACCAGGATGTCGCCCGGTTCGATGTCGTCGTCGAGGGACAGCACGCGTTTCACGGTGCCCTCCACCACGCCGGAGGACACTCCGATGCCGGTCAGGCTTTCCCCGGGCGCCAAAGCGTCCGCATCCGAGAGCGGTGCCCAATCGCCCGCGATCACGTCCGGCATCCGGATGCCCTGTAGCCGGGTGAGTTCCGCCCGCCGCCGTGCTACGCGCTCGGTCAGATCGGCGGGCGCCCAAAGGATTTCGTCGAGGGTGAGGAAGCAGGCGTCCTCGGCCCGCTGTAGCCGCCCGTCCCGGATCAGCCGGCCCGCCCGCTCGCGCACGGCGAGGCGCAGGCAGTGGGTGTACCGGACGACGGCGTCGCGGACGCGTTCGCGCGCCATCGTCGCACCCGCCGCCATCCGGGCGGTGCGGTTCGGGGACGAGTCGACCGGTTCCCGCTTGGGCGCGGGCATCGCGGCCGCTCGGGCCGCGGCGGTGACCAGCAGTTCGGGACGGTCGCCGAAAGTCGGGTTGATCAGCTCGCACTCGCCCGGCCCGCGATGCCCGATCCGGTGTAGTTCCTCGTCCAGCGCGGCGGAGAACGCCGGGGAGATCGCCCGCGCCGCGGCGACATCGCCCGAGTGCGCAGCGTCCTGCAACGCGGTGTCGGCCCGGCACAGCGCGGCGAGCCGTTCCACGGCGAGCATGGTCCTGGCCGACTCCAACCGCTCGAGGTCGATGGGCACGTCCGCGGAATCCTTGCCACGGGAGTGGATGGCCGTCGCCGCGCCGGTCATCATCACGCCGATGGACGCCGCCGCCCACGAGTGGTTCAGCCGGTCCCGCCACAGCAGGGCCCGAGCGTGCAGTTGCTCGTCGGTGAGCTCGCGGATCGCCGCGGCGCTCAACGTCTCCTGGTGCGCGGCGGCGTTGATACCGTCGGTGGTCTCCCGGTAACGCAGCGCCGTGCGCAGCACCCGGCCCGCGGCGCGCCAGGTGGCGCGGGTACTGGCGAAACCGGTCGGGGTGGGTGGTTTGCCGTGCGGGGTCAGCGAGATCTCGGCCGGGATGTTGCCGTAGACGTCGCGACGGATGCTCTGCTCGTCCCAGCCCGGCATGTTCTCCGCGGCCAGCACCCCGATGGAGGCGTTGATGTAGATGTGGTGTCCGAGCACGGTGGTGACCCGGCTGGTCCAGTGCTCCAGCGCGATGCCCTCCAGCGCGATCATCCGGCCCATCGCCGCGTTGGCCAGCCGAATCGCGCCCGCCTGCAGGTCAACGGTCAGCGGCGTGAGCGGGCCGGGCAGCGCCTCGGAGGTATTCGTCGCGGTGTGCACCGGATAGGCCGGGTCGACGCGATCGTCGAATTCGCCTTCGAGACCTTCCGGCGCCACCGACACCAGGGCGTGGCCGTCCGACGTGGCCGCGCGGGTAGGCACCAGATAGCCGGGCAGCGGGATCGCGCCGGTGCGAGCGACGAGTTCGCCGCCGTCGACCTTGCGGCCGGCCAGTCCGCGAACGATATCCGCCGCGACTTCCGACGCGGTCCACCCGCAGCGGAATCCCCACTCGTCGCGCGCCGCCGTCGAATCCACCTGCGGTACGGGCCGCGTGCGCGACTTCCGCCGCGGCCGCCGTGTTCCCGCCGCCGCACGGATGCGGCGCGCGTCCTCGGCCGAAACCACGCCGGGCGCGGCCAGCTCCACGACGCCGGTACGTCCCGATCCCACGGCCAGTACCAGGAAGCGTTCGAAGTCGTCGGTGTGCAGCACCTGGAATCCGCCCGCCGGGCGGGAACCCAGCAGCCGCAGCAGGTTTCGCCCGCTCGCGCCCTCGACGCGCCTGCCCGCGACCGGCGCGGTGCGCACGATCAGAGCCTGCGCCCCGCTGGACCGCACCGCCTCCTCGGTTACCGCATCCGATCCCGCGCCTACGGGAACCACGATGCGCGCCCCCGCCGCTCGGGCCGCTCGCGTGATCGCGGCGAGCGAACCGCCCAGGTGTACCACCGCCGCGCAGTCGGCGACGGCCTGCGCGCAGATCGCAGGCCCCTCCGGGTCACCGGTGATCACCTCGACCCGAGGATCGACGTACCGGTGGCGCTCGCGATCCAGCCCGACCACGTCGTGGCCCGCGGCCAGCAGCATGCGCGCCACCGCGCGACCGGTCGGATCGGAAACTCCGGTGACCAGGACCCGCATGAATTCTTCCTCCTCGCTGGCGCCCACGCAGACGTGACGCCGTTCACACACCATCGCCACCCGACGCCCCCGTGCTGGTGCACAGTCCCGATCACCGGGACCCGAGGGTCGCTCACCAAGATGGGCCCGCGGCCACCGAGCGCGGGGCAGGAAGGTCGACTACATGAGTGATCGGAATTCGGTCGCGCCCCGCGCGGCCGCCGACGTGCGCGCCTACGACATCGAGACCGATGTGCTGGTGGTCGGCTACGGATGTGCCGGTTCCGCCGCGGCATTCGAGGCGGCGGCGGGCGGCGCGCAGGTCCTGGTGCTGGATCGGATGAGCGGTCCCGGCGGCGCATCCGCCCTCTCCGGCGGCGAGATCTATCTCGGCGGCGGCACACCGATCCAGCGGGCCTGCGGGTTCGACGACGACCCGGCGGCGATGGCCGCGTTCCTGTCGGCCGCGCTCGGACCGGGCGCCGACCTGGACAAGATCACTCGCTACTGCGAGGACAGCGTCGCGCATTTCCACTGGCTCGCCGACCGCGGTGTGCCGTTCAACCCCACGCTGTGGGACGCGCCGGCCTGGGTGCCGCCGACCGATGACGGGCTCATGTGGCTGGGGGAGAACAGCGGGCCGTTCGCCGAACTCGCCGCGCCCGCGCCCCGCGGCCATCGCCCGGCCGCCGCGGACTTCGGCGGCAAGCTGCTGATGGACCGCCTTGCCGGGGCCGCTCGATCCGCCGGTGCCACAATGCTTTCCGACACCAGGGCGACCTGCCTGATCGTCGCGGACGACGGCACGGTCGTCGGCGTGGTGGCCCGGCGGTACGGCACAGAGCTGACCGTCCGTGCCCGCCGCGGCGTCGTGCTGACCACCGGCGGATTCGTCGACAACGACGCCATGCTGGCCGCGCACGCGCCGAAACTGCTGGGACACACCAAGGTCAGCGCGGGCACCGACGACGGAAGCGGGATCCGGATGGCACAGGCGCTCGGCGCGGCCGTGCGGCACATGGCCACCGGCCAGGTGGGCATCTCGCTCGTTCCCGGCCTGGCCGCGCGCGGCATGGTGGTGAACGGGAACGGGCAGCGGTTCATCAACGAGGACACCTATCCCGGCCGGATCGGCCAAGCGGCGCTGTTCCGGCAGGACATGCGGACCTGGGTCGTGCTCGACGAACGGGCCTTCGAGGAAGTACCGGAACCCCAGCGGTGGGGCGTGCGGCCGACCCACGTGGCCGAGACCGCCGAGGAACTCGCCGATCTGCTGGACCTACCGGCGGCCGCGTTGGCCGACACCATTCGCCGGTACAACAGCTTCGCCTCCCGCGGCGTGGATCCCGAATTCGGGAAAGCGCCGCGCTGGCTGCGGCCCCTCGCGCCACCGCTCGCCGCGATCGACGTGCGGGCGGGGGTGCGGCCACCGTCGGAGTCCGGTGATCGCCGCGGGACCGGCGCATCCGTCTTCACCCTCGGCGGTCTGCACACCTCGCTCGACGGCGCCGTGCTCGACATCGACGGCGCGCCGATCCCCGGGCTGTTCGCCGCTGGCCGGGCCGCCAGCAACCTGCACGGCGAGGGCTACATCAGCGGCACTTCGCTCGGCGACGGCACCTTCTTCGGCCGCCGCGCGGGCGCCGCCGCGGCTCGCACCGACTGATCCCGCCGGTGGGTTCCGGTCATCGGGATGGATCGGGGCCGACGCCGCCGCACCGGCCTAGCGTCGAAAGACGGCACTACGAGGAGGACTACCGCATATGACCAACAAGGTGCTCGATCGGGTACGGGATCTGCTGCCCGCGATCCGAGAGCGAGCCGCCGACGCCGACCGGCAGCGCAGAGTGCCCGAGCAGAGCATTCGAGAGCTGACCGACGCGGGGGTGTTCCGCATGCTGCAGCCGTCTCGCTTCGGTGGCGACGAATCGTCCCCGGTCGCGTTCTACGAGGTGATCCGGGCTATCGCCACCGCGTGCCCGTCCACGGCGTGGGTGTCGTCGGTGCTGGGCGCGCACCCGTGGCAGCTCGCCTTGTTCCCGCTGCGGGCGCAGGAGGACGTGTGGGGCGCCGATCCGGACACGCTGGTCTCCTCGTCGTACGCGCCCACCGGCAAGCTGACGCCCGCCGAAGGCGGCTTCGAGATCAGCGGCCGCTGGAGCTTCTCCTCCGGATGCGATCACGCCCGCTGGGCTTTCCTCGGCGCGGTCGTGCCGAACGACGAAGGGGGAGCGGAGTACCTGACCGTCCTGGTGCCGCGCACCGACTACCGCATCGAGGACGTATGGCATGTGTCCGGGCTGTCCGGCACCGGCAGCAACGACATCGTCATCGAGAACGCGTTCGTGCCGGCCCACCGGACCTACCGCGCGAGTGAGCAGGCGGAGCTGCGCGGCCCCGGTCAAGAGGTGAATACCGCCCCGCTCTACCGGATCTCGTTCGGCGCGGTGTTCTCCAACACCATCACCGCCCCCATCATCGGCGCCGCCCAAGGCGCCTACGAAGCGCACATCGAGCGGATGCGCGAGCGGGTACGGGTCTCCTACGGCGGGCAGAAGGCCGCCGAGGACCCGTTCGCGCACGTCCGGGTGGCTCGCGCGGCCTCGGAGATCGACGCGGCCGTCCTCCAGATGGAGCGCAACATCGGCGAGCAGCTGCGCTATGCCGAAGCGGGAGAGGAGATCCCCTTCGAACTGCGCGTGCGCAGCCGCCGCGATCAGGTGCGCGGGACCGAACGCGCCATCGAGGCCATCGACCTGCTGTTCGACAACTCCGGCGGCCACGCCATCCGCAAACCCAATCCGATCGAGCGGCACTGGCGCGACGCGCACGCCGGAAGCGTGCACGTCATCAACGATGTCGAGCGCGCGCTGGTCCTTTACGGCCGCAACGCGTTCGGGCTGCCGGTCACGGATCGGATGATCTGATGACGTTCACCGCCGAGAACACCACGCGCTGGAGCACGACGGGCGGGTACGAACTGCGCTACCACGAGGCCGGGGCCGGTGTGCCCCTGGTGCTGCTGCACGGTTCCGGGCCTGGAGTCTCGGGCTGGGCCAACTTCGGCGCGAACCTGCCGGTGCTGGCCGAGCGTTTCCGCTGTCTGATCGTCGACCAGCCGGGCTTCGGCGCCAGCGGCCGCCCGGCGGCGTACGAACGCAACTACCTGCGCATCTCCGCCGACGCGGTGCTCGGGCTGCTCGACGATCTCCGCCTGGACCGCGTCCACCTGCTGGGTAATTCGATGGGCGGCGCCGTCGCGACGTTGCTGGCGCTGGAACATCCCGAGCGGATCGATCGGCTGGTGCTGATGGCGCCCGGCGGCGTCGGGGTGAATGTCCTGGGACCGGAACCGTCCGAGGGCATCACGCGGTTGCTGGAGTTCAGCGCCGACCCCAATCGCGAGCGCCTCGTGCCCTGGCTGCGCACCATGGTGTCGAATCCGGGGACCCTGACCGAGGACCTGATCGAAGCCCGGCTCGCCGCGGCCTCGGATCCGGCCGCCCTCGCCGCGCTGCGCGACGCCTACGCGACGTTCGCCGATCCCGCTCTCGCCGAACCGGTTCCGCTGTGGGCACGGCTGCGCGGACTGCGCCCGCAGACACTGATTCTGTGGGGGCGCGACGATCGAGTGACACCGGTGGAGGCGTCGCTGCTGCCCGCACGGCAGATCCCCGACGCCGATCTGCGCGTTTTCGCCCGCTGTGGTCATTGGGTGCAGATCGAGCGCAAGTCGGCGTTCGAACGCGCCGTCGTCGATTTCCTCGGCGCCGGGCTCTGATCGCCGCCGCCCACGTCGGTCACAGCCCGTGATCGCGGACCCATCCCGCGACCTGGGTTCGCGAGGTGAAGCCGAGCTTGGTGAGGATGTGCTCGACGTGGGTCTCGGCGGTGCGCACCGAGATCACCAGGTCCGCGGCGATGCGTTTGTTGCTGTGCCCGGCCGCGATCAGCCGGGCGACGTCCTTCTCCCGCCGGGTGAGGACGTCGGCCGCCTCGGAGCCGACCGCAGCGGGCTGCGGCGGACGCGCCGCGGCGGGCGTGCGACCCAGCGCGTAGTCGATCGCCTCGCCCAGCGACAGCGCCGCACCGCTGTCGAAGATCTCCTGGAACCTGCGTTCGCCCAGCGCTTCTCGGACGCGACCACGCATCTTGTCACCGAGCACGCCGGTGATGGCGTGTGCGAGGCGCACCGTGCTGCGCGCGAGGATCTCCGCGGCGCCGAGCAGGCGCGCGGCTCGCTCGAAGTCCGCTCGGTCCACCGCCGTCCACGCCAGCCCCTCGAATCCGGAGGCGAGCCAGACGCACCGCTCGAACAGGCTGAACATTTCGACGGACCGGGCCAGATAGTCGGTCGCGGCGGCCTGATCGCCGCGTCGCCAATGGTCCAGGCCCATCGACCACTGTGCCAGCCCGCCGAGCAGAGACGGTCCCCGTTCGGTGGCGACCGCGAGCAGCCGCTCGGCGAAAACGGTCGAGCGCGCGTCGGCGAGCACCAGCGCGCACACGAACGCGAACGCGAGACTGTCCATCTCCATGGCGTGATGGCCGCATTCGGCCGCCAGATGCGTCGCGGTTTCGGCCAATTCGAGCGCGCGGGCGGTGTCGCCGTCGTTGAAGGCCAGCAGCGCCGAATCGAGCATCGCCTCGGCGAGAATGTCGGGGGCGTTGAGTTTGCGTGCCAGGGTCACGCATTCGTCCACCAATTGGCGAGCGGACCCGCGGTCGGACAGCAGCGCCGCCAGCGAGGCGGCCGCGGACAGTCCGCGTGCGCGAAGCTCGGTCGGTTCGCTCGACTTCGCCAGCGCATCGGTCAGCCAGCGATACCCTTCGGTCAGGAAGCGGTTGTGCTCCCAGAACGGCCGCAGCACCGCGGCCATCTCCAGTGCCGACTCCGGTGTGTCGACGAGGCCGGATTGCAGAGCCGCGCGCAGATTCGCGTGCTCGCGGTTCAGTGCGCGGAACCACGTGACGTCGTCGGAACTCCAATACGCGGTCCGGCCGCGCAACGCCAGCCGCCGGTAGTGGTCGCGGTGACGCGCGCGCACCGCGGGTTCGTCGCCCCGCTCGGCCAGCCGGTCGTGGGCGAACTGCCGGATCGGCTCCAGCATCGAGTACCGGCCGATATCGCCGTCGTAGCGCAGGGTCAGCACGGATTTGTCGACCAGGCCGGTCAGCGCGTCGAAGAGTGTCCGCGCCCCGGGGGCGGGTAGGCACACGGCCTCGGCGGCGTCGATGTCGAAGCCGCCCGCGAAAACCGACAGCTGCTCCCACAACCGCTGTTCGGCGGGCGTGCACAGGTCATAACTCCAGCGGATCGCACCCTCGATGGTCTGCTGACGCTCCGGCGCGAGTCGCGGTCCCGCGCTGAGCAGGCCCATGGTGTCGTCGAGCCGGGCGAGGATCTGCTCCGGAGTGAACATCCGAAACCGCAACGCGGCCAGTTCCAGCGCGAGCGGAATGCCGTCCAGCCTGCGGCAGATCGCGGCCAGCGCCCCCCGGTTCGCCGAGGTGGCCACGAAGCCGGGATTGGCGGCGCCCGCCCGTTCGGCGAGCAGCCGCATCGCATCGCTGTCCGCGCTCTCCCCCGCCGCGAGCGGCAGGGGCGCCACGGGCATGACCTGTTCGCCCTGCACCCCCAGCACCTCCCGGCTGGTCGCCAGCACCCGTACCTCCGGGGTGGTGGCCACGATCCTGCCGACCAGCCGCGCGCACGCGTCGATCAGGTGCTCGCAGTTGTCGAGAATCAGCAGCAACCGTTTGTCCGCGAGGAACTCGGTCAGCCGCCGCAAGGGCGCCGCCGTGTCGTCGCGCAGCGCCAGGGCCTCCGCGACGGTCACCGTCACCAGGTCGGGATCGTGCACATCGGCCAGCTCGACCGACCACACTCCGTCCGGGAACGCGCGCGCGACCACCGCGCCGACCTGGCGGGACAACCGGGTCTTGCCGACACCGCCCGGGCCGAGCAGCGTCAGCACCCGCGTCGTGGGCAGCAGCCGCTTCGCGGCGGCGAGTTCCTCCCGGCGCCCGACGAAGCTGGTGACCTCGGCAGGGAGGTTGCCGATGGGACGCCGCGCCATGGGTGTCAACACTAGGTACCGCGCGTGGCGCGCAGGAGCATTCTGGACAAAATCGACTCCGGTGGACGTGCCGGCCCGGCCCGCGGGCGTGGGGGCGGGGGAACCGAACCGCTCCGGTTCATCGGACGGCGACAGCGGCGTCGTCGACCTCGGTCAACTGGTGGCGCATCCGGTCACGCTTGGCGCGCAGATAGTGCACGTTGTGCTCGGTCGTACCGGCCTGCAAGGGAATTCGCCGTTCGACGGCGATGCCGTGGGCGGTCAGACCCGCCTGTTTGGCCGGATTGTTGCTGAGCAGCCGGACCGACCGCACGCCCAGGTCGGCGAGGATCTGTGCCGCGGCGCCGTAGTGGCGGGCGTCGACGGGCAGCCCGAGCCGCAGGTTCGCGTCGACCGTGTCGGCGCCGGCGTCTTGGAGCTGGTAGGCGCGCAGTTTGTTGAGCAGTCCGACGCCGCGTCCCTCGTGCCCGCGCAGGTACACCACCACCCCGCGGCCTTCGGCGGCCACGGCCCGCATGGCGGCGTCGAGCTGCTCGCCGCAGTCGCAGCGCAGCGAGCCGAACGCGTCACCGGTGAGGCATTCCGAGTGCACCCGGGTCAGCACGTCGCCCTCGCCCGGCGTGCCGAGCACCAGCGCGAGATGTTCGGCGTGGTTCGTCTCATCGCGATAGCCGACCAGCCGGAACTCGCCGAAACGGGTCGGCAGCCGAGTTTCGACGACGCGCTGCACGCCCGGCTCGAGTCCGCGGCGGTGGTCGACCAGGTCGGCGATGGAGATGATCGGGATTCCGTGCACCCGGGCCATGGAAAGCAGCTCGGGGAGCCGGGCCATCGACCCGTCGTCGCGCACCACCTCGGCGATGACTCCGGCGGGGCGTAGTCCCGCCATCCGGACCAGATCGACGGCGGCCTCGGTATGCCCTCGCCGGCCGAGGACGCCGCGCGGGTGCGCCCGCAAGGGGAATACGTGCCCGGGACGGGTGAGATCCCGGGGTGTTGCGGCGGGATCGGCCAGCAGGCGCATGGTGTGGGCGCGGTCGGCGGCCGAGATGCCGGTGTCGATCCCCGTCGCCGCGTCCACCGAGACCGTGTAGGCGGTGCCTTTCGGATCCTGGTTGACCGCCGTCATCGGCGGCAGCTCCAGCCGGTCCAGATCGCCGCCCATCATGGGCACGCACAGCACGCCGCTGGTGTGCCGCACCAGGAAACCGATATTCTCCGCGGTCGCGTGCTCGGCGGCCAGCACCAGATCGCCTTCGTTCTCGCGGTCCGCGTCGTCCACCACCAGTGCCATGCCGCCGCTCGCGATCGCCGCCACCGCGGCAGGCGCCGAGTCCAGTTCACCGGTCATCATCCGCCACCTCCATATGCCTGATAGAAATATGACGGGACCGGAACAGCCAGGCTGCGTCTCACTCAGTGAGGCGATCGATATCCGCCAGCAACTCTCGCGCGAAATCGCGCTCGGCCTCGTAGTGCCGCACGCACCAGCGCAGCACCAATTCCGGATAGGCCCAGTCCGGATTCGCCTCCGCGCCCTCCGCGTCGGCCTCGGCGCGTTTACGCATCTTCTCGGCGTATGTGATGTGCTCGGTGAGGATTTCGCGCATCCGATCGGGTTCGGCGAGGTTGCCCAGCCACGCTCGCAGCATCACGCTGTGCTTGAGCACCGGCGCCTCGACCGGCGCGTGGTTGACCCAGTTCGCGGCGGCGGCACGGCCTTCCGGTGTGATGGCGTACATCCGCTTGCCGCGCACGCCGTCCTCGTGCACCACCGTGCGGGAACTGGCGTAGCCGTGCTTTTCCAGACGCTTGAGTTCGGCGTAGATCTGGCTGAACGACGGGCTCCAGTAGAAGAACTGAAGACTCCAGTCGGCCCATTTCTTCAAGTCGTAGCCGGAGAGTTCATCGGCGTGCGAGAGCATTCCGAGCACGGCCCACGCGGTGGTAGGCAGGTCGGGCACCGCGGGTCTGCCGCCATCGGTCATGATCGGACTGTACCGCTCAGGCATATTCCGACTCGGGCTATCGCCAGCGCGCCCGGCGGGGGAACAATGTCCGTCCTGCCTCGTGGGAGATCTCGAGCAGCACCCGTGCCAGCTTGTCGAAACTCATCGCCTCGGCCCGCCCGGACAGCGACAGTGCCGCGGGCGCCGTGCCGCGGCCACGCAACGGCGCCGCGACGCAGGCGATTCCGTCCATCGATTCCTCCCGGTCCAGCGCCACGCCCTGGCGCAGCCGGATCTGGGCTAAGGCGCGATGCAGCGCGCCGGGCTCGGTGATGGTGTGCGCGGTCAGGCGCGGCAGCCGGGTATGGAACGCCGCTTCGGCGATGCTCGGTTCCAGTGCCGCCAGCATCGCCTTGCCGAGCGCGGTGCAGTGCGCGGGCATGCGGCCGCCGAGGCGGGTGGGCAGCAGCGCGGCCAAGCGGCCACCGGCCTTGTCCAGGTAGACGACCTCGCGTCCGTCGAGCACCGCCAGATGGCCGACCATGCCGGTGCGCTGACACAGCTCGTGCAGCAGCGGGCTGACGGCGTCGCGGATCTCGTTGTGATCGGCGGTGAGCCCGCCCAGTTCCAGGGTGCGCATGCCGAGCCGGTACCCGCCGGAGGTGTGGGCCAGCCAGCGCAGCCGGATCATCTGATCGAGGATCCGATGGACTGTCGAGCGCGGCAGGCCGGTGCGCTCCACCAGGCCCAGCAGCGTCAGCGTCGGGGTCGCGGCGTCGAACGCGTCCAGGATGAGGGTCATCCGCTCGATCATCGATACCGGCACGTCGGCGGAGCCGGGGTCGGCCCCGTCGGGCCGGCCGCGGTGGGAGAGCCGGGCGGTGTGCGGCTCGGCATCGGGTAGCAGGGTGACGGTCATTCGAACCTCCGTCGGTCGCATTCGGGCTACGTCGACCAGGCACGACGTGCCCGATCGTTTGTGTCTCCCATCACACTGACGGGTTCGCGGCCGGGAGGAATCGGGAGAACTACGTAGCTTCCACGGATCTCCGTCTCGGTGACCGGACTCCGATCTTGACCTCCCTCCGGCGGTGGCTGCTGTCATAGCTACCAGGTATATGCCTGATCGAAATAGGAGGCCCGATGGAACCGGTGCTCGAGATGGACGGATCGCCGCTGGACGTGCGCGACTTCAAAGCCGTGCTGGGTCGCTTCTGCACCGGCATCACGGTGATCACCGCGCGGGCGGCGGCCGGGCCTGCCGGATTCACCTGCCAGTCGTTCTCGGCACTGTCGCTGGAGCCGCCCGCGGTCTGCTTCTGCCCGGCGCGCACGTCTACGTCGTGGCCGCGCATCCGCGAGGTCGGGCGGTTCTGCGTGAACATCCTGGCCCACGACCAGCAGGAGATCTGCGGGCAGCTCGCGCGCAGCGGCACGGACAAGTTCGCGGGAGTCGACTGGGAGCCGTCGCCGAACGGCTCGCCGCGGCTGGCCGGCGCCGTGGCCTGGCTCGATTGTGAGCTCGAGCAGGAGGTCGACGGCGGTGACCACACGATCGTCATCGCGCGCGTCACGGCGCTGTCGGAGCATCGCGAGGCGCCGCCGCTGCTGTTCTACCGCTCCGCGTTCGGACGGTTCGATCCGGCCTGAGCGCCTCCCGGCCAGTGGGACTGCGCATTTCCGCCCCGCATGCCGAACCGAAATATCGAGGTGACAAACGTGCGTGAATTGTGGAGGAACCGATGACTACCGACACCGAGGTTCGAGTGATCGACGCGGGCGCTCCGCCCGCCCGGTACGCGCGCGGCTGGCACTGCCTGGGGCTGGCGCAGGACTTCCGGGACGGGAAACCGCATACCGTCGAGATCTTCGGCACCGAACTGGTGGTCTTCGCCGGCGCGGGCGGAGAGCTCCACGTCCTGGACGCCTACTGCAGGCACATGGGCGGGAACCTGGGTGACGGCCGGATCAAGGGGGACTCGATCGCCTGCCCGTTCCACGACTGGCGCTGGGGCGGCGACGGCCGTTGCACCGGCATCCCCTACGGCCGCCGGGTGCCACCCCGCGCGCGGACCCGGTCGTGGCCGACGCTGGAGCAGAACAAGCAGCTGTTCGTCTGGAACGACCCGGAGGGCAATCCGCCGCCGGAGCACGTCGCCATCCCGCGCATCGAGGGCGCGTTCAGCGACGAATGGACCGACTGGACCTGGAACACCATGACGATCGACGGCGCGAACTGCCGCGAGGTCATCGACAACGTGGTGGACATGGCGCACTTCTTCTACGTGCACTTCGGGTTCCCGACCTACTTCAAGAACGTCTTCGAAGGTCACATCGCCAGTCAGTACATGACCTCGGTGTCACGCGAGGACATGATGGGGGAGACCGCGAAGGCACTGGGCGGCAAGAACGTCCTGCACTCCGACGCCTCTTACTACGGCCCTTCCTACATGATCGATCACCTGCGCAGCGAAAGCGCGGGCCTGACGGTCGAGGGCATCCTGATCAACTGTCACTACCCGGTGTCTCCCACCGAGTTCGTGCTGCAATACGGCGCCATCGTGAAGAAGCCGCACGGCGTGTCGCCGGAGCAGGCCGACGACATCGCGGCGAAGTTCGCCGGTGGTCTGGGCCGCGGCTTCGAACAGGACGCCGCGATCTGGCAGCGCAAGACTCGCATCGACAATCCGCTGCTGTGCGAGGAGGACGGACCCGTCTACCAGTTGCGCCGCTGGTACGAGCAGTTCTACACCGACGTGGCCGAGATCGACCCGAAGATGACCGACCGCTTCGAGTTCGAGGTCGACACCACTCGTGCGGTCACGGCGTGGGAGGCGGAGGTCGCCGAGAATCTCGCCGAGCAGCGCGCCGGCGCCGAGGCCTGAACGGACTGCGATGGAACCGGTTACCTGCCGTACCTGCGCGACGTGCGTGCTGGTCGAGAAATTCAGCCCGCAGCACACCAGCGTGCAGTGGACCGCGAGCGCGGTGACGGCCTGCGCCGAGTTCACCGGGGCCGACAGCGCGCGCGTGCGGACCTGCGCCGCGCTGCGCGACAGCATCGATGCCGCGGTCGCGGGCGGGCGCATCGAAGTCGGCACCCGGGACGGGGACGTGCCGTGAGCGCGGCGAACGCCGTGGACGACCGAAGAGGGGACATGACAGTGGACAGGACTCGAGCGACCGCGGTGGCGCCGACCGGTATCCCCGGCGACAGCGCGAGCCGCCCCGGAGCGGTTCTGCCCCTGCGTGTGGCGCGGGTGATCCGGGAAACCGACGATGCGGTATCGCTGGAGCTGGATGTCGTCATGGAGCGGCCGTCGATCGCATACCGCCCGGGTCAGTTCCTGACATTGCGGATTCCGAGCGAGCTGACCGGCTCGGTGAGCCGCTGCTACTCCTTGTCGAGCGCGCCGCACGAGCAGGGTCCGCTGAAGGTCACCGTCAAGCGAACACCCGATGGATACGCGTCGAATTGGTTGTGCGACAACGCGACAGCGGGCATGGTTATCGACGCGCTGCCGCCCGCGGGCGTCTTCACCCCCGCCTCGCTCGACTACGACCTGCTGTTGTTCGCGGCGGGCAGCGGCATCACCCCGGTGCTGTCGATCCTGAAGTCGGCGCTGGCTGCCGGGTCCGGGCACTGCACGCTGATCTACGCCAACCGCGACGAGCGCTCGGTGATCTTCGCCGCCGACCTCGCCGACCTCGCCGCCCGGTATCCCGGCCGCCTGGTCGTGGTGCACTGGCTGGAGAGCGTGCAAGGGCTACCGAGCCGCGCGCAGCTCGCGGCGCTGGCCGGACCGTGGCCGGATCGCGAGGCGTTCGTCTGCGGTCCCGGTCCGTTCATGGACGCCGTCTGCGCCGCACTGATCGGGCTGGGGGCGCGACGCGAGCGCGTGCACGTGGAGAAGTTCGTGTCGCTCAACGGCAATCCGTTCGACAGCGGCACGCCCGAAGTCCTCGACTCCGGCGATTGCGCCACCGTGGCGGTCGATCTCGACGGCGAGACACGCGAACTTCCCTGGCCGCGCCAGCAGGTGCTGCTCGACGTCCTGCTGACCAACGGACTGGAAGCGCCCTACTCCTGCCGCGAGGGCGCTTGCAGCGCGTGCACCTGCCGGATCGTTTCGGGGCGGGTGCAGATGCGGCACAACGAAGTTCTCGACGAGGCCGATCTGGCCGAGGGGTACGTGCTGGCCTGCCAGGCGGTCCCGATCACCGACACGGTGCAAGTCACCTATTCCTGAGGAGTACGACGAATCAATGGCTGATATCGCCTCGCTCGGCTATGTCCGGATCGCCGTCGCCGATGTGGCGGCCTGGCGGGCCTTCGCGTTCGACGTTCTGGGCTTCGCGCAGGGCACCGGCCCGAATCCGGACAGTCTGTACCTGCGGATGGACGAGCATGCCTACCGCTTCGAACTCGTTCCCGCGCAACAGGACCGCGTGCTCGCCGTCGGCTGGGAGGTGCGCGACTACCGCGCCCTGGCCCTGGTACGGCACACACTGGAGCGGGCGGGCGTGGCCGTCGCACCGCTCGGCCGGGATCAGGTCGACGCGCTGCGGGTCGAAGACGCCTTCACCTTCACCGATCCCGCCGGGTTCACCGTCGAGGTCTTCCACGGCCCGGTGCTCGACCACAGCCCGGTCGTGACCGCGCACGGCAACCGCTTCGTGACGGCCGGATCGGGGCTCGGCCATGTCGTGCTGCCGGTGCCCGACCTCGAGGAGGCGAACCGCTTCTACTGTGAGGTGCTCGGATTCCTGCCGCGCGGATCGTTCCGGGTGCCCACCCCGCCCGAGGTGGGCCCGATTCGCGTGCGATTCCTCGGTGTCAACCGGCGTCACCACAGCCTCGCCCTGATCCCCGGCACCCGCTCCGACGGTCCGGGTCTGGTGCACATCATGGTCGAGGTCGACGAACTCGACGCCGTCGGCCGCGCGCTGGACCGCGTCATGCGGGCAGGCTATCCGTTGTCGTCGACCCTGGGCCGCCACACCAATGACAAGATGATCTCCTTCTACGTCCGCACACCCGGCGGCTGGGATCTCGAATACGGCACCGAGGGCGTGCTGGTCGACGAATCCACCTACAGCGCCGAGGAGATCACCGCGGACAGCTACTGGGGCCACGAGTGGTCTCGTGGCTGACCCGGCGGGGCGGTCACGCGGTGAGGACTTAGACTGGCGATTCGAGGAGGAAGGAACGCTGATGAAGCGAAATCTGAACTGCCCCTGCGGAGAATCGATCGTCGGAACCGACGAGGACGATCTCGTGGCGAAGACGCAAGCGCACCTGGCGGAGAAGCACCCCGGACACGACTACTCGCGAGACGAGATCCTGTTCATCGCGTACTGACCGAGAGCTCCGGGCGTGCCCGGAGCATCACGGCCTCGGACGCAGACCCTCGATCATGTGCGTCGTGGTCTCGTCCAGCAGTTCGTCGGCGGCCTCCACTTCGATCACGCCCGAGCCGACGAAGGTGGCCAGGCCCTGCAGTGCGGCGACCGCGGACAGCGCGATGCGCCGCGGGTCGCCTGCGATCACCTCACCGCGCTGCTGCGCTTCGGCGATGAGCGCGACCGGCGTAGCGAACGCCGCGTCCACGGCCCGCGACATCACATCGCCCGCGGCAGGGCTGTGCCTGCGGGCGAACATGAGCGCCATGAGCGCGGAATTCTCGGTGGCGAACCGGAGATAGGTCCGGGTCAGAGCGCGGAAGCGCTCCTCGATCGCTCTCCCGGCCGCGGTCTGTTCCAAGGCGGCGGCCAGACGCTGGAAGCCCGACACCGCGATGGCGTCGAGCAATGCCTGCTTGTCCTTGAAATGCCGGGTCGGAGCGGCATGACTGACTCCGACGTCACGGGCCAGCCCGCGTAGCGAAAGGCCGTCGACGCCGGACTCGCGCAGCGTCGCCTCGGCCCGCTGCAGCAGTTCGGCGCGCAGGTCGCCGTGGTGGTAAGACCGGCTTCGAGTGATCGGCATGGTGTTTGCAGGATAACAAAATGTAGGCATTGCCTACTTTGTAGGCGGTGACTACATTTACTCGCATGACGGTTCGGACCTTCACCGCCCCGATCGCCGTGCTGACGGTGTTCGCGGCGCTGCTCGCCACCATGTACCTCGGCTACGCGGGCAATACCGAGAAGAACTTGCACGACTTCCCGATCGCCCTGGTCAATCAGGACGTGGGTGACACGCTGGACGGCAAACCCGCCAACGTCGGCGCCCAGGTCACCGACGCGCTGGTCGCCGGGATCCCGGCGGAGAAGATCGACCTGCGCGTCCTGGGCATCGCCCAGGCGCGTGAACAGTTGCAGGACGGCGAGGTGTACGGCGCCATCGTCATCCCGTCCGACTTCACCAAGCGTCTGGCCATTCTCGGCGCGGCCGCCGTGGTCCCCGGGGAGATCGAGCGGCCGGTGATCACGGTCCATACCAATCCGCGCATCGGTCCGTATACCACCGGCATCATGCAGCGCGTCGCCGATCGCGCGTTGAACCAGGTGGACGAGACCGTCGGTAAGAACCTGACCGGCCAGGTGAACGCCGCCCTCGCGGCGGGGCCGGGAGCGCCGGTCGAGCTCACCGGCGCGGCCAGGTTGATGCTCGCCGACCCGGTGCAGATCGTCACCGCGCCGTACCGCCCCATGGACGACGGTGCGGGCCAAGGCCTCGTCGCCTTCTTCTACACCTTGATCCTGCTGCTGGCGGGCTTCACCGGCGCCATGATCATCCACACGCTCGTCGACTCGGTACTCGGTTTCACGCCGACCGAGTACGGTCCGTGGTTCGTCCACCAGCCGGCCACCGGGATCTCCCGATTCCGGACACTGCTGGTGAAATGGGCGGTCGTCCTCACCGCGGCGCCCATCCTGTCCGGGATATTCCTCGCCGTGGCCGCCGCGCTGGGTGTTCCGCTGGGCAGCCCCCTGCTGTTGTGGCTCTACGGAATACTCGCCATCGTCGCCGTCGGCGTGACCGCGCTGGCCGTCCTGGCCACCTTCGGCACCGCCGGATTGCTGGTCAACCTGATCTTGTTCGTCGTCCTCGGCCTGCCGTCGTCGGCCGCCACGGTCCCGCTGGAGGCGACGCCGGTCTATATCGCGAAGCTGGCCGCCTTCGAGCCGATGCACCAGATCTACCTGGCCGTGCGCGCCATCATGTTCTTCGACGCCCACGCCGGAGCTGGTTTGGGCCACGGGCTGTGGATGACGCTGCTCGGCCTCGGAATCGGATTGGTCCTCGGTGTCACGGCCACGTACGCCTACGACCGCCGTGGACTGCACCGCGCGACAGCGCCGCTCAGCAGCGCCCCCGCCGTGGGCGCGCCCGCCGTCGCCGGATGAACGGGTCCGGGCGATCAGTCGCCGGTGGCGGCCAGGAGCGCGTCGAGCTTCTGCGGGTCGACGCCGAAGCCGGTGAGGCGATTCAGCGGAATGGAGGCGATCATCCGCATCATGTCCACCCCGAGTGCCGAGGCGTCGCCCATGCTCTCGGCCATGCCGCCGAACACGTCGGCCAGCGCGGCCGCCGCCCTGGGATCGGCCAAGGCCTCCCCGAGGGTCGACTCCGCCGTGATCGGGATCCGCAGTTCTTCTCCGGCGACGTCGACCAGCCCGCTGACGCGCAGGTCCCGGCTGGAAGCGCCTGCCCAGACCCGGTAGGCGCCGCCCTCCACGATCCAGCGGTCGACGCGAGTCTCCCAATAGGCCAGATCGTCGCGGCGTAGCAGCATCGAGATCTCCTCGCGCGCACCCGGTTCCAGTTCGGCGGTCACCGCGACGCCCTTCAGCTCGCGGGCCGGACGCGTGACGGAGGAGCCGGGCAGCGCGGTGTACACCTGCACCACCTCGCGTCCTGCGCGGGAACCGGTGTTGGTGACGCCGACGCGCACCGTGATGCCCGCTTCGCTCGCGGTGAGTGTCAGATCGGAGTAATCGAACGTGGTGTAGGACAAGCCGTGCCCGAACGGGTAGCACACGTCCATCTCCCGGCTGTCGTACCAGCGGTAGCCCACATACAGGCCCTCGCCGTAGCGCACGTGCGAATTCTCGCCCGGGAAATTCAGATAGGCCGGGGTGTCCTGCAAGCGGACCGGCACCGTCTCGGCGAGTCGCCCCGACGGATTCACCACACCGAACAGCACGTCGGCGAGTGCGCCGCCCCCGGCCTGGCCGAGCAGCCCGCCGTCCAGGATGGCGGGCGCCGACGCGGCCACCGGGCCCAGCCGCACCACGCCGCCGTGCGCGAGCACCACCACCGTGTCCGGTTGTACCCGCACCACCGCGTCCAGCAGATCCAGCTGCTCGGCGGGCAGCTCGAGATGCTCACGATCGAAGCCCTCGGATTCCTGGGTGGCCGCCAGGCCCAGGAACAGCACCGCGACGTCCGCTGTCGCCGCGGCGGCGACGGCTTCCGCGCGCAACGCGTCGTTGTCCGCGTCCGTGTCGTCGGTGGCGAAACCCCGGCGGTAGGAGACCGTTCCGGAGCCCGCGAGCGCGCGGATCTCGTCCAGCGGCACATCGAGCCGGGCCGGGTTGACGTGTGAGCTGCCGCCGCCCTGATATCGAGGTTCCGTCGCGAATTCGCCGATCACCGCCAGCGAGCGCCCCGGTGTCAGTGGCAGCAGGCCACGGTCGTTCCGCAACAGGACGACGCAGCGTGCGGCGACCTCGCGGGCCAGGCGATGGTGGTCATCGGTGGTGTCGACGGTGTGGGCCGTAGCGCGACCGGCCACCACTCGCGCCGCCAGCGTCGCCACGTTCCGCGCGGCACGATCGACGTCCGCCGGGTCGAGGGTGCCCGCTTCCATCGCCGCCATCACCTGGGCGTCGGAGACGCCGCTGCCGCCCGGCATTTCCAGATCCAGTCCGGCCGTCACGGCGGCGGGCCGGTCGGCCACCGCGCCCCAGTCGGAGACCACCGCACCGTCGAAGCCCCATTCACCGCGCAAAACGTCGGTGAGCAGCCGGCGATTCTGCGCGGCGGGCACACCGTTGATCCGGTTGTAGGAGCACATCACCGTCCACGGCCGGGCCGTGCGCACGATGTGGGCGAACCCGCGCAGGTAGATCTCGCGCAGCGGGCGCGGGTCGACGTCGGAACTCGACCGCATCCGGTCGTGCTCGGCGTTGTTGGCGGCGAAATGCTTGAGGGAGGCGCCCACTCCGGTGCTCTGCAGCCCCGTGACCCACGCCGCGCCGAGCAGGCCGGTGAGCAGCGGATCCTCCGAGTAGTACTCGAAATTGCGGCCGCCGCGCGGATCCCGCTTGATGTTGACGCCCGGCCCGAGCAGCACGTCCACGCCCAGGGCGCGGGCCTCCCGGCCCAGTGCCGCACCCACCCGGCGCACCAGGTCGGTGTCCCAGCTCTGCGCGAGCCCCACCGCGGGCGGGAAGCAGGTGGCGGGCAGGCTCTCGGCCAGCCCGAGGTGATCGGTCGACCCCGCCTGTCTGCGCACACCATGCGGGCCGTCGGTCATGGTCACCGAGGCGACGGGACCGATCGCCTTGGTGGTCCAGAAGTCCGCGCCGCTGCCGAGCGCGGCGCGCTGCTCCGGCGTCAGATCGGCGAGGTCGGGCTTGCTCGTCATCGAGGCTCCTCGGGTCGAAACCGGTACCGAAAACAGTATGCCATTCGGTTTTCGTGGCCGGGCTGTTCCGAGTACAGTCACGGCGTGGTTCGGCGCGGCGCGTATTCGAAAGGGATCGCCAAACGTGAGGAGATCCTGGAGGCGGCGCTGGAGATCGTGGCACGCGTCGGATACAGCCGGACGACCGTGCGGGAACTCGCCGAGGCCGTCGGCCTGAGCCAGACCGGGCTACTGCACTACTTCGGCAGCAAAGAGCAGCTTTTCGCCGCCATCCTGGCGCGTCGCGACGAGGCCGACCGTGCGGCCTTCGCCACCCCGGCCACGCCACCCGACCTGCCCGCCGCACTGCTGGGCCTGATCCGGCACAACGCGGAAGTCCCCGGCCTGGTCGAGCTCTACACTCGCTTCTCCGCCGAGGCCACCCGCTCGGGCCACCCCGCCCACGAGTACTTCCGCGACCGCTACCGCACCGTCCGGGACGCCCTCACCCGCGCCGTCGCCGACCTCCGCGAATCCGGCCGCCTACCCGCCGATCTCGACCCCGGGCGCTTCGCCGTCATCGCCTCGGCCCTCCTCGACGGCCTGCAAACGCAATGGTTGTACGACCCGGACGTGGACATGGCCGACCACGTGGCGTACCTGTGGGAGCTGATCGAGCGCCCGGCCGACCGGCCCGAACGGTTTTCCCCACCCCGGTAGTATCGGACTCAGCGGTTTCGCGTCGGCCGTACCGTCATCGGCCGGGCGGCAGCCACGGGAGTGGGAAATGAGCGCACGCGACGGCCCCAGCCTGCGGCGGTGGCATCGCAGCACCCGGGTGCTGGTGATCGCCGCCACGGTGTTCGTCGTGTCGTTGTTGATCGTGCCCCGTTTGATCAGGGGCTATGTCAGCTGGCTGTGGTTCGGTGAAGTCGGTTTCCGTGGTGTCTGGCTCACCGTGCTGCTCACGCGGTTGTCGCTGTTCTTCGTCATCGCGTTCGTCATCGGCGGTGTCCTGTTCGTGGCGATGTGGCTCGCGTTCCGGTTCCGGCCACTGTTCCTGCCGGAGTCCGGGGAAGAGGACAGCCTCCGGCCGTTTCGGGCGATGGTGATCCGGCGTCCGCGGCGGTTCGGTCTCGGTGTCGCTGTCACGGTGGGACTCATCTGCGGCCTCGCCGCGCAGTCGAGCTGGATGACCGTCCAGCTGTTCGTCCACGGCGGGTCGTTCGGTGTGTCGGACCCGCAATTCGGGCACGATGTCGGGTTCTTCGTCTTCGACCTGCCTTTCTACCGATTCGTCGTCAACTGGTTGTTCGTCGCCGTCCTGCTGGCCTTCGTCGCCGGGCTCGCGACGCACTACCTGCTCGGGGGGCTGCGGCTGTCCGGAAAGGCGGGCGGCCTGACCCACGCGGCCCGCGTCCAGCTCGCGGTACTCGCGGGCAGCTTCATCGTGTTGAAGGCGGTCGCCTATTGGCTCGACCGGTATTCGCTGCTCTCCAGTAGCAGCAAGGAACCCACGTTCGCGGGCCCGGGCTACACCGACATCAACGCGGTGCTGCCCGCTCGCCTGATTCTCTTCGCGATCGCGCTCATCTGCGCGGCGGCGGTCTTCGCGGCGATCGTGCTGCGCGATCTGCGGATCCCGGCGATGGCCGCCGCGCTGCTGCTGTTGTCGTCGATCTTGGTCGGAGCCGTCTGGCCGTTGGCCGTCGAGCAGTTCTCCGTCCGCCCGAACGCCGCCGACATGGAGCGCGTCTACATCGAACGCAATATCGCCGCTACCCGGCAGGCCTACGGGATCGGCGGCGACCGAGTCGAGTACCAGCCGTATTCCGGCGTCGGAACCAAGCCGCCGTCGGAGGTTCCCTCGGACGTCACGACGCTCGCCGACGTGCGGCTGCTGGACCCGAACGTGCTGTCCCGGACGTTCACCCAGCAGCAACAACTGAAGAACTTCTACAGCTTCCCATCGCATCTGGACCTGGACCGTTACCGCATCGGTGGTCAACTGCGCGACTACGTGGTCGCGGCGCGGGAGTTGACGCCGAGCGCGCTGAGCGGTAACCAGCGCCATTGGGTCAACCGCCACACCGTCTACACGCACGGCAACGGGTTCGTCGCCGCACCGGCCAACCGGGTCAACGCGGCGGTCCGCGAGGCCGCGGGCGATGCCGCCAGCAGCAACAGCGGATACCCGATCTACGCGGTCGGCGACATCGCTTCCCAAGCCGCCGGGCATCAGGTGATCCGAGTGGATCAGCCCCGCGTCTACTTCGGCGAAGTGATCGCCCATGCGAGTCCGGACTATGCCATCGTGGGCGGCGGCACGCAGCCACGCGAGTACGACACCGACACCACTACGTACACCTACACCGGCGCCGGTGGCGTCCCGATCGGGAACTGGCTCGATCGACTCGCCTTCGCCGCGACCTACACCGAGCGCAACATCGTCTTCTCCAAAGCGATCGGTCCCGGGTCGAAGATCATCTTCAATCGCGATCCGCGCCACCGCGTCGAACTCGTCGCACCGTGGCTGACTACCGACAACGATCCCTATCCCGCGGTGGTGGACGGCCGTATCGTCTGGATCGTCGACGCTTACACCTCGATCGACGGCTACCCCTACGCCAAACGCAGCTCGCTCGAAGCGCTCGAACCGGGTGACGATACCGACCGGGGATCGGCTCGGCAGGTCTCCTACGTGCGCAACTCCATCAAGGCCACCGTCGACGCCTACGACGGCACAGTGCGGCTCTACCAGATCGACCGGCACGACCCCGTCCTGGCGGCCTGGATGAAGGTCTTCCCCGGCACGGTCGAACCCGAGGAATCGATCACCCCGCAACTGCGCGCCCACTTCCGGTATCCGGAGGACCTGTTCACGATCCAGCGCGAGATGCTCGCCAAATATCACGTCGACGAACCGCGGGAGTTCTTCACCACCAACGCTTTCTGGTCGGTACCCAGTGATCCCACCGTGGAGACCAACCCGCACCAACCGCCGTTCTACGTCCTGCTCGGTGGCCAAGGCAGCGCGGAGCCGTCGTTCCGGCTGGCCAGCGCGATGGTCGGCTACAACAGGGAATTCCTCTCCGCCTATGTCTCCGCCCGCTCCGATCCGGAGAACTACGGCAAGATCACCGTCCTGCAACTGCCCACCGACACCCTCACCCAGGGGCCGCAGCAGATCCAGAACTCGATGATCTCCGACACCAGGGTGGCATCAGAGCGCACCCTGCTCGAGCGCTCGAACCGGATCCAATACGGCAATCTGCTCACCTTGCCGATCGCCGACGGCGGCGTGCTCTACGCCGAGCCGCTGTTCACCGAGCGGATCTCGACGGCGCCGAACGCCTCGACCTTCCCGCAGCTGGCGCGGGTGCTGGTCAGTTATCGCGAACCCGGCACCGGCGGCGTCCTCGTGGGGTACGCGCCGACTCTCGCCGAGGCGCTCGACCAGGTGTTCGGCCCCGGCACCGGCCGGCTCGCCACACCACCCGGCGGCGGCCCCGGCGCTCCACTGCCACCGGGCCAGCAGCCGGTGGCGCCGCCGTCGGGGCAACCGCAGACGCAAGGGCCGCCGCCGGTGGATCAAGCGAAGATCGCCGACCTGAACAGGCAGATCGATGAGATCCGCGCTGCCCTCGAACGCCTGCAGAAGCAGCTGAGCGAACTCGACCGCAACGGTCGCTGACGCGGCCGTCGGTCACCGCTTATCGCGGCAGAACCTGGTCCGCTTGCGTTGCCGTCGAGGTGCTTTCGGGTCCGGGGCCAGGCTGAGCGTCGGGTAGGTGAACGAGGATCAGGCCGATGCCCGCGATGAGGAAGTTCTGCAGCGCGGCCGAGGAGGCGTTCACATCGTCGTTGGCCCACATGCGGAACCATTCGCCGCCGACGGTCAGGAACCCGCCCAGGAACAGCAGCACCGCCATGGTCCAGCCCAGGCTGGACAGCCGCACGGCCGCATCGAGACCGGCTCGAAGCCGGCGCGGCCGTCCGGTCAGCACCCGGACCCACGCGGCTCCCGCGGCCAGCAGCACGAAGGCGATCAGGAACTCCCAGATCACGACCAGAATGTAGGCGACGAGCGCGACGTTGCCGTTGGTGATCGCGCGCCAGTCCGTTCCCGGATTGTGGATCGTCGCCTTCATCGACAGTACGGCGGCGACCCCGTTGCGATTGGTGTCGGTGTCCACGCAGTTGGTGAACGCGACGAACAGATAGTAGAAGCCGGTGATCGTGGCCAGTGTCGCCACCGCCATCCGGCGGCTACCCACCACATCGAGAAACCTTGCGCCGCTGCGCGTCATCTGCCTACCTCGGGTCGACTGGCATGAAGGTCCGGACATCCAGGCGCCGACGATCATATCGGCGTACGCATGCGTCTTCTCCCCATGGCGGGGGAGTCGGAGCCGGTCGAAAACTCTCTACCGCAAGTCTTTCCGTCCGCCGGATGGAACGACGATCTCGCGTTCCCGCCTCCGCCCCGGCAATTCCCCGGCACGGGCCTGAACGCGGCGACTGCGCCACCCGGGAGGATGGCGCAGTCGCATGCTTTCGGCTCGGACGTCTCGGCGGTTACCGGGGTGCGGCGCCGCCGAGTCCGCGCGTTCTACTGCGCGGTGGTCTGCCGCTTCGGCAGCTTCCAGCCCGGGCGGGGGAAGTGGCAGGTGTACCCGTCCGGGTAGCGCAACAGGTAGTCCTGATGCTCCGGTTCGGCCTCCCAGAACTCGCTCGCCGGGGTGACCTCGGTGACCACCTTGCCGGGCCACAGCCCGGAGGCGTCCACGTCGGCGATGGTGTCCAGGGCGACGCGCTTCTGGTCCTCATCGAGATAGAAGATCGCCGACCGATAGCTGGTCCCGATGTCGTTACCCTGGCGGTCCTTCGTCGAGGGGTCGTGGATCTGGAAGAAGAACTCCAGCAGTTCCCGATAGTCCGTCCTGGCCGGGTCGTAGACGATCTCCACGGCCTCCGCATGGCCCGGGTGGTTCCGGTAGGTCGGATGGTCGTTGCGCCCACCGGTGTAGCCGACGCGTGTCGACACCACCCCCGGCTGCTTGCGGATCAAGTCCTCCATGCCCCAGAAGCATCCACCGGCCAGGATGGCCTTCCGCGTGTCGCTCACGCCTCCTCCTTCGCGAAGAGAGTCCTGTACTGCCCATAGCCTTCCGCCTCGAGGTCGTCGAGGTGGATGAACCGCAGCGCTTTCGAGTTGATGCAGTACCGCAAGCCGCCCGCCTCGCGGGGACCGTCGGTGAACACATGCCCGAGATGACTGTCTCCGTGCGCCGAACGCACTTCCGTGCGGACCATCAGATGACTGAAGTCCCGCTTCTGCACCACGTTCCCGGCGTCGATCGGCTTGGTGAAACTCGGCCATCCCGATCCGCTGTCGAACTTGTCGACCGAGGCGAACAACGGCTCACCGGAGACCACATCCACATAGATGCCCGGCTCGTGGTTGTCCCAGTACTCGCCCGTGAACGCCCGCTCGGTCCCGTTCTCCTGAGTGACGTGGTACTGCTCAGGCGACAGGGCGGCGACCGCCGCGGGATTCCGGTTGTACTCCCGTGCCACATGACCTCCTCATATCGGCCCCACGTACAACCCGGGCGCAGGCCCGGAAAATCCCGGGCGAGCCGGGCGTCACACCACGGCCGGGCCGACCGCATGGCAGGGCCGCCCCACCTCGGCGGTACCGGCGGCTCCGGTTCCGCGCCGACCGGCTACGCCGTGGGACTCGCGGCTGTTTCCGGAGCGGTGGCAACCGCGCTTTCCGCGGTCTTCCGCCGTGGCGCCGTGAACACGGCGATCACGCAGAGAATCGCGACCACGAAGCAGGCGAGTGTGTACCAGAGATTTCCGATCGGGTCTCCCCCGCTGGTCCTGCCGTCGACGGCGCCGAAGAAATCGGGCAGCGCCGTCACCCAGAGCAACGCCATCTCGCCCAGGTACACCACGCTGTAGATACGGACGAAGTCGTTCGAATAGGCCGCGCTGTCCGCGCCGTCGCGCCGCAGCCGGAGCCATCGGCGGGTGAGAATCAGGACGGCGACGACGGTGACGACGACCAGTTCGGCGGCGTAGAGCACTCCGCGCACGGTGGTACTCCCCATGCCGAATACCGTTGCGGGTATCGGCAACACGCCCGTGCCCAACGATGCGAGCACGCCGATGACGACCGTACGCCAGACCAATTGCACCCCGGAGAACGTCTGCCCCTGATCGACGTGGCGGCCGACGAACCATTGGACACAGAATGCCAGCGACATCGGCCACAGGGCGGCGAAGACGACCACACTGGGCAGCGGCACCGAATCGAACATCGGCTGATTGATCGGATTGTCGACCGACCATTCCCACCAGCGCAGTTGCGGGCCGAGATGGTCGAAGATCTCATAGAACGCATGGTGGACGAAGCCCACGCAAGCGGACCCGATGAGCACCCCGTGCTGCCGGAAGACTCCGAGTATCCGGACGATCTCGAAGGCCAGGGTGGCCATGAACGGGTAGATCGCGACGATGTAGAGCGGTAATCGGCCCCAGAGGAATTCCACGGTGAACAAGTTGTGCGCGAACATCGTGTCGACGTGTTCGTCGATGCCGAAGGCCGCCGGGAAGTACAGCGGGGGTTCGATGATGAACAGGTACGCGGTCGCGCCGAACCAGAGCACCAGGTTGGTGGGATCTCCGTGGCGGCGCAACCGCACGATCGCGTAGATCAGCGCGAGTACCGCGCCCAGGACGATCGTGACCTCGAGAACGGGCAGTGTCCAGTTCTCCAACGCGAAGGGGTTTCGCACCTCGACCGGTCCGCCTGCCTCCTCGCACGAGAAGCCGAGCGCCGTGGCGAGCCGGTCGAAGGTGGGTGCGCAATGATCAGCCATCGGTCCGGCTCCTAGGGGGCGACCGTGCCGGCGGTGTACCAGTGCGAGACGTCGTAGCCGTCCTCGTAGCGCTGGAACCACACGTCGGCGAGCGCGGGCAGCTTCTCGTGGTCCGGGTTGTGCTTGGGCAGCTGACTGCGCACGACGCCCACCAACGCGACGAGTTGCTCACGGAGCGGGAGATGATCGAACGCCCGCGGCATCGGACCGTGGTCTTCCGCCCGGAGGAACGGCAACCACGTGCGTAGTCGCTGCTTGCGACGGTGGGACGCGAACATCGACAACGCGTCGACCTTCCGCTCCTCCAGCGGAACGTGCCGGTTGAAGCCCGCGCAGGCCACCCTGATCACCTTCAGCACGTGACGGAAGATCGACGGCGCCATGCGCATCCGATACATGTCGCTGCCGACGACGGAGTCGAAGATGATCAGCGCCGAACTGCGATGTTCGACTTCTTCGACGAAATGCCAGATGAACAGGGACGCGACTCGGTCGTCTCCCGGCCGGAAGAGGGTCGAGTCGTTGTCGAGCATCAGTTTGAACACCGGGGTGAAGGTCGCCTCCAGATCGGCGGTGTAGGCGAGCCGGTATTCGACCGAGGTGTTCACGGTGAGGCGGTCGAATTCCGCGATCACTTCGTTGAGCGTCTCCTGCAACCCCGGGTATCGCCGGATCAGGGCGTTGGCATGTTGGCGGTGCGCGGTGGAGTGCTGGCCTTCCTGCCGCACGAACGCGTCGGCTTCCTCGGCGACCTCGGGATCGGTGATCAGGGGCATCGCCTCCCGAATCATGTTGACGATCATCTTCTCGAAGCCGATCGCCAGGAAGGACACCGCATTGGCCATCGAGGAGAAGGCCGGGTTCTCCTCGTTCCACAAGAAGGGCACGTCGTAGTCCGCGAACGCGAAGCGCATCTTCCGGACTTGAAGATCGGTCACTGGGCTGTACCTCGTCTTTCGGGATCGAACAGGTCCGGTGGCGTGTTCCGGTGCCGCCGAGCCGCGTTGGACGTGATCATACACACAACTGCATTTGTGTATGATCAGAATCGATGCTCGAATCGCGGGCGGGTCGAGGACACCGCCTTGTGATACCGTCGAGCCCTTGGTCAGGGGTGTCGGAAGGCGCTCTGATCAGCGGGTTCGCAAGCGACAGGTGTCGAGTCGAGGAAGCGGGCAGTGGCAGGAAGGCGCGGGTGGGGCGGGAGCCCGCCGAAAGACGACGAGGAGGCGTCTCGTCGCATAGTCGCCGCCGCCGTCGACCTGATCGGCCGGACGGGGTCGGAGATCAGCATCGCCGACGTCGCGGAGTCGCTGGGCGTGATCCGTCAGACCGTCTACCGATACTTTCCCAGTGCCGATGCGCTGATGACGGCCGCGGCGATCGCGTCGGTCGACGGTTTCCTCGATCGGCTGGCAGGACACGTCAGCGGTATCGAGGACGCGGTGGAAGCGATGACCGAGGGAGTGGTGTACACCCTCGCCGAGGTGCGTCGCACACCTCATCTCGGCATCCTGCTGTCGAGTACCTACTCGAACGTCCACCCCGAAAGCCTGACCTCCGAAGAGGCGCAAGCCTTCGGAATGACGATGATCAAACGCTTCGACGTCGATTGGGAGCGGTACGGCTACGACGACGAGTCGCTGCACGAACTCGTCGAATACGTCCTGCGGACGATGCAGTCGTTCTTCATCTCCCCCGGTAATCCACCCCGCGGCGAGGAGGAGCTGCGGCGGTATCTACGCCGCTGGATGGGCGCGGCGATCATCGCCCAGCTGAAGCCGTCCGCAAGCGTCTAGCGCCGCCGGGTGGCACCCCTCGGTCGCGGCCGCGTCGCACGCGCTTCCGATACCGGCGGGGGAGGCGCGGCGATCAGCTCGCGTCGTTCAGCCGCACCTTCACGAGCACCCGCCCGCGCTCGTCGCGCTGCGCTACCGC
Source organism: Nocardia sp. NPDC047648 (assembly GCF_040642815.1). Classification (NCBI taxonomy): domain Bacteria; kingdom Bacillati; phylum Actinomycetota; class Actinomycetes; order Mycobacteriales; family Nocardiaceae; genus Nocardia; species Nocardia sp. NPDC047648. The sequence continues at coordinate 7,614 of NZ_JBEYSX010000001.1, read as the reverse complement.
GTGCCCGTGCCGCTCAGCGCCGTCGAGCCGCAGGGTGATCGGGCCGCCGTCGTCCAGGAAGTTGCGCCACCAAGATTTCTTGTCCGGCATGGCGACCCCGATGACGAGTTCGTCTCCCTTGCGCCGGTAGTTGACCGGCGTGCTGAACGTCCGCCCTGATCGCCGCCCCACGTAGGTGATCACCACGAATCCCTTGCCCAGCAGCCGCCCGAGCAGCGGCAGGTCGAGGAGGGAAGCCACCCCGGCGTTCAGCGCTCCCACGCTGCGTCCCAGCGCTGTCTTCGGTTCCACAATTTCCTCCCGGCCGGTCCCGCGGACAAATCCGAACACGCCACTCTAACCGCCACACCGGTTCTCGGCAGGGCGGTCGTTCGGTCGACGTGCCCTCGCCCCTTCCGGCCGGCACTCGCTGTTCGACAGGTCCGGAATTTCGTTTTCCGACGCTCGAGTTCGGGTTGGAGGCAGGATTCCGTCCGTTGCTCGGCTGCGCGGCCGAACGCGCCGTGATACTCGTGCACGACCGTCCCTACGACGGCTGAAGGGTTCACGCGCAGAAGGGAATTCCCCATGACAACCAGCCTGCCCGCATTCCCCGCCCCGAACGAGGATCTGCTGGACACCTGCATCCGGCTCCGGGAGATCGCGCCGGTGGTCGAGGTGGAGTTTCCCGGCGGCGTGCCCGCCTACCTGGCGCTGACGCACGACGCGGTGCGCGAGATCCTCGCCGGGGACAACAAGACGTTCGCCCGGGATCCCAAGCACTGGCCGGCCATGTACGACGGTTCCATTCCGGAGGACTGGCCCCTGCGCGCCATCGTGCAGGGCGATCACCTGTCCACCAAGGACGGTGACGACCATCGGCGGCTTCGCGGCCTGATCAGCAAGGCCTTCACCCCCGGCCGGGTGAAGGCGCTGGAGCCGCGGGTCCAAGAGATCGTCGACCGGTTGCTGGACGAGGTGGTGGCCGCCGGTGACGGCGTCGACCTGGTGCCCACCTTCACCGAAGCGCTGCCGATGGCGGTGATCTGCGAACTGTTCGGCGTGCCCGAGCACGAGCGGGATCGTCTGCGGCGCTGGACGGCGACACTGCTGGCGCACACCACTCCGCCCGAAGAGGCGTTCGCGACGCAGAACGCGCTCATGCTGTACCTGTACGAATTGGCCGATCGCAAGCAGCAGCAGCCGGGCGACGACCTGACCACGGGCCTGGTGCAAGCCCGCGACGAGGGCGACAAGCTGACCGCCGAGGAACTGGTCGCCGTCCTGTGGATCATGCTGGTCGCCGGCCACGAAACCACCGTGCACATGCTCGGATACGCCATCCTGGCGCTGTCGCGACACCCCGATCAGCTCGCGCTGGCCAAGGCCGAGAATCGCTGGGCCGACGTGGTCGAAGAGACTGTGCGATACCGGCATTCGGTGATGATGACCAGCTGGCGGTTCACGTTGACCGACGTCACGGTGGCCGGCGTGGCCATCCCCAAGGGCAAGGCGGTCGGCGTCGCCTACCAGGCCTGCGGGATCGACCCCGCCGAATACGGCGAGACCGCGAACGAATTCGACATCACCCGCGAGCAGCGGGGCGGACATCTCGGGTTCGGCCACGGGCCGCGTTATTGCATCGGCGCGGGCCTGGCCCGTCTGGAGGGCAGGCTCGCGCTCGCCTCGCTCTACCGGAGGCTGCCGGACCTCGAGCTCGCCATCGACCCCGCCGACATCCCGTACTCGCCGTCCTTCTTCACCATCGGTCCGCTGTCCGTGCCGGTCAAACTGGGTGGTGCAGCGCGGTAACGCTCACCCGAGGACGAAAGGGAGCCGAGCGGCCAGCTCGTCCAGTTCGGCCTTCTCCGTCTCGGTCGGCGTCCGTCGACCGGTGCCGGTCAGCAGCGCGTCGGTGTCGGAGAACGAGAGGGGGAACGCGGCCCCGGCGATCTTCTCCAGCATCTCGCGTGACCGGCCGAGACCCTCCGCGGGCGGCTCGGCCGCGCCAGGCAAATGCGCGATCAGGTCGAGGTGGTGCAAGGTGCTCTCCAGGACGTACGCGCACAGGTAGTCGCCCGCGGTGAGGACCTCATCGCGGGTGCCGACCCGCAGGTCGGGGTCGGCGAGGCGGGCCGCGCGCCCGGCGGCCGCGCCGACATCCTCGAAGTGAATCTTCAGCAACCGCGGCTCCCGGTACGCCGCGGCCAGCCGCACGATCAGCGCGTCGAGCGGGTCGTCGCCGGTCGGCGCCGTATCGGCCACCTCCCAGTAGGTCACCGCGTCGCGCGTCGGTTCGGCTTCGGCGGGGGTCACGAGGGTGATCAGGATGTCCTGGGCGTCGATGATCAGATGGCACACCAGGTCTCGCACGAGCCAGCCGGTGCAGCCGGACGGCTGCGCGAAATCCTCGTCCGAAAGGTCGGCGACCGCCGTGCGCAACGCTGTCCAGGAGCGTGAGAAGTCATCCACGGCCCGGAAGCTAGCAGTGTGCGGCGTGGGCCGCGCCGGATTCGGCGCTCCGGGTTCGCCGAGTGGCGGAGACCGGAAGCGCACGGGGGCTGGGCGAAGCGGGCGCACTTGCGGCCGGGTAGTCGAATCTTGCAACTTTTCCGCAGGTCATCGGCCTGTTGCGAACGAGAAACGCATCGGCGATTCCTGGGACAACTGATCACACGCCATGCCACGCTGCTGCGGTCCGCAAATTCGCAGCAAACTGGCACGGAAGGATCGATGACGTCCATGTCGCAAGGAGATCCGATCGTCGGGACCACGTCCGAACAGCTCTCGCGGATCGCCGTCGAGGGAGCTTGGGACGCTCGGGGGCAGGTGCGCCCGGAAGCGGTGCAGTTCGCATCGAACCTGGTGACCGCGGTGCGGAACCGCAGTGGCGAGGGGCTGGTGCCCGACGACGTCGCGGATCTGGTGAGCCGGGCGCTGAACGTTGCCGTGCCGTCGTTTCCCCGCATCGAGGCGTCGGGGGGAATCGGGCTCTCGGCGCACATGCTGCGGCAGACCACCACCCGGCCGTGCCCGCTGGTGGTCGTTCCCGCCGGATGGACGCCGTTCGGGTGGCCGTTGTTCGAGTACGCCTACCTCGTGCTGGCGTCCAAGGGCTATCACGTGCTGGCGTACACCCCACGCGGCATCGGCTTGTCCGCCCTGCCGGGAACGAACATCCCGTGGTTCGGCACGTCCGAAGGCACGGTCGACGTGGCGGGTCCGCGGGACCGGCTGGACGGCTCCACGGTGCTGACTTACGCGATCGATGAGCTCGCCCCCAGCCGCGTCGCCTTCATGGGCGAGTCCTACGGCTCGGGCATCAGCCAGATCGTGGCCGCGCACGACCCCCGAGTGAACGTCGTCGTCGCCCTGAGTACCTGGGGCAACCTCGCCACGAGCCTGTACGACAACGGCACCCGCCACCTCAGGGCGGTCGAAGCGCTGATCGGGTTGACCGGCGGAGCCGAAGAGGACAAGTTCGACGAAGAGGCGCTGGAGATCCTGGCGAAATTCGCCGAGGGCGAGGACATGGACCCGGTGGTCGATTGGGGCACAGAACGCGCTCCGGAAAGTTACGTCGGTTCCCTCGAGGTTCCGACCTTCTTCTCGAACACTTGGCACGAGGGCCTTTTCCCGGTCAACCAGGTTCTGAAGACCTTCGAGAAGATCCCGGGCCGGAAACGGTTGAACATGTGGATCGGTGACCATGCCGCGCCGGAAGGTCCCGGCTTGATCGCTCCGCCCGCGGCAGGCGCCGGGCCGAACGTGCCGCTGCTCGAGGCGTACGCCTGGCTCGATCACTACCTCAAGGACGAGCAGAACGGTGTCGACGGGTGGCCGGAGATCAGCAATCAGGTCATGTTCACCTACGTGACCACGCCCTCCGGGAACGATCAGAACGTGATCATCGAGCCTGCGCGCCGCGAGGAGAAGGCGTCGTGGGCCGACGTCACGACCGACGGCGAAGCACTGGCCCTGACCGATGAGCGCGAGGGTGGGGACGGCGCGCTGAGCCCCGACGACGTCGCTTCCGGATGGGAACGCAGTTTCATCGTGGGCGAGCAGCCCGAGGTCGTCGCCATGGACAAGCTCATGGTGACCGGACAGGAGGAGTGGGCGGGCAACCCGAAGATCTACCGGACCGCCGAGATCGACCGCACCCACGCCCTGGTCTGGTCGACGGGGCCGCTACTCGCGGCGCGCGGTGGTGTAGCGCGGCAGATTCGCGGGATCCCCCGGCTGCAGGTGACCGTGGACAGCACCGACGAATCGGCGACCGTGGTGGCCTACCTGCTCGATGTCGACGAGGACGGTTCGGCGACGATCGTCACGCACGAGCCGAAGACCATCGAGTCGGACCTGCCCGCCACCGTCTCGTGGGAGTTGCAGGCGGCCGCCTATGACGTCCCGGACGGTCACCGGCTGATGCTGGTCATCGATGGCTTGGATCCCTTGTATTCCAGCGCCAACAGTGTCGGCGCACGGATCACCATCAGTTCCCCGGATGGCGCTCCCTCCTGCCTGGAGTTGCCGCTCGGCTGACCGCTGCGCGTGGCCCGGGGCGGCCATCGGTTCCGGGCCACGTCCGAGGTGACGGCCGGGGCGTCCCGTGCCGTCGGCGATCGAGCGATCGAGCGATCGAGCGCAGCATCGCCGGGAGCCGGAGCCGGACGCGCCCGGCATCGGTCGCGGCCCGGGCGCGCGGCGGCGGCCGGCTCGGTAGTCTGCAGAGGTGTCTGCCGCGCCTGCCGACGCCGACGCACCGATCGTTCCGGTGCGAGACGGAGTGTTCTTCACGCTTCCGGCGGCATTGCCGCGCGGTCGGCACAATCTGGGGCGCGAGCAGGTGATGGCGGCCCAGCGGGAACGGCTGCTGGCCGCGGTCACCGAATTGCTGGCCGCTCGCGGTTATGCCGGCTTCGGGCCCACCGACGTCGCGAAGCGGGCCGGCGTCTCGCTGGCGGCCTTCTACGACGCGTTCGCCAACAAGGACGAATGTGTCTTCGCGGGATACGACCGCTTCATCGAGGTGCTGCTGACCCAGCTGACCGGCGCTGACATCAGGGGCCGAGACCGCCGGTCCATCGTGGCCGACGCGCTCGGTCGGTACCTTCGCTCCCTGCAGAACGACCTGGTCGTCGCTCGCGCCTACCAGGTGGAGATCGACGCGCTCGGGCCTGCGGTGCGGCGGCGCAGACGGCGCTCGATCCGGCTGTTCGCCGAGTTCATTCGCGGTCTGGTGGGGGCCGCGACCGGCAATCGGCAACCAGTGCTGTCCGTCACGGCTTATATGGGCGTGGTCTACGCCGTTCGCCAGCTCACCGCCGACGCGCTCGACGACTCGGACGCACCGGATCTGCCCGCGCTCAGCGCCGACCTGGAACCCTGGCTCACCGATCTCTTCCGCGCGCGCTGAGACGATCGCGTCGCTGGCTTGACACGACAGTCACCGTCCCTCAGCATTGGCGTAAAGAATTTTACTCCGATACCCGCCCGCATCCGCGTGGCACCGCAGCCGAATGTCCGATACCGCCGTCGTCGATCGCGACGGATGCCTGTCGTCGAAAATGACCATCGAATGGCCGTAACAATCGCACTTTTCACGCGTGACCTGCGCGTGCACGACAATCCAGCCCTACTGGCCGCGGTGCGCGAGGGTGCCGGGGTGGTTCCGCTGTTCGTCGTCGACGACCGGATCATCGGCAGTGCCCACCCGGCCGGGAATCAGCTGCGCTTCCTCTCCGCCGCGCTGGCCGAACTGGATGCCGAACTGCGCTGCGCCGGAGGGCAACTGGTGATCCGGCACGGTGACTACGTCGACGCGGTGGATCGGGTGGCGGCACAGGTGCACGCCGACAGTGTCCACATCGCCGACGACGCCACGTGGTACGGCCGGTGCCGAGCACGAGCGCTGCGCGAACGGCTGGCGCGACGCAGCTGCCTGCTGCACACCCATTCCGCCACCCTCACCGCCGTGGATCCGTTCGATTGCGCCTCGCGCGGACCGAACGACCCGGTTCCGGACTTCGCTACCTACTTTCGCCGGTGGCTGGAGGTTCCCAAGCGGCGTCCGCTGGACACGCCCACCGAGTTGATCGTCCCGCGCGTCGACAGTGATCCCGTACCGAAGTTCGACGAACTCGGCGACGCCGCTGTCTCACCGCAACTGGCCGTCGGCGGCGAGATCACCGGTCGCGCGCTGTGGCGGGGCTGCACCGCCGACCGGAAACAACCACGCGACCCCTCCAGCGGCGACCTCACCCGGGAGGGATGTTCCCGCCTGACGCCCTACCTGCATTTCGGTTGCCTGTCCGCGGCCGAGATGGTGTATCGCACCGACATGACGACGGCGGACGGACGCGCCTTCGTCCGTCTGCTCGCCCGGCGCGATTTCCGGCTCCAGTTCCTCGCCGCCCGCGCAGGCATCGCACGGTCCGGTGACCGACCACGTGACCCGCAGGCGCACGATCCGGTCGCGGCCCGTGCCTGGTGCGACGGCCGTACCGGATACCCGATCGTCGACGCGGGTATGCGGCAATTGGCCGCGCAGGGATGGATGCCGGAACGCGCCCGGGCGATCGCCGCCAGTTTCCTCACCACGACGCTGCGGGTGGACTGGCGAGTCGGCGCCGACCATTTCCGGCGGTGGCTGCTCGATGCCGACGCAGCGAGCGACCGCTGCACCTGGCAGCAGGCGGGGCACTTGTACCGGGGAGCCCTCGGCACGGCCGAACGCTACGACCCGCACGGTAACTATGTTCGGCGCTGGATACCGGAACTGGCTTCGCTGCCGGGTTCGGAGATCCATCGCCCGTGGCGCCATAGCGTGCCCACCTCGGTCTATCCCGCTCCCATCACGGGCACCACCAGCAACTGACCGGCCGGTCCCGCGGTTTCGCGTGCGCGCTGCCGGGTACCGCCGCGACGGACGTAGTTCGTCAGCCCGACTCGAGAGCCCGAGGGGAGATCAACTATGGCAACCACGATCGACTCCACCACCGACGCGATCGATTTCCTCATCCATCAGCACGGCCGGATCAAGCAACTGTTCATCGAGACCGCCGACACCTCCGACCCCATCGAGCGGGAGAGCAAGTTCTTCGAATTGCGGCGCCTGCTCGCCGTGCACGAGACCGCCGAAGAAGAGATCATCCACCCCCGCGCCCGGCGGGAGATCGGTGATGGCGCCTCCATCGTCGACGCACGGCTGGAAGAAGAGAACAAGGCGAAAAAACAGCTCGCCGAGATGGAATCGCTCGACATCAGCTCGATGGAATTCCAGGTGCGGCTGGCGAAGCTGCGTGAAGCGGTGCTGGCGCATGCCGACCACGAAGAACGGGAAGAATTCACTCGGCTGCGCGAGGAACTCGACGACGAAGCCCTGCGGCGATTGCGAAAGACGGTCGAACTCGCCGAGACGATGGCGCCGACCAGGCCGCATCCCGGCGTGGAATCGGCTACCGCGAACGTGCTGGTCGGTCCGTTCGCCGCGATGATGGACCGAGCCAAAGACATGATCAGCAGGCCGAGGCACTGATCCCGACGTGAATGCCCGCGGCGCGCGGCGTTCCTCGGATCCCGGGTCAGGGCAGGAAGCGGCGCTCGACGTTGGCCGCGATCCGCTGGTAGCCC